>NZ_NPDQ01000002.1 GCF_002812125.1 Leptospira brenneri
CTAGAAAAACCTTGAATTGGAATACACCTGAAGATGAAATACGGACTCTTGTGCGTTAAATTCTTGAACCTACCATCAAAAATAATCTTTTGGGGGCTTTTTCTTCTACATTACCAAATGCTAAATTATCAATGGTAGCCGACCAAGAGGTTGGTTCTCCTTTTTGATTTGTAGATTCCCTGGAAGTTACTGCTAAATTAAAAACTCTTTTTCTTTCGATTGCCAAAAGTTCGGCTCTCGCAACACATTCTTGAGTTATGAATCCATATAAATTTTCTGGGTTATTACCGTTTGGCGGTAACACTTTAACAGACTCAAGACTATGGTTTAATTCTATTGGATCGTTACTGATAAGTAATGGATATAAATCTCCATAAAGGGCAAGCCCTGCCATTTCCGTCCCGTGTCCGGCATGATCGGATTTTCCCCAGTTGGGATTGTAAGTATCCGTATCACTTTGAGAAATACTTTGATCAAGTAAGGGATGAGAATAATTAATACCCGTGTCCAATACACAAACTGCAAAATCTTTGTGATTATCATCTCGGGAAACTCTTTCTATGAAATTTTTTCCCCATTCCTCTTCTTCTATTGAATCCATTTCTAAAAAAGAGGCAGGTGTGTCTTTGAAAATTCGGATTTCAGAAATACAATCGAGTAATAGAATAGAATGCTTTAATTGATTCATCGAAGAACGAATCAGAAAAACTGTCGTTTCAGGAAACTTCAATGGTTTTTCAGAAACAAAGATTCCAGGTTTCTCCGCCTGTTCCCTAAATCGATTGATGATTGAATTTCTATTATCTCCAACTCTAAGCCAAGCTTCCAAGAAAATTTTTTGTTCGAGGTCTTCTGGGAATGGCTTACTATCAGACCAAAAATTTTCCAAAGCTGACAGTTTTATTTTTTCAATATTGGCGATTAATTCATTGTTACTTGGAATACCCCTTCTTCTATCCTTATTAGAATCTAGGTAATTTTTTATCTTTTTTATAAAGACATCAAGTTTACCTTCAGGAATCCTCACCGTAGTAAAAAATTTATTATTGATTTCTTTTATTGAAAGAATTTCAATTTTTGATTTTACATCTTCCAAGCTCTTAAATTTCAATTCAAAGCCTTCCCAGCTTTCAAAGGTAATTCTAATACCAGGTTGAAAATCAAATGATTCTTTTCTTTCCTGATCAAGTTGGCTAACAAAATCTATTTTTGCTTTTTGTACATCAGATAATAAGCTCTGACCATGTTCCTCACGATTAGAAATTGCCTTAGTCCTAGTTCGTAAATAATCTTCTGACGGAATGAATGTACTTGGGTTTGTAAACTTATTTGTTTCCGCTCGAAGTCTCAATAAAAGATGTCTGTATTTTTCATCAGCCATTATAACTAGGATTAACCTTTAAGGTTTTTAAATCCTTTTCGTTCTTCCAAACATTGTATTAAATCTTCTTCCAATATAGTTTTTTTATCTCGAATTACAGTTTTCTTAATCGCATCATCGCAGGATTTAATTATATCTGCGAAACTCAAATGATTGGCAGACTTTGCAACTTTCTTGATCGATCCAACTAATTTATAAAGACGAATTCTATTTTTAATGATTTGTTCGATCAGTTTCTCATCCGGTAGATCATATTCCAGTATATCATCAAAACGGCGGTACAGGGCATGGTCTAAGCTATGTTGATTATTTGTAGCAGCACAGATTAAACTGTTAGAAGTGTCCTGTTCCATAAAAACAAGAAAGCTGTTGAGTACCCGTCGAATTTCGCCCACATCATTCGTAAAATTTCTTGTGGTACCGATAGAATCAAACTCATCAAATAGATAAACTCCTCTGGTAGCCATCATTGAATCAAAAATCAAACGAAGTTTGGCAATAGTTTCTCCCAGATACTTACTCATTAGACCATCCAATCGAACTGCAAACAAGGGCAATCCGAGTTCTCCTGCCAAAGCAGAGGCTGTCATTGTTTTACCACAACCAGGAGGGCCTACAAATAGAATCTTTCTACGCGGATGTAAATCATGAGACTGTAACTTGGAATAATGTCTTTGCTCTTCCAATATCCTTTCGATTCTTGAAAAAATTTCTTTCTTAAGCACCATATCAGCAAATCGAATTTTGGGATAAGAAACTGCTAAGATCTCAGACAATTCCCCTTTTGGTTTGATAATAGGAACAGGAAATTCTTTCTTTTTTGACAGAAGAGACAATGACTTAGCTTCATCGATCATTGACTTTAACTCGCCAGCTAATTTTCCGTGACCACTCCTTGCCTCTGTTGCTGCAATTTGCATAGCAATCGAATAGAATCGGTCTTCATCGCCGTCCAAATGGCTTTTAAACAGGGCTTTTATTTGGTCAGAAGTTGCCATAATTTGATTATACCATCATTGTCGGACAAAATGAGAATCTTATTTTCAGAATGTTTGTTTTATTTGCACTGAACCATTGAATACAATTCACTGAGTAATTCATGGACTATATTGCGTTACCAATGACCTGAAGAGTCATACCAACTGAGATAGTATACATCCCCCTCACAAACCATTTTTTTTCTTCTCTTTCGCGTTTCTTTTCCAGCTCTCCTGCATCCATAAAAGAACCAAAGTGAGGGGTTTTTAAAGAAGCAATCAAAACTCCAATGATATCAATATACAATCCTATAATAGAAAGTAGCTTTGAAAACGAACAGTACTGATTTGCATATACATGAAAAATGCCAACAAATGAACAAATTGTGCTGATACATATAATGATGGTATGAAATTTATTCCATTCTACCTTGATTTGGTCATCAGTAGGATACTGTAGATTAGACATTAAAACGCTCCCTCTACAATCCTTATCTCTTCTTCGGTTAGTCCATACAACTTGTAGACCATCAAATCAATGTCAGAATCCGTCTTAGAAATAATTTCCTGAATTGCATTTGCTTTAGATTTCTCCTTCTCAAAATAATCCATCCACTCAGCTTTTTGATCTAATTTCAATTCAATCTTTTTCTTTTTCAATTCGCCAATGAATTCCTCAAAGGTAAGTTTATACCAATCTTCCAATTTATCAGATAGTTTTGCTATTTTTAAATCCGATTGGAGTATTTTGGTGAATTTCTTTTGAATCTCTTGGATCTCTTTGTGTTGAGAAAGCATAATATCGGCTAGTTGGATAAGTTTATCATACTCGAATTTCTGAATAACATTTGATATTTCTAATACTGGGATTGGAAAACTTTTTAAGTTTTCTATTTTTACTTTAGGGAAAATTTCATCAGTTTCATCATTCTTAGATTTAAAGTAAAATGACATCAACGTAGAGTTTATCAAACTAACTATAAAACTTAAGTTTAGTTTACAATCTTCTTTTGGCTTTGCAATGAATACTGTTTGGTCTATTATGAATTTCTCGGTAATGAGAGTTGAGAGTAATCTTTCGCCTGGAATTTGTCTTAATACTATCCTTACTCCAGTAAAATATTTAGGTTCTCTAGGGGCAGCTAACCAATCTCCATATTTTATCCATGTATCCCCATCCCAATTATAAAAATAACGTCCAACATGTTTTCCTTTGAGTTCTGGAGAAAAACTATTATCAGTATTTTTTTCAGAATGATACGCCCTGTTTTTGATAATATCATCGCTTTGTCCTCGATATTTATCGTAGGCATTAACTCCTCTTGTTATATCAAAAAAGGTTTCTAAAGATACGGAAACATTTTCCATTTTTTTTATTATAGCATTTGAACTAAAATGTCTCAAATTCAGTCTTTGATTACCTGAAAGATCAAATAGATTCTGATTGTAAGTTCCTATTTCTGTCATCTTAGATGGATTTTTAAATTCTAATACTTTGATCTTATTATTAGCCTTAAAATAATGCATAGAAATTACAACGGTTTCAACATTTACGTCAAAAGTTTCCTTTAAGCAATAAACAAGGTAGGAGATGGAAGATTCATTTAGAATCATTTTTCTTATTTTTGTAGCCTTTACATTCCCTAACCAAGAATTCGGAATAATCATTCCAACTCTACCTTTTTCATGCTTACAATAAAGTGATTTCTCAACAAATAAAATATATAAGTCAGACTGATATTCGTAAGTAGAATATTTTTTTGTGAAATATATCTTTTCTTTTTGTTCAATATTTTCTCTAGAAAAGACATACGGCGGATTCCCCACCACACCATCAAACCCGCCTTTATCGATAAAGACATTCGGAAAGTCAAGTTCCCAATGGATGGGGTTGTAATCTTTGTGAACTTTCTTTGCTACTTGGAATAATTTGATTTCCCAAGCTTCGAGATCATTTCCTGTCGCAAGTTTTTTTAGATATTCGTTGGATTTCTCGATGCGGATCTTTTGTAGAAGTTTGTTCTTGTGCGCATCGTAAATAGAATGGATTTCATCCGTTTTCTCAGCGAAGGCGATGGCAAGTTCAATGTTAGCTAGGTACTTTAATTTTTGTTGGTTGGGTTTAATAACGGATTCATAGTATTTCATCCGTTCTTCAACACTTTCCAAATCAAAGTATTTTTTAAATTCTTCTTTGAAATCTTCGACGACGTTTTTATACAACTCGTCATTGTCCCCAAAGAGCATCCTTTCTTTGGATTTGGAATCCAATTGAGATGAGAAAGTTTTTTCTTGGCTACCAATAAGAGAGTCACCGCAACGGAGGTTATAATCAAAAAATTCCAACTTTCTATTTCTTTGGAGGGTGTAGATCCAGATAGAAAGTTTAGCAAGTTCCACTGCCATAGGGTTTTTATCTACACCATAAATACATTTCTTTGCTAAAATACGCTTATAGAGCCCATTCTCTGCTTCTTTAAGCAATGCTTCCAAATCTGCCTGTGCTTTACTTTTTCTACCTGGTTTGTTGGTATACTCCTCTAATTCATTTTGTATCAAAGCTTCAATTCGATCGTTGACATAGCTGATTACTTCCACAAGAAAGTGACCACTTCCCATAGCAGGATCTAATATGCGTAAGGTAAGGGTTTTTGCTATTTTTTCCTTTATGGAAAGATCTTCTTTCTCGATATCATCAATCAATGGGCCAAGAGTAAACTTAACGATAGTTTCCACAATGTAGTCGGGAGTATAATAACTTCCGGAAGCTTTCCTTTCTCCTTTGTCGTTAACTAGATACAAATCTCCCTTTCAGAGATTCCTAATTTTCTTTTTATCACTTAATAAAGAAATCGTAATGTCTTCGTTTGCTTTCGCGAGTTTGTATTCCAGTAGCCCTTCATAAATAGTTCCGAGATGACGTACTTCAAGTACGGAAAAATCTACACGAAGTGGTTTTTGCGTTTTTTTATCAATGGTTCTGGTAAGGTAGTCAATAGCATTGGCATAGAGGATATTATCAATATCAAATCTATTTAAAATGGTATGTTTCACCGTAGAAAACAATCCTCCGTTGAACTCGCGATCGATTTCTTCAAATACTCCATTGATATCGTAGTCATCATTTTTATCGGAGATATTGTCTGCACCCTCCGGTATGTTTCCTATTTGATTGTAAGAATCAATTTTATCCAACAATTGGTAAAAAACGGTATCCACTTTGCGATGTTTGAAAAGATTTCGATGGTCAGCATAGAGTAAAAACAATATTCGAAATAAATAAACTAAGGACTCGGTATAGATTATATCTAAAATGACCTTTTCAGTTCCGGGATGGTTGATATCAATTTCAATAATAGAGTTTTCTTCTAAATGTCCCTGCATTTCAGAATATTTTTTGAATTCATCCCATTCTCTTTTACCAGAATTATAGATTCTAAAAAGTCCCGTAGCTATCAGTTCCAAACTGAGGTAGACTTGTTTTCGTAGATCATCAGAAACTTCGGATTGTAATTTTTTGGAACCAGATTCAACAGAAGTTAAGTAAGATTTGCCTTTAAACGCTTCTTTAGAAAAGAAAAACCAGAATGTTTTAAATTGGTCTAAGTCTTTACTTTTAATAATCTCTTCCAAATTGATCTCGAAGAATTTATCAATTTCTGATCTGTAAGAATAGATTCTCCAGTATTTTCCATCAGTGAGAATTCCGAAAGGAACTTTGGCTTTTTGTTCTTTAGGATTTATATTATCTAAATAAGATTTTTTGATTTGCCATATAGGATCGGAATTATCGTTTTTTATAACATTATAATACCCCTCCAATTTCCCCCATGCTTTAGCTTCACAAATAGTTGAACAAGAGGAATATCTAATCGCATTCTTCTCGTTTTTGTTCTTATGAAATATCCCTTTATCCTCTTCAGTATAGAAAAAAGCGTAGTCAATGAGTTTTGTGCCTTCTTCCACATCTTCGCTTTTTTTCGAGGTTTGGACTTCATAAATATGACCAAGTTCTTTAAATACTGGCCTTAGAAAATTTTCCTCAAGCTGAGCCTCTGAGAGGTCTTTTAGATTTTCTTTATAATAATATTTGCATATTTCTTGAAATTTTTCATTCAAAATACCTTTATCAATATTTTTGTAATCTTGCAGATCTTCTAAGTGATTTTCTAAGAAATCCATAGAGAAAAGGTTTGAACGTAAGAACCTTGTAATACTTGTATCTTTTAATTTTAACATGTTTAGCGACTTTATCTATTGCAAACGTAGTGAAATCTTAATTTATTAGGAAATCCTGTCAAAATTAAATCAAATGAGATTTTACTAAATCCTTTACTTAGGTAGTATTATACTTCACTTTATTTTATTCCCTCTCCACCAGTTACCCTATCCCCCACCGAATCACAAGGGCTGCAATTCCCCCACCCGCTAACGGAATCACTACGGGAAGCCAGGCATAAGTCCAGTTGGATTTTCCTTTATTGGGAATTGGTAAAAGCCAATGGGCAATCCTTGGACCGAGATCTCTAGCAGGATTGATCGCGTAACCAGTTGTTCCTCCCAGGGAAAGCCCAATGGCCCAAACAAGAAGTCCAACAAAAGCAGTTCCCATAACACCAGGTGCTCCTCCGTTTTGCGGAGAGAAGATGGCATGGATTCCGAAAATTAAAATAAATGTTCCGAGCCCTTCACTGATGATATTTGAAGTTGTATGTTTGATGGCAGGTGATGTGGAGAAGACTGCTAGAATGATTCCAGAATCTTTGGTTTCTTTCCAATGGGGAAGGTAATACAAATAAACCAGTGTAGCTCCGAGGGCTGCTCCCGCAATTTGTGCGAGGCTGTAGGGGAGAAAAATGGAAAAATCTCCCGATTGGATACAAACGGAGAGTGTGACCGCAGGATTGAGATGGGCTCCTGGACTTCCTAAGGTCTTAGCAACGAGAACGCCAAAACAAACGGCGAGTGCCCAAGCAGTGGTGATTGTGATCCAACCTGCGTCTTTTGCCTTTGACTTTTCTAATAAAACACCTGCAACAACACCATCACCTAGAAGAATAAGAACAGCTGTTCCAAAAAATTCACCAATCAGTTCCAAATTTGCCCCCTCTGGCATTTCATAAGGACTTTATCTAAAGGGACATAGAACTTCCATCAACCTTTTTTGGAGAGGCTTCCTTTCAATTTATTCTAGGATTTTCCGTTGAATCATAAATCGTGGGAAAATAGACCATGAAAAATAGCGCGCTTGAGTATCACTCTAGGTTTCCGAAAGGAAAAACCAAAGTAGTTCCGACAAAACCAACGGAGAACAGTTACGATCTCTCTTTGGCCTACTCTCCTGGCGTCGCTTATCCTTGCCTCGAAATCGAAAAACAACCTGAGCTTGTTTATGAATACACAAACCGAGGAAACTTAGTCGGAATCATCACCAATGGAACTGCTATTTTAGGTCTTGGCAATATTGGAGCTTCCGCTGGAAAACCAGTGATGGAAGGAAAAGCAGTTTTATTCAAAAAATTTGCCGGTATCGATGTGTTTGATATCGAAATTAATGAAACCGATCCTGAAAAATTTATCACGATCGTAAAAGCCCTTGAACCAACGTTTGGTGGAATCAACTTGGAAGACATCCGTGCTCCAGAATGTTTTCATATTGAAAAAACTTTAGACCAAAGTATGAAGATTCCTGTTTTCCATGATGACCAACATGGGACCGCAATCATCTCTACAGCAGCCTTATTAAACTCTCTAGAGCTTACCGGTAAAAAAGCGGGTAACTTAAAAGTGGTCATCAATGGAGCCGGAGCTGCTGCCATTTCCATTGCAGAGATGTTAACTCATATTGGAGTGAAACACGAGTCCATTTATATGTTGGATTCACGTGGTGTCATCAATCACAAACGTACTAATTTACATGAATCTAAGTTACCTTTTGTTCGCAACACCGATGCAGAAACTCTAGAAGATATTTTTCCTGG
The DNA here is from genome assembly GCF_002812125.1 of Leptospira brenneri. NCBI lineage: Bacteria > Pseudomonadati > Spirochaetota > Leptospiria > Leptospirales > Leptospiraceae > Leptospira > Leptospira brenneri. Next base: position 8,340 of record NZ_NPDQ01000002.1, read on the forward strand.
AACTGATGTGTTTATCGGTGTTTCTGTGGCCAATGTGGTGACGGAAGCCATGGTAAAATCAATGGCTGAGAAACCGATTATGTTTGCTCTTGCCAATCCGGATCCAGAAATTCCTTATCCCGATGCCAAACATGCAAGACCAGATCTCATTATGGCCACAGGCCGCAGTGATTATCCTAACCAAGTCAATAACGTACTTGGATTTCCATTTATCTTTCGTGGGGCACTCGATGTTCGTGCAAAGGTAGTCAATATGGAGATGAAGTTGGCAGCGGCTTATGCCTTAAGCGAACTCACAAAACTTCCAGTTCCTGTTGAAGTTTCGGAAGCTTATAACGAAAAAGAAATTCGATTTGGTGCAGACTATATCATTCCAAAACCTTTAGATTCACGTGTGCTTTACCATGTCGCACCTGCCGTGGCAGAAGCTGCTGTCAAAACAGGAGTCAACCAAGTAGAATATCCTGGTCGTGAGGCTTATGTGAAATTTTTGGAATCGGTTATGGCACAACAACAAGAATCCATCAGTGCTTTAGAGATCTATACCGACTAAACCCATCAAAATACAACAATCCGTTTTCTAACAAGGGGACGGTTGTATTTTGATTTTGTATTCAAACTAGTTTCGCTTGTGGTTTCTTTTTCATTTTGTTTTCACTCAGTCTATTTTCGTAGTAACATCCGAATCTGACTAATTCACCGGTTACCTGGTGAATCAGCGGATATTTAGTGAATTCAGTTAGATTGAATTTTATTTGCGATCCAACTATCGGCGGCAAACGAACCGCCACCAGCAACCATCAAAATTACTGCGATTCCTATGGCGAGGATATGGTATTCAAAACCTTCCCCAGCTTGTTGGTTGAACCAGTTCATAAAAAATCCATTTTTCCTTACATAAATGGCGGCTCCTATCATGGTGAGTCCAATTCCAAACGAGGAAATTCTAGTGAAGAGTCCCAAAATAAGCCCAAGTGCTCCAAAAGATTCGGCTACAATGACCAAGAAGCCAACGGCATAAGGAATCCCTTCTGATTTAAAAAAATCGAGAGTTGCCGAATACCCATACCCTCCAAACATTCCAGCTAACTTCTGTAATCCGTGTGGAAGGATCACTAAACCCAAAACCAATCGTAATAAAGTCAGAAGCAAACTTGCCTCTGTGTAGAATAATTTTTCTAACATTCCATTCTCCTAATGTCTTAGGTTTATCTTATGGAAAAATGCGTGTTTGGTAAATGGAGAGAATTTGATTTTTATGGTAGTTTTCGTTTCGAAAGCCGAAAGTTTTCAGGTGAGATATTTGTATGGGCTTTGAAAAATTTACTAAAATAAGAATTATCTGAAAATCCTAAAGTTAAGGCAATTTGATTGATATTCAAATCAGAATGGAGTAATAGCCGTTTGATTTCTAAAACTAATCTTTCTTGGATGATTGCCTTTGCCGATTTTCCATAAACCTTTTGACAAAGTTGATTGAAACTTCCACTCGAGATCCCCATCTCTTTTGCATAATAAGAAGTTGTTTTTTGATCTTTGAAATTGGTTTCTAATAACTTAAAAAAATCCCATAACTTAGAATCGATTGTAATTTTGTCTGTGAATGATGTATTGAATTCTTTTAGAGATTGTTGCAAGACCAATTGGATTAAAAGGTAAGTCAAAGAAGAGTTTGGTTTTGTATTCTTTTCACCAAGTAGTCTTTCAAAATCGTTTTTTAATTGTTCTGCATCTTGGATTGCTAGTTTAGAATTTTCATTTCCCGGTTGGAAAAAGGGATAGTTTTGAAAACTGGTAACTTGCCCACCATGTTCGGAGAGGTAATCTGGATAAATTTTGAGAGCAAAACCTTTAACAGGTTTGGAAAAAGTCCAAGAATGTACTTGGCCCGGCCGTAAGAAAAATAGGGAATTTTTTTCAATCGTATGAGATTGAAAATCGATGGAGTGAGTTCCTGTCCCTTCTGTAAAATAAAACAAAGCATAATAAGAATGTCTGTGCGAACTATCAAATTCCTGAAATTCGTTTGGTAATTCCTCTAAACGACCCACGTAAAAATAAGGATTGGTATCATCATTATGAACGTCCGTTAAATGGATCATTGGAATGTTTTTGATTTCAGATTGTATCATAGATGGTGCATTTAGAGTTTTCATTTCTCAGTTTCATTAAAGTAACAAACGACCCGCCTAAATCCAAAGGATTCGAATATGAAAAGATGCGGATAACGGTATTTTTCCCTTTGGGGAGGATTCTCTGGAATTGAATCGTAAACGGGATTACGAAAAAAAAATCTAAAATTTTACAAAATGGGATAAAAAAGTTCTTGTAAGATTTTGTGCAACGCACATAACTGTGTTGTGCATTGCACAATTAGGTGAAAACCAGGAGCTAAATTATGGAAAAACAAATCATGGACATTCTTAACGCAGGTATCGGACTTTTCCAATCAGGAAAAGAAGGTCTTGATAAAGCAAAAACTTCGTTGGAAACTACTTACAATGAACTCGTATCCAAAGGTGCTTTGGACAATACAGAAGACTCTGTAAAGATCCGCCAATCCGTTGACAAAATCCTAACAGACATTAAAGAATTCTCTAGTGTTGCTGGAAAAAACTACGATGAAACTCGTTCTAAAATCGTAGACAACTACAACAAAATTGCTGAAGAAATCAAAGCAAAAATGCCTGAAGGAAAAATTGAATCCGTAAAAGCAAAAATCAATGAAGTTGCGGAATCTATCAAAAAAACAGGTGCTGCAAAAGCATAAGTTTCTCTAAAGAAGAAGGGGTCGGATTCCCGACCTTTTCCCTTTTCTTTCGCCAAAATTCTTTTCTTACGAATGATCATTTAAACATCCGAACTTCTAATACAATCACATCTCACTCCACTTCTATCCACTTTCCCTATTGACAGACGGTTTTTTTTGTTTCATCCTGGAATCAATGTTTCGTTCCCCTGTTGTATTCCTTTTTATTTCTATATTTTCCATTTCTTGTTCTTTGGCTGATCTACGTCCTCCCACCTTACAAAAAGAAGGTTTTAACCCTGAGTTAAAGAAAAAAGGACTGTCGGTGATCACGAATCCTCCTGTGAAAGAACTGACTCCAGGCAATTGGAAAGATTATAAACAAATTCAATTTGTATTAAAGGATGTTTGGCATTCTAAGTTTTTTCGATTTTTTACTCCCATCAAAGATTCAGAACAAAGGCTTCGAGTGTATTTGGATTTTGAAAAAGATGCCATGGAAGTGGAATTTCTTGGTGGAGAGAAAAAAGGTTTTATCCTTGGCCTTGTCAAAAAAGATCCTTACCAAATTGCTGCGGATACCGGAAAGGTTTTTACTGGTGATGATGAAGTAAGAGTGTATTTAGAATCTTTACGGTTGTATTTAACACTTCCTTGGCGACTGACAGAATTCCCGATCGTTCAATATGCAGGTCCTGTTCAAAAGTTAGGCCAAGACTATGAAGTGGTTTATTTTACCTCTGTTCAAACCAATGCCACTCCTGACACAGACCAGTATGTTGGTTACTTTGAAAAAACAAGTGGGGCTCTTGAATGGATGGAGTTTACCTACCGTGAACTTTTTAGTTTCTACAAAGGTGTTTTGAAATTTGGATACTATGAAGTTTGGAATGACAAACAATACCCAAGAAGAATTAGCATTCTCAATAGTTTTGAAGATCCTGATTTTGTTCATGAAATCCGTATCGAAAAAATGGAAATTCCGAAACAACCTATGGAAGAAGAAGATAAAGTATTGGAGTTACCGGAGTAGGGGATGAACGATCAAAATATTGAATCACTAATATAAATTCAGTTTGATGAATTTACTCATGCCAAATGTAGAAAAATCTGCAAAATTCGATTGAATTATTTTGGTTATTACTTATGTTATAACCATGGAAAGTTCATCAGTCAAAAAAACTACGATTCGAGCAATTGGAAATTCATCAGGTGCAACGATTCCAAAGGCACTTTTAGAAAAATATAATTTTCATGAAGGGGACACGGTGTTTCTTGTAGAAACTGAAAACGGTATTCTTTTATCTCCCTATGATCCTGATTTTGAATCAGCAATGGCATTCTATCAAGATGCTTCTAAGAAATACCGAAATGCGCTTAAAGAATTAGCTAAATGAAACAGGAACCCAAGTGGTTAAATCGAAAAATCGCTGAGGCTATTCATTTAGATCAAATTAAACAACACGGTGGTTCGTTAGGGATTCGTGATGTAGGATTACTCGAATCGGCGCTAGATCGACCAAAGAACCAATGGCATTACCAACCTGAGTCTACTATTTTTGAACTCACGGCTTCCCTGGGAATCGGTATTGCTAAAAATCATCCATTTATGGACGGAAACAAAAGGACATCGTTTCTTTTGATGTATGTATTTCTTGCTTCGAATGGTTTCCTTATTGATACATTAGAAGAAGATGTTGTGAATGTGATTTTAAAAGTTGCAGATGGTTCTATAAAAGAAGATGAGTTAGCTATTTGGTTAAAAAAATCATCAAAGCCTAATTAATATAATAAAAGAATATTTTTCTTTAAAGATTAACGATTGTTAGTAAATTTCCGCGAAAGGGATCGTAGCGGAAATCCTGCAAAGCAGATTGCAGCGAAGAGCCCGGTCCACCACCACTCTGGTGGTGGATTCGCCCCAAAAAACATTGAGAAAGTTGGATTTGGATACAGGAAAGGTTTAAGTAACCACTACTAAAGATGGATAGTAGTGGTTACTTTTTAATTCAAAGTAAATCGAATCGGAACAAGAACTTTTACAGTGATGGCTTTTCCTTCTAAGATGGAAGGAGAAAACCGTTTTCTGCGGTAAACTTTGATGGCTTCTTCTTCGAGGCCACCGCCTAACTGCTTTCCTACGGATCTAACTCGTAATACTTCACCTGTGTTTCCAATGATGACTTCTAAAGTCATAGTTCCTGTAAGTCCAAGAGCTTTTGCATCGGAAGTATATTCAGGACGAATATTGGGAGATAAGTCTACTGGGGAAGTAGCACCAGATACGATCGGGTCAGAAGCTCCCGCGATACGTGGGTCTTCTTTTTTCTCTTCTTTTTCTTTGTCGGTAAGATCAAAGTCTCCATCGGTTGGTTTTGAATCAGTGGATGGTTCTTGGATTTGGACATTGTCAATGAAGGCAACTTCTTCCACGAGACTATCTAAACTATCCGTTTCCAAATGAGGAGTGAACCAAAAGAGGATGATGATGGCTTGGACAAAAGCAGAAATAGCAAGACCAGTTTCGATTCGGTACCTGTCGATGAACCGATGGATTCTCTCACGTTTGGATCTTCTTTGTGTAACAACTGTTCCGTTCACGTTACTTTCCTTTTAACCCGCCACCTTGAGTGGTCTTGGTAACGAGGGAAACCTTTAAGGCTCCTATCTCTCGGAGAGTTTCGAATACACTATCCAACTCTTCATAAGTTAAATCTTGGTCCGCATGGATGAGAACTTTCAAATCAGGTGTAGTGGAAAGTTTAGCCCTGATTTCACTCATGGCTTCGTTTAATTCCATCTTCACCGAGTTAAAATAGACAGTCCTCTTTTCATCAGCAGTTAAGTAAAGGTTTGCGATCTTTTTGTTTAACTGTTCTCCACCAGGAACATCGGGTAGATTGATGGGAAGGTCTGGATCTGAATCCAATACGGAGGTTACCATAAAGAACACGAGGAGTAAGAAGGCAATGTCTGCCATCGAACTTACGGGAACTGAAGGTGCGACTCTCTTTCTTCGTAACATATTATTTCTTCTTTCTCACTGAGATTTTTTCAAATCCACGCAGTTGGACTGCTGAAAGTGCATCCAACATCTTTGCATATTTGGTATCGCCGGTTGTAACAATGAGTGCTAGTTTGTTTTTGAGATCCGGGATTTCCATTTGGTTTAGGTCATCACGAAACTCTTTTAAACTAGAATATTCTTTGGTTCCGAAAGCTGTATTACGCATCTTGTATCTGTCTTGAGTGACCAAAATTTCATATACATTCTTTCGTAAAAACGGTTGAGGTTCGGATTGTTTGCGTGGAAGGGAAATGTTAAGTCCTTCCTTTACAAAGAATACGGCAGTTACCATAAAAAATACCAAGAGTAGAAAGGCAATATCCGACATGGATGCTGCCGATATCTCCTCTAGTTCTTGTTTTTTCTTTAACTTAATCATGGTTCGTTACTTTCCGTAGTTTACGCTCTTTTGCCGGCTTTGAGTTTTAAGTATTCTTTGTAAATTTTGTTCGCAGCTTCTTCTACTTCAGAAGTAAAGAAAGCAACACGGCCTTGTAAGTATTGGTAGAAAGTCATTGCAGGAATCGCAACGATAAGACCAGCAGCCGTTGTGATTAACGCTTCTTTAATACCACCAGCAACCACTTTCGCGTTTACTTGGTCAGCATTTGCAATTGCATCGAATGCGTTGATCATACCAGATACAGTTCCAAGAAATCCCACAAGTGGTGCGATAGTAGAAACAGCAGAAAGAACCGTGAGACCTTTTTCTAGAAGTGTCATGACCTCGCCGGCTTCTCTTTCAATCCCAGAAGCAAAAATCTCTGGATCGTTTTGAGAAACTTCCATTCCATTTTTTAATACGTCTGTGATTCTTTGGCCTTCGTTTGCTTTTAAAAATTCTTCAATCCCATTCATACCGGATGCATCGATCGCATCTTGTAAGTCTTGGTTGTATCCTTTTCTTACGAGTTTAGCTGTGAAGAAAAAGTAGATTCTTTCAAGAATCACACCAAATCCAACAATCGAAGAGAGTAGGAGTGGCCACATAGACCATCCACCAGTGACAAATAAACTCACGAGTCCAATTTCAGATTCTTGTTTTGGTGTTTCTGCAGGAGCTTCTGCCACAGGTGCAGGTGTCTCAGCGGGAGTTTCCGTTGTTTGTGTTGTTTCAGTAGTTGGTGCAGCAGGTGTTGATTGTGCTTCGATTTTTCCTGCAAGAGTAAAGATTGTGATAAGTGCGATCACAAAAGACAAAGTGAGTTTCGCTTTTGTCTGGTTACATGAAAAGTTCATGAATGTCTCCATATCTAATTGATATGTTTCAAATTTAGAATATCCTTGTTACAAATAGATTACAGAGAAATGACAAAGAGGGAAATTAGAAGGAGAGTAAGATCTCTCGCAGTTTAGGGATGCCTTCTAAAAATAGGGCAGGCCCTGGTTGTAATATTATGCTCGGGTCCAGTTCAAAAATTCGGTTGGATTTAATAAAGCCCGTGGACTGCCATTCGGGTTTGTTTCGTACCCAGTCCCAGTCCATTGCCTTCCCACACCAAGAACCCATGTAGATGTCTGGATTGGCTTCTTTGACAGCTTCTGCGGTAATGATTCGGTCTTTGGCTAGTTTTTTGTCTTTGAGATGAGAAAAACAGTCTTCTCCACCAGCAAGTTCAATCGCTTCGCTTACCCATTGGATCCCAGTGATGATGGGTTCGTCCCATTCCTGGAAAAAAACTTTGGGTTTTTTTGTTTTGGATTCGTTTTCTTTTTTCCATTCGGTTATGTTTTTTTTCCAACCATCAATCAGTGTTTTGGCTTTATCTGTTTGGCCTACAAGGTTTCCGAGTATTTGCATATTGGAAAGAATTTCAGATATGGATCTTTGATTAAAAATAATAACATTTAACCCACGTTCAATGAGGTCTTTTGCAAGTTGGGATTGGATATCAGAAAAACCGATGACAAGGTCTGGTTCTAAGGATGTAATTTTTTTTAAATTACCGCTGATAAAGGCAGAGACTTTTGTTTTTTCTTCCTTTGCTTTGGGAGGTCGTTCCGTATAAACAGAAATTCCTATGATCCTCTCCTCTTCCCCTAAGAGATATAACATCTCTGTTGGTTCTTCGGTGAGACAAATAATTCTTTCTGGACCCATAATTAAGATTCTAAAAACCGAGCAAGATCTGTTTGTGATCCAAAAAGTACAATCACATCCTCTTCTTTGAGGATAGTATTTCCGTGAGGAATTCCTAAAATTTTTTCGCTTTTAGAATCAGAAGCTCTTTTGGAGTCTTTTTGAGTGAACGGACGTTTGACGGTAATGACATTGATATTGTATTTATGCCGTAAATCAGCATCGGCTATGGTTTGATTGATATAACGTTTGGGAACTGTGACTTCCACCACACTGTACTCGTCTGAAAGTAAAAAACTAGATTTCATTCCCGAAAAGGATAAGGTTTCGGCCATACTCCTCGCTGCACGTTCTTCAGGATTAAAAAGATCTTTGATTCCGAGTAGTTCCAAAACTTTCATTTGTAATGGAGTTTGGTAACGAGCGTATATGTTTTTGACTCCACATTTTTTTAAACTATCTGCACAAATGATGGAAGTTTCAAAATCATCAGCAAGAGCAATCACAGCGTAATCGACATCGGCAATTCCTTGCGATCGTAATGCATGTTCATCGGTGGCATCTAAAGCAACTGCAATGGTAACATTATCTTTGATGGAATCGATGATCACAGGGTCTTTGTCAATCGCAATGATTTCATGTCCGTCTTCAAACAGATAACGAACAAATAACTTTCCAAAACTGCCAATTCCGATGACTGCTATTTTTTTTCTTTGCATACCAAACTTTAACCTACAACCACATATTCTTGCGGATATTCATACGAGATATGATCTACTTTTTTGGAAAGAGCAACAAGTAGAGTTAAAATTCCTACTCTTCCCACAAACATAACAATACAAATATTAATTTTACCATAATCGCTCAAATGAGGGGTGAGGCCTCGAGTCAATCCAACAGTTCCAAATGCCGAAACCACTTCATAACACAAATCAATAAAATTGGCATTTTCGGTCAGTAATAAACAAAAAATAGCAGTGAATATTACGAATAACGATAATACTATGGTAGCACTGGCCCTTGCAATCGTAGAATTAGCAATCGTTCGGTGGCTGATTTCCATTTTTTCTTTCCCCCGAATTTGATTCGTGATGTTCAAAAGAGATATTGCAAAGGTAGTAGTTTTGATTCCACCACCCGTCGAAACAGGAGAAGCTCCGACCCACATCAGAAAAAAAGAAATAAAGGTAATTGGTAGTCCCATTTGATTGAGATCAAGTGTATTAAATCCAGCAGTTCTTGTGGTTACGGAATAAAATAAAGAATGAAAAATTTGTTCTGAGGTGGTGAGGCCTCTCAGACTAAAATTCTGTTCTAAAAAATAATAGGAAATCCAACCAAATGACAAAAGAAAACCAGTAGTCCAAAAAACTAATTTAGAAGTGACAGACCATCGGAATTTAAAATCAAAAGGATTTAACAGTCTTGTACGAATTTGAAATAATACAGGAAACCCAAGCCCACCGATGATGATGAGTAACATAATTACAGATAAAAAACCTTCTGACCTTTGGAAGGATTCTGACATAAGTCCATTTGGTACCAAACTAAAACCCGCATTACAGAACGCAGAAATAGAATGAAAAATTGAATAATAAATCTTTTCAGAGACCGCAATAGAATAGTTTTCTGGAAAACTATAAAATAATAATACAGCTCCAATGGATTCTATAACTACCGTTTGAACTGTGATTTGTTTTAAAATTTCTTTGGCCCGACCCATGGTTTCTTCTGAAAGAAGGTCTTTGATCATCATCGTGTCACTGACAGATACTTTACCAGCAAGGAAGATGGAAAAAAAACTAGTTAAGGTCATGAGGCCAAGCCCACCCACTTGGATGAGAAGTAATACTATCAATTGACCAGTTAAGGTAAATTGACTTGATAAATCTACAGTCGAAAGCCCTGTCACACAAGTAGCGCTGATCGTTGTAAATATAAGGTCAATGGAGCGGACCCCACCGTTGGTAGATTTTGGGAAATGTAAAAAACAAACTCCGAGTAAAATAATCAACGCAAAAGAAGAAACAAATACAATCGATGGGTTTAATTTTTTAGAATCATTTTTTCGAGAGAGCCGAAAGAAATGTGCTAAATTAGAAAATAGAAATAAAACTTGGTTGGCTGATAAAAAGATGAGAGTGGTATCATCACCGGAAATATGATAAGATTTTAGAATAGAAACTATATTCTTTTCATAAATAAACTCCAATCCTAACATAAGTAAAATGATTAGTTCTATTTTATGAAGAGAAACATATTCTTTCCATCGTTTGTTTGTGAAAATTATGTGGATAGATTCATAAAAGATAAAGAACGATACCAAGGTTCGAATGGATAACGTTACATATTCTTTCCAAGTTTCTGGATAGTAAAACCCAAAATCTAAAATCAAAATGGTGACGGATAAGAATCCAAAGAGAATGTATATGGTTCTCCCGATTGGACGGAAGTGTTCTATATAAAACTTTCGAATTTCAAATCTTTGAACCTGTAAATATTGGAAAATTCGATTCAGAAAAACGAAGGATCGTTTGAGCTTCAAGGGTAAACTTCGGCTACTTGTTTTTTCTTTTCGCGATGTTCTTCTAATCTTTGCCTGTCTACATACGCATTCGCTCCAGAAAGACCCGTTGAACCACCCAACATGATGATACTTCCTGCAATTGTTTTTTCAATGGCAAATGCAGAGGCAACAGCTGCAGAGGCACCTAAAGCAAATGGTAATGTTAAAAAGAAAATGATATAGGCTCTTCGAAACTTTGTTTCTTCATAAACAGAGTCTTCATCAAATTCTTCTTTTTGTTTTTTCTTTAGTTCTTGTTTGGTTCTGCTTTTCTGTAACTGGTTCTGTAGCGCCTGTTCGTTGATTTCTCCTGTCAGTGGGTTGATGGGAGAATTTTGAGCACCCGTCAAACTATAAGGATTGGTGGCATTTTGGCTAGAATTGGATGAAGTTCTGGAATTGAGAAGAGCTCCAGCACCAGGAATGGAATCGATCCCACTGTATTGGGTTTTCGCATTTTTGGGGGTTGCTAGAACCGGTGTTTCAAACTTTGGAGGAAGGGTGACATCCTGCAAAACATTGGATTCTGGGTCTGACTTAGGAATGTTTCTTAAGTCGTAATTATTTGTGTCGTAAAAACCCTCTTTGGTTTGTCCGAGGAGAGGCCCCATTACTAAGGGAACCACTATCATTGGCACAAATAATTGGGAAAAAATCCGCATACATTCCAGTTTACTTAATCTCTATCAGGGTCAATCCAATTCACGACCGGAAAGTTTGGTGGATCTGTAAGAAAATGACTTTTCTCGGATGGATTCTAAATCTTTTTCCGAAACACCTGCCGTATGGGCATGTCCATACTCTTCAGACATTGTGGTTCCAAATAAACCAGGATCATCAGATCCTATACTAAGTTTGATTTCGTTTTGGAGAAATCTTGTGATGGGATGATCAATATGTGATTCTAACATTCCAATGTAAAAATTAGAAGATGGACAACATTCAATCACAGCTTCTGTATCAGCGATTTTAGACATAACATAGTTTTGGAAGGTATGTAAGTATTGGGACTGGGTTTCATCAAAAGGAATTTTTAGAAGTTCGGAATCAGGTTTTGTTTTTAGATCCTTACGTTTCAGTTCCAGTTCTTCTTTGGAAAAAAATGGACCAAAGCTCGTGATTTCTTCGTAAGATTCCAATTCACATTCCACTTGGTCTTTGGCTTCAGAAACAAGTTCTGTTCTTTCATCACCTAAAAAATAATCAGAATCAATTCCGAGAACAAGGGCATGGCCTAGTCTATGTGCTCCATTCATTGCTGATTCCAAAACCCAACGTGTTGCAGAGAAAGGTGTTTTATCACGAAAACTTTCTCCAACATGGTAGAGGATCGATAAAGCAGTGCTAGGTTCTGCTTGGTTGTCTTTAAGCAGAGATTGGAAAAAAGTTTTTTTATCTTTCGGGGGATGACCTTCTTCAATATGGCAGAAATCAATTCCTACAAGTCCATCTCGAATAACAGATTCTTTTTCCATCCAATTTTTCATCCAATCGTAATGTCTTTCATAATTGACATCTCTATGTAAGGACATCACAAGTTTTGCTTGGATGGATTTACCTTCTTTTTTAGCTAATTCTTCCCCTTTTTTCAGTCCTTCCAATGAGGCCATTAGTTTGCTATAAAAACTTTCTTTAGGTTCTTCTTTACCAAACATCAATCGATATTCTGCATAACTAATACCATCTAAACTATTGGAAAAAACTACATCTTGAGATACTTCTGTAATTTCTTTTTCATCAAACTTAACAAGTGCTATGATAAGATTGAATTTTGCTTGGAAATGTAAAAAAGGTGCCTTCTCTCTGAAATGATAGAGTTTAGAAAAATCTTTGATATCTGCATAGTCCTCAAAAAAGCTCGAAGGTCGAATTTTTACACCATAAGCTTTTTCATAAGCATCTAAATAAAGATGCCATCTTGGTTCGGGGTTATTTTTTCCAATTCGAAACAATGTTTCGGGGGGTAAACATCCATAAAGGTGGTTGTGTAGATCGCAATACATAAAAGAATGACAAAACTATGCTTCACAAAATTAGACGCATCTTGAAGCCAACTCGATTGAATCAGAAAATTCTTGGATTAGCAATCCCAGTTTTTTTTGGAATGATCAGTTATACAGCCATTATGGTAGCAGACACTGCTATGGTGGGAAAATTGGGAGAGGTTCCTCTCGCCGCTGTTGGATTTGGAGGAATGGTTTATTTCTCTATATTTGCCTTCCTTATGGGTGGTTCCATGGCCGTTCAAATCATCGTAGCACGTCGATTTGGCGAAAAAAATGACAGAGGAGTCGGAGTCACTCTAGTCAACTCTGTGTATTTATCTTTGGTGATTGGAGCATTATTGTCCTATTATGGATTTGTTTATTCTCCAGGACTTATGGGTTGGATTGGTGATGATCCCCAAGTCATTGAAGTGGCAGGTGTGTATTTATCTTATCGTTTTATAGGAACAGTTTTGTTCTTTGTTGGGTTCGCCTTACGCGGTTTTTTCGATGGAATTGGAATTGTGCAAGTAGGTATGATTTCCTCTATTTTGGCGGCCCTAACCAATATCTTTTTTAACTGGTTACTCATCTTTGGAAATTGGGGATTCCCTGCTTGGGGTGTGAAGGGTGCAGCCATTGCCTCCAGTTTGTCTTCGATTCCTGCCTTACTCGTTGTTTTCTTTTACCTATTCCGCAAAGATGTTATCAAATTCTTTAAGTATGAAATTTTTACTCCAAGTTTTGAAATCATCAAAGAACTTTGTATGGTTGGTTTTGCTCCTGCGGTAGAAGGAACACTCGTTAACTTTGCTTTTTCTGGTTTTTATAAAATCGCAGGGATGATTAGTACAACTACTTTGGCATCTGCCAGCGTTGTATTAACATGTCTTAGTTTGTCTTTTATGCCGGGTTTCTCTTTTGGAATTGCAGCCACAACAATTTTAGGTCAATCCATGGGGCAAGGAAAACTACGATTGGCTTATGAAGGAACTATGCGTTCTGCTACCTTTTCGGCCATTGTGATGGGAAGTATGGGTCTTTTTTTTATTATCGGAGGACCTTGGCTCATTGGTTTATTTACTGATGTTCCGGCAGTTGCCAAAGCAGCTTACCCAGCACTTTGTATTGTGGCTCTCATTCAGGTGGGAGATGCTTATCATATGGTGATTGGTTCTGCACTGAGAAGCGCAGGGATGATGTATTATGTGATGTTTGTTTATCTCATCGTATCCTTTGTGATTATGTTGCCTCTGGCTTATTTATTCGGGATAGTCCTAGCATGGGGAGCAACGGGAATTTGGTCCGCATTTTTTATTTGGATTTTACTCATGGCAGTGCTTTTTGTCAGAAAATTTCGTAAGAAGGAGTGGGTGAACATACGAATTTAATAGAACGAGGGGAAAATGAAACGAACAGAATTAGAACGACAGGCCATCCAGAAATTTTTAAAGTCTGTGGAGTTGTTCAAAAAACTTTCCCCTGCGGTTTTGTTACGACTTGCCAATAATGTTCAAGAAAAATTAGTTCGAAGCCACGAAGCTCTCTATTACAAAGGAGAGTCTTCGGAATCTATTTACATTGTCCGCTATGGTGAAATCCTACTCGAAAATGTTTCTGGCCAAAGTCATGTATATGTGGGTTCCGGTCAAGTTTTGGCTGAGAACTCGCTAATTTCTAGTTCCAATCATTCTACTTCCGCCATTGCCGTCATTGATACATTAGTTTATGTTTTGAATGGAAAATTATTTTTACAATTAGCCTCACAAGAAAAGGTATTTGCACAAAATATCATTCAAATGATGGGATCCCGCATGCGCGAGAACTTAGATAGATCCAGTCATCATCATAAAGATAATTTATCCGGCTTACGAAGATTATGTGTTCATATTCCTTTAGAACCAGAATATCACTTTGGTGAAAAGATAAAATCTTTCATTGATGAATACGGTGAGACCACCAAAAAACTATCTACGGCCATTCCGATTTCGACCTTTAAAGGAATGGATCCTACCCAAATTTCAGAATATCTAACCAATCTTAGAAACAAAACTCCATTACTTCATATTTACTTTGATGAATCCACATCCAGAATGGATTTACATTATCTTGTAGTTCAATCTGACTTTTTGATTTTTTGGGAAGATGAACCTGAAAAATTCTATAAGGAAAAAGAAGAAATTATCAATTTTTGGAAGAGTCGGCTTCGTAACTTTGAAGGTCGTGCCATCCGTATGATGGAAAGTGGCGTGCGTAAAAGTTACCTTCCTCAAGACCAATCTCTCAAAACTTTTTATCAAAAAGATACCTTAGCAAGGTATCTTGTAGCCAAAACCAGAGGTTTAGCGTTAGGTGGTGGAGGTGCTAGAGCACTTGCCCATGTTGGTTTACTAAAGGTTTTACATAGAGAAGGAATTCATTTTGATTTTGTTTCTGGTGCTTCGATGGGAGCCGTGATTGCTGCTTTATATGCTAGAAAAAATTCACCAGAAGAAATTGAAGAAATGGTTAAAAAATTCTTTGGTGGATTGGAGAGTGCTTTTGATCCCACCCTTCCTATCGTTGCTTTTTTTAAAGGTACACGAATGAAACGAATGTTAAAGAAAGGATTTGGTGACCAAAGGATCGAAGAGTTGCCACTCCCTTTTGCAACTTCCGCTGTAGATTTACAAACTGGTAAGGAACATATTTTTGACCAAGGCCCAATCACCGAAGCACTGACTTGTGCTATGAGTTTGCCTGGAGCCTTTCCTCCTTATCGGCTCGGTGAAAAGTTGTTAGTCGATGGGGGAATGATCAATAATGTTCCTGAAAATCTCATTCGTACGAAAGGTGCTGATGTGGTGATGGGAATCAATGTTTCTCCTTTGCAAGAAATGGTTCCTGTGAAACTTTTTGAAGACCGTAATACAACTGAAAAAGGTTTCTTTCGTTATATTTGGGATACTTTAAAATATCCTCCTATTTTACAAATCATGACAAGAACCATTACTTTGGAAGGACGCGAGATCACTCGTCTCAAACGTCCTAAAATGGATTTGTTTGTTCACTTCCATTTAGAAGAATTTCAGTTATTTGATTTTGCTCGTTACCAAGAGATCATTGATAAAGGTGAAAAGGAAGCAGAAGCTAATTTAGCAGAGATCAAACAATTGTTTTCGTAACTAAGACCATCATATTCGGATGCCTGGCTCTGGTTTGATTGTTTGGAAGGGTGATTGACCAAGTGATTTCAATCTGACTTTTACTCGCTTGAACCAGGAAATAAAATCAGATTAAAAAAGTCCTACATCATCCAGACCACCTAACAAAATTTATATTATTTGTTAGATGGATATTCGGATTTAAAGTTTTCATTCATTTCATAATGAAGATAGAATTTCCTTTTTTTTGGCTTCGAATTCTTCCGCGTTGATAAGGCCCTGGTCGAGTAGTCCCTTTAATTTGGCGATTCTTGCTGCTGGGTCGTTTGCAGCTGGCGCCGCTCCTTGTTGGCCTCCCCCTTGGTTCATCATATTACCCATCATTTGGCCCATATTCATCCCCATTCCCATGCCCATTCCGGCACCCATAGCTCCGCCACCTTGACCTTCATTCTCTGCGGCCGCTTGTCCGATATCGAACATTTTCTTTTGTTGGTATTTGTCTCCGAGCATATCGATTTCAAATTTATCAGTGATGATTTTTTGGATTCGTTGGTAGTTGGGATCATTTTGATCAAAGTTCACCGAAGAGACGTTAAACTCGGTTAAGTCGATGCCATATTTTTCAAATTCAGGAGCTAGTTTGACCCGGCCTGCAGTCGAACTTTCGTCCCTGAATTTATTGATTTCTACAACGGAAGTATTGTTGTTTAAAATGACTTCCGAAATAAAATCTCCAATCCCACGAACAATATTTGGTTTTAAAAACTCATCAATGGACTCGTTTGTAGTTCGATTTCCACCCTTAACCACATTTAGTAAAAAAGATCTGGAATCTTTGATTCGAAATTTATAATCTCCAAATGCTCGAATGTTTAAAACAATTTTGTATTTAGGATCTTCCAAAGGAATGGGGGTATTTGTTCCCCATTTCATAGCAAAGATGGCTTTGTTTACATAATATACTTCTGCGGTAAAGGGAGTTTTACCACCAAACGGAAGATTGACGAGAGCTTCAAGTATTGGAATGTTTCCCGTTTTTAAGGTATGAGTTCCTGGCCCAAAAGTATCCAAAGCTTTACCTTCTTTGAAAAAGATTGCTTCTTGGTTTTCATCCACGACAAGTTGTCCTGCCGTGCTAATTTCATCCGATGGATATTTCCAAACGATTTCATTCGGACTACCTTCAAATTTAATTCTATCTATTAGTGCCATTGTATTGTTTCCTTATCCTATTATTTTAAAAAGATTGAGTTCCTTGATTCAAACGTTGTTTCGAAATCTAAAAGTAATTTGCTTATGGATTCGATCGCTGCTTCTGGGTTTGTAACAAAAGAGGTTGGTAATGTTTCCAAAATTTCTTTTTGTAAGGTTCCGACTTTTTCTAACATCGAAAAGTCATGGTTTAATAGTTTTTCGATTTCCTCCGGTGTGGCTTTGACGCCAGTACCAAGTCCATTGAGTCCATAACCTGCTGAACCAACTTTCATAATGATACGATCCAGTAGTGTGGTTGCCGGATTTGTTTTTCCGATATTTTGGATTTGTGCTTTTGCCACAAAACCTTCTTCCAGTTTACGAAAACTTTCTTTAAAAGAGTCAAGAATTCCTCCCAGTTCCTTACGAATGAGAAGGTCAGTTTTTTCAAATTCTTGGTTCGCTAGAGCTTCTTCAAATAATTTGGTTTCCTTTAAAAACTTTCGAATGGGATCTTGTTCGTTCTTAAATCTTTCTAATGTTGTTTTTAACCAGGTTTGGTCCATTTTATTCCTCTGTTAAACTTCCTTCTAACGTTTGTATGGTGTCGCAAGTAATGTAATTAAATATGACACTTTTTTCTGATTGGTAAATCGCTTTAGGAGCTAGTGATTTCCACTTTGTTTGGTCAAATTCACAATCATGTTTTTCTCCTTTGGTTTCACCGCTAGATTCTGTAAAATAAACCATATACTTTTCTGTTTTGTTTCCTAATCGTTCACAACCAATAGAAGTGCTCGTGCATTCACGAATTTGTGGACTAGGCCAATAAGGTTCTTGAGTCGTTCCAAATCCTTTTGCTACTGCGTTTCGATCAAAGGCCCATTTATCAATACGATAACTACAATGATCATCATAAACTGGTTCTTTTCTGTATCTTGTTGTACAACTTTCGCTTTCGGAAAAAGTACCATCTCCTCTATCCGAACGAACTGTATGGCAATCCTCTCCATCAGCGATACTATTATAACTTCGGATTTGCTGACTTCTCGACACACTGTATGCACCCATAGGCATGGAATCACACCATTCTGATTCAGAAACTGGTTTGAACTGGTCTATGGCGATCGTTCGTGACCATTCATGATGTGTGATTTGTAATTCTACTTTTTCTGTCCATAAAACTCCGAGGCAAACAAATCCAATCCCACCGAAGAGGATGGAACCGAGTAACCACAACACCCATTTAGGAGTTTTGGGATGGGGTTTAATGAATTCAGAATTGGCAAAAGCCAAATCTTCTTTTGCCTTTTGGACTGAGTCTTCGGTGAGTCCGTCCTGGTCGGACCTGAGTTTTACGTTTTGTGCGCCGTCGAGTGAGCCACCGCAGTTTCCACAAAAAGTAGCTTTGGCACCATTGGGAGTTTGGCAAAAGGGGCAAACCTTATCGACCCCATAGTAGACATGGTCTTGGACTGCGACTTTGTCCGCATCATTGGGAAAGTATCGGCGTGTAGGATCTTGAGTGGCCCCACAATTTGGACAATGTCGATGTGTTTTCCCAAGTAACTTTTTCGAACCACAAAATTCGCAGTCCCAAAGCATTTCATAGATTTTTTCTTCTGCCATCGCAACCAAGGTTTATCTGCAAAAAATTGACTTTTGCAAGAAAAATATTTTCAAATCTTAAAATCCAACTTAGAATCTTAGGGATATGAGATTGGTACTAAATCTAGTTCGTGATTTTCGTTATTTGTTTCTTTCGATTGTCTTTCTGATTTTTGCGGTTGGTTATGTTTTCTCTCGTCCAAAACAGAATGTAGTTCATCCGTTAGATTCTTTGTATTTGAAATTATCACCTAATACAGCAAAGACGGATAGAAGGATTTCTTTTCGAAGACTTTCTCTTCATTTGCGGGGTGTGATTCCTAGTGTGACTGAATGGAAAGAATTGGATACTCTTCCACAAGACCAAAGTTTAGAATCGTTTGCAGTCAGTTTTTTAAAACAACCAGAATTTGCAGAATACTGGGGAACGAAGGTCACATCCATGTTACGCGACAAATCCAAAGGACGTAAAATTCCAACTGGTGCCTTCTTTCAATACGTTGCTGGTTCTCTTCATAAAAACAAACCTTATGACCAATTTGTGAAAGAAATGTTAATCTCTACTGGGACAGTGAAGGAATCTCCCGCTACTTTATTTTACATTCGGGATGGGGCCGATCCTTTACAAACAGCCGAATATGTGGGAAGACTTTTTTATGCAAAACGCGTAGCATGTGCTAGGTGCCATGACCATCCGTATATATCTGATTTTACGAGAAGGGATTATTATGCCCTTGCTGCCTTTTTTAGCCAACAATTCTTTCGAGATGGGACTTGGGAGGCTGATCGATATGGAAAGTCATTTAGTTATGTTCCGAGAGAATTAGAAATCCATCTTCCTATGGAAGATCAAAAAATCATCCAAGATAAAAATAACGAATGGAATCGCGACAATTGGAACAAATGGACGGATGAACAAAGAAAGGACTACCAAAAGAAACATGAAGTTGAGTATGCCACTCTTTACTACCAACCTAAACTTGGACTTCGTTTTCCTCATACTGATGATGCACCAGGAGGTGACTTGGTTCGTCCTAAATTTTTAGATGGGAAAGAAGCTAAACTAAAACCAGGAGAAGACAGAAGAAAAGCCTTTGCTGATTGGTTGACAAATAAATCCAATGACCGGTTTCGCAAAGTCATCATCAATCGTGTTTGGACAGAACTCATGGGTTGGAGTTTTTTCACTCCACTCGATGATTGGAATGAAGACACTGTGGTGACAGGGGAAGAGATCTTAAATCATTTGGATTCTTATTTTTTGGCAAACAATCTCAAACTAAAAGAACTCATTTTGTACATTGTGACATCGAATGCATATCATCGTTCCCTCACTAGTAATGGCTCCGACCAAGATCCCATTCGTTATTTTTCTCCCAAACGATTGGACAGTGACCAACTTCTCAATTCTCTCATTCGAATTTCTGATTCGCAAAAGATCAGCAATATCCGAGAAAGAAATTTATCTTGGTTTACGGGGCTTATGGATCAAAAGCCCTATGACCTGACAGGGACTGGTACCATTCGATATCCTGAGGATAATTTGAAGGAATTTTCGAATGCAGTCGAAGTCGAAAGACCGGCACCATACCACAGCATTCTATCAGTATTTGGTTCTGGCCCAAGAGTGGACATTTCTGATGATGTGGATGAACTTACCATAGAACAAATGTTAACACTAATGAATGGACGTGTAGTAGGGAAACTTGTTTGGGATTTTGGTAACAAGGATTCTTTAGTAAAACAAGAGTTTGACCAACTGAAATCAATGGATTTAACGATTGGTAATCTCTACTACCGACTGCTCGGACGTTCTCCTTCTATAGGTGAAAAGGAAAAAATCAAATCTCTGAAAACCAAAGCAGATACGGTATTTGACAAAGACCTTCTACAAGATATTTTCTGGGCTCTTATCAATAGCCAAGAATTCCAACATACCAATTAAGGAATCATCATGGATCGCAAAGAATTTTTAAAAAAATCAATTTTCAGTTTAGGACTTAGTCCATTTTTATTTTCCTCAAATCCTTTTAGTAAATTACATGCGGAAGAAGAAGAGGAGTCCATCACTCTTCCTTCTAAAGTAAAATCAGTTATCTTTATCGAAATGATGGGTGGGATGAGTCATGTGGATACTTTGGATCCCAAACCCAATAGTGCTTTTGGAAAGATAAATTCTAGTATTTCTGGGCTTTCGGTTTTGGAACCTTTTTCTCTCACCGCCAAACAATTGCATTCGATTGGTATCGTTCGATCTACTTGGAGTGAAGAAGGGGATCATGGATTTGCCCAAATGTTACTGGGAACGGGATACCGAATGACAGAGGCAATGGGATTTCCAGACATACCCCATTTTGGAGCGGTCATTGCGTATGCAAAAAAATCTAAAGTAAAGTCATCGTACTTCCCAAGTTATGTGACAATTGGTGGTAGAGGTAGTAAAATCGGAAACTCTGGGTTTTTAGGAATTGATTATTCGGGGTATCATGTAGGGAATGTGGATGAACCCATCCAACATTTAAATCCTTCTTATGGAAAGTTTACAGAAGATCGTATCCTACGAAGAAAAGATTTAGTTTCTTTTATGAACGAAGAGTTTGCAAAAACTTATCCCACAAAAGAATCCAAACATTGGAAAAATATGCTCATAGCAGCAGAAGAATTTCGAAATTCCAAAAACATCGATAGCTTCCGAATCAGTTTGGAAGATGAAAAAACAAGGGCTCGGTATGGAACCACTTGGCAAGGGAAAGCGATGTTACTTGCAAAACGACTCGCCGCCGAGGAAGTTCCTTTCATTCATATCTCTATCGGTGGTTGGGACACTCATACTGGAAACAAAGCACAGATTACCAAAATTATGAAAGAAACTGATATGGGGATTGCCGCTTTATTAGAAGATTTAAACAACACTGGTTTCATTAAACAAACGTTATTTGTATTAACCAGCGAATTTGGCAGAACACCTGATGTGGGAGCCAGAGATGGTCGTGACCACCATCCTAAAGTTTGGTCTACCTTACTTGGCGGTGGACCCTTTGCGAAAGGATATGTTTTGGGAGAAACAGATGAAACAGGATCTAAACCAGTAAAACCGAATGAAGCTCTTCATGTTCGTGATTTGGTTGCCACGATTTACAAAGCAGCAGGTGTTGATCCAGATGCCTCACTTACAAATTCCTTTGGTCGTCCCTTTTTATTAACGACTAAGAAAGCCAAAGTGTATGAAGATTTATTCTAGTTCTTTTCTGCTTTATCGATACAAACATAAGCATTGGTAAGGATTGTATCGAGGGAAGTGGTTCTATCACCTGGGTTTAAATAGGTTTCGGTAAAAATAGCACCACTTCCATAACTTTGACAGTTGGCGACAGCAGATTCATTTGAATCATTCGGTTTAGCATATACCACTGTAGTTACTTTGGTTGTATCTCCATTGGGTTGGTAACGACAGACACCGACTAAGTTTTGAACAGAACATTTGACCGAAGACTTAGTATATCCTGGAGAACAAGAGATTTCTTCTTTTGCAACAGCATATTGTTCGATACAAGATGGTGAGTAGTTGGAAGTACCAGAACAGGAACCTAAAAACTGGAATGTTCCACTAAACCCAGTTTTTCCTGCATTTAAACTAGCTAGGTACATCGTTTGAAGACACTTATTTTGTGTTTCCTTAATTTTATCATCTCGTTGGGTTTTACAGGAACTAAGAAAAATACCAACTAATAAAAGTATTGTGGCAATATTTTTTATATTTGATTTCATCTTAATAGAATACCTGTATTTGTGTTCGAACTACATGGTCTCCCTCTGCAGCTGTGGGAGTGCCTGTATAATAAAAGTAGTCTGTTTGCCATTTTAAATTATGTTCTGCAAAGTAGTAGGAGAGTGCTCCTCCTACTTCTCGGGAATATTTCAAATTAGGATCGGTTTCTCCCAAGGGTCGGAATTCTCCAAAGCGAAAACTAAGTTCATAATTATTGGGAAACAAATACCCTAATTGGACAAAATGACCTTGCCCACTTCTTGAATACTCTCTTGATAGTGCAGTACCCACTGTCTTTTCCACATAAGCAGTGTTTGCTCTTCTCCACAACCATTCATATTGAAAAGAAAAACCCATCCATTTAAAATAAACATCCCCAGCGGCATGACTATAATTGAATTTTGCAAAAGTATATTCTGTTCCGTGAGTGCTTAATGCGCGATCAGAGTTTTTGTTATAAGCTCCTGAAACACCCAAAGATAGTTTTGGTTCTTTGTAACGTGCAAAGTCACCTTCAGAGAGCCAATCGTTATCAGACCCTGATTTTGACATTCCTCCAAAAGGAGAGAATATAAATCTTGCAACAGTCAACACTCCAGGAGTTTGTCTTTCGACTCTGTTCCTTCCCTGTCCCCCAAAAACACCAACATAATAAGCAAACATTCGTTTGTTGCCAAATAAATCTTCTGAAAAAAGATAGGTTCCCACATCCCTGTCTAAATTAAACTCGGCAGTGACAGAAGAGCGATCGACAGTTTGTAGAGCACTAGAAGAATTCCACCGTTGTCTACTAAAAGGAACTTTCATTTGCCCAAAGGCAACTTTCACGTCGCGATATTGGTTATAGATTATATTTGCATCTCGTAAAGTGTTCCTTCTTTGGCTTTCCATATCTCGTTCTGCAAATCCCATTTGCAAATTCACAAGCCAAGTATCGTTGAAGAGACCAGCTTTGAGTTGTAACCTTGTGCGACGGACGAGGAAATTGGTGGTGTCCTCCGATGGGTCCAACTGAAAACTTTGGTTTCCTTGGATTTGGGATCGGAATCTAAGTTGGATATTGTGTTTTCCATCTGTCGAGGTGGCACGAATTCCTTTCCCAAGTCCTGTTTCCCAATTGGACTTATTTTCTGGAGTCACCGTGGTTTGTTGGGCAGGTGCCGATTGTGGACTTGTCGGATTGGAATTGGATTCTACTTTTGGTTCTGGTTTTTCTTCAGCTCTCAGTACGAGAGGGAGCAGATAAATACTCCAAAGGAGGAGGACTGCTTGGAATGAATGAGGAATTTCTCGCAACATATCTGTAAAATTTGTAATAATTGTCACAGTCAGAATAAAGAAGGAAAAGGCAAAAGGAAATCCTTGCCTCTTTTTGAGAATATTTACCTTTTCTGGCTCATTTTTCCTTTTCTTACGAAAGAAATTTAAAAAACTGATCTCTGATCTATGAAAAAAGCGCTAATCACCGGAATCACGGGCCAAGACGGTTCCTACCTGGCAGAACTCCTCCTCAAAAAAGGGTACGAGGTCCATGGAATTGTTCGCAGAACGAGTCTTTTCAATCGCAATCGCATTGAACATCTGCATGGGGACTCTAGTCTCCACCTTCATTATGGAGATATGACTGATTCCTCTAACTTAAACCGTATTTTAGAAAAAATCCAACCTGTTGAAATCTATAACCTAGCTGCTCAGTCACATGTACAAGTTTCCTTCGAGGTTCCTGAATACACTGCGGAAGTAGATGCAGTGGGAACGTTACGAATTTTAGATGCGATCAAACAAACAGGGATCAACACTCGTTTTTACCAAGCCTCTACATCGGAACTTTACGGCCTTGTCCAAGAAGTTCCACAAACAGAAAAAACTCCGTTTTATCCACGTTCCCCTTATGCAGTGGCTAAACTTTATGCATATTGGGCTGTGGTGAATTATAGAGAAGCGTACAATTTGCACGCATCAAATGGAATTTTATTCAATCATGAATCTCCAAGACGTGGTGAAACCTTTGTGACTAGAAAAATCACTCTGGGTGTGTCTGCTGTCAAAGCGGGGAAACTTCCTTTTATTACGATGGGAAACATTGATTCTAAACGTGACTGGGGTTATGCACCGGACTATGTAGAAATGATGTGGATGATGTTGCAACAAGACAAAGCAGATGACTATGTGGTAGCAACCAATGAAACACATACAGTTCGTGAGTTTATTGAAGAATCATATAAAATTGCGGGATTTGAAGTCGTTTGGGAAGGCAAAGAAGATAAGGAAGTTGGTAAGGACAAAAAAACTGGCCAAGTTCTGGTTAAAATTGATCCAAAATACTACAGACCAACAGAAGTAGAACTTCTCATTGGAAATCCAGAAAAAGCTAAACGTCAGTTAGGTTGGGAACCAAAAGTGAAGTTTAAAGAGTTGGTGAAAATTATGATGGAAGCCGACTTAAAAGACCAAGGTTTTTAATCACCAACTTACTAACAAAATCTTTTATAGTTAAGTTTTACCAAGAGATTTGTATCGATTCACAAACTCATGGTTTGGAATTTGAGGATGTCCTTCCCTTTGTAATTCGGGAAGGAGTCCTTCTACAAAATACATTTTAATATTTCCTTTGTGTTTTGCGGGAACCTCACCTCTGTATTCACATTGAAAAAAATCTTTGATCAGTTCATAGGTGGATGACGAGATATTGATTTTTCCTGTCATTCCAGAAGATTCACACCGACCGGCAGTGTTCACCGTATCGCTCCAAACATCATTCAGTCCTTTTGTAAGATGGACAAGTTGTAACCGGTTTATGATTCAAGTGTAGTTTTGTGGGAACCAATAAGAAACCCAATCCGAATTACCCCTCCAACGGAAGTGGATTTTCAGATTGGGCTCAAGTGATAAAAGAAAGAAAATTTAGTTTGTTTTACAGGCCGAAAAACTGATCCAACATCAACTTCTTCAATGTTTCCTTTAGTTTTTCTTGGATATTGACAATCTTCACTGTCATTTTCTTTTCATCAGCTTTGTTTTTGAAAGAAAGCAAACGGGAGATTCCGAGAGAACTAACAATCACCACTTTTTCTAAATCCAGAAAGATTTCCTGAACGTTCTTTTCTAAAATTTCTGCCAGAATCTCTCGAAGTTCTGGAGCATTTCCATCCAGAATCTGATCCATAAAACGAACACGGATCGTGTTCCCCTTTTCTTCCACTAGTATCTTATCACTCATATTTCGTTGGCCTCTAACGTAAGTCAGGAGGGAAAGTTGGCAAGAAGTTATTTCAGCTTCTTGAGCTTATTCTCCATGTTAGCCTTTTTATGATAGAATTGGACGAGTTTTTCTAGTTCTGCCATGTCGGTACAAACAATTTTTCCAAGATCCATACGAATAAATTTATTGTTCTTCATGATATCAGAGACAATGAGTTCATCTTTTGGATCTGTAAGACCCACCATTTTGAGGAGGTCCTTGGTTCCAATTTCAAAATTGTAAGCTTGTTTGGGAGTTACTTTGATTCGGTTTTTTTCTGCCAAGGTCATTAGTGTATCTACTATGCGGCCTTGTGGATCTTTTAAAAGTAAGTTCGCTAATTGTTTATAGGCAATCCAAATCCTCTCAGAAAGGAGAGTGATGAGTCGTGTTGCTAGTTGCGGTTGGGCCTTTACCATCCCTTCGAAGTTGGCTTTGTTGATGGCAAGAAGTTCCACATCACCTGCAGCGACTGCAGAAGCGGAACGAGGTTTATTGTCTAGGATGGCCATCTCTCCAAAAATATCTCCGGCTTGGAGAACCGCGAGCATGACCTCGTTTTGGTTTACGATTTTGGAAATTTTAACTTTTCCACTTTGTAAGATGAACAATTCCTTACCTGGTTCATGTTCACAAAAGATCATCTCACTATCTTTATAGTTACGATTGAATTTATTGTAATCGATAGGAGGTGCTTGGAATGGTTGGTTGATGGTCTGCAAACGCAGTTTTGCCTGCGGTACAAACTGTCCATTCGGAAGGTGTTTTAAATAACTTTGGTAAGCAAAGGTAGCATGAGATGTATTTTGCTGTTGGAAGTAATATTCACCAATTTTAAAGAGTTCGTTTGGATCTTCTTCGACGGCATTACGAAAAGAAAGTCGAGTGATGGTGGTATCAAATTGGCGTAACTTCATAGAGAAGAAACGAATGATATTCATCGCAACAGCAGTAGACTTTTGGATTAAGGTTCCAAATTGGTCGTAACTGACGGAAATTAAAGAAACATTGGTAAGAGAAGTGGCAGATTCAATTTGAGGGTGTTGGCTCATAGCAGCAACCACACCAAAAAAGTCACCAGGTCCTAAAACTTGGTTTGGATCTTCTCCCACAACAGCAGTCTCACGAGTGACACGTACTTTACCCTCACGGATGATATAGAAATTGTTCGCATCCTTTTTCCCCTCTACAATGATGTAGGAGTTCGCTGGGAAAGTAACCATTTGAAAAAACGACATTCTTAAATCTCTGAACCCTTTTTGCTCAACGTGCCTAGTTTATTATCGGAGATCCCTAGGGCAATATTTTCGTAAAAATTACTTATTTTTACTCTCTCCTAAAATTTCCATCTGAGTCAGTTCTAATTCCGCTTCTTGTGCAATTTTACTAGAATACGTATTTTTGATAATGTCCTGAAAAATCTGATAGGCTTTGTCTTCCCGGCCCATACGTACGTAAGCTTTCCCAGAAATTAAGTAGGATTCGAGTCCTTCTTCTGTATTGGGATATTCTTTATAAATTTTGAGTTCATTTTCAGCAAGGGCTAAAATATCTCCCGTCATTCGGTAGTTCGAACTTAAGGTTTTTCTCACTTCTCGTGTTTTGGGATGGCCTGGATACAGGATCAAAAAGCTTTTACAGGATTCCACCGATTGCCAATGGTTTCGGTCTTCCAAAAATTCTTTGGCCTTTTTGTGGAGAACGTCTCCTTGTTTGGTTCGTTCGTCTGCAAAAATTTGGCTGATGGAACGTTCTGCAAAGAGAGGGACGAGTCCCATGGAGATCAAGATCCCAAAGGCAAAAAGGCCCAAATTCCAAAATTTCCAGATGAAAGAATTCTGTCTCATTACTATCAGTTTCGGTCAGAACCCTGATTCTCGTGAATGGGTTTTTCTTCCGAAAGAGCAAGAATTTTCGGAACTCCCGTCAGGTCCCAGAGTTCCGCAGAGGCTTTCATTCTTTTCCCTCCAGCCAAAGGGAAGATAAACCGTCCCTTTCCTTCGGGACCCAACTTGAATTCTATTTGGTGTTTTACCAGATCTCCCATCCTTCTTTCACGGAGAGGAGGGATTGGAAAACTACGTAACTTTTCCTCTACAGGATAAAGATACAATTGGATCATATAGGAGGAACTAGTTTTGGCAGTGTATTCGTAATTCAGAATGTAACCTGATTCTGATCCATCTTCATAGGGAAGAATGTTTACAATTTTGATGAGGTTTTGTGTGGGAAGAGGGGGTTTTACTTCCGAATTTGCGGAGATACTGGGTTCTGATTCCGTTGTAAAAAAGATTCGTTTGAAGGAAGAATCATAATCTTCCGGACGTTTTAAAGAATAATATTGTCCATCCCCAAGTAAGGAAAGGCGTTTGAGATCTTCTTCGCCTTTGGGATCAATGTCGATTCCAAGAACCTGCATCCGGAATTTTTTTCCCGATTGTTTCAGTTGGTAAAGGACGGCTTTCGGATCTCCATCACAACTCTCCACACCGTCAGAGATAAAAATGATTTCTGTTTCTTGAATTTCATTCAAAAGAAATTCACCAACCACAGTTAAGGTTTGTGCAATGGGTGTGGATCCGGCAGGAACAATATTGGAAATCTTTTGGCTCACGATGGAGGCAGCACCTCGTTGGATGGGATGGTATAACCTTGCCGAGTTACAACCGGCGATTCGGTTTCCGTAAGCAACAAGACCGACACTGACATCCTTTGGTAGTCCACCAAGTACTTGTAATAGTTTTTCTTTGGCAACGGCCATCCGAGTTTTACCATCCCATTTTTCTGACATGGAACCACTGGCATCAAGAATAAACACATATCTTTTGTTAGGTTGTGCTTGTGTGGAAAGCGGAAAGTAGGAAGGTAAAAATAAAATACAACTTACGATGACATATAATTTTGCGAATCGTAGTCCCAGATTTTTATTTTTTTCCCGCACCTGTACAACATCGGCGAAATCTGAATTTGACCTTAGAGGGATTTGGGATCTAAAAAAGGTGGTTTGAGAAGGTTTGGTTTTACGAGGAGAGGAATCCTGTCAAAAGAAGAATGTTCTTTTAAAAATCGCAAAACCATTTCGCAAGTGGCTCCCCAAAGTAGGCCGTCTGGCAAATCAAAATAATAAGCAAAATGATCTCTGCCCGGGATTGGGATGGAATAGAATGGACTCGTCCAAAGATCGGAAAAAGGGACAAGGAGGATCCGATCGACTTCATCGTGATTGGGATGAAAGGAAAAGTCACCTTCGTAAGTGGCTAAAAACGGGGTGATATGAAAACCAGTCCTTGTATGTAGACCTTCGAGTTTTCCCAGAACATTCAGTGTGGAACGTTTGACTCCCATCTCTTCTTCCCATTCCCGTAGAGCCGTAAAAAGTAAATTGGGATCTTCTTCTTCTTTCACTCCACCAGGAAAGGAAATTTGGCCCGGATGGGATTTTAGATGTTTGGAACGTTCGGTGAGGATGATCCCTTCGGCTACTTCTTTGGATCCAAATAGAGGAAAGATGACACCGGACTTAATTTCAGTTGTGTCCGGAATTTCGTCGAAGTCCCGTGAAAGTTTTTCGACAAAAGACCGGTAAGGTAACATCAACCCTCGTCTTTCGCGTTTTGGTTTTGTTTTTTCCTTCGTTTGGCAACAAATGCTTCTTTGGATCGTATGGCCACCAAACGGTTGATCATCGAGTCAAAAGGAAGTCCTTGGATGGCGGCAAGTAAACTGGGACCATAGTTTTGTACCTTCCAATCGGAAAATACATGTAAGGCTTTTAGTTCTTCTAAAGTTTTTGGTGCCGCTCGCAATATAACAATCAGTTGTTTGTTGGAAGGAAGAAGGGAATGCTCCATTCGTCTAGCGCGCATAATACGAAGGCGCCATTTTTTAGCGTTTTCGAATTTATGATTTTCGTCTTCGTTTAAATCTTCCCCGTGACGTTTTGAAAGTTCAGAAGTATCAATCGGATCATTGTATTCCGCAGTCAAAAGTTTGAAAATTTCAGTTCCGTCTTTTTTACCAAACCATTCCACACATTTTTCTTCGTTCGGATGACCTTTGACTGCTTGTGACAATCTATCGTTATTAAAAACGCGAAAACTTGCTTTGTTGATTCGTTTTGCTTTTTCGTCACGGTAACGAAGTAGTTCTAAAATCTTTCTTCTTTCGAGTGGAGTGAAATTGAGAATGTCAGGAAATTTTCCAAGAGAGAATCCTTCTCCTTCTTTGGCTACATACTCTTCGGATGCAATGAATTCAAACTCAGATTTTGCTTCATCAAATAGTGTTCTGCGTTTGAGTTCTTCTTCCATCTTTAACCAAATGGATTCTAAATAAGCAGTATCTAATGCAGCATACTTCAGTTGTTGTTTTTGGAGAGGACGAATTTCCCAGTTAGACTTCTGTTCTACTTTAGAAAGCGTAACTTTATGGTAATGTTCTACAACATGTGATAAAGAACTTTGTTCTAATGACAACAAACGAGAACTGATCATCGTATCTGCCGTGTTCACAAATTTGAACCCAAAATCTCTTTTTAAGGCTTTGATGTCATCTTGTGCAGAGTGGAAGATTTTGAGAATGTTCTCATCTGCAAACAAAGGACCCAAAGCTGACAAATTTGTGATTTTTAAGGGGTCAATCAGGTAATTTTTGCCATTGGAATTGATCTGAATGAGGCAAACTTTGGGATAGTACGTGTAATAACCGGAGGACTCGGTGTCGATCGACATGATTTTGGACTGTCTGAGATTGATCAGAGCTAAATCCAAAGCTTTTGCTGTATCAACGAGAATATAGTTGGAATTGATTTGCATCTAATTGGGATTTTGGAAATACTGCAATTGTCATTCTAACAATGATTCTCCAATCTGACAAACCAAAAGAAGAATGTGCCATTTTCGGCATCTACAATAGCAAGGAAGCTGCTAATTTTACCTACCTAGGTTTGTACTCGATGCAACACCGAGGTCAGGAGTCCAGTGGGATCGTCACTACCGATGGATCTCACTTATACCGGTATGCCAATATGGGTCTTGTGGCAAATATCTTCACCCAACCGAAGATCAAAGAGCTCATAGGGGATGCGGCCATTGGTCACAACCGGTATTCCACAACGGGAGCCAGTTTTCTTCGGAATGCTCAGCCCATCCGCGTGGAATCTCACTTAGGTCCTGTGGCTCTAGCCCATAACGGAAACCTGGTGAACTCTTGGGATATCAGAAATCGCCTCGAAAGAGACGGATCTATTTTCCAAACCACCATCGATTCGGAAGTCATTGTCCACCTGATGGCCAAAAGCCATAAAACGGATTTGCTTGAGGCACTTTGTGAGTCTCTCGCCCAAGTTCGTGGTGCCTACTCTTTGTTAGTTTTAACTCCTAGATATCTCATTGCCGTTCGGGATCCTAATGGTTTCCGACCACTGGTGATGGGAAAACGTTCGGACGGGGCCATTGTGTTCGCTTCCGAAACTTGCGCTTTTGACATTACGGAAACAGAATACGTTCGTGATGTGGAACCAGGAGAGATGATTGTCATCGATCATACGGGAATGCGTTCCCTTTATCCGTTCCCAAAAGCAAAACCAAGTCTTTGTATTTTTGAATACATCTACTTTGCAAGACCCGATTCCTATATTTTTGAAGAATCGGTTTACAAAGTAAGAAAGTCTCTCGGTCGCCAACTAGCACGTGTGATGCCGGTAGAAGCCGATGTTATCATTCCTGTTCCTGATTCAGCAAATATTGCTGCTCTTGGATACAGTGAAGAGTCGGGGATTCCTTACCAAAGTGGACTTGTGCGTTCTCATTATATTGGTAGAACCTTCATTGAACCGGACCAAAAGATTCGGGACTTTGGAGCCAAAATCAAATACAATGTTGTGAAAGAAGTAGTGAATGGAAAACGCGTAGTGATCATTGATGACTCGGTGATGCGTGGAACCACAAGCCGTAAAATCATCAAAATGATTCGTAATGCTGGTGCCAAAGAAATCCATTTTAGAGTTTCGGCGCCACCAACGGTTTCTCCTTGTTATTATGGAATTGATATTCCGACACATAAGGAACTCATTGCTTCGACTCATAGCATTGAAGAAATCCAAAAGTATCTTCGTGTGGATTCCTTAGCTTATTTAACATTGGATACAATGCACAAAGCAGTGGAAGGACATAAAGGTGGTGGATTTTGTGATGCTTGTTTCACATCCAACTACCCTGTGGAATTCCAAGACCATGCGGGAAATCAAAAGTCACTGTTTACGGAATATGCAACGGAAGAGTAATGGAAGAGCTTGAACTTTCCAAAACCTTTGGTTTTGAAGCCGCCCATTTTTTACCTAATGTTCCGGAAGGACATAAATGTAAAAGAATGCATGGACATAGTTTTCGTTTTGCCGTTTATCTCAAGGGCGAAATTGATCCTCATACGGGTTGGATTATGGACTTTGGGGAACTAAAATCCATCGTAAAACCAATCTTAGACGAACATTTGGATCACTTTGTTTTAAATGATGTTCCGGGGCTTGAAAATCCAACGAGCGAAAACATCGCTGTTTGGCTTTGGAACCAATTGAAACCGAAACTTCCTTTACTTGATAAAATCACTCTGCACGAAACTTGTACCAGTTCTTGTGTGTACAGAGGCCCGAAAAAGTAAATGGTATCCGTTATGGATTCCTCCCCGAAGTCTAATTCGAAGGGAGCCGTGGTACTTCTGTCAGGTGGTCTTGATTCCACTACTTGTTTGTACATTGCTGCTAGGGATTATGGTTATCCCAAAAATAAAAAGTTACCACTACTTGCCCTCTCATTTGATTATTCCCAAAAACATAAAATAGAACTGATCAAAAGTAAAAAAATTGCAAAACTTCTCGGAATCAAACATGTGACTCAAAAATTAGATCCTGGTTTTTTTCTGGGAAGTTCTCTTACCGAAAAAAAAATCAAAGTGAGAAAGAATGCTAAGTTTTTGCTCAGTGGTAAAGAAGAGGAAATTCCGAATACTTACGTTCCAGGAAGGAATATTTTATTTTTATCTTTTGCTTTGTCGTTAGCGGAAGGGCATGGGTACGACTCTATCTATATTGGAGTCAATGCACTGGACTATTCCGGATACCCGGATTGCCGGCCAGAGTTTATCGAATCATTCCAAAAAATGGCAAACCTTGGAACCAAAAAAGGTGTGAGTGGAAAGGGTGATTCCATCCAAATCAAAACTCCACTTCTGCATTTGGGCAAAAAAGAAATTATTGAACTAGGAATACAAGTAGACGCACCACTTCACCTAACTCATTCTTGTTACGATCCTATCAAAGGAAAACCATGCGGAAAATGCGATTCTTGTATCTTAAGAGCCAAAGGATTTTTAGAAGCAGGACTTTTAGATCCGGCCACCTAGACTCGATAAATTTTAGAAATTTTTCTTTTAGAATTTGGCTATCCGCGTTTTGCCTTAGTCTTCCCTTCCTCTTTCAATGCACGCAAAGTAATCTCAATAATCCTTCAGACTCCCATTCTAAAGCTTATTTTGAAACTGCTTTGTGGAATTGTTTAATCCAATCTGTTCCCTGTTATGAAATTACCCAACAAAATAAAGGAAACAAACAATGGACGAGGTTGTTAGGTGGGACTACCGCAGTCACAACTACTTCTTTAGCATCGGCGACGGATTTTGAAGGGAATACTTACATTGCTGGTAAAGTGGATGGATCTCTTGCTGGCCAAACAAAAGTATCTGGCGGTACCAATACAGATATTTTTCTCGCTAAATACGATTCTACCGGTGTTCGCCTATGGGTTCGGCAAATGGGATCTACCAGTAGTTACCCTTCCGATATACAATCGATCCACGTAGATTCCTTTGGCGATATCATTCTAACCGGAGCTACCTTTGGTTTTTTTGATGGATTTACAACCGCACAGTTTGGCTCGACTTTGATTAAATTTTCTAAAGACGGAGATAGACTTTGGACAAGGATATTTTATGCAAATAGTAGTTTAGACATAGCTGGAATTGGAGTCACCACCGACTTGCAGGGGAATATTTATATCACTGGGCATACGGAACTAACAAACATTAATGGAGAAATTGTTTCTGGTGATTACAATGTATTTGTTTTCAAATATGATCGTGATGGTACGCCGATATGGACACGATTGTTGGGTGGACCTTCGGGGACTTTAGTTTATGGATTACGGGCGACATATGATTCGTCTTCCAATCAAATCTACATTGTTGGGCATGCTTTAGGACCGGGTAATTTTGTTGGTCTGACCCTTGGTATCAACCAAGAAAGTTTTATTTTAGCCTTTCATCCCGATGGTTATTATACCTGGGCAAAAAATTTGGGTCAAACGGGAACCAGTGTTTGGATTCGAGGGGTTTCCGCAGATAAAAGGGGAAATTTTTATATTTCAGGTGATGTGACTGCTAGTTTCGGTGGAGAAAATTTTTCAGGGACTTCGGGTGAATTACTGGTAAAATTTGACAAAAGTGGAAATCGGGAATGGGTTCGCCTTCGAGGTGCTGGTGTCGGAACAACCACTACTTCTCGCGGAGTTTACGCAGACAATGCAGGTAATGTATATACAATGGGATGGACAACAGGTAATCTATCTGGTTTGAGTTTGAGCGGAACGCAAGATATGTATTTATCTAAGTATCATTTTAATGGAAATCTGGAATGGACTAGGTTGTCTGGCAGCACCTTGGTAACGTTAGATGGCACTGCCTTGTCGTCAGATCGTTATGGAGTCCTTTACCTGACTGGTGGAACCACCGGAAATCTAGATGCACAAACAAAAACAGGCATCAAAGATGCTTTTGTCATTAAATACAAATAAACCTTATAAATGAATTCTCTTAAATTAGATAAATCCCTATATTTCGATTCTATACACAGCTTTCAATCACATGTATACTCATCTTTTCAAAACCAAGGATCTTGAATTAAGAATGACAGATCTTGATAGATGATGTTTTTCTGTGTATAGAATCAAAATTTGAATCCTAAGATAATAGGATTCTGTAAACGAATGCGATCTGTTATCATTTTACTTCTTTTTTTTTTCTGGCAATGTAAAGCCTTACCATTTAATAACCCTTCCGATTTTCGTTCGAAAGACTTTTGGGAAATGCAAATCCTTCGTTGTTTTTTAGAAGATAAGGAATGCATTGAAATCCCACAAGACAACCAAGGTATTAAAGAATGGACAAGATTACTCGGACAAACCGGTGGTACCCAAACCTATTCACAATCAACCATCACCGAAAGAAATGGTTATATTTACTCCGTAGGTACTACCGGTGCTTCTTTGTTAGGGCAAACTAAAATATCCTCTTCTACTGATCTCTTTATAGCAAAATATGATCGTGCGGGAAATGTGGTTTGGCTCAAGCAGATGGGAAGTCTGGGAGCAGCAACAACCTATGCGGAACTTGTCCATATAGATGTTTTTGGTGATCTCTATATTATAGGTTCCTCAGGAGGTCCTTTCAACGAACTTCCAGCTATCGGTGCGGGAAGTTTACTCATCAAGCTCAACCCTTCTGGAGCTGTCTTATGGACGAGAATCTTTCCGACTGGAAGTGAAACCTTAGGATCTGGCATTACCACTGATCCAGAAGGAAACGTCTATATCACCGGAAATACCGAAGAACAAGTGATTAACGGTGAAACGGCTACTGGTGGAAGAAATACATTCTTATTCAAGTACAATCGTAATGGGGACTATGTTTGGACGAGACTAGTCGATAATGGTGGTCCAAGTTCAAATGGATTACAAGTTCAGTATGATTCTTATTCTAGGCAGATTCTTCTTGTTGGGCAAATTTATGGAGCGGGAACTTTTTTCGGAAATGGATTACCGGGTGGCCTTACTGATTCCTATCTAATTGCTTTTAATACCAGTGGTGCCAGTCAATGGGTTCGTCTACTCGGAGTGCCCGGTGGAGCAGCCTCTACAAACATCAGCGCACTGTCTGTTGATAAAAAAGGATCGGTTTATGTCACGGGAGAAACCAACGGTAATTTAGATGGTCAAACTAAAGAAGGAACTACTGTGCAAGTTCTTGTTAAATATAGTATAACGGGCGATAAACTTTGGACTCGTCTTTTGGGTGGGGGAGGAACTTCGATGACAAGTGGCAGTCAAGTTTTCGCAGACAACGCGTTTCATATTTACACGACTGGGTACACAACAGGAAATCTCAATGGTGTCTCTCGGATCGGTGTTCAAGATACTTACTTATCTAAATATGATGGAGATGGAAATTTAATTTGGACTCGTAATTCAGGTAGTAGTGGTTCCACACTATACGGTAGAGGGATATCTGCCGATCGATATGGAACTTTATATTTTTCTGGTTTCACCGATGGAAATATTGATAACCAAATTAAACAAGGAACTACCGATGCTTTCCTCATGAAGTATAAGTAAGGGATCTGACAAATTAAATTTGAAATGCATTCGCAAAAACCTTATGCTCAATATCAGGAATGCATTTCAAATCAATCGATTTAATAACCTACAGTAAATCTACCTTTGATATGTTTGTTATCTTCTAGTTCATCCACAAAAGCTTTTACCAAATCAGCGAGTGAGATATGGCTTTGTCCATTTGTATCCACAAGAAGCGATTCTTTCGATACACGGTAGTTTCCCGTTTTTGCGCCTTCTGGTTCGATGATGGCAGAAGGAGAAAGAAAGGTCCAATCCAAATCTTTTTCAGATCGAAGGTGGTTTAGTATCTGTCTAGCACCATCAGCTCCTTCAAAGTATTCTTTTGGAAAATGAGGTGTGTCAATGAGTTGAACGCCGGGTTCTACTTCCAAAGATCCAGCCCCACCCATAACAATCACTCGTTTCACTCCGGCCTTTTTTGTTGCATTGAGAATGGATAAAGATCCATTGATCATGTTTTCTCGAATTTTTGGATCGGTCCAACCTGGATTGTAAGAATC
This sequence comes from Leptospira brenneri, assembly GCF_002812125.1. Taxonomy (NCBI): domain Bacteria; kingdom Pseudomonadati; phylum Spirochaetota; class Leptospiria; order Leptospirales; family Leptospiraceae; genus Leptospira; species Leptospira brenneri. Next base: position 44,708 of record NZ_NPDQ01000002.1, read on the forward strand.
TAAAACAGCATCTGAACCTGCTATGATTTTAGACAAACCATCTGTATCAAAGATATCACCTTGCACTTTTTTTAAGTTTGGATGTTCTAATTTTAGTTTGTTAGGGTCACGTAAAACTGCTGTTACTTGATGTCCTCTATTCAAACTGTCTTCTAAGGTTTTACTTCCAATAAAACCTGTGGCTCCGATTAATGTAATTTTCATTTTTTTATCTCCTATTAATTGTTTTGTTGTAACTTACATGATTACATCTTGGGTAAATTTTAAAAGTTTATGCATTTTTTTTCTTCAATTGCCTTTTGTCTGATTCCATCCGATGTCGAATTTCTGAACTTACATCCGTTAGGTTGTATTCAGATAATTTGTTTTCCATCGACTTTTGTGCTTCTTCTAAAATTCCAGAAAGGGAGGCCTGGATGTTTTTCCCGATAGGGCATTGGGGATTGGGGTATTCGTGTAAAAGAAACAAAGCATTTTCATTTTCGATCGCTCTGTAAACACTGAGTAAATTGATTTCTTTTGCTGGCTTAGATAAAGAGGATCCTTTTACCCCTTGGCGTACGTTGATGATCCCAGCCTTTTTTAACTTTCCAATGAGTAGCCGTATGATGGCTGGATTGGTTCCAACAGAACCTGCAATTTCTTCTGAAGATGCCTCTCCATCCATTTCTAAAATGGTCAGAATGTGAATCGCAACAGAATACCGACTGGGAATGGCCATGGCTACTTGTAACCATTAATATTACAAGTAGGTTTTCTGGCAACCAGTAATCATTTTATTTTCGCCACTTGGCGGGGCTCGAAAAGTTTTTGGTTCTTCCTGGTTTGATATGAAACTTAGATCCTGTATTGAACTTTGGTGCATTGAAACGGGCATTATTAAACTTAAACCGTCCTGGTTTGATATCCATTTTCCCTCTAGGGATGTAGGCCCTTTCTTTTAAGAGGGAAAATAGTCCGCCGAGGTCAATTTCTGCACCGGCCCCCCCTCCACCACCACCGCCTCCGGCAAGTTCTTCTCCTTCCTCTTCTTCGTCGTCATCATCCTCATCCTCATCGTCATTGTCGTTTGTATTTCTTTTCTTTCCGTCGTTTGTCGCGACATCTAAATCGAGTGGTTTTGGTTCTATGTATTTGGATTGGAACTGAACTTGGGGGTAAAAATCTAAAATACTCGTTTCTGCTAACTTTGGTAATACGTCCAAACCTGTTTCATTTGGCAAACTTCTCGATAGAATATAAATCTGGCTTTGAGATTTAAAACAAGAGAACACAAAGTATTCTTTTTTGAACTCGTCTTTTCCTGGTTCCGGTTTTGCAATTTCCAAAGTAAAGGTATAAGTTCCATCCCGATACTCGGGTGTGTAAATTTCATGGATGATTCCGGACCTAGGATAGGTTTTTTTGATTTTATCAATGAGATTGGTTGTGATAAAAGTTCTTAGAGTTTTTTCAATCCCATCGGTGATGATGTCTGAATGTATTTTTTCATTCACATTGATGGCTTGGATTTTAAAAAGTCCATGGATGGGATCAAAGAAACTTACATTTTTTTTCCCGTCACGAATTACCGCATAACGTTTATCCACAGGGATTTGTGTTTTGAATAAGTCGGAATCTGATGTATAAGATCCTCCCAAAACATCACCATACACTGGATTCAATCGTTTGATCGGCAAAGGTTGGCTATTTTTGTTTTCCAGTGCTGCTAAAAATTGATCTTTTGTATGATCAACAAATCGGTAATCCTTGTTGTAATTTTCGACTTCATTGAAAAAATTAAATGTTGGTAGAAGAAGCCAGGAAAGAAGCCTTCTATATCCAAATTTATATGTAGTGATTGTTGGTTTTATTTCGAGGGACTTTCTTTTAAATACAGCGAAATAATGGTTTTCATAATTCACAGTCGGAATGATTCCGAGAGATACTAAAAACAAAACAAGGTTATGATGGTCTTTTTCTCTTTTTGTATAATATAAGTTATAATATGTGTCACAGTTTTCTATTTGATGAAATAAAAGTGAAAGATCATCGGTATATAAAAAAGTATCTGCATCTATAATTTCCGCATACTTAAGTAAGGTTTTTTTATCTTGGGGGTCTGCATTCATGTTTTGAATTTCTTTAAATCTTTCGAAGGATTTATTTGTCCGGAAGGATTCTAATTCTTTGATGTAGGGCCAAGATTTGGGAATGTTATGGATTTGTTTGATATGCCTTACATTCGTATTTTTAAGTTTTAAATTGGTTCGGATATTTTCTATAAACTGAGAATCGATAAAGGATACATTTCCTTGTCCAGATTCATTTATGGAACCTGATTCTTGAAACTTCATTATGGAAAAAAAACAAGAGGTTCCGGGTTCGTTTAGAAGATTCGGTCCTTGAGAAATGGGAAGTTCCGTATCAGAACCAGGCGAAACACGAGTGTGATACCAACTCACTTGGCAATTGCAGAGAAAAACAATGAGAAATAAATAAAATCGCATAACCAGAACCAATAAAAATTTGTATTAGTTCTGGATAATTTGTCAAAACAAAAAGCTAACAAATCCTTGGTGTTTAGGGAGTAATCATTTCCAGAAAAAAAGCGATATTCGTAAACGTTCATTAGTTTTTTGATGATTGGTTTCTATTTGATGTAAATTTGTGACAAATTCATCAAACTAATGTTATAGGAAGTTTCAGATCTCCACGCCCTAAGGTAGAGGACTGCAATGAATGATCCAAATCAGCCAAGGCCAACATTTGTTGGTTCAAAAAGAAAAGTTACCGATTGCGGATCTTTTCTGATTGTAACCCCCTCAATTTCTTTAAGAATTTTAGCGAAATTGGCCCTTAAGGAACCTGTCTGTATTGAGATAGGGCCTCAGTTTGGGTAAATTTCCTGAAAATATTGTTTCCAAAATGGCCATTTTTTCCATAACTACTACTAGTTTATGGAAATATTTGTTACAGCCGTCACGATTTTCGTTCTAGCGATCTTCGTGGGATTTGAAATCATCACAAAAATCCCTCCCATCCTCCACACCCCACTTATGTCGGGTTCGAACGCCATTTCCGGCATTACCTTAATCGGTGCCCTCTATGCGGCCGGAATCCAAGAGAGTAACATCACCAAAATTTTGGGTCTCCTCTCTGTTATTTTCGCTACAATCAACGTAGTGGGTGGGTTTCTCGTCACTCATAGAATGCTCGGAATGTTTAAGAAGAAGGATACACCGAAATAATGGATTTACTCAGTATTCTTAACCTATCTTATCTTGTAGCTTCCATACTTTTTATTGTTGGAATCAAACAACTCGCACACCCAAAAACGGCAACCAGAGGAAATTTACTCGGTGCTTTGGGTATGCTCATTGCAGTAGTTGCCACTTTATTTGACCAAGCCATCTTAACTTATGATTGGATCCTCGTAGGAGTTCTCGTTGGCTCTCTTATTGGTGTGATCCTTGCGATCAAAATCCAAATGACTGCCATGCCACAGCTTGTTGCTGTCCTCAATGGATTTGGTGGGATTGCTTCTGTTTTTGTAGCAGGTGCTGCCTTACAACTTGCCATTCCTGCTTACGCAACTTCCGTGAATTACCAAGAAATTGTTTCCATAGTTTTCTCAGCGATTGTTGGTGGGATTACTTTCTCAGGAAGTTTTATTGCTTTTGGTAAGTTACAAGGTTTCATTACAGAAAAAGCAGTTCGTTATCCAGGTGATCAACTTGTAAAAATTTTGGTTGGTCTTACTTCCGTTGGACTTGCTGTTTATGGATGTTTAGAACCAACAGATGAATCAATCTATTGGATTTTAAGTGGTGTGAGTTTACTTCTTGGGGTTTTCCTTGTGATCCCGATCGGTGGGGCAGATATGCCGGTTGTGATTTCACTTCTTAACTCCTATTCAGGGATTGCAGCATCGGCAACAGGATTTGTTCTTAATAATAATGTTCTAATTATCGCAGGTTCCCTTGTAGGTGCTTCTGGAATCATTCTAACACAAATCATGTGTAAAGCGATGAATCGTAGTTTGACGAATGTTTTATTCGGTGGATTCGGGGCTGTCGCTACAGAAATGAAAGATGATGGCGATTTTTACTCAGGTAAAGTCAAATCAACCAGTGCAGAAGAAGTGGCGATGCTATTAGATGTAGCAAGAAGTGTAGTGATTGTCCCTGGTTATGGTATGGCTGTAGCACAAGCCCAACATACTGTAAGAGATTTATACCAATTGTTAACAGCTCGTGGTATTGATGTAACATTTGCAATTCATCCTGTTGCAGGTCGTATGCCTGGTCACATGAACGTATTACTTGCTGAAGCAGATATTCCTTATGATCGATTGAAAGAGATGGACGAGATCAATAGTACTTTCGAAAATGTTGATGTTGTGATCGTTAATGGTGCAAATGACGTAACGAACCCACTTGCAAAAACAGATCCAAAATCACCAATTGCTGGTATGCCGATTTTGGATGTAGGAAATGCAAAAACGGTAGTTGTCATCAAACGTTCCCTCAGTCCAGGATTTGCTGGAGTGCCTAACCCACTCTTCATTGCTGACAACTGTTTGATGTTGTTTGGCGATGGTAAAAAAGCAACTCAAGAGATGATCACAGCTTTAAAAGAATCTTAGAGCCGGAAAATATGAAGAAACAAGTCTATATCGTTGATGACCACCCTCTTGTAGTAGATGCACTACAAAACTTAATTGCTAAGTCGGAAGATTTAGAGTGCATTGGGAGCGCGGATAATATTGAAAAAGCATTTAACGATATAGAACAACTGCAACCAACTTTGGTATTGATTGATATCCAACTCAAACAAAATCAAAACGGCTTGCAGTTACTCAAACGCCTTAGAACAACTTTTCCTAATATCGCCGTCATCATCATTAGTATGTTGACGGATGATACTTTTGTTGATCGTGCTTTTAAATTAGGTGCGATGGGGTATGTTTTCAAAGAAGACACAACCACTCAAATCGTTGAAGCCATTCATACAGTTCTCAAAGGTGATTATTTTGTAAGTTCTTCACAAGCTACCCGTCTATTGGGGCATTTGTACAGAGCTTCTCAAAAAGACGAAAAAGATCCTATCGACAGATTGTCTAATCGTGAATTAGAAGTGTTTCTAATGATTGGAGAAGGTATGCCGGTAAAAGAAATTGCAGCCAATATGGGGCTTGCACCTTCTACCATTGAGACCTTGCGATCACGGATCAAATCCAAACTCAGCATTACGGAAAACGAAAAACTCATTCGTGTGGCTGTAGAGTGGAAATACACCCAAGCCAAAACCGATATCGTCGTTTCTTAAGTTAAATAAATTAGTGTTAAGAATGAGAATCTATCATTTAGATTCTCATTTGTGACTAAATCGTATTTAAACAAACTAGTATCGAAGTTTGAAATAATGATAGAGTAAATCTTTTCCTTCACGGGAAGAGAGTAACATTCTATATGCTTCTGCTATTTTGGATTCGTTTTGTGATTGTTTTTGAATGAAATGAAAGAAGTCGTTTGCTCTTTCATCGTAGCCTAAATTCAAAAGTAAATTCAAATAAAAACTTTGGTCGTATTCATCAGCAAACGGAGAGTAGGCGATTGGCCTAAGTAAGTTTTCGGCATCTCTCCATTTGCGAATTTCAAAATAACATCTTGCGAATACTTTTTTTTCTCTCCATCCAAGAAACCTTGGGTTTTTTAAATAGGTTAGGGATTTTTTAGGATCTTTTTCTGTAGAATAAACCACACGACCCATTAAATGAGAAGCCTGTATATGTTTTGGATCTTGTTCTAAAATAGTAGTGAGTTCTATTTTAGCTTTTTCTGTTTCATTGAGTTCTAAATAAGTTTTTGCCAAAATGAGTTTAGCTTCGTTATAGTTTGCTTTATATTCTAAAGACTTGTTTAAAGATAAAATTGCGTTGTTATAATCTTTTAATATAAAATAGGCAAGGCCTAAATTATAATGATAAAAAGGATTATAAGGTGAAATTTGATTGGTTTCCATCCATGTATCTTTTGCCTCGGACCAACTGTCTTCTTGTGCATAAATCATTCCTAGTAGGAAACTGGCTGCTTCATGGTTGGGTTCTTTTTTTAGAGCTTTGTTTAAACTTTCCTTTGCTTCTTGCCATTCCATCCGAGAGTATAAAAGACTGCCGTTTAAGTAGTCATATTCAGGATAGGATTTGTATAAATCAGATTGGATTTTTTTCCATTCAGTATCAGCTAAAACAAATCTTCCATAACGAAGTGCGTTGATAATGTTACGGCTTACTTTTTCTAATTCAATCTTTGTATTGATTTCGATCGTTTCTTTATCCTCTGTTTGTGAAAAGATAGAGTGTAAAGAACCAAAGAGAAGAAAACAGATTATTAAAATTTGAATTTTAGCTTTCATAAATTGTTTCTAACCATTTCAAAATTTTTAAGTGAGCATCGCGAACTAATTTTATATTTGGACTTGGAAAAACGTCAGGAAATTTTGTGATTTGATTTAAAGAAGTTAAAGATCCTAAGTAAGGAATTCCCATCTTTTGTTCTGCAAATTTTCCGAGAGATTCGTGTATGGGTGTAATTCCGACTAAACAAACATTTTTTCCTTTGGCAGCGGATTCCATCATGGTTTGACCAAAATAAGTCAGAACAAATTCTGCTGATTGAATTTCTCTTAGAAACTGGGTATAAGAAACCCGAGAAAGATATTCAATTTTTGCATCAAGTGGTGGACTTCCTCCGATACGTGTCACTGAGTTTATGTTATGCGAATCATTTTTCGATTTTTGATTCAAAAATTGTAATAAAAAGTTATCAATTTGTTTTGAGTCTTCCGAATTTAGATTACCAGCATAAACAAGGACTTTTCCCGGAAGGGTAACTTGGTTCCAATCCATGGTAGAAAGTGGGGAACTAAAATAAGATATCGAATCAGTTTCAAACATTGGTGCAACAGGGTTCGGTAAAAAGAAACTGGAATTGGGTTCTGTAGGTAAATGGTTTGTATTATCAATATAAAACTGATTTGTTAACGGGAATTCATTTTCCCTGAGATCTAAGATGTGGGGAAGATTTGGAGAAAGAGAATCGGGTTCTAAAGAAAGTGCAACATCGTATCCATTGATTTCCAAAAATACAGATAAAGATTTACAACGTTCCCAATGTCCTGTTCCAAATATACTAGGATCTGCATAGACGATCCTCACTTTTTTTGATTCTCGATTCACTTTCGGTAGTTGGAAGGTGACTTGTTCTACAGATGCATTGATCGCAAAAATTTTAGGATTTTTTTTTGCGAAAAGAATCACATCCTTTGCACTAAAAAAAGGGTCTTTCTCTCCTAACTCCGCCCATAGTTTACAAATCATCTCATAATCTTTAGGGTCATCTACCGTGATGCGAAGAGGTCCAAGATCTACTTCAGTGAATGGAGATAGGTGGGGAGGATGAAGTCTATATTGTTTGTGAATGTCTGGAAACTCTTTGATATGTAAAGAAACATGTTCTGTATATCTTTCTGGAATGGGTTCCCCTGTTTCATAAAGAAGAGATTCTGTCGAAAAACACTCTACCCCCATACCCAAAGGCAGTCCAACCATTGAAAGACTGTAATAAGTATCAGGGATTATTGTCATTGCTTCCAACAAATATCGAATCGATTCGAGATCAATGAAAGGGTTATCGCCCGTTAAGCGAAAGATATGTTTGGCTTTATAATGAATGCTAGCCTTTCGATAGCGATCTCTTACATCGGATTCGGATCCTGCAAAATATTGATAATTTCTTTTGTTTAAAAAAGTAATGAGATCAAAATCAGATTCTGGAATTAAAAATACGATTTGTTCTTTTGGAAAAATAGTAGAGAGCCTGTTGTGAATATGATCCAAAACAGAAGTATTAGAAGTTTCTGGTATTGATTTTAGGATTTTTTGGGGAAATCTTGTGGATCCGAGTCTTGCCTGGATGAAGGCAAAACAATCACGCGTTGAAAGTATACCATTCATCGCAGTTCAAACAAGGAGCAGGGATTTTTTCATGGTTTCCATCAAAACTGAATTTAAAAAAGTCGAGTCCCTTTCGCCAAACTTCCTTTAAAGATTCTGAATATAAATTTCCAATCACTTCTGTTTGGTTTTGTTTACAAATAGATACGCTGCCATCTACAGAAATAGATAAATCTCGAACTAAATGCCAACAAAAATCTCTGTGAATAGGAGTGAGATCACTCACCCTTCGTTCTGGGAGTTTTTTTGCAAAGGTATTGTACTTTTGTAAAATGATGTTAATTCCTTTTTTCTCAAAGAAAGTGAAGTATGGATCTATTTCCTCTTCTACTTCTTTCATTTTGATCATTTGAACATGTAAGGATTGTTTCGGAAGTTTTTCTGAAAGTACATCAATTGTGGTGAGAACTTTATCTAGTTCTTGTTTTCCATATAAATATCTGTAAACTTCTGGTTTTAAAGTGGTTACATTAACAATGATACAAAGTTTCTCCTTTTGTGAGGAATCTAAATGATCAATGAGTGAGCGTAATGATTCTACATTTGTGTAGAGTGCTGTTTCAATAATGAGTTCTGTTAAAGAGTTTAATTTTAAAATTTCAATGACAATCGACTGAAATTCTGGATGGAGGAGAGGTTCTCCATTCCCTGTAAGACTGATGGTAATTGGAGAAGTGAGTTCTGCATTGAGTTTGGAAATTGTTTTTTTTACATCTTCTAAAGAAACAAAACTTCCATCATTGGTTAAGTCTGCAAACTCGCGCGGACAAAATGTACACTTAAGTTCACATCCCTTATAAATTTCCCATTCAAAGTAGGAAGGGGCACTGCGAAATAACTCTGGATTTTCTTTTAATTTCGGAAGTAAGTTTTCGTAAGTTAACTCGTTTCCGAGAGATAACAAACCTTGGATCAGAGTTAAGGAACGATAAGATGCCAAACGAAAGTCCAAACGTAATTGGCGGAGGTCCGGTGCTTGGTAAAATATATCTACATCATATTGGTTGATGTTTTTTAAAAAAAAGGAATGGATATCTGTTGTTAATGTATCGGGTAAAGAGGTTAAAAATTCCCGTGTGATGATTGTGGGAGAAAGTCCCGGTGGTAAATTTTCCGAATAAGAATATTGGCTAAAAAAGTTTTTGTGTCGAACCCAAGCTTTTTCTGTGAGTTCAAGGTCAAGCAGTGGAGAGATTCCAGTAAAGTATAGGAAACAGACTTCATCCCATTCTGGATCTTTGAATTTTGATTCTGGCAACAAAGAACCAAGTTTGAGTAAAAACTCATATTCTTTGGAAACATTCGTATGTATTTGAAACTGGTTTTTAAGAGCAGATGAGTTTAGTTTTTCAGAAAGAGAGGAGTCAGAATTGATATGGATCTGGATTCCTGGAAAAACTTTGATCAAACGATTGATAAATTCTTCCCATAACTCAACTTTAAAGTTTTGATTTAGAAATTGAATGGAAAGGGAGTCTAAATAAACTACCGCAAAACTTGGGTTATAGTCTTTCCGGCTCATCATTAGTCTGTATTGTATTTTTCTTCAGGATTACTTATGTTATGTTCTTTGATATAAATAGGATCAAAGATAGAAATGGTCGTATTTTTACGAGTTGTAGAAACCCAATCTTCGAATGAAGTTTGTTCTTTTTCTCGAAATAGAAATCCTTGAATTCCTTTTCTGACCGCATCTAGTGGAGTGGGTCTCATCCCTTCAATCAAAACAATACAATAACGTTTGCGATCATCTCTAAAAACTTCTGAAATTTTTCCTGGCCCACCAACTTGTGTTAATACAGATGCTGTGATGGGTTGGGTTTTGTACAATTCAAAGGTTGGAACCCAATTAACCAAACCTCCATTCAGACGATAACGAGATTCATTTCTTGGGCCTGAGGCCACTAGTTTAAAGAAAGAAGGATCTTTTAGCGATTTATTTCTAATTTCAGTGAGTTCGTTGAAAACCCTTGTTTCTTCGTCAATGGAGGCATTGGTAGGAGAAAGTGTAATTTCTCGAAATTTAAACTCTGATCCTACTTTCGCCTTGTTTTTGTTATACCATGCTTGGACTTCTTGTTCGGAAGGTAGTGGTGGACTCACCTTAATTTGAAGGAGTTGGCCTTTTTTGATTTGGTAAGGTAAATCCTCTAACCAGACATCATAAGGTAAATTGAATTGGCTTTGAACCGATTTTTTAAATTGTTCTAGATCGGTGATCCCTTGGGCTTCCATCCTCTTTTGGATTTCAGCTTCGATTCGTTTTTCATTCACCTGGATGGATTCTTCATCGGCGGCATTGTCGACCACAGCCCTATCGATTAAAAAGTCGATGACCTGGGAATGGAGAGATCCTTTTTTACGGTAGCTGGGGAAAAAACGAGAAAGGTTTTTATAACGTTCAATTCCTTCTTCATAGTCCAAAGTGGAAATGGATTTGGGTCCAACGATGGCAAGAACCGCATTTAAAGATTCGTAAGAATTTAAACTTACGAGAGGGAAAAAAAGAAAGCTAACGGCAAGAACCGATGCAAAAAACAAAACGAAAAATCGAGACATTCGTGATCCTTTTTGCATACGGTCGTAAATTTACCCGATGAAGGTTGTATGTAAAGCCTTTACTGCATCTTCTGCTTGGTTTTGTTTGATGACGCAGGAAATTTTGATCTCGGATGTGGAAATCATTTCAATATTGATGTTTTTTTCTGCAAGTGATTGGAACATCTTTGCAGCAACACCCACATGGGATTTCATTCCCACACCAACTGCTGAAACAATAGAGATATTTTCATCGATCTCGGCTTTACCGTTTCCATGATCTTTTGCATAGGCATCAATGATCGGTTTTGCGGCAGCAATGTCTTTTCTGGCAATCGTGAAGGAAATGGTATTGATTCCATCTCTTGGTGATGACTGAACAATCACGTCAACAATCACATCTTTATTTGCTAATTGAGTAAATAATTCTGCTGCAATTCCCGGTTTGTCTTTTACGTCAGCAATGGTCACTCGGGCTTGGTCACCTTTTGCGGTAACTCCACTCACTTTCATCTTTTCCATAATTTTATCCTCACTCATCACTAAAGTTCCCGGTTTGTCGTGGAAACTGGATCGAACGTGAATGACCACGTTATAATTCATACCTAACTCAACACTTCTAGAATGAAGTACTCCTGCACCGAGGCTTGCGAGTTCCAACATTTCTTCATAAGTGATTTGTTTGTGCATCTTTGCTGTTGCGATTTTTCTTGGGTCGGCAGTGTAAACACCATCAACATCTGTATAAATTTCACATTCATCAGCACCGAGAGCGGCGGCAAGAGCCACTGCAGAAGTATCACTTCCTCCGCGACCAAGGGTCACAATGTTTTCGTCTTTATCGATTCCTTGGAAACCGGCAACAATTACCACCTTCCCTTTGTTAAATGCTTCATCGATCCTAGAGCGATCAATCATTTCGATTTTCCCGTTGGAGAAATTTCCATCGGTTAATATTTTTAATTGAGAACCAGTAAAGGATTGAGCAGGAACTCCCAGTTCATTGAGAGCGATGGCGAGAAGAGCAATCGACACTTGTTCACCCGTCGAAAGCAACATATCCATTTCTCGTTTGGGAGGGTTCTTAGAAATCTGGTCAGCCAAATCGACAAGTTCGTCAGTAGTATGTCCCATTGCAGAAACAACAACGGCAACTTTCTGGCCTTCGTCGTGGTAACGTTTGATACGTTTGGCCACATTTTGGATTTTAGTGGTGTCTCCCACGGAGGTTCCACCGTATTTTTGGACAACGATTTTCGATGACATGGGTATATGGACAGGGTGCTACAGGCAAATCGGGAATCAAGTAGAATGAATTTTTTTGCAACCAAAGAGCTTTGGGGGACACAAACAAGTAGGTTTATCTGATGAATTCTTCTCCCTCTACTGTCACACCTGTTGTCAAAGAACAAGCACCATTTCTTTTCCTGATTTTGTTCTTTTTAGTCCAAGCCACGGTTCTTACTGTCTTTACGGTTCCATTTTCCTTATCTTTGGTTTGGGTGGCTGTCGGTTCCTATTTCCTTCGTATGTTTGGAATTACGGCTGCTTACCACCGTTACTTTTCTCATGCCTCATTCAAAACTTCACGGGTTTTTCAATTTGTTTTGGCATGGATTGGTGCGATGGCTATGCAAAAAGGACCTCTTTGGTGGGCGGCTCATCATAGAAACCACCACAAGTATTCTGATACAGAAAAGGACATTCATTCCCCTAGCCGAAAAGGGTTTTGGTATTCCCATATGTTTTGGTTTTTACGAAACGATTACAATGATTATGAATCCAAACTAATCCCTGATTTTTATAAATATCCAGAGCTACGTATCCTCGATCGTTACCATTGGATTGCTCCTTTGAGTTATGCGGTTTTACTTTATGCCATTGGCGGTTGGGGTTGGCTTGTGTATGGTTATGCTGTTTCCACTTTCTTTTTAGGGCATGCTACTTGGACGATCAATTCTCTTTCCCATGTTTATGGGTCTGTCCGGTTTGATTCACGCGATACAAGTAAAAACAATTTATGGCTTGCCCTTCTTACTATGGGAGAAGGTTGGCATAACAATCACCATTATTACTGCTCATCGGCAAACCAAGGTTTCTATTGGTATGAGGTTGATATATCTTACTATATTTTGAAAGTTCTGAGTTGGTTTGGGATTGTTTGGGATCTAAAAAAACCTCCTAAAAAAGTTTTGGAGGAAGGTCTTCTTCGTGATCGGGAAGAAAAAGAAAGAAAACGTAATTTAGAACAAAACAAACCTAAAGTGAAGGTAAAAAACAAAGTAGAGATTCTTTCTACTTAAAACTCAAACACCTAATCGTTTTCGAATGTCAGCCGGGATACTTTGGATGGAATCGTATTTTTTTTTCTTTCCACCCGGTAGTGACACATAATAGAATCCATTGATCATTTCTAAAAAATAATCTTCCCCTTTTTCACCTAACGACCGATTGTCTAGTTCTTTGACCATTTTTTGGTATTTGGAAGGGAGTAGGTTCCAATTCATATAGTTGCTAACGACTCCTTGGTCATTGACCGTATAAGCTCCGTCTTGGTGGAGGATTTTGATTCCATTATAATCAAAAATTTCCATCACCTTTAGATTATTGTCTTTTGTAGATTTTGGATCTTTTTTTGGTTTTCCTGAGTTCGTATTGGAAGGGTCTTCGGAACCAGATCCTTGTTTTGATTTGGAGCTGGAAGGGGATTCTTTTTTTCTGAGTTTTCCAAAAAGCAGTAAGAAAATGCCAGCAAACGCTAGTGATGCGAATAAAAAGATTTCAGAACTAGATAAATCAAATAAATAACGCCACATAATTAATTAAATTTCGTTCCAATTGACTTACAGGAATCGGGAAGATAACCTTCTGTATTCCAAGTAGTGCAGGTAACGAGTTCAATGGCTCGAAAACAAAGTTTGAGATCATCAATTTTGACCCTTCCTAGGAAAAGTGTTCCTGGAAGTTTTTCTTTGCCACAGGCAGAGTTTTTCGCCGCATAAGTTTCAAAGGTTTTTTGATTTCCTTCATAAGCAGAATAAAACAAATCATCTCGATTTTGGATGCAATCGAAAGTGGATCCAATGAAAAATAAAAGGATCCATTTCCTTTGGAAGAATAACTTCATTTTTTTAGTTTGATCCGAGAAACTTCGCGGACGGGAATTGGAAGTTTTCCCAGGGCACTGTCGACTTGAACAGTTCCATAAATTTCAAACTCTGCATCTTCTCCTCGTTTTGCAGCATCCGTTAGTTGTCTGGCTAAAAGTAGAAGTTTAGGAAGGATGGATTGTTTTTGTTCTGGAATGAGTTTGAGAACGACCATGGATTCTGAATTGGGTTCCACTTCGAGAGGAGTTTCATTTTGAAGTTTTCCAATGTATTCTTTCCCATTGGGAGTCACAAGTTCGATCTCTAAATCAAATTGGTAAATACTCACTTTTGTGTTGTTCGGATTTACTACGGAAACCTGCGGGAATAAATCTACCAAAGGGATTAATGGAAAGTTTGGATTTGGTTTTAGGTCAACTCGAACATCTACCAAATCAAACTTACAAGCCTTGAGGCTTTCTAAATTCTTTTTTGTATCACTGAGGCAATGAGTAAAAGATAAAGAAGTTAGAACGACGAATAAAAATAAAAACTTACGGACCAAACACTACCTTCCCTTCGGTCATATTTTGTTTATAAAATTCCAAACCTTCTTTATAATCTTCAAATTTAAACCGTTTGTTGATTTTGGTTTGGAAAACTGTTTTTAAATATTTCTGAGCTTCCGTTGCTTGTTTTTGAAATTCTTCTAATCCAATTTCATAAATCCAAGAAGACAACCAAAACCCTTCGATTTTTTTGTTTTGGAATAAAATGATTCCAGAATTGACTGCAAATGGTTTTTCCGAGAGCGCACCGTAACAAACAAGTTTGGAACCATAAGGCATACATTCCACAAGGGACTGTGCTGTTTCTCCTGCCACGGCATCGATTGCATAAGTTGCATTTAGTTTTTTAGAAATTTTAAATAGGTCTTTTTGGTAGTTGGGAGAACTGGAATTTAAAATGTTTTCTGCGCCGATTTCCGCTAAACTTTCTTCTTGTTCTTTTTTTCGCACAACATTGATTAAAGGAATTCCACGTTCTTTACAAAGTCGCACTACCATTTTTCCAAGAGCACTGGCAGCAGCGGTTTGGATCATTGCGGGATGTCCTTCTTTAGCACCTTTTGCAACCATGGCCCAAGCAGTCATTGGGTTTACAAAAAAACTAGAACCTTCATCTAGGCTCACTCCATCCGCTAACGGTAAACAATTTTCTTCCGTTGTGATCATGTATTCGGCCCAAGCCCCATCATTTTGAGGAGCCACACAAGAAACATTCATTCCAACTTTCAGAGTTTTGATAGAGGCTCCGACAGCATCTACGGTTCCGCTGGCTTCAAATCCCGCAGACACCGGTGCTTTTTTCTTAAAACCATAGAGTCCACGAATGAACATAAGGTCAGAAGGATTGATCGGAGAAAGATGGATTTTGATCCGCACTTCGTTATCTTTGGGAGTGGGGATGTCTTTTTCTCGGAGTTCCAATTGGGGTTCGGATTCGTCGTATTTTAGGATGGTGACTGCTTTCATCTGAGTCCCATTCAGTCATTTAAAATCTGCTTGCCAACTCTTTCTTTAGAAGGAAGAATTTTAAGTCTGCTGTGAAATCGAAAAAGTTATCCAAAGAATCTCTTACGGGGATCGTTTTTTTTTCTATTTTAGTCTTCGCATTTTTCACAACGGTCATTGAGCCGGATCGTCCTGCCAAAAAATATCCTTATCGGTTGTCGCTTTTTTACTCTAGAATCGATGGAATCAAAGAGGGAACTGAGGTTCGGATTTTGGGAATCCAAAAAGGATATGTGGCCCATATTGATTCCAAACCGCTAATGGATGTTCCTGACCGTCGATTCCTCGATCATAACATGGATCATGCGATTGAACTCCACATTGCTTTAGAAGATCCCTTAACTCTGTGGGATAACTATGAAGTGGATTTTCAAACGGTAACATTATTTTCGGGAAGGATTATCAATATCAACCCAGGAAGTTCGGATGGGAAACGACCTTTTTTTAAACCCACATTCCGTGAGGGTGAAAAAACTCCTGACTACCTACCGTCGGCTCGTTATTTTGATGATTTTTTCAAAGCGACCTCGGTGACAATGGAAGAAAATCGAGCAGACCTCAGACAAATCACCTTGGATTTTCGTTCGATCACCGATAAATTAAATCAAACAGAAGGTACGATTCCCAAATTAGTAGGGAGTACGGAAATGTATGATGAACTTCTTGCGACGATTAAAGACGCAGAAAACATAGGAAAAGAAGGAAGACGTTATATGGAAAGTTCTCGCAATTTAGAGAGCACCATGCCGATTCCTTTTTTAATTACAGCATCGTATTACGGACGTACAACGCCAATTACGGGAAGAAGGATTGGACCACAAAATTAATGAAAGTTGCAATTATACATGATTGGCTCACCGGTATGCGCGGTGGCGAGATAGTTCTTGATAGTTTATTAAAAGCATTTCCTGAAGCTGATTTATTTACTCTTTTTTATTCCAAAGGCAAACTGAACGAAAGGATTGAGGGACGTAAAATCACTACGGCTTTTACAAATAATCTTCCTTTTAAAGAAAAATACTATCGTTACTACTTACCAGTATTTCCCACTGCGATTGAATCTTTGGATCTAAAAGGTTATGATGTGGTCATTAGTTCTTCGCATTGTGTTGCAAAAGGTGTGATCCCTCATCCAGATACTTTCCATTTGAGTTATATCCATAGTCCTATGCGGTATGTTTGGGATATGTATTATGATTATTTTCCAAAACGAAGTGGTTTAAAATTTTTTCTTTTACAGTCCATTGCTAATTACCTGCGCACATGGGATGCTGCATCCGCAAACCGGGTGGATTATTTTACATGTAACTCTCATTTTGTGGGAAGAAGGATTCAAAAATACTATCGCCGTGATTATAAAATTGTTTATCCTCCATGTTTGCCTCAAGATTTCCGAGTTCATGATAACTCCAAAGATGATTATTATCTGATGGTTTCTGCCTTTGCTCCTTATAAAAAAATTGATCTAGCCATTGAAGCCTTCCGAGAAAACGGAAAACCTCTTATCCTTGTGGGCGGGGGCCAGGAAGAGGGCAAACTAGTCAAAAATTTGCCAAAAAACATCCTTTGGAAAAAGGGCCTACCCCGGACGGAAGTGGTGGAACTTTACAAAAAGGCCAGAGGGTTTATTTTTCCGGGGATGGAAGACTTCGGAATCACTCCGGTAGAGTCCCAGGCCTATGCCACTCCCGTGATTGCGTATGGGAAGGGAGGTGCCCTGGAATCAGTCAAGGAGGACCGGACTGGGGTATTTTTCAAAGAGCAGACCGTAAAATCCTTAAATGATGCCATCCAAAGGGCAGAAAAGATCCATTTCAAACGCGGAGATTTCCAAAATTCCATCAATCGGTTTACTGAAGAAAAATTCGTAAGCGAAATTCGAAAGGTAGTCGATAGACATAAATAGAAATCTCTGAAGGGGGATCTCTTGGTCATTTTACATCGACTCAAAGGTGCTGAATTTGTTCTCAATGCAGATTTGATTGAGACCATTGAAGCGAATCCGGATACGATCATCACTCTTGTGAATGAGAAGAAATTCATTGTACAAGAGCCCGTTGCGGAAGTGTTGGAAAAGGTAGTTGCTTACCAAACTCGGATTCACAATCTTCCGCGAGTCAAAGATAGACCTGAGGAAACATAAGAAATGGATATAGCTACAGTCATTGGTTTGGCCCTGGGAGCGGGTTTGATGTTACTTGGGGTGGTTACGGGGGGTCTTGCTCTAACAGACCTTATCGATATTCCCTCGGTAATGATTACATTTGGTGGTGCCGCCGCCGCTACGATCATTTCCTTTCCTTGGACTTCCACCATTGGAGTGGGGGCTGTCACCAAGAAGGCCTTTCAAAATCCTCCCTCAGATTTACCTGGTCTCATTACGACACTTGTTAGTTTTTCTGAAAAAGCAAGACGGGAAGGTCTTCTTGCCTTAGAAGATGATATCAACGAACTTCCTGAGGAATTTTTAAAGAAGGGAATCCAACTCGTTGTGGATGGAACCGATCCCGAACTGGTTCGTAATATTATGGAAACCGAAATTGGGAACACAGCCACAAGACATGCGTATGGCCGGTCTTGGTGGGATGCTTACGCTGGTTTTGCGCCAGGGTTCGGGATGCTTGGGACCCTTGTGGGTCTTGTGGGGATGTTAAAGAACTTAGGTGGTGGGGATGCCAGTGCGATTGGACAAGGTATGGCGACAGCTCTTATTACCACATTATACGGATCACTGGCACAGAACTTATTTGCAGCACCAATTGTAAGAAAACTAACAAGACGATCGGAAGATGAACTTGTAGTCAAACAAGTGATGGTGGAAGGAACTTTATCGATTCAATCAGGGGACAACCCAAGGATTGTAAAAGAGAAATTAGCGAGTTTCTTAACTCCTGCAGAAAGAACTGCATTGAAAGACGACGGAGATTAATTTTTAGTTATGGCTAAAAAAGATAAATGTCCTGAGTGCATCCAAAAAGTTCCCGAGTTCATGGCAACTTACGGGGACATGGTGACACTTCTCCTTTGTTTCTTTATCCTTTTGTATACAACGGGTAAAACAGATGCAAAAGAAATGCAGATCATTTTATCTGCATTTAAATCCACTACAGGATTTTTCACCGGGGGACAAACTCTTTCCAAAGGATCTTTGGAAGAGATGGGAATGCAAATTGAATCTTTGCCGTCTCAAGTAGTGGGAAGAAACCTTTCTAAGTCCAAAAAAGATGCCCAAGAAGTTTTTAAACCAGAAGTGGAAGCAGGCAAAGTTCGTATTTCTGAAAACGAAAGAGGACTTGTGATTTCTCTTGTAGGTGCTGATTATTTTTATCCGGGTTCAGCAATTCTAACACCAGCGATTCGAGAGACTTTACGAAAAGCTGCAGGACTCATCAAAGGACTCGAACGTTTTGTTCGGGTGGAAGGACATAGTGATGATGATGCCGTTAATCCGGTGAACCGCCCTGGAAGAGAAGAAAGAGAATATATTAATAACTGGGATTTGGCGGGAGCAAGGGCAGTGAACGCGACCGTTTTTATGATCAATTCAGAAGAAATTGAACCAAGTTGGTTCCAAGCGGTAAGCTTTGGATCCTACAGACCTCTTGTATTGGAAAATGAAGGAACACCGGAAGCCAAAGCTTTCAACCGTCGTGTGGATATCATCATTTTAACCGAGAAGTCTACCAAACGTGCACCAGGAGAAAGTAAATACGGTCTACCTGACACTCGTTTGCCGAACACTGAAACAAATGTAGAAGGAGAATTTTAACATGGGTGACCGTGAAGTAGATGAAGAAGAAGGTGGGTTAGCCGAAGGTAGTTCCGCCTCTGCAGGGATGTCCCCCATTGTAAAATGGTTATTGTACATTGCTGCGGCCATTTTTGGAATTATCATTGTAACCGTTATATCAATGTTTGTTGCTCAAAAGACAGCAACAAGTGTGTTTAAACAACAAAAGAATATATCTCTTGTGAAAGCTCCCCCTCCTTTGGAAGTTTACACATTTCAAGAAGAATTTAGAGTGAATACTTCTGATGTTGGAGAATCACACTTTGTTAAGTTGAAGATGTCTCTTGGATTTGAATCTGGACAACCTGCACTTTCTGCGGAACTTGCGGCTCGTGTGGCTCAAATGCAAAACATCATCAACTTAGTCATTGCACGAAAAACAAAAGACGATTTAAAATCCATTACCAACCAATTGGATTTACGTGAGGAAATCAAAGCCCACTTAAATCACATTTTGACCAATGGAAAAATCAAAGAGGTTTACTTTACCGAGTTCTTGGTAAACTAGGACTATGTCCGACCAAATCCTTGGTGTGATCCCCGCGAGGTTCGCGAGCACAAGATTCCCTGGAAAACCACTGGCCCTCATTGGCACAAAACCAATGATCCAGTGGACCTACCACCACGCTTCTCTTTCCAAGTCTATCCACCGTTTGGTGGTCGCAACTGATGACCAAAGAATTCATGATGTTGTTTTGGGTTTTGGTGGAGAGTCCATACTCACAAGTCCCGACCATCCTACCGGTACCGACAGGATCATTGAAGTTGCAGAAAAATACCCAGGTTATGGAATCATTCTCAATGTCCAAGGAGATGAACCAGGAATGGAGACTTCTCTTATCGATGGAGTTCTTGGTTTAAAAACCAAATATAGAGATTGGGACATGACCACAGCAGCAGTTCCTTTTACTAGTTCCGAAGATCCAAAAGACCCTAACAAAGTAAAGGTGGTCTTTGATAGGGTTGGACGTGCGAATTATTTTTCTCGTTCTCCGATTCCCGCTTCTTTTAAAGCGGATGCTAAGTATCATCGCCATTTAGGGATTTATGCTTATGAAAGAGATTTTTTAATGAATTACAACCACTTGCCGGCTTCTGATTGGGAAACAGTAGAATCTTTAGAACAACTTCGTGCTTTGCAGAATGGATCTACCATCGGAGTTTATCTTTCTGACAAAGCAAACTTAGGTGTGGATTCACCGGCGGATTTAGAAATTGTGATCAATGAATTCAAACAAAAGGGTTTAATTTAACGAAAATTAATTTGCCGTTACCACCTGCGGTTGTGTTTGGTGTTTGGCGGGGGAGACACCAAAATATCTTTTGTATTCTCTGCTAAATTGGGAAGGACTTTCGTAACCTACTTGGTGTGCTGCCGTAATGGCATTTGCTCCTTCTGTTAACATCAGAACCCTAGCTTTTTGTAACCTAATGATTTTTATGTATTGTAAGGGAGAGGTGTTTGTGACTGCTTTAAAACAAACATGAAAGTTCGAAACACTCATTCCAATTTGCATCGCTAATTCATTGATATCCAAATTGTTTGTATATTCTTTATGAATTCGATTTAGAATTTGTGCTACTTGAAAGAATCTTCTGTTTCTATGGGCCAATGCTTGCAATGCTTCTCCGTTTTCTCCCGTTAAAACCCGATAAATAATTTCTCTGACTATGGGTTTTCCGAGTACACGGCGGTCTATTGGAGAAGTTAAGGTTTTCACCAAACGAAGAGAAGCATCTGATATTTCTTCCGTAACATTGGCTCCATAAATTCCTCTGGGTAAATTTTCTCCTGAATATTTTGCTTCATCAGCTAACAGTAGTATTTCTGCCACTTCTTGTGGATCTACATCAATTCCAAAACCAAGTATGGGTTTGTCCTTATCGGCCACTGCATCACATTCAAGAGGGATGGGTACTGAAAGAACTAGGTATTGTGTTGGATCATACTGAAAGGTATCATCTCCTAAAAAAACACGTTTGGATCCTTGGGCCATAAGGATGATGCGTGGGTGGTAGGTGAGAGGAACTCTTACAAATGACTCGTTAATGCGAAACAAGTTCAGTCCAGGGATATCCGTGATGAGATTCCCTTCTTTTGGCAAAAGAGTTTCCAGGTGTTTGGCAATTTCTCTGTTGTTTTCTTCGATTCGTCCCATACTAAAAAAGACGAATCAAAAAGAGCAAAAGACAACAATAATTTTTAGGAGCTATAGAATTAGGCAATAAAATAGAGTTCTGTGTATTGTTTTTCGTTTTTTCCAATAGTATTATGTAATCATCCCTTGGTCCCTTTTTGCCTCGTTTCCGAAAGGATCCGGCAATCGATGGGAACTAAGGAGGGAGAAGATAAGGAAAATCAAATGATTCAAGCAAAAGGTATGGCTGCATTAAAAGCAAAAGAGGCTCTTGTCCCTTACAGTTTCGAAAGAAGAAATCCAAAAGACTATGATGTTGTCATTGATATCAAATACTCTGGGATTTGCCACTCAGACATCCACATGACAAGAGATGAATGGGGAGAAAATTCTAATTTCCCTATGGTGCCTGGACATGAAATTGCCGGCGTTGTTCGAACTGTTGGTTCCAAAGTCACCAAATACAAAGTAGGTGATCATGTTGGTGTTGGTTGTATGGTGGATTCATGCAGGGAATGTGAACATTGCAAAGCAGAATTGGAACAGTATTGTATTCCTGGAAATACTTTGACATACGGTGGTAAGGAAAGAGACGGATCAGCTGTCACCCAAGGCGGTTATTCAGATGTGATTGTTGTGAATGAAGATTTTGTTTTGCGAATTCCAGATAGTTTGCCATTAGATAAAGCAGCACCACTTTTATGTGCAGGAATTACCACCTATTCACCATTAGTACATTGGAATGTGGGACCGGGAAAAAAAGTTGCTGTGATGGGACTTGGTGGTCTTGGTCATATGGCTGTTAAACTTGCCAAGGCTATGGGTGCAGAAGTTACTGTGCTTAGCCAATCAGCGAACAAAAAAGACGATGCAAATCAACTTGGTGCCGATCATTTTTTAAATACACAATCTAAAGATGTATTTCAGAAAAATGCTTTGCAGTTTGATTTAATCATCAATACAGTTTCCTCTGCCGATTTGAATATGGCTGCGTATTTTGGCCTTTTGAAATTAGATGGAACTTTAGTGTCTGTTGGTGCGCCAGAAAAACCACTGAGTGTCCATCCATTTCCACTCATTTTGATGAGGAGAAATTTTGCAGGGTCTGCCATCGGTTCGATCAAAGAAACTCAAGAGATGTTGGATTTTTGTGGAAAACACAATATCACTCCAGAGATTGAACTCATAGAGCCAAACCAAGTCAATGATGCGTATGCAAGAGTTTTGAAAAGTGATGTTCGTTACCGGTTTGTGATTGATATGGGAAAAATCTAATTTTACATCACTTGGTGATAATAGAAGAGCCGGTAATTTCTTACCGGCTCTTTCTCTTTAGAATGGAAATTCTAATCATCTTTGAAATTTTATTTCGAATTCATTTAAAACAATTTGATTCCAAGTTCTTCTAAATCAATTGATTAAACTTCGCGTTCGTTATTTCTCATCCCTCGAGAAATATACTCATACAAAAATTCTCCCGTAATGACTCCAGGGACGATGACTTTTTGAGCTCCATCGGCGACTAATTTTTTTGCTTCTCCTGGTTCGTCACCAGTCAGAATGATTTTTGCGTTCGGTGCTAGTTTGCTAAGTGTTGAAAGTAAACGGTTGTTATTGGTTCCTTTGAGAAAGGAATCTGAGATGGTACAAATGACCATAGAAGCATCGTGGAGGCCGATATGTGATAAGGAATCTGGATGGGCAAGGTCAGCATAAGCCCACTGGAATCCTTTGTTTGTGAGTTCTTCCTTAAAGGCTGGATTGTAATCGGCTATGATGATCCGTTTGATGAGAGAAGGCGATAAGTCCTCCAAATATTCGACAAAGGCACGTGCAATCCGGAAGTATCCGAGAACAATGATGTCTCTTACCATTCCATCGCCATGTCCCCCATGGCCTGACTTGTCATCTTTCCCTGATTCCTCTGTTTGGTCAGAGATTCCAAATCTAGCAAGTAGTCTTTCTAATACAGCGGCAATGTTATGATTAAACATAATAATATATGTAGATAGAACTGATGCAATGATCGTAGAAGTAAGAATCACTGCTTGTAGTTTGGGTGTGATATGTTCGAATCCAGCACCTAATGCTAATATTACGAGAGAGAATTCTGAAATCTGAGCTAAATTCAGTGCAGTCAGAAATCCATTTCGAACCCCTTTGTTTAGTTTGATAATGACCGGAGCAATGGTAATCATCCTGACAAATAACATAAGGGCAATGATGGCTGTTGATAGTCCAATGACTTCTAAACTAGGAAGAGGAACCTTTAGACCTAAAGCCACAAAGAATAAAGTCACAAAGAAGTCTCGAATTCCAATGAGTTTGGAGATGACATCCGCCCCATAAGGGAAAGCCGCTATACTCATACCGGCAACGAGGGCACCCATTTCTTTGGAAAGTCCAGCTTCTCCTGCAATCCCGCAGACAAAGAAACACCACATAATCGATGTTAAAAGAATTAATTCCGGGCTACTCGCACAGGCTTTGTATAACCTAGCTAAAACATAACGACTGACACTAAAACTAAATGCGATGAGTAAAACAATGATTCCAACGGAAGTTAGAATTTTTAAGATTTCTGGATTGTTTAGGTTGGGTTGTACCCCCATAAACAAAATGGCCCAGATGTCTTGGAATACCAAAACCCCCACAGTTAGTTTTCCTGAGAGAGTGTTGATCTCCACTTTGTCCTGTAAGAGTTTAACAACGATTAATGTTGAGCTAAGTGAGAGGGCAACCGCAATGTAAAGAAGGTCAAATTTTTCTGAACCGATGGAAAGTCCTAAAAAAGGGAACACGGAATAAACAAAAGCAACGGAAAGAGTGAATTGCAAAATCCCGAGGGTAAACATTGCCTTACCCATTTTGGCAAGTTCGGCCAAGTTGATTTCTAAACCAATGATGAATAAGAGTAGGATGAGTCCGATTTCGGATATGAGTTCAATACTGGCTTCGTTGGTTACGTATCCAAATCCCATTTCCTTACCGAGTAGGGCCCCACCGATGATATAACCCAAAATTAACGGCTGTTTGAGGACTCTGGCAATGTGACTTAAGACTGTTGCAAAAATAATACTAAGACCGATGTCTTGTAATAGTGACTCTTCCCCGTGCATAGAAACCTTCTTTAGGAAGAAGTTTAGAAATTCATTGAGTAGTGAAAGTCGTTTTTTTTTCTGAAGCGTAAATCGGACTAAGGGAAGGGTGAAATTTGTAGAATGGCCGCGGTGGATGCTTGGAAATGGGCTAGAGCTACATGGTGATCGTACAATGCCTTAATTTCACGCACAGCTGCTTCTGCACTTGTCTGTTCTCGAATATTAACAAATAGAAGTGTAGAATCTCCCAGTGCAAACCGTTCTCTTTCCATCTCTTCTAACTTTCTGGCAAGTTCCACTTCATTTTGAGTAACTGTTACACGTTTTGCTGAGGCAATCACCTCTGAAATAGAATCTTGCACTTCCGTTTTGATTTTGTCTTTGGAGAATTGTAATTCTTGGTCAAGTTGGGCGATCTTTGCTTCAGCTGCACCAATGAGTCCTCTTGGCCTTTTGGTTTGGATAGGAAGGTTGAGAATGAGAGAGGCTTCGAGTTCCGGTTTGGCTTTTGTGACGGATCCCGGTCCAAAGTCTTGGGAGCCTGCGACCACTAAATCCACTTGAGGTTTTAATGAATTGTAACCCATATCTTGGTCTACCCGGACTTTGTCCCTTTTGAATTCGAAGTCTTGCAGTTCCGGTCTAAACTTCCATGCTAGTTTGATACTTTTTTCCAAATCCACTTTTTTATAATCGATGGGTTTGGGAAATCCGATGGGGAGCCTGCTCGTTGTCGGAAGGATTAAATTTCCATCCGGAGCTCGTAGGAATAAAGATAAGTCGATGGCGGCTTTTTGCATCTCTCTTTCTGCAGATACAAATTGAGACTCTCTTTGTAAAATGGCACGGTCATTTTCTGTTCCTTCCATTTTCGGAATATCACCTAACTTGATACGTTCGGTAATTTGATTTTGTCTGTTTTTAGCTATTGCTAACAAGTCTTTGTTGACCAAATATTCTTGTCCGCTAGCAACCCATTTCCAATAACGTTTGGTGGCTTCTTTAATGACTTCGATTTTTAATTTTTGAATGGAGAGCTCTGCGAGTCTTTTGTCGAGGTCGGCTTTTTTGATATCCGCTCTATTTTTATCAATCTCACGGTTACGCATTAGGGGAAAGATGGCACCGGCCCGAATTTCACCATGGTCATTGGTTTCTCTTTTTCCATCATAAACAGGAAAGGTTCCACGTCCGATTCTATAACCAGCAAAAAAGGAAGTTCCTCCAAGTGGTGTTGGTTTTTCAAACATGGCATCTGCTGCATTGTTTGTATAATAACCCATTGGTTTTGTAGTTCCCATGGATTTAAATTGTAAGTCAAAAGCACCTTCAGCGGCTAGGTAGTTATATTCGGCTTCGGTTAAAAGTTTCTCAGCAGCAAGGACAAGTGGATAAGACTTTTCTACTGACTTAAGAAGTTCTTCTAGAGTTAGAACTCCCGGTTGTTGGTTGATATAATCTTGAGAATAAATATTAGGACCATGTAAGGACTCAAACGGATCACGTGTGGGATCTGCCTCCAGAACGAAGGTAAAAAACATCCCAAAAGGATAAAGTAATGCAAACAGAGATTGATTCAATCTTTGGATCATTTGACCTTATCCCCACTACCAGTTTCATCTAACAATGATTTCATTTCTGGATCATCCATGGGTAGGTTCGGTGGAAAATCATTAAATCTTCTCCAGAGTTCGTAACCTACACTCACACGATTGAGAAAAATCCAACCTTTGGCACGAACCCCTTGTCTCAAATAACGGCTGGAAGGCCATTGTCTGTCCTCCCTATCAGGGATGACAAGTACTCTAAAGTTTCCAGAACCATTGTCTGTGATGTCTACTAACTTTACCGTTCCGCCAAAAGTACCAACGGCAGTTTCTGGCCATCCACTGATTTGCAAAACAGGGTATCCTTGGAATTGTAACCGAACTTTTCTTCCTTCGCCAACTAACGGAATGTCGTTGCCTGAGATAAAAAGTTCGACAGCTTTGTCTTCGGCATCGGGAACAAGGATGGCCACACCATCTCCTTCCTTGACTTGTTGGGTGTCAGGATTTACCAAAATCCGCATGATGGTTCCATCTCTGGGTGCAAATATCTCTTGGGTTTCCTGTCTAGATAACCTTGCTTCCAGTTTCGGTAGGTCTTCCAAAACACGAGCCACTTCTGATTGAGCCGATGCTAAGGAAGCCCTTGCATCATTGATCGAGGCATCAGCATCTTGTGAAACCTTTCCGGTATCACTGCGAAGAGCTTTTTCTTCTTTGATGGCTGCATCGTACGTTGCTTTTGCACGATCCAGACCCGTTTCCGCATTCGTATGATCTAGTTCTGCAAGTTCCAAGGTTCGTTTGGAAGTTAAACCTTTTTCCCATAATTGTTTTTGGCGGTCTAAATTGAGGTTGGCAGTTTTTAGAGCGGCTTTCGCAGCATCTACTGCTTGTTCGCTGGCACGCACGCGGTCTTTTGCCATCATCCTTCGTGAATCAGCTGCATCCACAGCACTTCCTCTCGAGGATCGTAAGCTGATGATCCTGGAACGGATATTGTCTTCTCTGGATCTTGCGGCTTCTAATCTTTGTAAAAGGGCATTTTTCTCTTCTCGAATCCTACTAATAAAGTTGGGATCGTTATCGGAAATATCAATGATAGGGTCTCCCTTTTTGACTCTGGTTCCCTCATGTACATGCCATTTGACAACGCGGCCGCTGATGGGAGATTCAATCACCTGTTGGCGATCCAGGGGAGCATAAGCCACAACCCTTCCAAATCCCATCGTTGTTTGTTGCCAAGGTACATAAAGAAGGATCAGAACACTCAAAAAGAAAATGATAGTAAGAAGGTAAGCAAGGCTCTGTGCAGGCAAAGCTGTTTGTACCAATCGAAACGATGGTAAATTCTTATGAAGTTTCCATTTTTGTGACGTATCAGATTTCATATAATATCTTTAAGAGTTAACCTTTAGGGAATAGGAATCGTTTTCTAAACGTAACACTTGGTCCATCTGCGAGAGGACGGCCGGTGATTTGGAAACAACAAGGAGAGTCCATTCTCTATTTTTCTGTAACAAAACTTTGAGAGAAGCAGAGAGAAGTTGTGGTGGTAAAAGGTCCAAGTTTTCATCAATTAACAAAAGTTTTGGTTTTCCAAGGAGTGCTCTCGCTAAAGATATCACAGTAGTTTGGATTGTGTCAAGTGGATGACCAAATGTTAAAAGTGGTGTGTGAATTCCGTTGGGAAAGGATTGAACGATTTCCCAAATACCCAAGTTTTCTAAAAGTTCTCTGATTTCAATTAAGGAAATTTCTTCTCGTCCCACGCGAATGTTTTCGAGTACAGTTCCTTCAAAGATTTCATTTCCTCTGACTAAAAAAGTAAAAGAATGAATCTGTTCTTTCGAAACTTCGTGGATGTTTTGGTGGTTGTATTCTACAATTCCCGCGGTTGGGGTTCGCATTCCACAGATTAAATCGAGTAAGATATGAGCGTCGTAAGGTGTATTGGAAGAGATTCCAATGGATTTACCGGCTCCTATTTTTAAATCAAATTGACCAAAGATTTTGTGACCATTGTTTAAGGAATAGTTGATTCTTGATAACTGGACTTGGATGGGTCCTTGAGGAGCTTCGAATTCAACTGTTTTGACTGGCATAGTAGGTAGATGGAAAACAGAATTGATTTTATCAACTGCAGCAATCAAACTATAGAAACTATCCAGTTGTTTTCCAAACTTGGAGATATCACTGAGTACTTTAGCAATTACAAGTTCTGCAGCCACAAGTTGTCCAATAGTAAGTTGTCTATGAATAACCAAATAACCACCTAATCCAAGTACAATGGCACTTGCCAATGCCTGAATGCCGACAAGCCCTGCGATCTGGCGGATGTAGTTGAAAAAATATTTTTTTCTCGCGTACAAATAATCTCGAATGAATGAATCGGCTTTGTCCAAAGCAAAATTAGAACCAAATGTAGAATGGAACAAAGCAGAATGTCTGGATATTTCTTCCAACCATGCAGCCACTTTGTATTTTTCTTTAGAAATTTTGATATAGTTTTCTGCTGCTGGTTTGCCTAAACGGTAGGTAACCCAATACCCACCGATAAATAAAATAAGAAAAGAAAAAACGATAAAGATCGGATGGTAAAAAGAAATTAAAACAAATCCAATTACAGTAGTTAAAACAACAGAAAGACCATCAACTAATATTGAATGAATGGATTTTTGAATCGTCATTGTATCAAAAAAACGATTTACAAGTTCTGGGTTGTGATGTTTGTCTAAAGCATCTTGGCGAATTTTGGGGAATTTGATGGCAAACTCAGTTGCGATTCTAACAAAAACTCGTCTTTGTAAAATTTCTACAACATAGATTTGGATGGTTTGCATCGCGCCGGCAAATCCGAGGAAAAATACAACTAACAGAGTCAATATGATAACAGGTTGGATCAAAACGCCAAAGGCTACAATGTTGACAAGTGATGAGGTGGCAACAGGTACAACTAAAGATAAAATTCCAATTCCAATCCCGTAGATGAAAACAATCCAGACATCTTTGGATTCCATTCGGATCAGATGAGAAATTTGTTTTAGGGCATTTTTGACAGCAGAATAGGAACTCGTAATTTCTTTGTTTGTTGAAAAAGGAAAAGTTGGCTCGGCAATGATCCAATCTACAAAGTCTTTGTTTGATTTGAGTCCGATGAACTTCATCAACTCTTTTTCGGAATACCATTCCCCTTCATTTTCGAATCCATGTAATGGTTTCACTAAGTAAGAAGAAGTTTGGTAATTGGTGATCGCATAAAACTCAGATAAATTATGATCTGAGTCTGTAATTTGAAATACAAAAGGAGAGTCTTGTGTGATGTAAGATCTTATGTCTTGTAATGATTTTTGAACAAGGTTAAGGCGGATCTGGTATTGGTGAGAAGCGGAAAAGAGAAAGTCGTAGAAGTTTTGGTTGGTAAGGCTTTTGTACTTACTTCGGAGGGAACGAAAACCTTCAATGATTTGACTCGGAACTGAGTGGATATGTAAAGACTCTGATAGAAAATCTAAAATAGACTTTGCCAAATCTTCATGGGAAAAAAGTCTTGGGTCATAACTTTCTTCCTTTGTCTTGAAGAGTTGGTTCTTGAAATGAAATACCAACAAACGTAAAAATTTTAACATGTGAATTGCGATTCGAACCTTAGACTGCACTTGACAAAACTTTGTTCTGCATTTTCTATTTTCATCTAGAGGTTCCCATGAAAATTTTTAATTCCATTTTGGTACTAATCGCACTCTGTTTGACCACCGAACTGTTTGCACAAGAGAATTGTACGTATGAATATGATCCTTCTCAAACCTCATTAGAGTGGACAGCGTTCAAATTTACAGAGAAAACGGGTGTTAAAGGTAAGTTTGATTCTATTAAGGTGATCGGAAAACAAAAAGACAAATCAAAGTTTAGTGCTGTATCTTCTTTTCAGTTTCAAATTGATTCTTCTTCTGTGAATTCAGGTGTTCCAGACAGAGATGGAAAAATTAAAAAATTCTTTTTTGGTGCAGTGAAAGGAAATGGAAAAATCTCCGGATCTTTTTCGGATATTGCTGCTGGAGAAACAGGAACTGCAAAATTAAATTTGAAATTTGGAAATTCTAAAACATCAGTGCCGGTAAATTTTGTATGGAAAGAGAATTCTGTAGAAGTTACAGGAACAGTAGATGTTCTTTCTCTTGGTTTGCAATCGGGCCTTACTAAATTGAATGCTGAGTGTAATGATTTACATAAAGGTTCTGATGGTGTGAGTAAACTATGGCCTGCTGTAGATGTAAAAGTTATATCAATCGTCAAAAAAGTCTGTAAGTAAAACTCATAACCAAATCGTTTTTGGAAACTTCCTTAACGATTTGGCCAATACATATTTTATTCCAACGATTATGATTGGTTCATAATCCATTTGTGTGAAATAATTTACGAATCGTTTTCTAAATCTTTTTAATCTGTATTAGTCTTTCTTCTGTGTTTAGTTTTTCTATTTCTAGATCTATATTGTAACTTAGAATTTATTGTTTTACACTAGTTGTATTATTTGTATTTTGTAGCAGCGAAAAAGATGAGTGAATCTAAATGAGTAAAGAGATCGAAACATATAATCAATCCCAATCGTCCACAGATAAAGAAATCTGTGATCTTTTGTATCAGGAAATTAATTTAAACTTATCGAAGGCAGAAAAGAAAATTTGGCATGCTCATCCGGTTTGGTTTTTAGATGGGAATCCGATTGTTGGATATAGCAAATTAAAAACTTGCATTCGACTTCTATTTTGGAGCGGGCAAAGTTTTGAAGAGGAAGGACTCACTCCGGAAGGTAGTTTTAAGGCAGCGGACGTTCGTTATACGGATGTGAGTCAAATCAAGAAAAAAGACCTGAAACGTTGGCTCGGCCAAGCAAAGAAAATCCAATGGGATTATAAAAATATTGTAAAACGAAAAGGAGTTTTGGAACGGTTGAAGTGAAGTTTTAGTATCGGTCTTGGTTAAACGCTATATAAATAAATCTTAGAGTGCGGGCGGTTATATGCAATGCGAATAACTTAAAGTAATGAGGGAAATAAACGAAGCACGTATATAAGAATTTGATAAGGAAATGATGGAAAACATAGAAATCAAAAAATTAACCTCTAGTGATTTAAATCAATTTATCGAACTCATTTGTGTTTTTGAAGATGTATTTGAAATGAAGAATTTTCAAATACCTAAGTCTGAATATCTGCAAACACTTTTGAATCGAGATGATTTTTACGTTTTTGTTTCTATCTTTGAAGGCCAAGTGATTGGGGGTCTGACAACGTACACGCTTCGCCAATACTATTCAGAAAAACCTTTAGTGTATATTTTTGATTTAGCCGTTCTCACCAAATACCAACGACAAGGAATTGGGAAATCACTCATTCAGAGTATCAATTCATATTGTAAAGATTTGGGAGTTGAAGAGGTGTTTGTCCAAGCAGATTTAGTTGATGACTATGCTTTGGATTTTTATAGGTCAACAGGTGCAAGAGCAGAGGGTGTAGTTCATTTTTATTATCCATTGGGTTAATGGTTGATCAATCGCCGTAATTCAATTTTAATAAAAAGCAATACTATTTTTAACCGGGCATTTATACGAATCACGTTAATTCCGCAATTTTCAATTGTTTAAACGCATTGCGTATATTGACCTCCAAAATTTTTAAGCTAGACAGGTGACAAAATAGATTTTGTAAGCATTTCCTTCAGTTTCCAATTCCTTTTTCCTAAAAGTAAATTTGATGACTGGTTTTTGTTTTGTTAGTCAAGTCCCTGCGCCAGCGATAGTAGCGGAAATCCTTTCCTTATTGGTAATTATTTTTATCCACTAGCAGATTGGAAAGATTGGAGCGTATAGCGCGGTCGGTTTTAGAAAAATATTTATCAACTAACGGATTCGAGGCGTCCAAATGAACATTTATCAATTCTTTTCTTAACTAAGTGATGACTTCTTCATTTTGGTGGTGGCGGGGGATATTGAGGGTGCCGGTTAATTGTAACTCGGATAACGTGGAAATAATCCGGTGATAAACGCATTGCGCATAGCCTGCATTTTCTCTGCGTTTATTTGTAGTGCGTATAAAAACCCCTCAAGCTTGTTATTCGTATTACAAATAAAACTGCTTTCTCTTTAAGCTAACGTTATCCCTTCTTTTTTCAAAAGTTTCAAAAAATCAGATTCTGAAACTAAAGTGACTCCGAGTTCAGTTGCTTTGTCTAATTTGGAGCCAGCACCAGGGCCATAGAGAAGATGAGTGGTTTTGGAAGAGACACCGGACACTTTTTTTCCGCCGTGTCTTGTGATGAGATCCATAGCAACGTCGCGAGGTTGGAAGTTTTCAAAACTCCCCGTCACACACCAACTCTGACCAAGAAACGGTTGTATGTCGCTTTTTTCGGTTTCATCAGCTTGAAATTTTAATCCCAGGTTGATTAGGTTTTTGACAAGTTTTAAAGTTTCTTTGTCTTTCAAATGGGTTAGTAAGGCGTCAATGGTTCTTGGTCCAATTCCGTGGATGGAGGTTAATTCTTCTTCGGCATTTTTGGATTTAGAAAGTGTAACAAGTTTGTCCCACGAGTCAAACCCATGTTCAATGAGAATTTCTGTGACTTTCGGGCCAACTTCATTCAAGCCGATGGAAGGTAAGGTGAATCGAAAATCTTTCTCTTTTGATTTTTCAATGGCATCAAAAATGATTTTAACCGATTTCTCTCCAAAGCCATCTAACTCAAGTATGGTGTCATTGTATTTATTTAGTGTATATAGATCTGGTATGTCTTTGACCCAACCTTTTTCAAAAAAGATTTGGATTTGCCTTTCTCCAAGACCTTCGATGTTCATTTGTTTTTTGGAACAAAAGAAAATGAGTTGGTTGAGTTTACGTTCGGGACAATTGCGATTGGTGCAAAAATAATCAACCGAGTCGTCTACCTTAGTTAGTTTTGTTTTGCAGGATGGGCAATCTTTCGGAAGAACAAAAACAGATTTTGGAGGAACGGTAACTTTTTCCACAGCAGGAATGATTTCGCCACGTTTCGAGATTAAAACTTTTGCTCCAATGCCCGCACCAAGTTGATCAATATAGTCTTGATTGTGTAAGGTGGCGTAGGTGACTGTAGTTCCTGCAAGTAAGATCGGTGTGACTTTCGCTCTTGGTGTGATTTTTCCTGTTCTTCCGATGGCAAAGTCAATTTCTTCAATGGTGGTTTCTTTGAGTAAGGCATCAAATTTAAAAGCCCGAGCCCAACGCGGAGAATGACTGGTTTCCCCGAGACTTTCGCGAAGATTCAGGTTATCGAGTTTGATGACAAGTCCATCTACAGGGAATGGCATTTTGTCTTTTTTCTTTCGAAAAGATTCAATTTCTTTTAGAAGAGTTTTTCCTGAAATGATGGTGGAATCGGGAGCGAGTGGAAACTTTTCTTTTTTTAATAAACTAATAATGTCTCCATGTTTGTTAATTCCCTTACGGGACGTGGAAAAGTATACATCATAAACATAAATTCTTAACGGACGTTTGGCGACCTCTTGTGGATCTTTCTGTTTGATGGAACCTGCTGCGAGATTTCGTGGGTTGGCAAATTTTCCCCCATATTCCTCGTTAAATTCTTCAAAGTCAGCGAAGGTCATAAAAATTTCCCCTCGGACAGAAAGGGTTAAAGGTTCAGAAAGAGATTGCGGAATGGATGTTATGGTTTTTACATTTTCTGTAACAATGTCTCCGATTCCACCAGACCCTCTTGTCACACAATGAGTGAGTTTTCCGTTTTCATAGTATAACAAGATAGAGGCGCCATCAATTTTCCATTCTAGGGAATAAAGTTCTTCGATCCCAGTTTTTTCCAACCATTCGGAAAGTTCAGTTTCATTATAAGTATTTTCTAAAGATAAAACGGGAACCTTATGTTTGAATTTGCTAAATTGTGGGGAAAGATCAGACCCCACTTGCAATGTAGGGGAAGAGCTATCCGCCAAATCAGGGTTAACTTTTTCTAGCGATTGTAATTCTTTGACTAAAAGATCAAACTCTTTGTCTGAAATCTTTGGTGTATTCTTTTTATAATAAAGATCGTTATGTTTTTGGATCTCTTTGCGAAGTTCCGCGATCCGTTTGGCAGGATTTTCTTTTTTAGCCAATCAGTAAACTCCGGCTTGCATGTATTGTTCTGGATCCGTTTTTCCTTCTTCGGAAATGAAGATTTCATAATGTAAATGTGGACCTGTTACGTTTCCTGTGGCACCTACTTCTGCAATCTGTTCTCCAGCTTTGACTTCCTGTCCATTTCTTACATAAATTCGAGAGCAGTGTCCGTATAACGTGCTAAAGCCGAAATCATGTTGGATGATCACGTGGTGTCCGTATCCTACATTGGAATAGGTGACCCGAACCACGCGACCCGGTGCCGATGCATAAATGGGTGTTCCCGTAGCATTTGCCATATCCAAACCATCATGGTATTCCCAATAACCAGTGGTAGGTGACTTTCTCATTCCAAAAGGAGAAGTTAAGTTATAAGAATACATAGGATTAAAGAGAGGGGACCTGGAGAGAATATCAGAACGTTGGTATAAAAATTGATAATTCGCTTCCACCAAACGCTGGTAATTGTCCATTCTGTGTTTTAATTGGCGGAGTTCATAAATTTCATTTAAATACTTTCTACCCACATCCAATTGTTTATCTTCTTTTTCTTCTTTTTGAAGAGATTCGATCGCCGAAGTTTCAATTAAGTCCTCTGCCGGGATTTTTAAAAGTTCTTCATCCTGACCATCGATGAGTGTAAAGAGTTCGAGCATACTATCATTTAATTTAGAATACTCTTCTTTCATTTCTTCCAATTGGTTGGCATGGGTGATGTAAGTATCAAAATAAGTTCCGTAAATTTTAGAAAGTTGGTTGATTTGCCTTTGGGTTGTGCTAGAACCAACAATCCCAAAGATAGCAAGACTTAAGAGACCAACAGTCAAAGCCAAAAAAAATAGAATGGTAAAATGAGAAATTTGGAAGTGGAAAGAACTATCGTATCCGTGAGGAATGACAAGAATGGTCATCCGTTGGTGACCTTTTTCTTTCACCTTATCAATCTGTTTCTTGATTTTCGGATTGTCCTGTGAAAAAACAGACGTAATCTCTTTAATTTTTTTCTTCATGACGAACCGTGTGCCCTACATAAATATATCGTTCCGATTCCTCTCAAGGGTCAAGTGGAAATCCCTATTTCTTTTAATGAGTCTAATTTTGGGGTTTCTTGGTTTTGTCGCATTGGCAACGAATTTGCGATTTTGGTATGTATACCAAACAACAATCCACTCCAACCAACCAATGGAAATCCCTGAAGCAGAGGTGGCCATTGTTCCTGGAGCGGCCGTTTATGGAAAAACTCCTTCCCCCATTCTTATGGATCGTTTGGCTTGCGGTTTGGATTTGTACAAAGCCGGCCGGGTAAAAAAAATCTTACTTTCTGGAGACAATGGAAAATCTGACTACAATGAACTTCGGCCTATGTTGGAATTTATGTTGAACCACAAGGTTAAACCAGAAGATATTTTTGTAGACCATGCTGGTTTTCGAACTCTTGACACTCTCATTCGTGCTAAGGAAGTATTTCTTGTCAAAAAAGCAATTTTTGTCAGCCAGTCTTTCTTTTTGCCAAGAGCGATTTATCTAGGAAAGGAACTAGAACTAGAGTTATACGGTTATGAATGTAATTTGCGAACTTATAAAAAAGAAACTTATTATTCTTTTCGCGAGTTTTCAGCAAGAATTCTCGCTTGGTGGGACATCCAATGGGACACTCCCCCAAAGTATTTAGGAAAACCTTATCCGATAGAAGGTAGTGGTGTTTCGACTTGGAAAGGTTCGATTCCCGTTTCTTCACATAAATGAAGTTAGTTGCTTTTGCTGGATCTAGAATGATTCCATTTCAAATCAGATTTTATTTTTCGACATAATACTGTTCTGCTTTTTCCCAAGTAGATTGGAACATCTGTCTAAACAAGTGGAGAGTGAAAGTTATATGAGTCGGATCATTGTCAGTATTATTTTTAGTTTTTTATTAGTTCCTGGTGTTTTTGCGGCGCAAGTCACAAAAAAAAGCATAGAGTTTTATGTAGAACATACAACAAAGAATATAACTGGTGTTTGTGAAGAAATCCAAATCGAAGAACCAAAAGTTGTTGTTTCAGGAAAGAACTATACTTTAAAGTCACCATTTTTAATTCAAATCCCAGTTTTGAAAATTTCTTCTGGGGATAAAAAACGAGATGCGCATATTCAGGAAATACTGGGTTATCCTGAATCTCCTTTGATCACTGCGAAGATAGAATCCGTAAATTATCTAAAAGATCAAACTTATACAATTCAGGGAAATTTAACCATTCATGGAAAAACAAAAGCCTTTACATCAGAAGCAGTTGTTAGTCCAGAAAATCCAAATTTAATCAATGTCGATGGATCCGTGATTGTAAAATTGTCTGAATACGAATTGGAAAATCCATCTTTACTTTTTATGAAAACAAAGGATGAAATAGAAGTAAAGTATCAGTTTCAAATCAAGTTGAAATAAATTAATTGGATGTTGTATTGAAAATTGGACCAAAGCGTATTTAACGTTTGTAAAAATGAAAATTTTTAAGTCCCCAACAATTCGACCAAACGATTGTATTTTAAGATGATTCGTTTGGTCATCTCTTCCCCTTTTTTATTGATATCGGGATGGTATTTTTTTAAGAGTTCTTTAAATTTCTTTTTTACTTCAGTGATGCCTGCACCTGGTTCCAAATCAAAGAATGCCAATAGATCTTTTAGTTCGACAGAAACAGTTTGAACGATCTTTTTTTTCTTCTTTTTGGTTTCACGAAATCTGCCATATAACTCGTAATAGGTTCTGTCTCGAAACTCGCGAGTGATGTCCCGAAAGTTGAGAATTTTTGTAGGGATTAGACTTTTTAAGTATTCGTATAAAAATTCTTCGGCGCCAAACTCTGAATGGATTTCGAACTTTTCTAAAAATTGGTGGATGGACCTTCTTACAAAAAAATCAATTTCGAATTTATCCATTAGATAGGAATCAACCGCATCATCAAAATCAACTGTGGCCGCAGTGAGCAGCAATAGAAGTTCGCGGTCTAATTTATGATTGGCAATTGTTTTTTGGATGAGAGTTTTATAAGATTCACGAAGTTCATATAACGGACGTTCACTAAAAAATATCCCTCCCTTTAAAAACTCTTCTGCGACTTCGTCTAATTCCAAACTCCAAGCTAAGAAGTCCACTAACAAGTCCCCATCCACTTCATGGAAACCACCAGAAAGTGTCATTTGTGGTTTTGCGGCTTTGAATTGGTAAACTTTGCGAAGGCATTCTTCCTTTCTTATTTCTAGAAGTTCCGAAAGCCGGTCATAGGACAAAAACCACTGCATCGATTCCGAAACGTTTTGGAGTTCAAATATGACATCGTGCAGAATTTGTTTGGATTTTTTTGTTTCCGTTCTTTGGACCATAAAGAATCGACTCTAGAACCAATTTCAAACCTGGGCGACTTTTTTGCTAGTGAATCCTATTCCTTTTTTTCAACTGGAAGAATGAGCCACCATATTTCAGAACATCCTTCCTTACAGCCGTTCGATATTTCCGAATACAAGGGAGTTCGAGGGAAAAACTTTTACGAGATGGATCCCGCCTTACAACGGATGGTTCACCGTTACTCAGAAACCTATGCGCCAGACCACAAACAAGCCATGGAAGAACATATCAGAAAGTATGGGGAACTTGTCGGTGGAATTTTAGATGAACTCACAGAAGAATGCCATAAAGAAGGAAAATATGGTGAGGTTGTTAAATTCGACAGAACTGGGAAACGTATTGATTTTATCAAATATTCAGAAGAACAAAAACTAGCCCGAAAAATTTCTTATGACCACGGTGTTGTAAATTTAGACTTTCATCCGGAATGGAAATATGATTTTACACATATCCATCGTTATGCGCTCACCTATTTGATGAATATGAATGGGGAAGGTGGAGTTGCCTGTCCTTTGGCTATGACAGATGGCATTATTTTAGCCCTCAAAAAAATTGGAACAGAAGAACAAAAGAAAAAATACCTACCACTCGTGGCGGGAAAGGGAAGTTCTTCTCATTTTATGGCCGGTCAATATGTTACTGAACGAGTGGGTGGGAGTAATGTTTCTGCCAATCGCACCATTGCCAAAAAACTTCCAAACGGCAAATGGGAGTTAACTGGTGAAAAATGGTTTTGTTCTAATCCTGGTGATCTTTGGGTCACAACAGCTAAGATGGAGGGAACAAATACTGTCGGTATGTTTCTTGTTCCCAGAATCAAAGAAAATGGAGAGCTGAACGGGCATCATATCTTACGTAAAAAAGATATTATTGGTTCACGCGGAAAACTCACTGTTGAAATTATTTATGACCAAGTGGAAGCAGAAGAGTTTGGTCGCCCTGGTCATGGACTTGTGAATCTCATTCGTTACATCATCAAAACTTCTCGTTTACACGTGGGACTTGGGTCTAGTGGAAATGCAAGAAGATCAGTGATGGAAGCTTCTGAGTATGCTAAATTTAGAACGGCCTATGGGAAAAAGATTTTAGAATTTCCTTCTTTCACAAAGACACTAGCAGAAATGCAAATTTTACAAACAGGAAATTGTTTTGTAAACTTTCGTTCGGCCAATTTAGCTGAGCGAGATCATGATGCGGCAGAGATCACAGTCCCTCTTATGAAATATAAATCTTCTTCACAAGCAAGTTACATCACTCAAAAAGCGATCCTCACTCTTGGTGGAAATGGAATCATTGGTGATTTTTCTCCACTCCCTCGTCTTCACAACGATTCCATCATCAATGAAACTTGGGAGGGAACACATCTCATCATTACCGATCATTGTTTGCATGCCTTACAAAAACCTAAAGTGTATACTGCGTTTCAATCCCTACTTGATGAATTAACAAAGTCGGCAAACCAACATCCAGAATTAAAAAAAACATTCGAAACATTCCAGTCCAAACGAAAAGAATTGGAAGATTGTATCAAAAATCAGTCCAAAGATTGGAAGGACATGAATCGAGTCTACATCGCTGATGTCACCTACCAAGTGTTTTTACTGGCAGAGTTTTTGGAACAAACAACTTACGACATCACAAATAAGTTACAGACAAAGTATCTACACTTTGCCAATGGATATGCAGAAATGGTTCGTGATGGGTTAGAGGCACCAAGACAAAAGGATGGAGTGTTTTTTGATTCCAAAGCGATGGAGACCTTTTTGTCTTTTTAATATATGGAAAATTTTTTACTATTGGGAGTTTGTTTTGGGTTGGGGTTGTTTTTTCGAAGGCTTCCCCAATTTCCTGAAACCACTCCCAAAGTGTTAAACGGATTCATTCTTTTTATCTCATTGCCAGCTCTTGTATTGTACCATGTACACGAATTAAAGGTGGATGTTACTTCACTTTTGCCTTCCTCCATGCCATGGTTAATCTTTGGAGTTGCTGTTGTTTTTTTTCTTGGTTTATACAAACTTGGTTTTTTGAAATTTCATACGGCAGTTTGTTTGGTATTAACGGCTGGATTTGGAAACACTTCCTTTGTTGGATTCCCCTTACTCGAAACCTATTTAGGAAAAGGATCGCTCGGGTATGGAATTTTGGCTGATCAACTCGGAACCTTTATGGTTTTAAGTTTTCCTGGAATCATTTTGGCTTCTGTTGCGATGGATGGAAATTGGAATTTTAAAACACTGATCAAACGAGTGTTGGGATTTGCTCCCATCTATGCATTGTTTGTTGCCATAATCACTCGTCAATTTGTTTATCCTGAGGCTATCAAACTGGTTTTACTTCGTTTGGGAGATACTCTCACCCCACTTGCTCTTGTTTCTGTAGGATTTATGTTGGATCTAAGAACCATTGCAGGTCATGGAAAAGTATTGGCCTTAGGACTTGGATTCAAACTCCTATTCGCTCCTTTGCTCGTATATTGGGTTTATTCACCCTTAAAAGAGGATGTTCTTCTTTACCAAACCATTGTTTTAGAATCGGCAATGGCTCCCATGGTCACTTCCACAGTCATTACAATTGAAAAAAATATTTCCCCTCATTTAGCAAGCCTTATGTTAGGAATTGGAATTCCTATATCCTTTGGCACAACGTATGTTCTCAACTTTTTGTTGAAAGGAAACTATATTTGAACGTAAAATTTTTACTTTTACTCATACTGGCAATGGTATCTTGGGGAATCTCTTGGCCCATTGGTAAAATGATCGCAGGAACAGTTCCTGTTTCTGTTTTAGTGTTTTGGCGATTTCTAGCTACTTTCCTTTCCGTAATTCCACTTCTCATTGTTATGCGAATTCCTTTTTTACTCAAAACAGGAAGGGATTACTGGAATGTTCTCATTGGTGGGATCATTTATACTTTTTATAACCAGTTCTTTTTTATGGGTTTAAAAAACGGGCTTCCCGGAGCTGGCGGAGTTCTCGTCACCACTCTGAATCCCATCGTTACTTTTTTTATCGTTGTACTCGTACAAAAGAAACGAATCTCCAAACGCCAAGTCATCGGTTTGTTTTTTGGATTTCTGGGTGGGCTTGTGATTTTACAAGTTTGGAAGATCAGTATCGATTATTTATTGTTATCTGGTAATTTGTTTTTTCTGTTATGTTCTTTTGTTTGGGCCATCCTTTCTTTGAATAGCCAATCTACGGGAAAATCGATGTCTCCTGTTACTTATAGTTTTTATGTATATGCAGTTGGATCGATCATTGAGTTATTGTTTTGTTTTAATGACCCAAGTTTTTGGAAGGTATGGGATGAAGGATTTTCCTTCTGGGCTTCTATCTTTTACTTAACAGTGATTTCGACCACTTTTGGAACCACGGTTTATTTTTACGCAGCAACAAGACTCGGTTCCGAGATAGCGAGTAGTTTTATCTTTATTGTTCCTCTTTCTGCTTATTTAAGTAGTTTTTTGATTTTGGATGAGGTAGTTCAAATTCCTGTGATCATTGGAGGATCTTTAGCAATCCTTGCAGTATACTTGATCAATTCGAAACAAAAACCAAAGGAACCAAATCTTTAATGATATCTACCTCTTGGAAAAAAAGATTCAAAGTTTGGTTGTATAACTTTTATCCTCCTTATATTGGAGCTGGGATTCGCATCAAAGAAATTGCGCCTGACTTTTCCTATTTTCGATCTGAGATGAAATTAAAATTTTATAATCGGAATTATGTGGGAGTTCATTTTGGTGGGTCTCTGTATTCCATGTGTGATCCATTTTTTATGTTAATTCTTTTGGAAAGACTCGGATCCGATTATATTGTTTGGGACAAAGCAGGTAATATGATCTTTGTAAAACCAGGAATGGGAAAGGTCATAGCTGAGTTTCGAATTTCTGATTCTGAAATCCAAAAAATTAAAGAAGAAATCGAAGTTAAGAAAAAGGGCGACTATCTATTCACAACCGATGTAAAAAATGAAGCAGGTGAAGTGGTCGCCAAACTAGAGAAGACAGTTTACATCCGTAAACGGGGAAGGCTCCCCGTTCAGAATTAGTATTTTTTATCTTCGTCTTCTGGAATCATACTCGCGTAATACTGAAGTAATGCATCATTTTTCGAATGCACCACACGATTGGATTCTTCGATCATTTTGCGTTTTTCTAAAATTCGTTTTCCTTTTTCCCAAACTTCTTCCGGATCTTTTGTGAGATAATTTCCAGCGTGGCGGGAAATAAAGTCTTCAACTAACATTGTACTCTGTGATACTTCGACTGAAAAATCATTCTCAACTAAGATTTTTGCAACGATTTGGTTTGGTAGAATTTTATGATATTGTTTCCAACCTTTGGTGATACGGTAACTGAGCTCCAATGTTGGATCTTCTGTATGTGCATATTCGGAAATAGGAATTGGATCACAAAATTCAACATAAACGTTAGAGCGTTTAGCAAGAAATCCCGCCATCCCTAAATCTTCTGGCATATTGCAGAATTGGTTATCTTCCGGAACGGTTTCATAAGACACAGAGATGGGAACAATGACAATCTCTGTTCCTGAACTTCGGAATGCATTTACCGCTGTAGTTAATAATCCAGTTTTTACAGGAACAATCCCCCCAGTTCTAGAACGAGTTCCTTCTGGATAAACTAGTGACGGAATTCCTTGTTCCAACATCACTTGTGAATAGAGTGTGAGGCATTCTAAATACAAACTGTTTCTGGTTCTCTCACGATCTACGGCATAGGCACCGAGTGACTTTAACATCCATTCCCAAAATGGATTGGACATTAAGTTGATACCAGCCGCATAACGAGGAACAGGTAATCCTAAATGAAATAGAGAATAAGCAACTTCTACTGAATCTAAGTGAGATCTATGAGTCGGTGCATACAATAAATTGTATTTAGAAGAAAGTGCTTTTACCACTTCTGTTTTACCACCGACGTGAGGAATCATAGATCCTTTTAGAAAACCACCAGAGAAAAGGCGAATGGGAGCCACAAAACGCAGAACAGATTCCCGAACCGTAGGACTATAATTGTCAGCAATTTCAGTGACATAAAAACGAACTAGTTCTTTGACGAGAGTGCTTTCTTCGTCTTTTTGACAATTTTGAAATCTTTGCCAAATTTCTAATTCTGTTTCAAATTTAACTTCTTCCAGTTTTTGTTTTTTACGAGTGGCCTTTGTCAGTCGTTTCTGTGTGGATTCAATGACTGCTGAGGATTGTTTTTTCACTCGAGTTACAGTTCCCGGCATATTGTTAATATGTTTGATGATTCGATCAACAAGGAGATTTTGAAAATCAATTCCTGATGTTAAGTTTAAACCAACTTTCTTTTGAACAACGAGCGGAATGTTTTTTGATTCTGTTTTTTTACCACAAATCAAATCAATCAGTGCATCTGGTGGTTGTTTTCTTGTGAGAACATCAAATAGAGTTCTGTGTAAAGTAAACGGCAGGCGAATTTCATTGGCAAGTTCAATGAGAATACTGAGTGCATAAGTTCCTTCTACGTTGTCATGCCATTTGGTCGATTCTCTTTCGATAAAAGATCTGGGTGTGAAAAAAATTTCGATTCGATCTTTGATACTTAACTTCTCACCACCTGACAAAAGTTCTCCGACAATTTTTTGTCCAAACCCTCTGTTTCTACTTTTGTTACTAGTTGCAGTGGTGATAAAATCGGCAAGACCCGATCTACCCATCACTGTATCTGGTCTTGCACCATAACGCATGGCAAGATCTCTCACTTCTTGAAATCCTACAGATAAAATTTCTCCCAATAAGTTTGAACCATAACGAGGAAGAAGAGATACGATTCCACTGGCAATGGCCATTGGATTTTTTGCCACACCAACAATTTCCATTCCAATCACATCATCGGTAACAGAAGTATTGATAAAATTAGAAGTGAGGACTTCTGCAAGAAATTCGGATGTTTGTTTTTCTGTAGATCCAATGTTAAAGAAACTAAATTTTTCATCCAAGATCTCTCCCAAAAGCGAAGGACCGTTGACTACAGCAACAGAGGCATTGGAAAAACTTCTTTCTTTTAAATAATTTTGTAAGTATTGAGAGTATGTGATGAATCCTGTTTTTTTTCTATTTTTGGAATCCAAAACTCCTTTCGTTAAAAAAGAAAAAACATAACTATTTGTGGGTTCTAAAACTTCCAAAAGAGCGTGGACACTGTCCAAAAAAGATCTGGATGGAACTGCCACATGAAAAACCCAATCATCTCTACCAAAAGAATCCAAACTGGAGACTATATCTATATGGTCGGGAAGGTCTATTGTCTTTCCCATAATTTCGGTTTGGCGGCGTTTTTTTAAAGTCTCTACTAATTCTTTGTCAGGAATCCAGAGTGTGATGGAGTCGAACTTTTGTGCTAAAACGGAAGCGATGATAATCCCCATGGGGCCGCTTCCCAGAACTGCATGTTTTAAGTCGTTGTAGGCTATTTGCATAAAAAATTAACAATACGAATCGGGTGAAAATCTCACTTTATTTGGTTGCTTGAAACGATTCAAGTCTATAGAAAAACTATCAGGAGAGTGTAAATCGTCAAGTCACAATGATTCGAGCTGGTATTGTATTTTCAAGTCTATCCGTGATTCCTGCCCTATTTGGCTGGTATCAAATCTGGCTCGGTCTCACTCCTCCGCAAGAGATCAATTTGGCCATTGCCTTACTTGTTTCTTTTCTTTGGGTGACGGAGCTCCTTCCTCTCTATGTTACGGGGTTTTTAGTTCTTTTTTTGGAACTCGTCTGGTTACTTCCTGCTTGGGGGCCAGGTGCTCCAAAAACGATTACTTTCCTTTCTTGTTATTTTTCAGAGACCATTTTACTATTCTTAGGTGGGTTTGTGATCTCATCGGCCATTACCTCTTACGGATTGGATTTAGCCATTGCTAGATTTGTGATCCAAAAAACCAAAGGTTCAGCCTTTCTTTTGGTTCTTTCTTTAGGTTTTGCCACTTCCTTTTTATCCTGCTTTATGAACAATACTGCCACAGCAGCTATGATGCTCGGACTCGTTTCTTCTATGATGAAATCTTTGGAAGAGAACAATCCTTTAAGAAAGTCACTATTATTCGTCGTTCCCTTCTCTGCCAACCTAGGTGGGATCGGAACACCAGTAGGAACCCTTCCTAATGTGATTGGGATCGGTTATTTACAAGAAAAGGGTTTGGAAATTGGATTTTTGAACTGGATGGGTTTTGGTTTTCCCGTATTCATTCTCTCCGTTTTGGCACTTGCTATACTATTGTACATAGTGTACTTGAAACACGACAATTCTGGAAATTCTCTCTCTTCCATCCA
This sequence comes from Leptospira brenneri, assembly GCF_002812125.1. Classification (NCBI taxonomy): domain Bacteria; kingdom Pseudomonadati; phylum Spirochaetota; class Leptospiria; order Leptospirales; family Leptospiraceae; genus Leptospira; species Leptospira brenneri. The sequence continues at coordinate 89,351 of NZ_NPDQ01000002.1, forward strand.
AGTTGGTGAAACAAATGCTTCTATTTCTAAAAGAGATCGTTCCTTTTCTTTGGCAATCATCATCATCACAATCTTGGGATGGATCACTTCCGACCTACATGGGTTTTCCAATGGAACGGTGGCTCTATTTCCAGTGATTGTATTTTTTGGATTTCGACTTTTGGACTTACAAGAATTTCGTAATTTGTCTTGGGATGTTCTCATTCTTATGGGCGGTGGGATTGCACTGGGAAAAGCCTTTGAAGAAACTGGCCTTGCAAAACATTTTGTCGAATTATTTATGTTAGGTGATTTTGGCCAATTGGGTTTATTTTTATTCTTCTCTATTCTTTCACTGGGACTTTCTTGTTTTTTAAGTAACACAAGTGTCGCCAATTTGATTCTCCCGATCACCATGGGTTTACCAGTCGATCTCATTATGCCGGCAGCCATTGGTGCAACGATCGGTGCTTCTCTCGCGATGCCACTTCCGGTTTCCACACCTCCAAATGCTTTGGCCTTCAGTTATGGCGGCATCCGAAGTTTTGAGATGTTAAAGGTTGGTGGAATCATTTCGATCGTTGCTTGGACCTTTTTTGTCACGATCGGGGGCTTTATTTTACACATATCTGGAATTGTCGATTTTTCTAAGTTTTAAAAAAAAGACTTTTCCTCTCCTCAACTTCCATTACTCTACTTTCGAATTATGTTTAGTTTTCGGCCTTTTATAATTCTATTAGTGTTTCTCCCATTTTTTCTTTTTTCTTGTTACAATTACATAAGTGAAGATGTTCCCATCATCACAAGACCAGACTTCAAACAACAAATAACAATCCTGACCATCAAAGTTTCCACCCCGGAAAACGATAAAACCAAACGAGAGATCACATCCGTTTATACAAAATACTTAATGGAAACAGGATACTTCGGTCGGGTTCTTTCGGACGGAGTTCGAGCCAACCATCATATTGATTTGTATACGAGTGAAGTAAATGAATATGAACATTTTTGGGTTTCATCTATATCAACATTGTTTATGATAGGGACTGTTGGACTTTTGCCTTCTATTTACTCTAAAGAAAGAGTGCTTCATGCCGATTTTTATTTAAATGAGAAACTCATTGGGCGTGAAAAATATCGCCAAAAACATTCTACTTTGTTTGGAGTTCCATTTATTTTTATTTGGGAAAAAGGAATCAAAGAAGCGAAAACCATTCATTTTAATAAAGAAAGAAATCTTATCCACAATGTAGTACAAGATTACAATCGTTACCTATAGGAGCTTTTATGAAATTTTTTAGAAATCTAGACCCTTCCACAATTCAAATTCGAACATTTGTTTTCCTACTCCTTTTTAGCTCCTTTACTTTTGTTTGTAAAACACCGGAAGTCAAAAAAGCACCTGTTGTAGAAGTGAAAAAACCTGAACCTGTGGAAAAGGTTGTAGAACAACAAGATCCCAACTTAGCTTTTTTAGAGAGCATTGAAGATGGTCGTGAATTACCAGAGTCTGATAAATGGAAAGTAGAGCAGTATGATGTTTTTACAGAAGATACTTTTCCGTCCTATGGTCCTGCCAATGCAACTATCGATTTTTCAAAAGTCGATTATCCTTTATTAAATGCTGCTGTTTTCTATGTAAGTTCTAAAGAAAGAAAATCTCTTGGTCTTCGTCCTTTTAAATACTCAGAAAGATGCGAACAAGCGGCCTTTGGTCATGCACAAGACATGGTCACTTATGATTTTTATTCACATACAAGTACTGTGAATGGGAAAGAAACTTTACGGGATCGTTTGGATTTGGTGGGAATTACAGATACTTATTCAGCAGAAAATATCATCAACTCGTTTGGAATCCAATACCAAGGTGGTCGGGCAGTATTCACTCCAACTCAAAATGGGGGACCATTTTTTAGTTATACAAAAGCAGGAGCCCCGATTCCCAATCATACTTATTTAAGTTTGGCGAAGGCTGTGGTTGAAACTTGGTTTAATTCCCCAGGTCACAGAAAAAACATTCTCAATCCAGAGTTTACCTATATGGGTGCAGGAACTTCCTTTTATAAAGATAAAAAGTTTTATGATATAGATAAGGTGAAAGCTGTACAAGTATTCACAGCAAAACCTTAAAAACAATTGTGATAAGTTGCCATTGATTTGAGTTTAAGGAAGTTTTATTATTGGATCTAAATGAATTTTATTTTTTGGCAAAACTGGCAACTCAGATTACTGATTCAAAAATTTCGCTGATCACAACTGTTGATAACAATGAACCAAAGCCTGTTGCGGAGTATGGAATTTTGTTCGATCAAATTCCAAGGTTTGTTTCTTTTTCTTGGCAGTTTTTAGATTCAAAAAAGGATATTGTTACTTTTCAGAACTTCGAAGAGGAACCAGGTTTTCAAAAGAATCGGCAGTTTTTACCAGACTTCCCAATTCAGTTCTTTCTTGGGATTCCCATCATTCGGAACAAAAAAGACGGTTTGGTTATGGGTCACCTTTCGATTTTTGATGATAAACCCAAAATCTTGAATCAATCACAGATTCAGTTGCTTACAGAAATTACATCACGAATATCAGACTTAATTTGCCAAAAGCCCATTGAATTGCCCACCGATGAATTGATTTTACAAGGCAGAAATCCTGGTGACGAACCATTGTCTTTATTTGGATCAAGCCAGGCCATTTCAGAAATTCAAAAGTTACAAAAGGAACTTAGAGCCAGTGAAACTGCGTTTCGCGGAAACTTTGACAATGCGGCCGTTGGGATGGCTCTTATTGATGAAAATGGGAAATGGCTTAAGGTCAACAAAAGGGTTTGTGAAATCGTAGGTTATACCGAATCGGAACTGATGCAGTTAACCTTTCAAGATATCACTCATCCTGAGGATCTGAATGCAGATTTAAGTTATCTGGAAGAACTTGTCGCTGACAAACGAAAGTTTTACCAAATGGAAAAAAGATATTTTCATAAAAATGGAAATACCGTGTACATCATTTTGGCAGTTTCGATGGTAAAAACAGAGGAAGGAAAAGTTAATTATTTTGTTTCACAGATCATTGATATCACTGAATGGAAGTTAGTTGAACAAAAGTTAAAAATAGCATTAGCAAAAAACCAAGCCATTTTAGATGCCAGTACGCTTGTTTCCATTATTACTACCGATGCAGAAGGAACTATCACCGATTTTAATAATGGTGCAGAAAAAATGTTGGGGTATAATTCTGATGAGTTGATTGGAAAGTTTACACCAGAAATCCTTCATATCGAAAGTGAAATAGAAAGTCGTTCTAAATTACTAACAAGTGAATATAATCAAACCATTGAAGGTTTTAATGTTTTGGTCTATAATGCAAAAATAGGAAAACCCAACACTCTCGAATGGATTTATAAAAGGAAAGATGGATCCACCTTTCCAGTACTTATCTCCATTACTGCTATGAAACAAAATGAAAAAATCTCAGGTTACTTAGGTGTCGCTCTAGATATTTCTGAATTAAAAAAAGCGGAAGCGGAAATCCAGTCTTTACTAGATATCACAAATGAGCAGAACCATCGACTGAAAAATTTTACTAACATTGTATCTCATAATTTGCGATCTCACAGTTTTGGAATCAGTGGAATGATGGATATATTACAAAAATCATATCCCGATTACTTTCAAAATGAGATGATGCAATTGTTATTTGGAGCCACTGAAAATCTAAAACTAACCATCGAAGACCTTACCGCAGTGATTAAGGTGAATCTGGCCCAAGAAAATTATGAATTGATCGATATTGGTCAGGTGGTTCGGAAAAATATCGAAAGTTTAGCCTTACAAATTTTAGAATCAAAATTAAAAATTGAAGTGAACCTCTCATCGCCACTATTGGTGCGAGGGATCCCTGCCTATTTGGATAGCATTGCGCTAAATCTAATGACCAATGCTATTAAATACAAAGCGAATGACCGAAGTAGTTTTTTAAAGATATCTGGGGCATATAAAAACAAATTTGTTGTGATCCAATTTGAAGATAACGGCCAAGGAATTGACCTAAAAAAACACGGTGATAAACTGTTCGGCATGTATAAGACTTTTCATGAAAATAGAGAGGCCAGAGGAGTCGGATTATTTATTTCAAAAAATCAAATAGAAACGATGGGAGGAAAAATAGAGGTTGAAAGTACCGTAGGAACCGGTACAAAGTTTACTGTATTTTTGCCCTATGAATAAAATTAATTTAGCCTGTGTTGTGGAAGATGATCCGGTTCACCTTTTTTTGACAAAACAAGTCATTACCCTCTCCGGAATGGTAAAACAAACTGTAGTTTGCCAAAATGGAAAAGACGCTTATGATATGCTTGTCTCTCGAATTTCTAGTTCGGAAACTTTACCTGATTTGATATTATTGGATTTAAACATGCCGGTTTGGGACGGTTGGCAATTTTTAGATGAAATCACTTCTTTATCTCTGGATCAAAAAATAACCATTTATATTGTCACTAGTTCTTCCAACGAGGATGACATAAGGCGAGCAGAGAAATACAATCTCAGCGACAATTACATTGTAAAACCCATTACATTAGAAAAACTAAAAGAAATTATTTACGCAATGAATTGAAACTTTTTAGTTTTAGGTTTTGATTTGACGAATTGTATTGTTGAACGGTTTTTGTTTTAAGTACAAAGAACTTTATTTTGCCATTTTGACAACAATCTCAAATTCCTTTTTAGTCACAGGTTGAATCGACAACCGAGATCCTTTTTGTGTCACAACCATTTTCTCTAATCCCTTCGTGTTACGAAGTGTATCCAAAGAAATTAATTCTTTAAACTTGGTATGGGGTTTTAAGTGGACTCCATACCATCTGGGTTCTGTACCTTTCAGTTTAGGATCAAAGTATTTGTGGTTCGGATCAAATTGGTAAGGGTCGGGAGTTGCTTCTTTTGCTACTTCGGCAATTCCAACAATACCAGGTGGATCCAGCCGACTATGATGAAACAGAACCAAGTCACCTAACTTCACTTCATCGCGAAGATAATTACGTGCTTGGTAATTTCTTACGCCTTCCCAATAAGAGAGTTTTTCTCTGATTAGGTCGTCGATGGAAAACACATCGGGTTCTGTTTTAAAAAGCCAATACTTCATTACGTCGAATAAGCCGGTTTTGTAGCCGAAGATCCTTTTCCTTTTTTAGATCCAAGCCCTGATTTGGAATCAGAGAATTTATCAAAAGCAGGTTGGACAATGCTAGTTAATTCATCTGCATCAATAGTTTCTTTTGCAAGAAGTGCTTTGGCAATGGCATCCAATTTCTTTTGGTTCTTTTTCACCAAATCACGACCTTTATCGAGACAAGTTTGAATGATACGTTTGACCTCTTGGTCAATCATTGCTGCAAATTCTTCTGAGTATGGTTTACTGGTATGACCGTAATCTCTTCCCATAAACGGTGAAGACTCACCTGATCCGTAATGGATGGTTCCCAGTTTTTCCGACATTCCCCATTCACAAACCATACGACGAGCGATGTTGGTTGCTTGTTGGATGTCATTGGAAGATCCATTGGAAGGATCACCAAAGATGAGTTCTTCAGCAATGTATCCACCCATAGACATGACAATCCGATCCAAACAATAGTTTTTGCGATACGAATGTCTATCTTCCACAGGAAGGGATTGGGTAAGACCAAGAGCTCGACCGCGTGGAATGATGGTCACTTTATGGACTGGTTCAGTATACGGCAGTAAGGTGCCAAGAAGAGCGTGCCCCGCTTCATGATAAGCAGTCATTTCTTTCTCTTTGTCAGAGATAAACATAGACTTACGTTCAGGTCCCATCATAACTTTATCACGAGCTTCTTCTAGTTCTTCTTGAGTCACACGTTTTTTGTTACGACGCGCTGCAAGAAGGGCTGCTTCATTGATCAGGTTGGCAAGATCGGCTCCTGTAAATCCAGGAGTTCCGCGAGCAATGGAATTCAGTGAAATATCAGATACTAATGGAACTTTTTTAGCATGAACTGCAAGGATCTCTTCACGGCCCTTTAGGTCAGGAAGGTCTACAATCACTTGTCTGTCAAAACGACCTGGACGAAGAAGGGCTGGGTCAAGGACATCAGCACGGTTTGTTGCTGCCATCACAATCACACCTTCGTTCATTTCAAATCCGTCCATCTCGACTAACATCTGATTGAGGGTCTGTTCTCTTTCATCATGACCACCACCAAGACCGGCACCTCGGAGGCGACCCACAGCATCAATCTCATCAATAAAGATGATACAAGGTGCATTCTTTTTTCCTTGGTCGAAAAGATCACGAACACGAGAGGCACCCACACCCACAAACATTTCTACGAAGTCAGAACCAGAAATAGAAAAGAAAGGAACACCCGCTTCTCCCGCAACCGCTTTCGCAAGTAAGGTTTTACCAGTTCCTGGAGGACCTACAAGAAGAACTCCTTTAGGAATTCGTGCTCCAATCGCTTGGAATTTTTTTGGATCTTTTAGAAACTCAATGATTTCGAGTAATTCAACTTTTGCTTCTTCACAGCCAGCAACATCGTTAAATGTTACTTTGACTTTTGGATCTACATTCATTTTGGCCCGAGACTTACCAAAGGTAAATGCTTTGTTACCAGATGCTTGGAGTTGACGCATCATAATGAACCAAATGATACCAAGAGCAAACAACCAAGGAATGATGCCTGATACAACACTCCAAAACTTGTTTTCTTCCGTGGATTTTGCAGTAAAACTAAGGCGTGACTTACGAAGTTTTGTCACCAAATCATCGTTCACTTGTGCTACATTGGTTTTGAAGAGTTTTGGTTTGTTATCCTTACTATTTTCTGGAATGTACCAACCTTCAATGAGCTCTCGATCGATGACGATTTGTTGTTTTGCGGAAGCTTCCTTTCCATCTTTGGAAGTAATTTTCCCAATCGGCTTTTTCCCTTCAATGGGTTCCACCATATTCAAAAAATCGGAATAACTGATTTCGTCGGGTTTACCGGCGAAGTCCTGACCTTTATAAACCGTTGCCAAAATGACAAGGAATACGAGTAAAAATAGAAATACGGTTTTGATGTTTTTATTCATGTAAAGACTTCTCGATGATTAGACTGAAATCAAAGGTGATATTTCTGAATCACTTCGTCAATATCCCCCATGGATATTGACCGAATCGCCGCTTCGGCGTCATTGATGATCTGTATCAAGCTCAGGTTCTCTAATGGCTCAAAATCTTCACGTAAAAATTCTTCTCTTTTTTTAGGATTGAAGCTCGAATTAAGAACGCCGATCCGAATTCGTATAAAATTGGGAGATCGTAATGAGACAGAAACCGAGTTGACCCCAGGGTTGACGTCGTTTTCTCCACCTTTGGTGACGACGATTTGGCCGAGTTCAAGGCCTACATCCTCGTGGATGACAACGATGTCTTTTACCTGGATTTTTAAAAAGGAGGCAATGTAAAGAACTGACTCACCGGAAAGGTCACTGAAGGTTTGTGGTTTGAGTAAAACCACTTCATCCCCTTCAAAGTCACCTCGACCAATGAGAGATTTCTTTTTCTTCGTTTTGATTTCGATGCCAATGTTGTTTGCAATGACATCGAGAATCTTAAAACCAATGTTAGATCGATTGTTGTTATACTTATCGCCAGGATTTCCTAGCCCTACAATTAACTTCATTGGTTCTTAAAAGTAGATCTTATTTCTTTCCAGCTTTTTTAGCTGCTGGTTTGCCTTTGCTGTCTGCTTCTGCTTTTTCAGCACGTTCAGCAGCAAGGATTGCTTTTGTTTTGTTACAAGAAGCAACAATCGGATCACCATTCACCAAGATTTCCCAAGATGCTGGGTGAGGAAGTTCGGAAACTTTAATCATCATTCCGATATCCAAACCACTTACATCTAAAGTGATTACGTCAGTTAAATCTTCTGGAGTTGATTTTACTTTGATTTCGTGAACGAGGTGTTCGAACTGTCCACCCGCTTTAGAACCTTTTGCAACACCAGAAGTTTTGATAGCGACTGTTGTTAGGATCTTTTTGCCAGGAGTTACTTTAAAGAAGTCGATGTGACGGATTTGACCTGTGTGTGGAAATCTTTGGATTTCTTTTACGAAAACTCTTTCTGTTTTACCATCAAGTTCTAGGTCGATCAGAGTTGCCTTACGGATTCCTGAGTCGATGAGTCTTTGGATTTCTTTTTCGACAACACTTGCCGATCTTGCTTCACCGTTTCCGATGATGTTTGCCGGTACTAAACCTTCCACACGCATTCTTCTTGCAGGACCTTTTCCTTTAGAAGTTCTTGTTTGTGCTTTGATACTGATTTTTTCCATGATTATGTTCCTTAAAGTTATGAAAACAGACTAGAGATTGATTCTTCGTTATGAATCCGCTCGATGGCTTTAGCAAAGAGTGGGGCGATGGAGAGCGTTTTCAAGTGATTTATTTTTTTGGTCTCCGGAATGGCGATAGAATTTGAGAGCACAATTTGTTTGAAGTCGGCTTCATTCAATTTGGCAGGCGCTTCTCCCGAAAGAACGCCATGTGATGCACAACATAATACCGATTTTGCACCATTTTGGTACAGTGCCATTGCGGCTTTCGCAATCGTTCCACCAGTATCGATCATATCATCCAGTAATAAACAGTTTTTGTCTTTGATTTCGCCAATGACATGCATCACCACAGACTCGTTAGCTTTTGGTCTACGTTTGTCAATGATGGCAAGTGATCCGTTTACTTTTTTACCAAAGTTACGAGCTCTTTCTGCTCCACCAGAGTCTGGCGAAACAATCACAAGGTCTTCCATACCCAGTGAGTTGATGTATTCTGCAAGAACCGGTGAGAAGTATAAATGATCTACAGGGATACGAAAGAAACCTTGGATTTGGTCAGCATGTAAGTCCATAGTGAGAACTCGGTCAGGACCAACAGTTTCGATTAAATCGGCCACCATACGAGCAGAAATCGGAACCCGTGGTTCTACTTTTCTGTCTTGGCGTCCATATCCATAATAAGGAACAACGGCAGTGATACGACGAGCAGAAGCTCTTCTTGCAGCGTCAATGATGAGAAGAAGTTCCATTAAACTATCGTTAGCTGGATAGCTAATGGATTGAACGACGAAAACATCGCGTCCACGAACATTTTCTTCGATTTTTACGGAACTTTCCCCATCGGAGAATCTTTTTACCGTGATTTGTCCATTGGGAATGCCCAGGTGTTTGCAGATTTCCTCGGCAAGAGGCCTATTTGCATTTCCAGAAAATACAACTACTTCGCTGGGATTCATACTCCAACCAACCCTTTATCTATATATTGTTTTGCAAGAGCCAAATCATCTGGTGAATTGATACCATGGCTTTCCAAAGCATTTGTCAGAGTTTTCGCTCCGACTTTTTTTCCCAAAGATCGAAAAATCTTAATCACATCAGTGAGATAATATTCTTTTTGAGCGTTATCGTTACCTATTTGTTTTAAGGCACCGAAAAGATCTTCTGTATTAAAACAGTAAGTTCCTGTATTCACTTCGTTAACGGCCTTTTCTTCAGGACTTGCATCTTTTTCTTCTACGATGCGTAAAAGGCTACCATCATCAGCAGATCGAATGATACGACCATATCCCGTTGGATTTTCCATTTTTGCTGAAAGAACGGTCGCAGAATATCCGTTTTCTTTATGAAGTTCTATGAGTTCTGAAAATGATTTTGCAGAAATTAAGGGTGCATCACCGCATGCTACTATCGTGTAACCGGAGTAAGGCGCAAGTGCTGGTTCTGCAGAAATGACTGCATGCCCCGTTCCCAACTGTTCTGTTTGTTCGGCAAACTCTACACCGGAAAATGATTTTGCGATGTCTGTCACAACATCTTTGCGGTAACCGACAACCACGACTTTTCGTTTGATGCCGGCGGATTCGATATTACGAAGAACGTGAAGTAAAAGTGGTGATTCGTTTAGTACAACCGCAACCTTGGGAAGTTCACTCTTCATTCGAGTTCCTTTCCCCGCCGCCAAAATAACAGCAGTTACAGTATTATGTAGGTTCATCGTTCGTTCTATCGGATCTTTTAAAACTGGCTGGCCTGCTAGGATTCGAACCTAGGGAATGGCGATACCAAAAACCGCTGCCTTACCGCTTGGCTACAGGCCAGTTTCTAAAAAGAGAACGTTCGAAATTCCATATCGGGAAATCGATTGGAGACAATGTGAAGGGCTTCATCTCTTTCTCTATCTGAAGGATAAATGCCATAATAGCACGAACCCGATCCTGATAAAGAAACATAGACTGCTCCCGACTCAAAGAACCCTAATCGCAATTCCTTTAGTAAGGGTTGGGTCTGAAAAGCGATTTTTTCAAACTCGTTCTCAAGCCTGTTTTGCAGGTATGCCCAATCCCCGACTTGAAGACTTCGAAGTAAATCCTCTGCCAGAGATTTCCATACTTGGGAACCATAGGGTTTTTGTAAACTTTTTTGAAGGCCTGCGTACATAGATGCTGTAGAAAGTCCGAAGGGAGGGATGGCCAAAATCCCAGAACCTTGGGCTACCGAGATGGGTTCGAGCACCTCGCCAATCCCACTGACAAAACAAGCTGAGCTTTGTAGGAAAAAAGGAACATCGGCTCCAATGGACTTTGCGAGAGGAATCTCCTCTTCTTTCGGAAGGTCGGTCCAGGGGAAGAGTTCTTTTAAAAAAAGGCCCGCATTGCTACTTCCTCCCCCGATTCCTCCCTCGGGAGGGAGGTGTTTTTGCAAACGGATGGTGATAGAAACAGGCTTTTGCAGGTGAGTGACTGACTTTTGAAAGGCCTTATAGAGAATGTTTTTGGTAAAATCTCCTCTTTCGGAAACTTCTTCGAACTTCGTATGTCGATAACCATGCAGATGGTTTTCCGACACTAACTGAAAACTTGATTTTTGGTCTTTGGGAAGGGGAGTGATCTGGACTTCCATAGGATCCCCAAAACTAATCGGAACAAAAACACTATGGATTTCATGTAACCCGTCTTCCCTTTTGTAAGGAACAAACAAACCAATGTTAATCTTTCCTTGTGAAAGAGTTTTGAAAGATACCATTTATGACTGCGAGTGAAGATTGGGTTTGGAAGGAGCGATTGATTGTAAGTGGAATTGGATGGTTTCTTTTAATTCCTTCGGCTCAGAAACAAGAACCGAGGTTCCATATCCCAAAATCGTTTGGGCAAACCAATTTTTGTCTCGAATCGGAGCTTGGAATTCGCGGTATACGGTGCCACTTATATTTTTTTGAATTCCTGTGGGCGTTAGGTTTAGTTTCATTCCTAAGTGGTAAGAAGCTCCGTCAGTGATCCATAGTTTTGCCAAGTCTTTGTTTTCAGAATCGGCACCAAACAATTGTTTGAACCCTTCTAAAAATTCACCTGCTGTGTCCGGTAGGTTCGGGTAATTTGTATCAGTGATGGTAATGTCTAAAATAAAATCCAGTCGAAAGGATCGGAATCCTTTTTTGGCGATGTCATAGGCCAAAAGGTAAGAATCATTTTCTTCCCAAAGTAACCAAGGTGCCAGTGTCCTTGTTTCTTTTTCTTTCGTGTCCCTTTTCCAATAAACAATTGTTAGTATTTTTTTTTCGCCAATTGCTTTTACAATTGTCTCTTTCGATTTTTGATAAGGAGACCAATCTCCAGAAGGAATCACCGAATCAATTTTGTTTAGGATGGAAAGATTGAGTTTGGAATCTTCTTTGGATTTTTGTGCAACGAGGAGTGATCTAAGGAGTGACCATTCTTTCGGGGAAAGTGGGAGTGCTGAATCAACTGCAATGGGGAGTCGGATTTTTACCTTCTCCCCATCAAAATCTAAATCCACAGCATCGGTAGGTGAATAAGGATACATCTCAATCATATACAACTCACCCAAATCTTTTTTGAGAGCTGCGATGGATTTGTGTCCTGTTACGCTTTGAATTTCTTCTAAACCAAGACCTTCTGGATGTGAAGCCAGAAGGCGGATTAGATTTAACTTAGAAGCGGCCCGAGCAGTGGATGGGTTCATTATGCTTCGAGAATTACTTTTAATTCCTTCGCATTAGATGCACATAATGATTGTTTTTCGATGTTTTTTGCCTTCAAGTGGCCACCAGTAAGTCGTTGGCTGACAACACTTGGTCCAAAGTCAATGATTGTGTTAATGGCGCTGTCATTGAAAATTGGTGCAATCGCCAAATCCCAATAAAGTGGCTCAATGAGAACCATCTTAAAAAGGATGTCACGAAGGTTTCCATCTTTTTGAAGGTTGTGACCATCATAGATACTGTATACAGGAACTTTTAAATCAGCACCAGTATAAGGAAATGGAACCACAGAAGCATCTTCCGCATTGAATTTATCAAGGGAAGTTTCCATAAATGGGCAATGGAAAGGTGCAGTTGTTTTTAAATAAACAAATTTGAATTTCTTTTCGTCCATCTCTGCTTTCCATTGTTTACGGAAGGCAAGAAGAGAAGAAGGAAGCGCCGAAAGAATCATAGAATCAGGAGTGTTATAAAGTGAAATGAAAACCGTATCTTGACCTTTCAGTCCAAGAGAGTCATTTGTTTTTTTTACTCTTTCTTCTAATTCGTCTTTTGTGTAACCAATGACAGCAACCATTGGCGCTGGATTTTTATCTCCATTGGCTTCGTTTTCTTTGACAACTTCTTCAGAAACAACAAAGTTAGGATAAACTTTTTGTCCGTTAAATCCTAGATAGAAAATGAATTTTAGGAAATCAGCATAAGTTTTTAGAAAATCGTCTCCGTCCTTTCCGAGACCCACGAGTGCTGAAGCAATCACACCTTGGCTATGCCCACTCATTGCACCAGTTGCTGCAATGAGTTCTGCCGTTGGATACCCACGTTTGGAAACCAAAACGTAGTTTGCAATTTGAGTCATAAAGATTCCTGGTACAGAAATCGGAGCACGAGCTAAGTAGTCTTCTGAAGGTGCGGCATCTGGATTTTCGATCCAGGATTTGAAATCAAAGCCTTCATTGAGAAGGGGACTTTTGCCATCACGAGCAGCAATTTCACCAATGGTTTTGAAACTTGTTTCGAAAAATTCTTTGAGTTCTGGTTCTGCGTATAATTTTACGAGTTCTTTTAAATAAGGTGAACCCTGTCCTCCAAATTGAAGGAAAAATTTTTGTGAATTTTGGAGGGTAGCAGTAAGGAGTTTGGCCGATGTCATTTAATCTTCCTGAGATATGATTTTTCTGTTACCGTACAGATTTGACCTCCTAGAACAAGGAGAAAATTCGAGTAAGGAACCTTGGATCGGGGCTGAAATTTGAAAGTAGGTTGTTTTGGTGAGCTCGTTTCGAAGGAAATTCAGTGGATTTGGAAAGTGAGTTTCCAAAGAAACGGGGTGAAAAAGGTAAGTGGGTTAATTTTTCGCCCCGCTTGGAGAAAGATCGTGAGTGTAAAAGGAAAGTCAGTTACCTTTTACACTGGATTTCGAGAGAAAGTGCCTCTCCTAAGAAAGCCCCTCACCAAAGTGAGCGACTTTCCAAATCGCGTGCGTTTCCAAATTATGCGGCTTTACTTTGTTCGAGATTGGATTTAATGCGTTCATGATCCAAAGCAAGAAGAACCGTATTCTCAAAATAGGTTGAGAAATCGATTCTGCCCGAAGAATAGTCTTCGTGGAGAAGGGCTAAAAGAAGATAGAACATAGATCCTCCTGGTGGTTCCGAATCTATCAATGTGACATAATTCGAAAAGTCTTTTTCGTGCAAAGAGTTACCTTGAGTGTCGGTTGGATCTCAAAATTTTGGAGGAAAATAATTTAGGATAGGTGAGATTCGGGATTTCCTCTTTACAAAGTGCCGTTTTCCCATCACTTACGAGCGTATGTTTGTATCCCTCGCTCCCATTGATTATTTGATCCTTTTCATTTTTGTTGGGTTTATGGTTGTGATCGGGATCCTCCTAAAGAAGTCCATATCCCAATCTAGTGATTTTTTGTTAGCCGGTCGAAAGATTCCCAGTTGGATTACAGGGATTGCTTTTATCTCTGCCAATATTTCTGCCCTTGAATTGTTAGGGATGAGTGCGAGTGGTGCGGAATATGGATTTTTGACCTTCCATTTTTATTACTTAGGTGCGATTCCCGGTATGATTTTTCTTGGGATCTTTATGATGCCATTTTATTATTCTTCAAAAATCAGAAGTGTCCCAGAATACCTGCGTTATCGATTCAATAGGCCCGCTCATTTAGTGAATTCAATCATTACTTTAGTATCCTTAGCACTTGGGTCAGGGATTTATCTTTATTCTTTGTCTTTGGTATTTGAAACTATGTTTGGTTGGAATCCACATGTTTCGATTCTTTTTAGTGCCTGTATTGTTTTGGTTTATACATACTTCGGTGGACTCAGTTCCTCTATCTATACAGAGGTAATGCAATTTTTCCTAACAGTTCTCGGACTTTTCCCACTAGTAATTATCGGATTAATGAAGTTAGGTGGTTGGGATGGTTTGATGAGAAAAATTCCAGACTCTCATAAACATATGTGGGTAGGGTTGCCGGGAGGACAAAATGAATTGGGTTGGGATCTACTGAGTGTGACCGTTGGATTAGGATTTGTATTGTCTTTTTCGTATTGGACTTGTGGATTCGCGGAAGTACAAAGAGCGATGGCCGCAAAGGACTATAGATCAGCCAGAAGGACTCCTCTTATCGGAGCTATGTTCAAATTGTTTTTACCATTTTTGACCGTGATACCAGGATTAATTGCTCTCACCGAATTTTCAAAGGAGATGAATGGAGAATACAATAAAAGTTTTTTGATATTACTTAAGAATTTTTATCCTTCTGGGATGTTAGGTCTTGGAACCACTGCATTACTAGCAGCCTTTATGGCAGGTATGTCCAGTTCCATCACAGCAATGAATACTATCTTCACTTACGATATTTATCAAACTTATATCAACCAAAATAAAGAAGATAAAGATTATCTAAGGATTGGAAAACTTTGTACAATGTTTACCGTGTTGTTTGCAATTTTCTCTTCTTATATTGCAATGCAGTTTGAGAATATAATGAATTACATCCAATTGTTATTCTCCTTTTTTAATGCTCCTTTGATTGCTATATTTTTACTTGGAATGTTTTGGAAACGAGCTTCTGGTTGGAGTGGTTTTTATGGAATGTTACTCGGAACAGGGAGCGGACTGGTTCATTTTATCCTATATTCATTAGGAATTTTATATTACAAATCGGATATGGTTTCCAATTTTTATGGGGCCATTGTTTCTGGTTTGGTTTGTTTTTCTACTATGGTCGTTGTTAGTTTGATAGAAAAAGAAGATCCCCGGAGAGACTTACATGGGCTCGTTTATTCAGATAGGGATAAAACAAATTCATTTTGGGATCCAAGAATTTTAGCCTGGGGAGTTGGACTTATTGTCCTTCTTGCCGGCTTTAATATCATTTTTGCATAAAGATTTATACGTACGTAATAAAATAGTAATTGAATGAGAGTTTAATTATCTTATGTTTGTTGCAATATACACTAAGACCATGAAACCAAATCATTATACAGAAATTCCAGCCACATTCGAAGTTCTATTGGAACATCTAAAGGATTATGATTCGAAAAAACACATCAGTGCTCGGGGAATCATGTTTTACCATCCTTATGACATTGAAGTGCCTTCGATATTAAAAATATCATTGAAGATGATCTCTATGACAGGTTCCGTTGATTTCCTCGTGAAAACCTTAAAGAGCGAAAAAGTAGGTAGTGAACCCTTGTATGAAATTCATTGTAATTTTTATGACACAAATGCTGAAAAAGAAGACGAGGTATTAAGTTTTATCAGCAGTTACTAATTTTTCGAAAAATATAAAATTTAAAGTGTTCCACCCTTTTCGATTAGAAACTGAAAACTTTCCTCAGAAAAGGACTTTTCTTTCGGTCCGTATTGCATAAGCCATCTGGTTGGTGGTAAAAAACCTTCGGTTTTGAGAGCATATCCTCCACCTAACGGAGCACCAATAGCAGATCGAAGTTCAAAATGTAAATGTGCCGGGTAACTTCCTCCCGCATCTCCAATGGTTCCAATCCATTCCGTTTTTTTAACCAACTGTCCTGGTTCTACATCGATTGTATGTAAGTGGGCATAGACCGTTTCTAAAAACCAAAAGTCTCCATTACCTACATTATGGTAGTGGACAATGCGAACCACTTTCCCCCAACCGCCACCATAGT
This sequence comes from Leptospira brenneri, assembly GCF_002812125.1. NCBI lineage: Bacteria > Pseudomonadati > Spirochaetota > Leptospiria > Leptospirales > Leptospiraceae > Leptospira > Leptospira brenneri. The sequence goes on from NZ_NPDQ01000002.1 coordinate 105,559, forward strand.
CAGCAATTTCCGAAACCACCCCATTCCCAAAACTATACACAGGTGCCGCAAAATCACTATCTCCACCAGTGACAGAATTCCAATCCTCTCCAAGATGTTTCCTACCTCCAAACTTTCCATTCTCCGCACCAAATTTTTGAGCTAAGTAATAACCTTCTGCATACTTTCCCCCAACAGGAAATTCAAAGTCGGTAGCTTGGAAAGAGGGATAACGTTTTAAAATGGGATAAGGGTCTGTAGTGCGAACTTCGCCAGAAGATTCCATCCAACCAAAGAGTGGGTTTCCTTGGTAGGAGTAACCTTTAGAAACACAACCTGTCCCGAGTAGAGAAAGACAGGTTGTGAAAAGGAAGGAAAAAAATAGGTTATTTGCGCACCAATTTCTTTTTAGAAGATTTTGAAGATTCATGAGAGCCTTCCGAAAGAAATCCCGCCTGCGCTTTGATTGGCAATTGGTTTCCGAGTTTTGCCGCTCTTTTTTTACCATTTGTCATTTCTTCTTTCATATCATAAATAAAGGAATCGTAATCTACTTGGATGGTATGGCGTGTACTACTTACATACCTCTTTTTCATCTTTTTTTGATCTTCTTCAATGAATTTTTCCATATCTTCTTTAGAAGGCAGTTCATAATTCCCAGTAAGATACTGAGCAATCCATTTTCCTTGGCATTCTGCTAGTGGCATAATGGCACCTAACGGCTGCATAAGACCTACAAAAAACAAATCATTCATCCCTGGTTTGATCATTTTGTAGTAAAGAGGAATATAATTATTAGGTGCTGATAAAAAGTCTTCATCAAAGAAAGGAAACTTAATATTGTATCCAGTGCAGTAAATCAGAACATCTGCATCCTCTTCTGTTCCATCAGCAAAAGCGATTTTTTTACCTTTGAGTTCTGTGATTACTGGTTTGGGTTTGATATCACCACGTCCGAGTCTTACGAGTAAGTCTTGTGAAATCGTTGGGTGAGCAGACCCAAATTTATGATCAGGTTTTGGTAATCCAAAGTCTTCCATTTTTCCTACACCGAATCGAATGAGAAGATGAGCGAGTGTTTGTTGGATAAAAAATGGAACCCAATGAGGTGTATATTCTGTTAATTTGTCTAGAGGTTTTCCAAAAAGATAGTTAGGGATGACATAAGCACCACGTCTTGCAGATAAAAAAACTTTTTTAGCAACACCGGGTCTCGATAATTCAACGGAGATATCCATCGCACTATTTCCCATTCCCAGAACGACGACATTTTTTCCTTCGCAGTTAACGGGTGTTCTTGGGTCAACATAGGAGTGAGAATGCATCACTTGGCCAGAAAATTTTCCAGGAAAAGCCGGATCCGGCCAACGTTCGCTCCAGTGGTGGCCATTGGCAACAACTAACACATCGTAGTATTTGATAGGTCCTTTTTCAGGAGTAATTTTCCAAATTCCATTTTCTGTTTTCTCTGCTTTTTTGATTCCATTTTTGAATTGGATATGTTTACGGAGACCATAGTGATCCACATAAGATAAAAAATAATTTTGAATGGGTTCGTGGTTTGGGTAATCAGGATAGTTTGTTGGCATCGGGTAGTCGCGATATTCCATCCGATCCCGATGTGTATTGATATGTAGGGACTTGTAAATATTACTTAATCCATTGTCGTTTTTATATCGCCAGTTACCACCAACATCACTTCCTTTTTCGTAACAATCGAAGGGAATCCCATGTTCCTTCAATGATTTAATGACTGTTATGCCAGAAGATCCAGCGCCAATTACACAAACTTTGGGAAGTGCCATAGTATTTCTCTCAAAACTAAAAGATAGGTTCAGAGAGAGAATGTATGAAAAGAGAACGGCGTTTTCAAGAATTTTTTAACAATTCTAAGAAAAAAAACGCCGTTTTGACACAGTTTTTCGCGTTAGCGACCGGTTTTGTTCGGCTTTTCTTGGGTTTCGATAAAACTACGAATTTCTGATTCTGAACTAGAGATTTGGATCTTGGAAATTTTCCCTTCTTTCAACTGGATAAGGGTTACGGATCCTTTCGTTCTTGGGTAAGGATCTGCCAGTTTTTCTTCTCTCACCAAACGAAGAGTATACGGATAAGATTTCATTTTTGGTAAAGCCACAAATTTAGAAATGAGTGAAGGCATTCTGTGGATATCGGACACTAACACGGCCTGTTTGGATTCTAAATAACCTTTCCCTTCCTTTTCTAAAATAGGGTGGATGATTTTACTCGCATCCATATCAGAAATAAACAAAACCTTTGTTGTTTCCATTGGAATGGGACTTGGTTCTTCCCATTGGTTTGTGTAATTGATTTCTGGAAGTGTATTGCCTGGAACTAAAACTGTTGTTGTTGGTTCTTCTGCATAGAGTGTTAGAGCAGAAGATAAAACCAAAAGGATGATTAGGGAGTGGAGCGTAGTTTTCAATTTTAGAAATGGTTTTTTATTTGTTTGTTGGTTGTTTGATGGGTGCATACTTTTTGTTTGATTGTGAATCACAAACATTCTCCTAAAGACGGTATAAATATTCTAAAACTTGTTCTTTTGTCATCTTACTCGCGTTAGAGAATTCTCCTCCTTTTGTTGAGGTAAGAATTTTTCCTGAAGGATCTAAGACAACAAGAGCAGGAATTCCATTTTGGATAGGGTTCCCTAGTTTATCATTTAGACTTAAATTTTTATCAAAGCGACCCACATCCACTTTGAAGAGGATAAAATTTTCTTTGAGTAGTGCTTTTGGTTCTGGTTCCTCAAAGATTCCATCTAATGCCTTGCAGTCGGGACACCAATCGGCACCAAAAACAACGATGAGTTTTCGGTTGGAGTCTTTCGCGAAGGTCAGGCTTTCTTCCAACTGAGAAAATATTATGTCACTTTGTTTGGAGCAGTAAGAAAGGGTGGTGAATGAGAATCCAAAAATAAGGAGGGAGAGGAGAAATTGAAACTTACGTTCCATAAAAAAAGCGGAAGGATTCTTCCGCATATCTTACTTCTTTGCGATTTCTTTAAGGATTTCTTGTCTTTTTTTATCTTTCTCAATATGGGAAAGAGACAACCAATCGCGTTTCAATTGTTTTTCTGAAACACCTTTGAAGGTTGCATATTTGCCGAGGATTTTTGCTGTTTTTGCGTTCATGCCAACCAGATTCTTTTGCCTCTCCTTTCTGTCAATGCGAACCTTGGTTGCTGTTTCATCCTTGACCCCTAAACTCTTTACGAAACATAGTAAAGTGCAAGAAATCCAAAGACCCTATGAAATCACAGCTACCTGACCGTTACGATCCCGAATCTGTAGAGCCCAAATGGATACAAACCTGGGAAGAAAAACAAACCTTCGCTCCTGACTCTTCTCGCAAAGAAACATTCTCGATCGTCATCCCTCCACCAAACGTAACAGGGAACTTACACATTGGGCATGCACTCAATCATACGATCCAAGACATCATCATTCGTATTGAACGTAAAAAAGGTAAAAATGTGGTTTGGGTTCCTGGGATGGACCACGCAGGTATTGCCACACAAGTGGTTGTGGAACGTGAGCTTGGTAAAGAAGGAAAATCAAGAACCGATTTTACTCGTGAAGGATTTATAGAAAAAGTTTGGGAATGGAAAGCACATTCTGGTGGAATGATTGCCAAGCAACAACGGTTACTCGGTGAGTCGGTTGACTGGTCGAGAGAACGGTTTACTTTTGATGAAGGTTTATCCAAGGCAGTTATCAAAGTATTTCGTAGTTTGTATGATGAAGGTTTGATTTATCGTGGGGAACGAATCATCAATTGGTGCCCGGTTACCAAAACTGCTATCTCTGACATCGAAGTTGAGTATAAAGAAAAACAAGGCAAACTCTATCATATCAAATATCCCAAAGCGGAGTTTCAATCGAAAGATCCAAAAACTTTGGTCAAAGGGGAATACATCGTTGTAGCAACCACAAGACCGGAAACGATGTTTGGGGACGTGGCTGTTTGTGCCCACCCGGATGATCTTCGTTATACGGAATTAAAAGATAAATTTGTATTTTTACCAATTGCCGGAAAAGAAATTCCCGTCCTCTTTGATTCCTTTGTGGACAAGGAGTTTGGTTCAGGTCTTGTGAAAATCACTCCTGCTCACGATCCTAACGATTATGAAGCTGGACTTAGGCTCAAATTAACTCCTATCAATATTATGAACTTAGATGGGACTCTCAATGAACAAACTGGCAAATACAATGGCCTCGACCGGTTCGAAGCTCGTAAACGCGTTGTGGAAGAACTTGAGACGAATGGTTATATTGAAAAAATTGAAACTCATATTCATAGTGTGGGCCATAACCAAAGAGGTGGAGCTGTCATTGAACCGCTGTTATCGACACAGTGGTTTGTGAAAATTGAATCTCTCGCAAAACCTGCCATTGAAGTTGTGAAATCAGGGAAGGTTCAGTTCCAACCAAAAATGTGGGAAAAAACATACTTTGAGTGGATGGAAAACATTCGTGATTGGTGTATTTCTCGCCAACTTTGGTGGGGTCATCGTATTCCTGCTTATTATGCACCAAACGGAGAGATGGTGGTGGCAGAATCAGTGGAAGAAGCCTTATCTTTGTTTGCAAAAAAAGGAATTAGTGTAACCAAAGAGACCATCAAACAAGATGAAGATGTTCTTGATACTTGGTTTTCATCAGGGCTTTGGCCATTTACTGTTTTCGGTTGGCCTGAAAATTCGGAAGAACTCAAACAATACTATCCTACATCCGTTTTAGTCACAGGATTTGATATCATATTCTTCTGGGTGGCCCGGATGATTATGAACGGCCTCAAATTTATGGGTGATGTTCCGTTTCAGAAAGTTCTCATCCATGGCCTCGTTCGTGACAAGGATGGTAAGAAGTTCAGTAAGTCTCTTGGAAACGTAGTGGATCCTTTGGACATGATGAGTAAATACGGAACAGATTCCTTTCGATTTTTTCTCGCAGCTGTATTGCCAGAAGGAAAAGATATTCTTTTCGACGAATCTAGGTTAGATGGTTATAGGTCTTTCTGCAATAAAATTTGGAATTCAAGTCGTTTCATCTTTATGAACCTACCAGAAGAGTTCATAGCAAAAGAACCAGATATCAATACATTGGAAGACACTGACCTTTGGATTTTGAATGAATTTGATCGGATGCTTGGTAGGTATGAAAAAGCCTATTCCGGTTATCTGTTTTTCGAAATGGCAAATGCTATTTATGATTTTGTTTGGGGATCTTTTTGTGATTGGTATTTGGAATTAACCAAAGCTCGTGTGTATGGAAACGTAACACCAGAGTCACAAGAGAAAGCTCGACTTGTATTGGTCAGTGTTTTGAAAAAGTCACTCGGACTTTTACATCCTTTTATGCCTTTTATTACTGAAGAAATTCATTCCTTACTGGAACCAACGGAACTTGCAAAAACCGAATTTCCGAAACCCTATGGAGTTTCAGATTTAGCGCCGGCTGTGGTTCGGATGGAACTTGTTCGTGAAATCATCACAAAGATTCGTAACATGCGTGCTGAACTTGGTGTGAAACCTGAAAAAAAATGTAAGGTCATAATCAAGTGTAATCATAAAGAATTAAAAGAAATGATGGAAAGAGAAATCAAATCCATCTTACAACTTTCGAAAGCAGAAAGTTTAGAATTTATAGATGTTTATGAAGCGAAAAATACGGATTCTGTAGGTGCATTTTCGATTGGAGAAATTTTTCTTCCATTGGAAGGTATTTTTGATTTCGAAAAAGAAAAACAACGATTGGAAAAAGAGAAAAAACAAATCCAATTGGAAATGGAGAAGTTGGAAAACAAAATCAACAATCCGTCATTCTTAGAAAAAGCAAAACCAGATGTTGTCGAAAAAGAAAGAGAAAAGTACAACACTTGGAAAGAAAAACTAGATAGTACGTTAAGGGCTTTGGAAAAAATTGGAACATAAATTTAAAGTTTTACTCATTGGAAGTGGCGGAAGGGAACACGCGTTAGCGGATGCTATTTCCAAATCAAAATCATTAGAGTCTTTAAAAGTTTTCCCAGGAAATGGGGGATTTTCGAAAGAAGTATTGGTTGATGCTTCCGAAATTTCCATTACTGATAAATCTAAATTTTTTGATTATATAAAATCTTCTGGAACAAATTTCGTTGTGGTTGGTCCGGAAGATCCACTTGTGAATGGGCTTTCTGATTGGTGTGCTGAGATAGGAATTCCTTGTTTTGGACCTTCTGCATACTGCGCACAAGTCGAAGGAAGTAAACATTTTGCAAAAGAGATGATGAAACGAGCCAAAGTTCCTACGGCATCCTTTGCGGTATTTACTGATCATGAATCTGCTTGGAGTTATGCACAAAAAGAAATTTTACCTTTGGTGGTCAAAGCGGACGGTCTTGCTGCAGGGAAAGGTGTTACCGTTGCTTTCGAAATGAAAGAAGTGAAACAAGCCTTAGATGAAATTTTTCTGGAAGCTAAGTTTGGTGAAAGTGGCAACAAAGTGGTTTTGGAATCCTTTTTAGAAGGAGAAGAAGCGTCACTTTTTGTCATTACCGATGGGGAAAGGTATATGTGCCTTCCTGCTGCTCAAGATCATAAACGTGCTTACGATGGAGACATTGGTCCAAACACGGGTGGAATGGGAGCTTATGCACCAGCCCCAATTGTGACAGAATCTGTTCTTGCGAAAGTGAAAGAACAGGTCATTGAACCTATGTTAGTTGAATTTAGAACTTCCGGCCATCCCTACAAAGGGCTTCTTTATGTGGGACTCATGATCACAAAAGAAGGAAACCCGAATGTAGTGGAATTCAATTGTCGTTTTGGAGATCCCGAAACTCAGTGTGTATTGCGTTTGTTAGATGAAGATGTTTTGCCTATTTTTTATGCTTCCGCTATTGGAAATTTACCTGTCAGAAACTTAAAATTAAAAACAGGATCGTCTGCAGTTGTAGTGCTTGCTGCAAAAGGTTATCCAGATTCACCCGCAAAAGGAATGGTTTTAGAAATTCCACCAAATGAAGGTAATGTGGTTGTTTATCATGCGGGAACTAAACGTGTAGAAAACCAAATCTTGGCAAATGGGGGACGAATTCTTGGAATCACTTCTATTGGTAACTCTTTAAAAGATGCCATTCAGGATTGTTATTCGTTCTTAACAAAAATCAAAGCACCTGATACATTCTATAGGAAAGATATAGGAAGGCGAGCTCTCTAATGCCGTTTAGTATCTCTGGAAATTTTAAAAATTGTGAACGTACGAACCTTCGCAATTTTGAAAAACATCTAGGGATCATTTTATCTGAAAACCAAACACAACTCCAACAACATTTGATGATTCGCAGAGCCCTTCAAAACTTAAGTGGATCAGTGAGTGTGCTTTCGGGACTCAGTCGTCAGGAATTATTATCTTTTATTTTTATTCTCACGCAGTTCGGCGACATCATCCGTTCAGAAACTCCACCGGAGTATCTTCAGTTAGAATCCATTCCTTATGTGATTGAGTGGGCCAAAGGTCATTATATGATTCCTATGGAGATCTTAGAACATCTTGCTCACGAAAGGATTTTCAAAGACCAAGGTTATTTGTTTGCCCTCATTCCCGCTTTATCCATCAAAGAAAAAAAATCATGGATTCGATGGATTGGTGTGGATTTTGAAAAGGGTGGGGATCGAGATTTAAACTTCGAAATTTATTCGCAGTGTCGAGTATTACAGAAACCTTTTCTTGGAAAATCACTTGTCCAAGAATCAGAAATTCGTTTGGAACAAATTTGGCCTCGTGGTAAAAACGAATACATTGATTGGTTTTATAAAGGTCTTTCTACTTTTTATTATGCAATGGAAGAGATGAATCGTAAAGAAAAAGATCCTTTTTTATTACATGTCATCGAACTTATCAAGTCAGGAAAATTCATTCTCAAACGTTTGCCTGACACTTATGGGAAAGAATCTAGTTATTCACTTGTGGGAACTGTAGAAGGAAATACTCCTCAACTGAGAGAAACCACTTTCCAATGGGAAGTGGAACGACTCCGCAAAGACTCCCTATTTTAAAACCTCCGTTTCGGATTTACGTATTATGGATAGATCACTAAAAGACTTAAAAAAACAAACATCAGAAATGATTGAGACCTTCAGTTCTTATTGGACAGCTCAAAATTTTCAAGAAGATTATGACAGGTTATCTTCACTCATTGAAAAAGCAAACGATCCAAAGTTATGGGACTCACCTGACCAAGCAAAAACAGTAACTCAAAAACGAAACGAGTTACAATTAAAATTAGATCCTTGGTTGGAGCTAAAAAAGGAACTGATTGATTTTCCAGATTTGATTGAACTCACTTCAGAAGAAATGGGGGAGACAGGTTTAAAATCTTTAAATGATGATTTTGATCGTATGTTTGAAACATTTGAAAACTTACAAATGTTAGATGCCCTTGCCGGCAAAGATGATGGAAAAGCAGCATTTATCAATATTCATCCTGGTGCGGGAGGAACAGAGTCCCAAGATTGGGCTGATATGTTACTTCGTATGTACACAAGATTTTGTGAACAAAAAGGTTATCGTGCAGAACTTGTGGATTACCAACCAGGGGAAACAGCAGGAATCAAAAATGCCACACTTTACATCCAGGGGGATCATCCTTTTGGATATTTAAAATGTGAATCAGGTGTTCATCGTCTCGTTCGTATCTCACCTTTTGATTCCAATAAACGAAGACATACTTCCTTTGCTTCCGTCTATGTAACTCCGGAAGTGGATGATGACATCCAAGTGAATATCGAAGAAAAAGACCTTCGTGTGGATGTATATCGTTCTTCTGGGGCTGGTGGTCAGCACGTCAACACCACTGACTCTGCGGTGCGAATCACACATATTCCTACCGGAGTTGTGGTTTCATGTCAAAATGAAAGATCCCAAATCAAAAACCGTGATACGGCTATGAAAATGCTTCGTGCCCGTTTGTATGAGATGGAAAAACAAAAAGCAGAAGAAGAGAACGCAAAAAAAGCCGGTGAAAAAAGGGACATTGCTTGGGGATCACAAATTCGAAGTTATGTGTTTCATCCTTACAATTTGGTAAAAGACCACAGAACCGATTTTGAAACAGGAAACGTTCACGCGGTGATGGACGGAGACTTGGAAGATTTTATTATTGCCTACTTAAAATACCTGACAAACCAAAAGGCAAACGCGAAAGTATAAACAAATGTCTGTAAAACAGGATATTTCCGCTACGTTAAGGAAAATCCAAAAAGAAATTCAACAACTTCCGAATATTACGGATCGTTTGAATTTCATTTTGGATATGACTCTAACTTTGTTTGGAGCCTCAACGGGAAGTATATCCATCATGGACCAGGAAGAAAAAGTCCTTACCATTGTGGCAGCAAAAGGTATGGACTGGGAAAAAAAAATCGCGGCCAAACTTCCGTTTAATTTGGGAGTGACAGGACGTGCTGCTTCGACAAGAGAAATTATCTATGTTCCCGATGTTACTTTAAATAAAGACTATGTCAAACTGATCGAAACCGTTCGTTCCGAACTTGCCATCCCTCTTGTCACAAGAGACTCCACCATCGGTGTTTTGAACTTAGAGTCCGATAAGGTAAATTTTTTCTCATCGGAGATCATCAACCAGGCCACATTATTTGCTTCACAATTAACAATTGTTATTTTAGAAGAACGAATTGCAAAAGAAGCGTTTGAAAAATCCAAAAGAGAAGAAGATCCTGTTGAGGAAATTCTGGGTTATGATCCAAGTATTTTATTTTTAAAACATAGGATTAGGCAAGTTGGTCCCTCCGATACATCAGTGATGATCATTGGGGAAGAAGGAGCTGGAAAAAAATTAATCGCTAAGGCCTTACATTATTTCTCCCAAAGAAAAAATGGTCCATTTCTTACGGTTGATTGTTCGGGACTTAGTTACGAACTTTTGGAAGCCGAATTATTTGGTGGTCAAAGCGGAAAAATCTTTAATCCCGGAAAGTTAGAACAAGCCAATGGTGGTTCTTTATACATTGAATCTATTGGAGACTTACCATCCAATTTACAAATTAGATTATTTCATACATTAAGAGATAAAATAACACCAAACCCATCTGCAAAAAAAAAGGATGAGGTTTTGAACATTCGAATTTTTACGGGAAGTAAAAGAGATTTATTAGAAGATATCCAGAAAGAAACCTTCTCGATGGATCTGTATTACCGCCTAGCAGAAGTTCCTTTACGAATGCCACCATTACGCGAACGAAGAGGGGATGTTCCTCTTCTTGCTCATCATTTTTTATACCAATACAACAAACAATATGGAAGGAATAAATCCTTCTCAACAGATGCATTAAAAGCACTCACAGGTATGCCTTGGAGTGGGAATGTAAGACAATTACAAAGTGTCATTCAATATGCTGTCCTTGTCCCTCCGGAAACAGTTTTGGAACCACATTCCTTCCTCCAAGATGGGAAACGAGAAACCGAATCGAACACAAAGGTAAGGAATTTTGGTGTTGGGACAGAGATTCTATCCCCTGCTGAGAATTTATCACTCAATATAGCAATCGAAAGGTTAGAAGCCATTTGGATCAAAGAAGCCTTCCAAAGGGTGTCCACACAGGAAGAAGCTGCAAAACTTTTAGGAATAAGCCGAGGTTCTTTGCAGTATAAGATCAAAAATAACCAATTTCTGGATGGATTCAACTCTTAAAGTCCAAGAAAAGGTTGGAGAGATTGACCTTACCTGTCGATATTATTACAAAGGAGCTTTCACGTGGCAGATAGTTATTACCGTACCATAAGTGGTAAACAATATGATAATGAATTGTTAGAAATTGCTGAGAAAGCCACCAAACGTAGTAAAGCTCCTATTGGCAAAAACGTTGCTAAAACCTTATTTGATGCCATCAAAGATGGTGGTGATTACACAGACATTGAAAAACGTACTGTAAAATACATTCGTGATCATTTTAAATTTTCTCCTGAAGCAGACGAGTATCTTCGTTCAGAGGTTCGTAAATGGGCCGCCAAAATTTCTGTTCCTGCTGCTAAGAAAAAAACAGTCACAAAGGGAACTTCAAAAAAAGAATCTGCACCTAAACGTAGTTCTGCACGTTCCGCAAAACAAACTTATGATGATTTTACTCCTTCTTATATGGATAGTTATGAAGTAGGAGATTCTTCTCAGGATGATGTAGCTCCTACTCCTGAATACAACGAACTTGTTGCGTTAAATAAATTTCAAATCACTCCCAAACAAAATCGAGTAGGACGATTGATTTTATTGGGACTGGTTATTGTTTTCTTTATTGTTTTGATTATTTTTGGAATTCGTAGTTGTAACAGAAATTCGAAACCATCACAAAATGCAAACCAAAGTTCTAACGTATCTTCAGAATCAGGAACTAGGTCTTTAGAACGAGTGGAGTTGTCTCAAGGAAAGGTATCAAGCCGATTTGAGTCTAGAGCCTCAGCCATTCGTTATATCAATGAACTTCAAATTCGTTTTATCAAACAAAGTATGCAAACAGAAGATTCTGCGGCTGATAAAATTGCGACATTGGCAGAAGCATTAAAGGCTTATCCTGCCGTTCGTATCCGAGTGAAAGGACATACTTGTTTTATTGGTGAGATGGACGAAAACAAAATTTTGTCCGATGAACGTGCAAAGTTTATTTTTGATGAATTGGTAAAAAGTGGCGTAAATGCAACTCAACTCGACTATCGCGGATTTGGTGAAACTGCTGAAATTGAATCCAATTCTACAGAAGTTGGTCGAATTAAAAATAGACGAGTGGATTTTACAGTTTTATCAGTAACTGAATAGTTGAACCAATCACAACATTCTGTATAAAGATTTAATGAGCATCCGTTTGGTAGTCCGAACGGATTCATAAAGCCCTTCATAAAGTAATAAAGATTTTTTTGCCACACCCAATTGTGCGTTTTCTTTTTCTTCTACACTCAAATGGTCATCATAACCTTCTGTGATGGTTAAAATCACTCTTTGAATTCCTAAACTTAAAATTTCATTTAAACCTTTTTTTCCAGAAACTTGTTCATCAATTGAATCCATTTGTTTGATATCTTCTGAAAATGTTTTGGGATTGATTTGGTTTTTTTGGATTTGATTGTAAATCCTTCGTGAGACTGTGAGACCACGTTTAACCGTTGTCACAAAGTCTAATAGTGCCTCTGTTGTAGATTTAATTTCTGAAACCAATTGATCTTGATTGAAAAAAGAAATCTCATTTTGGAGTAGGGAATGGATTTGATTCCGGACCGATTGCACTAAATTGGTTTGGTTTTTGGTTTCAAACGCGTCATTTGAAAATTCATTCGAAAATTCAGAATGAGGAATTCCTTCGAGTTTGGCACCAAACCGTGTGAGGTTTATCCAGGGATTTTCTTTGGCGTGATCTTCGAACCATTTTTTAAAGATTAACATCTTTTCGTTCGTGATATAGATTTCTTCTTGGTTTCCCTTCACTTGTTTTCTTGGTAAAGCAAACAGTTGTTTGTAGTTGTGTTTTTCCCTGCGAAATTTTCTAGATTCTAAATAGTTTAAACGTTCTTCGAGAACTGCCCCTTTGGAGTGAGCAAGACCTTTCGTAAAACTTAAATCCTGTCCTACTAAATAAACAGACTTTGCACCCATCAGAGTGGCAAGACTAGCCGCATTGGTAGAAACTGATCCACCAAAAGGTACAGACCCAATTTCATCGGATCCAGTCCTTTCAAGAAGCCCAATCAAAGGGAAAGGGGAGGATGTCACAAAACCTTTGTTTGGTCCTTTTTCTAATCTTAAACTGATATAAGTAGAGGTTGGGTCAAATACCAAAATGGCTTCCCCTGAATAGTCTTCCAGATATTGACTATTCAGTGCTTGCGGATCGACAGAAAAAATTAAATCGGGTTCCGCTCCAAAAGAGGTGAGGATGGGAACGGCTGTGTCCACCGCAAGGAGAAGGAATTGTTTTCTAAATTTGATGATCTCTGGTATGGATTCGGAAAGACTGGGACCTGCACCGCAAACAACAATGGAAATCTCTTTTGCGATTCCAAAAAGGTCAGAGACAGGACGAAATTTGGATAATTCGGGAAGATTATAACAGATGTTTTTCGCCCAGATTTTTTCAAAACGAGTGAGTGTGGCAAGATTTACATCTTTTTTGTGAAACATCTGTTCGGCGGTATATTTTAGCCTTAAGTATTCGTCTTCTTTCCATTGCCAAGACCCGCGGTGAGGGACAAAACTAATGGGGTGAGTTCCTTTTCCTTTCACAGCTTCCGAAAGTTGGTCTTCCATTCCTTCTCCCGTGATGAGGATTAACTTTCCTTCTAGGAATGATTTGGAAAAATCAAAAATACGAAAAGATTCTCGAATGAAAAATGAATTTGGTTCCATCCAAATAGTGGTTATATTTTTTCTTTCCATCAAAAAAGGAATGATATAACCAAGGCCTGCACCAAACAAAAGATAAATGCGTTCACTTCCATCATGTGGGAGTTCTGTGGCAAATCGTTCTGCTTCTTTTTTGGGATCAAACCGACTATGGATCCAAACTCCATCTAGTTCTAAAGTGGGATCACCTGTTTTGGATTTTGTCAGTTCATAAGAGATTTTAGTTTCGGAATTTTTCGAATTCAAATCCAATGCATTCATTGTGTTCGGTGGGTTTTGAACTGCATCGGCTAACGAAGAAGGTAGAGCTGCTAAATTTTTTTGAAATAAGGAATCGTTCACTTAAGGTTCCAAAACAATTTTGATGGAGGCATTGGGCCCAAGGGAAGTTCCCGCTTTTGGATCTTGTGATTTCACAAATCCTGATCCTTCGATTTTATACTCTTGGTGTAACTGTTTTAAAATTTGAATGGTTTCTGAAGCAGTGAATCCTGTGAGATCAGGCATAACTTTGGGATCTAGTTTATAGATTTTATTTCGTTCACCCTTCAGTCGGTAAACAAGTGCCTTCTCACTTTTTTCCACAATGGGGATGATACTTTCTACCACCTCACGAAACACAGGTGCTGCAATCCCACCGCCTGTATGAGAATCTCCACCTGGTTCATCAAAAACAATCAGACCCACATACTTAGGTTTTTCTGCTGGAAAAAATCCAAGAAAACTCGCAGTAAAAAGACCAGCTTGGTATCCCGCACCAGCTTTTGCTTTTTGTGAAGTTCCTGTTTTTCCGGCGATGAAGTAGTTTTCTAAATAAGCTTTTTTTCCTGTTCCTTGGGAGACTGCTTTACTCATTGCATTTAAGGTTTTTTTAGCAGCCCCTTCTTTGATTCCGAGTAATTCATTTTTAATCGAAAACTCATGAACAAGTTCTCCATAAGAGTTGGTCACTTGTGAAACTACCGAAGGTTCAAATAAAATTCCTCCATTGACAACTGCAGCTGCTGCCGAAATGAGTTGGATGGGTGTGACGGAAAGTCCTTGCCCAATGGATAAAAAGTAAGGAGTACTTTTGTTCCATTTATTCAGAGGAGGTAAATATCCTTTTGCTTCATGAATCGAAAAATTGGTTCGTTTTCCAAACTTAAATTTTTCCATATAATTATAGTAAGTTGCTTCGTCAATTTTTTGGGCTGCTTTGATGATTCCTACGTTGCAAGAGTATTGTAAAATTTCATCTAAATTGACATGGCCATGATTGTCTGTACAACGAATGGTGGTTTTTCCAATTTCAATGTACCCCGGACAATGGAACCTTTCGCCTGGCAGAATTTTTCCTTCATTCAGTAACATGAGAGCAATGAAAATTTTCATTGTGGAGCCTGGTTCATAAACATGGCGGATGGACCAATTGGTATGAGATTCTAAAGGAAAATCTTGGAAGTGGTTGGGATCAAAATTTGGAAAAGAAGCCATCGCTAAAATTTTCCCTGTTTCTGTATCCATAATCATACCGATCCCGCGTTTGGATGCAGTTTGTAGAAAAGCTTTTTGTAAAGATTTCTCTAATCGGTATTGAATAATACTATCAATTGTTAAATGGACATTATTTCCTTTGCTAGATTCAGCATCTGGGGTAGATAACAATTCCAAATTAAATAACATCTCAAGGCCTGAGAGTGCTTTGTCATCATCGTATCCTGTAAATCCAAGTAGGCTTGCTGCTAAACTTCCTTGCGGATAAATTCGTTTGTATTCTTTTTCTACACGAACTCCAGGAAGGGATAAAGCTTTTATTTTTTCAGCTTTGGTCAGTTCAATTTCTCTTTTTAATAAAAAGTAGTTTTGTTTTTCTCGGATGGTATCAATGAGTTTGTTTGGTGGAACTCCAAGAATGGGACCTAATTCCTGAGCCGTAAGTTCTGGATCATAAATATTGGTGGGATCAATCCCTACTGTTGCTGACTCACGAGAGATCGCAAGTTCAATCCCTCGTCTATCAAAGATGGTTCCTCTTTGTACATACTTACTAGATTTTAAATTGATAATATTATCATTAAAATAGGTAAGATAAATCACTCGGAAGAGTAAAATTGCAAAAAGTGAGAGTATAAAAAGAATGATATACTTAAAACGTTGTTTGTATTCAGTCATCGTTAGAAATAAAAGATTACTTTGCCTTTGATTTTTTCAACAGGCACTAAACCAAAGGAACGAGAGTCTGTGGAATACTGTCTATTATCACCTAATAGGAGATAATACCCTGGCGGAATTCTTCCTTGTTTGTCCATGGCGAGAAAAGGAGAGTTATGACGATTGATAAAAATAGAAGTACTTGGTTCGCTTGTGTAAGTTCCTTTCGGAAGATAATTTTCTAATAACTCAGTTGAATCAATTAAAACCCGTCCACCTTCAATGGAATAAAATTCACCTGGCAAACCTATCACTCGTTTGACGACAAGTTCATCTTGTTCGCTGACAAAAAGTACCAAATCTAATTTGTTGATTTCGGGGTCAGTATAAAGAAGTTCGGTTCCAAAGAATTTGGCAGAAATGGCAAATCCACCCTTCCAAACAAAAACGACAGAGCCATGTTCCAAAGTCGGATACATGGAGTTACCCTGGATGGAATAAATTTGGAATAAAAAGATACGGACAAATAGGAGAAAACCGAGAAAGAAAAAGATCAAAATGCTACGACGGGTGTAGCGTTTGAATTTGACCCACCATCGGGAGAGTTTAGTTTCTGTTTCCATATCCATCAAAAAACGATAAAAATCATTCGTGCATTTTTCCCCTTTCTCAAAAATGGAAAAGGAACTTTCCGTAAATCTGAAGCCTAGAGAAGTCTATGTCACTTACAAAATATCAATTCCGAGCACAGTTTCGTTGCACCAATGACTCTTGTCGCAAAACCTACCCCCTCCACCAGGTGATTTATTCCTGCGAAGCTTGTGGGGAACTTTTAAATGTCGAACATGATATAGACAGTCTCAAACAAGTTTCTGCTAAGGAATGGAAGTCGGAATTTGAAACCCGGTTCCGTTCTAGCCAATTCCCGAATGCTTCTGGGGTTTGGGGGAAAAAAGAATGGGTTCTCCCAGGGATAAACGATGAAAACATCATCACTTCAGGAGAAGGGACAACTCATCTTTATGATGCATCTCGTTTTGCCAAAGATTTGGGACTGGCAAACCTTCATGTCAAACAGTGCGGAGTTTCACACACCGGTTCCTTCAAAGATTTAGGAATGACGGTTCTTGTGAGCCAGGTCAAACAAATGATTGCGGACGGAGTGCCCATCCAGGCAGTCGCATGTGCTTCGACTGGCGATACTTCGGCAGCTCTTGCTTCCTATGCAGCCAAAGCAGGAATTCCTTCTATCATTCTTTTACCAGCAAACAAGGTTTCAACGGCCCAACTCATCCAACCTGTATCCAATGGAGCTCTTGTGTTGGCACTTGAAACAGACTTTGATGGTTGTATGGCAGTGGTGAAAGAACTCACCAAAGAAAAATCAATTTATCTAGCAAACTCAATGAATTCACTTCGAATCGAAGGTCAAAAAACCATTTCGATTGAGATCACTCAACAGTTAGGTTGGAAGGTTCCCGATTGGATTGTGATCCCAGGTGGAAATTTAGGAAATGTTTCTGCACTCGGAATGGGGTTTGAGATGATGTTTGAGCTTGGACTCATCGATAAATTGCCAAGAATTATTTTGGCGCAAGCCAAAAATGCAAGTCCACTCTACGAATCGTTTAAGAAAGGTTATACGGACTTCTCTCCAGTAACCGCTGAAAAAACTTTGGCCTCTGCGATTCAAATTGGAGATCCTGTTTCTGTCAAAAAAGCAATCCGTGTTTTAAAGAAATTCAATGGAATCGTGGAAGTGGCCACAGAAGAAGAATTGGCCAATGCCGCGGCTCGTGGGGATTTATACGGACTCTATAATGATCCTCATACGGGTGTGGCTCTTGCTGCCTTACTGAAATCTTTGGAATCGGGTGTTGTTAAAAAAGGTGAATCGGTTGTTGTGATTTCGACTGCGAATGGCCTCAAATTTACGGAATTTAAGTTAGCCTACCATGAAGGGAAAATCCCTAACATTGATGAGAAACTAAGAAACCGCATCCAGGCTTGCAAACCGAACATCAGCGGAGTGATGGAAATCCTAGGCAAACAACTGAAGAAATCATAAATCGCTAGACAAATCCCCTACATGTTGGCAAATTTTTTCAGTTTACCGGTATGTCTCAAGAGATCCAACTCACTTCTCAGTTTTGCACTTCTGTGGACCGGGCCGTGGAGTTGGGGAAAAAGGTCTCGATGATCACTTACGTGATGGGGGATGTCGGTGAGGCCAAACTCAAATACATTTTGTTGCGGATTTTAAGTTCTGTCGGCCGGGATGATTTGATGGAACTTTTTTATACAGCGGCCAAGGAACTCATTGTCAATTCCACCAAAGCTGCCATCAAAAGAATCATTTTTGAAGAACTGAATCTAAACATACAAAATGTAAAAGATTATGAAGAAGGGATGAAACTTTTTAAAACCAGTCTCAATGAAAGAAAGTTTCCCAATTATAAAAAGAAAATGCGTGAGACTGGTTTATTTGTCAAAATCACCTGCATTTATAGACAGGATAAAATTGACCTAGAAATCAAAAATAATTTTCCATTATTGCCCATTGAGGCAGAACGAGTCAAAGAAAAGTTTATTAATGCGAAAAAGTATGATAATCTATTCGAGTTCTTTATGGAACACGGTGATAGTACGGAAGGAGCAGGAATGGGAATTACAATGGTAGAGATACTATTGTCTCAATCTGGGTTTGACCGTCGATTGCTCTCTATATATTCATCAGAAAGGAAAAAGGAAACAATAGCGCGCGTGGAAGTTCATCTAAGTGAGATTCCAAAATCTCCAGAGACCCACGAACAATTGTTTGTAGAATAATGTCCGAACTAAACTCAAAAGCAGAACAACTCAAACGACAAGCAGACTTAATTGGTCTGACAAGAGAAGCCGTGTTTACGGACGAACAAGCCAAGGAAGTTTTACAAGGTAAAATTACTGATGGTTACCTGGTGAAAGTAAAGATCGACTTGGACAGTTTGAACGGAATGGTCCTTATCCTCGTCTCTTCCATACGGAAACATGTGATGGAACTTTATGCCGTTGTGGGAACATCTCCAACTTTTAGAAGGATCCGAACCTTTGCTGATCATGTTCAAATTTCTACTGACTTAGGTGATATTGGAAAGTCAGGAGGTTATGACCCGGCGATTTCTGAAAATATCGGCCGCGCCGTTCATAGAGCCTTCACCAAAGAAAAGTTAGAGGAGTTACTTCCTCTTTGGCAAAAAAAAGACCCTTCCCATATTGCAGAACTTTTGGAAAATCCAATCCTTATGGCAACTAAAGGAAGAAATATAAAACTCCAAGCAGAAGTAGATAAACTTTCCACAGCGAAGTTTCGTTATGAAAATCCTATGAAAGGTGTAATTTTACCCATTCCTAAGCCAGAAGATGATACCGGTTCTGCAAAGGATGCTTCTGTTCCTGGTGTATCGACAGAGCCGAACCGAGGAGAATTGTCTTCTCTTGAACGCCAAATTGCTCAATACAGAACTTCCTTTCCAAAAGAATTGAATATGAAAACTGTCATTTCACCGATCAATGGAGTGGAGTTTGATAATCTCGTTGAAGGTATGGAAATTTTATTCCGAGTTCCCACAGAAACTCCTGAAGGACTTACTAATGCACAGATCCTTGGTCTCATTGATGACGAAGGAAAAATCTCAAAAGAGCCAGTGGTGGGAAGATTTCTCGGAATTGCTGGTAGCAAAACAGAATACCATATTTTTGCGGAAGGCCCCAACCAGTATCTACTTCATTCTGTCGAGGAACATCCCGTAAAGGTGGCGATTCCCAAACCAGCAGGTATGACAAGTGGAGCAAACAAAGGTTCTGCGGGACAAGGCCAAAAGAAAAAAACAGGAAATACACAAACTCAAGACACGAAGTCTTCTGGTGCCAACTTGT
The DNA here is from genome assembly GCF_002812125.1 of Leptospira brenneri. Taxonomy (NCBI): domain Bacteria; kingdom Pseudomonadati; phylum Spirochaetota; class Leptospiria; order Leptospirales; family Leptospiraceae; genus Leptospira; species Leptospira brenneri. The sequence continues at coordinate 124,999 of NZ_NPDQ01000002.1, forward strand.
TTATGCTTATGGGAGCCTTTATCACGATCGTACTCTTTGGAGTGTTGATCTTCGTGATGGTAATTTTGTAAAAAAGTTTTTTAACTAAAAAACCCCTAACGTTCCCGAAGTGGAAAGTAGGGGTTTTGTTTTTAGGTTTGGATTCTTGAACTTAAAAGTAAATTTGATCTTAATTTCTAGAGAAAGAAATTATCCCGCCACTACGATGTTGACAAGTTTTCCTTTCACATAGATCTCTTTTTTGATTTCTTTTCCTTCCCAGAATGGTTTTGCTTTTTCCACTGCTTTGGCGAGAGTCAAAACTTCTTTTTCTTCGATGTCCCTTGGAGCAAGGAACTCTCCTCTCATCTTTCCATTCACTTGGACTACAATGGTAATATTCGCATCCACCAAATACTTCTCATCCCACTTAGGATAGGGATGGTAAGCAAGAGATTCTTTGTGTCCGAGTTTAAACCAAAGTTCTTCTGCTAAATGAGGAGCAAAAGGAGAAAGAGCGAGAACAAAAGGTTCTAAAACTTTTTTGGATTTTCTAGGATTACTTGTGAACTCGTTGATGAAGATCATCATTTGCGACACAGCTGTGTTGAATGAAAAATGATCAATATCGTCTTTAACTTTTTTAATCGTACGATGAAGTGTTTTGAGTTCTTGTTCGTTCGGTTCAATGTCTTCTACAAAGAAGGATTCATTTTCACCAGAATGGAAAAGTCTCCATACTCGATTTAAGAAACGGAACACACCATCTACTCCGTTTTTACTCCAAGGTTTGGACATTTCAAACGGACCCATAAACATTTCAAAAAGGCGAAGTGTATCTGCTCCAAATTCAGAAACAACATCATCAGGATTGACAACGTTTCCTCGAGATTTGGACATTTTTCCTTTATCTTCCCCTAAAATCAAACCTTGGTGAACTAACTTTTGGAAAGGTTCTGGGGAAGAAACATGACCCAAATCAAAAAGGATTTTATGCCAAAATCTGGAGTATAACAAGTGCAATACGGCGTGTTCAGCCCCACCCACATAGACTTCCACAGGCATCCAAACCTTTTCCAGTTCTGGATCAATGAGTTTGTCATTATTCCTTGGATCGATATAACGAAGATAATAATAACAAGATCCTGCCCACTGTGGCATGGTGTTGGTTTCTCTTTTTCCTACTTCACCTGTTACAGGATCCGTGTAGACAAGCCAATCTTTTGCTAAAGCAAGAGGGGATTCTCCCGTTCCAGAAGGTTTGAATTCTTCCAAGTCTGGTAAAACCAAAGGAAGTTCCGCATCAGAGAGTGCTTTCGGAGTTCCATCCGCGAAGTGAACGAGAGGAATGGGTTCACCCCAATACCTTTGTCTGGCAAAAAGCCAATCTCTCAGTTTGAATTGGATTTTTTTACGACCAATCCCTTTACCTTCCGCCCAAGTGGACATGGTTTGGAAGGCATCTTTGTAAGATTTACCATCTAACTGAACTTCTGCGGAAGAAGAATTAATACAAACCGAATCTTTGGAATCAAAAGCTAGATTTGGTTCCATTTTGCCATCGATGACTTGTTGGATGGGAAGGTTGAACTTCACCGCAAAGTCGTAGTCTCTTTGGTCGTGAGCAGGAACCGCCATAATGGCACCAGTTCCATAAGAAATTAAAACATAATCAGAAATATAAATCGGAACTTTTACAGAAGAATCGGTTGGTAAACTGGCATAAGATCCAGTAAACACTCCGGTTTTATCTTTATTCAGTTCGGTTCTTTCCAAATCACTTTTTAAAGAACAATCTTTTTGGTATTTTTCGACTGCTGATTTTTGTTCCGCAGTGGTCAGGTCTGCCACAAAAGGATGTTCTGGAGCAAGGACAAGGTAAGTAGCACCAAAAATCGTATCAGGTCTTGTTGTATAAACAGTAATGTCTTTCGATAAGGTAGGAACATAAAAATTAAGTTCTAAACCTTCGGATTTTCCAATCCAATTGCGTTGCATCTCTAAGGTAGATGTGGGCCATTCACAAAGAGAAAGATCATTTAGCAAACGTTCGGCGTAAGAAGTGATCCGCATCATGTATTGGCGCATGGGTTTTCTTTCGACAGAATACCCTTTGGAAGTCCATTCTTCTACTTCTTCGTTGGCAAGAACGGTTCCGAGAGCCTCACACCAATTGACTGGAATGTTTGCCTCATATACCAATCGGAAATAAGAAAGAATGTCTTCTTTTTCCTTACGGGATTTTGCCTTCCATTCGGAGGCAGTAAACTGAATTCCTTTCGGAAGTTCCTTTCCTTCAAAAAAGGAAGATCCTTCTGATTCTAAGGTTTGAACGAGTGCAGAGATAGGAACTGCTTTGTTTGTTTTCCGATCAAAGTAGGAATTGTAGATTTGGAGGAAAATCCACTGGGTCCAACGGTAATAGTCCGGGTGGGTAGTGGAAATTTCGCGATTCCAGTCATAAGAAAGGCCAAGACTTTTGATTTGGCGGCGAAAGGTATCAATATTGTTCTTTGTGGTGGTTCGCGGGTGGACTCCCGTTGTCATCGCGTACCTTTCGGCAGGAAGACCAAAGGCATCCCATCCCATGGGGTGAAGGACTTCGAATCCCTCCATCCGTTTGAGTCTTGAAATGATGTCGGTGGCTGTATATCCCTCAGGGTGGCCTACGTGAAGTCCGGCGCCACTTGGGTAGGGAAACATGTCTAAACAATAGTATTTAGGTTTGGTTGAGTGGGCGTTTGTGCGAAAGGTCTGGTTTTCGTCCCAGTGTTTTTGCCATTTTTGTTCAATATCTTGGAATGGATAATTCATCGACTAACGTAGAGAAAGTGTAGTAATTCTACTTTCTCACGGAGTCGATGATTTTTACAAGCTTTTTGAAACTCTTGGACAAACAAACTTTGCAGAGATTGTATTGATAAAGGTTCGTGACGGATCCACATTCCGCACAAGGTTTAAGATTATTAATTTTCACATTCATAAAGTCTGCAGTTTTTATCTTTGTATTGCTTTCGAGCATTCTATATTTACCTGTATGAGTCCGCTTATCGACAGTGCTGTTCATAACTCCTCAAAATTCCCCAAAAAAGGGAGAGGGGAAACACTACGATGAAGTTACTTTATATGAAACCCTCCCTTTGGGGTCAAAAAAAATTAAGAAGTACACTCGAAAAGATCAGTACTTTTTTGTCAGATTTTTTTCATTATGTGCAATATAGTTGGAACGGAAATGAAAATTGAAAAAATTATAACTGTTATGGAAAAAATTAAAAAATCGTTGTTAGGCGGTATTTTTTCTGATAAATGCCCGTTATTAGTCATATCTTTTTTGTTAGGTGATAAAATCTTTGGGGGAAAAACCTAGTGTTGGAATTTAAAAATGTGTTTAAGTCATTTCACAATGAATCGGAAACGATTGATGTGTTGAAAAATATTTCATTTCGCATTGAAACAGGCGAATTTGTAGCGATTATAGGCCCATCAGGCTCAGGTAAATCAACACTACTTGGTGTAGCAGCCGGTCTAGATAAACCTGATACAGGCATTGTTTCCTTGGACGAAATTGATATCACAAAGGAAAATGAATCAAATTTAGCTGATTTACGTGCTGATAAGATAGGATTTATCTTTCAAAATTTTCAATTATTACCTGGCCTCAATGCAATTGAAAATGTAGGGATTCCATTGTATTTAAAATCATCACTCACAGAAGCAGAAATTTTAAAAAAATCAGAAAAAATCTTAGAATCTGTTTCTATGTCCCATCGTGCGACTCACTTCCCAAAACAGTTGTCAGGTGGAGAGGAACAACGGATCGCCATTGCGCGAAGTTTTGTAAATGATCCAAAGATTATTTTTGCGGATGAACCAACTGCCAACTTGGATTTTAAAAATAGTAAAACAGTTTTAGATTTATTGTTGTATCGAAACAAAGAACAAGGAACAACTTTAGTTGTGGTCACTCATGACCCAGATGTGGCAAAACTTGCCGATCGTGTGTTAGAAATGAAAGATGGGGAAATTGTTTCTGATTCTTGGAACAAAAAGAAAAATTCATCTGCTTCTTCTAAAAAAACACCTACAAAAAAGACCACCAAACACAAGAAAACGAACATAAATACTAAGCAGGCGAGTCGATGAAAGCATCTCTGTTTCGTTTTTATTTAAAACGGGAACTTTTCTCTCGGTTTCGGTATTCTTTACTCATTGTGGTTTCGATCACTCTTGGGGTTGGTTCTGTGATTGGAATCCATTCCTACAAAGACAATACTGCAAATGCCATCAGAAGAGAGGCCAAATCGATTATGGGGGCCGATATTGCCCTCCAATCCCCCCAAGAAATCACAAAATCAGCGGAAAAATTGGTCGAAACCAGCCTTCCGAAAGGTTCGGAAACCAGTGCCTCCATTCAGTTTTTATCAATGATTTCCAATGAATCGGGAGAGGAGAATTCCTTAAGTTTTGTCAAAGCTGTGGAAACCAATTATCCTTTTTACGGGGAAATGAAAACCGAACCAGAATCAGCGTATCGAAATTTAAAACCAAATCAGGTATTACTCGATCAATCTCTTGTGGAAAACTTAAAACTAAAACGGGGAGACCGGGTGCGTTTGGGTGATAGTTTGCTTGAGCTTGCTGGTGTTGTGGTGAAAGAACCAGGTGCCCTTGGATCATTTGTGGGCTCTGCTCCAGGATCCATCATTCGAAAAGATACCGCAAACAAAACGGGACTCGTACAAAGAGGAAGTCGGATCCGTTATACCATCTATGCAAAGTTTCCTGATTCTGTTGATAGTTTGGGTTGGAAAGAGAAAGAGTTTGAAGCCCTGATCAAAGAAGACTTAACTATTTATCACAATACAGAAGTAAATTCTGGGTCCCAACAATTTATCAAGAACACTTTTGATTATATGGCCCTTCTGGCTCTCGCTGGATTTTTCTTAGGAGCCATTTCTGTATACACAGCGGTAAGAACTCGTTTACTCGAAAAACGAAATGAAATCGCCATCCTCATGTGTCTCGGTGCCAAACCGAATGTGATTTTACTTTTGGTATTTGCTGAAATTTTAATCCTCTCACTCCTTGGAACTATTTTTGGACTTATCCTTGGATATGGAATCCAATCACTATTGCCTGATATTAGTGGACTTATGTCTGTGAAAGCAGGGATTGTCTTTGGGCTTTCCTTATCTTCTCTTCTTTGGAGTTTTGTGCTCGGAGTGGTGCTTCCTTTACTCATTTCCATTCCTCTTGTTTTGGAAACAAGATCGGTGAAACCACTTGCAGCATTAAAAGAAGTGGAATCACAAACCAGTGGGAAGTTATCTACATCGAAATGGCAATTTGGATCTTTTCTTTTGATTTACCTTCTGTTTACGAGCCTTGCCATTCTTGAAACAGAAAGTATTTTTAAAGGAATTCTTTTTACATTCGTTTTATTAACCTTACCAGTCCTTGTGTACGGATTGTACATACTTCTTGGATTATTCATTACTAAAATCTCGAAACTAGGATGGCTTTCGAAGGAATGGAGCCTTGTGACTAAAAAAGTCACACGTAAATCAGGAGCCTTACGACTTTCCATCATTGGGCTTGGGTCTGCACTCTTTATCCTTACTTTATCGCTCATCTTACAAGAGAGTTTACTGGAACTCAGTGGTGCCCGTGAGATCGAACGTAGACCCAATATGTTTCTTCTAGACATCAGGGAAACTCAGAAAAACGATCTCCTAACCGCAATTAAATCATTTCCTGTGGAGAAACAATATTTGGCCCCTGTGATTGGAGCTCGCCTTTCCAAAGTCAATGGAGAACCCATTAAAAAAGAAGATACCATCAAAAACGCGATGGATCGGAATTGGCGGGCTACCGCCAGAACTCGGGAATACTTTTTATCTTACAGAGATGAGTTGTATGATACGGAAGAAGTAACGAATGGGTCTTGGTGGAATGAATCCGGAAGGAATGAAATCTCTGTAGAACGTGATTTTGCAGGGTATTTACAAGCGGGAGTGGGTGATGAACTGACTTTCAATGTCCAAGGCCGCGAAGTTTCCGGAAAAATCACAAACTTGCGATCCGTAAACTGGGCCGATATGAAACCGAACTTTGTGGTTCTTTTTTCCAAAGGGATATTGGAAAAAGCCCCTCGGTTTTACATTGTTTCCTTACTCATTGATTCCGGTGAAGACAGATACCAATTACAAAAGGTAATTGTGAATCAGTTTCCCAACATCACCGTCATTGATACAGAAAAAACCATCCAAGCCTTTATGGGAATTTTGGAAAAAGTTACTCAGATGATGGCACTGATGACGGCTTTTATCTTGGCGGCATCTTTTGTTCTTGTGTTCACCACTCTTTATGCAAGCCAATCAGAACGAAAACGGGAATTTGCTTTGTTACGAGTGATTGGAGCCAACAGTCGTTTTATGGTAAAACATTTTCTACGGGAAGCCTTACTCGTTTCTGTCATTTCGTTTTTACTGGGACTCATTTATTCTGTGGTTTCGAATGAAGTTTTGAACAGATCCGTTTTAGAACTCCGAAGTGTATATCCTTATGGACAACTTACACTGGTGTTTTTGGGAATCTGTTTGGTGACTGTGAGTTTGTATGCGCTCGGACTTTTTAGTTTCTTTCGAATGCCAACCAAAACAGTTCTGAAAGAAATCAAATAAAGAAAATAGATTCGAGGGAAGAGTCATTGTTTAGATTCAATTCACTCTGTTATCTATGAACCTAAAAACAAAAAAGCCCGGGTTTCATGCCGGGCTTTCTCATTGAAAGAGATCTTTTCGGGATTATTGTGCTACCGAAATAACCTCATCTCGGTTGATTACGTTAACAATATGTTTGTATTCAGGAGAATCTTTTCCATATTTTAACTCAGTGGCACGTAATAAGTGAACGTTCTTTTTGTAACGATACTTGAAGAGCATATCATCTGGACCTTTTGTCTTTTTGATCATGTTTTCTTCGAAGCTATATGCACTTGCAAGATACTTGTGAGCAGGGTATTCTTTCTCGTTATCGTCAATCTCGATGTAAAGCTCAAGAATTGGGATGGTTTGAGGAAGATTTTGAAGGTCATACTCAGCCATAATCCAAGAACGATAAACGTCAGAAAGAAGTCTTTTGAACTCAGGTCTTTCTCTTAAGTCAGGGTTTTTAATTTCATCAAGGTGATTGATCGCTTTAGAGAAGTAGTTGAGAGCGTCTTGTTTCGCTTTCATTTTTTCACGGTAAACAACGCGTTCTTCTCTTGCTTTACGATCTACTTTTTGCCAGTACCATTTTTCATCTAAGCGTTTTTTCTCAGCTTCTTCTTTGCGGTACTGTTCCACCCAATCTCTATTTTTCATAACGGTGTTAACACCGGATTGGTAGTTGGAAAGAGCCAAACGGAATTGGTTGTTAGCGAAAGTTTTAGAAAGTTGGTGTAACTCTTGGAAAGTTTTGTTATACCCTTTAAAATCAGGATTCTTCCAAAGAGATTCCTGTTCCATAATTTCTTTCTTTCTCTTTTTTTGGTCTTCTGTAAGTTCCGCGTCGTCGTTTTCAGGAACGAGCTCACCTTTGAGAAGTTCGTCGACTTGGTCTTTAGCCGCTTGGCTGTCTTGAGCGTTCGCAGGCTGAGCTTGTGCGAAAAGCACACTAAAGCCGGACACCAGTTGGAGAATAAGGAGATACTTAATAATCTTCATAGTCGTGTGACCCTTTTGTCTCTTTCAATATTTTGAAGGAATAGGTTTATCTATTTCTTCAATGAAAGTATCGGAATGGCAAGAGTCAATAATAACGAATTAATGAGGAAAAAAACCTAATCGTGAACTTTTTCTTCCGATTCTCTTTGATTTAAAGGGACATAAGTCCTTAAACTCCTAAAAAATCTCATTCCTTGACAGCTTAGAGAATTCGAGAAGATTGCTCCTTGGAGATGAATTTATCCGAAATTACTGCTATCCGGGACGGAAATCCACAGTGTAAGACCTGTGGTGGGGTTGGAATTACCTTAGCCGAACATGTTCGGGGCTCTCGTTCTGGGGCTCTTGTCCTTTGTCATTGTATAGGAAGTGACTGTAACACTTGTGAGTCGAAGGGGCAACCCCCCTATATGACTTTTGATCGGAAATTAGACAAAATGCTCCCTTGTGTTTGTCATAATGCAAGGTTTTCCCTTCGTAACTTAGAGAATTTAGTCGAAAAAGCAAACATTCCTGCGCGTTACCGTTTCCAATTTTTATCCAATATTGATATTGGAGACACAGCGAACGATCCGGATATGTCCTTTATCATTGCTCACGACTGGGCAAACGAACTGGTTCACAAGTTTAAAAATGCAGATTTTTCGCCCCAAGGATTTTACCTCTGGGGTGGGACTGGGTCTGGGAAAACCTTACTTGCTTGCGTCATATTAAATGAGCTTATCTTTCGTTATGGGATTACTTGTAAGTACGCTAAGGTGAATAAAGACTTTTTATCTGCCATCCGTGATACCTATCAATCTGATAGCGAAACTCACGGCCAAGAACGATCCATTGAAAGGGAATTTGCGAACGTCGATGTACTTGTGATTGATGACTTCGGAGTCCAAAAAGAATCCGAATTCAACAATAGAAAGTTATACGATCTCATCGATAGTCGTTATGAACAAGAAAAACTGACTCTTCTTACTTCGAACCATTCTCTGGTGGAGTGGAGGGATCGGGGTCAAGGCCGTATTTATTCAAGGCTGATGGAAATGACCAAAGAAATTGAGTTAAAGTGTCCGGACTATCGCACTAAGTTCGTAAAGAGGTAAGATCATGAAGTATTCCAACATTGCCTTTTTGTCTCTGGGTTCTAATATCGGTGACAGACACCATTTTATGGATCAGGCAATTTGGGAGATTTCTACATTACCCGAAATTCAAATCTTAAAACAATCGGAACGATTGGAAACGGCTCCTTTAGAAAACACAAACCAACCTTATTTTTTAAATCAAATTTTGAAGGTGATGGTGTCTTCTGCTTTCACACTTCCTTGTTTACTCGATTCACTTCAAGGAATTGAAGACAAACTAGGACGGAAACGTAGGTCTTGGAAAGGTCCGCGTGAAATTGATATCGATATCCTCACCTATGAAGCGGTAGTCATGAAAACAGATTTTTTACACCTTCCGCACCATTCGTTATATTCTAGACCATTCATAAAACAATTGTTAACCGATATGGGAGAAATTGGAGTTTATGCACTCTTTTTGGAACTAAACCATGAAAAACATTATTCTACAGTATAAAAAAAAGTATGATGCAGGAGAACCCATCTCTGTCATCACTTGTTATGATTATACCTTTGCCACTCTCTTCAATCGAACAGAAATTGATTGTATCTTAGTTGGAGATTCTCTGGGAATGGTGATCCAAGGAAACCAGTCCACACTTCCTGTCACTTTGGATGAGATCATTTATCATACAAAAGCAGTGTGTAAGGGAGCTCCTGATAAAACCATCGTTGCCGACCTACCATTTTTATCTTACCAAACCTCCATTGAAGAGGGAATTCGTTCTGCCGGCCGGGTACTCAAAGAAACCAATGCCTCTTGTGTGAAACTGGAAGGAGATTCTGAATTTATCATCGAACTCACTCGACGGATGACAGAATCAGGGATTCCCGTTTTTGCACACCTGGGTCTCACGCCACAATCGGTTCACACTTTAGGTGGACACCGGGTCCAAGGAAAAACAGATGCGGCTCGTTCCAAAATGGTTCGAAAAGCCAGAGAACTTGCAGAAGCAGGCGCTTTTGCTTTGTTACTCGAGATGGTTCCTGAATCCTTAGGAAAAGAAATCACAGAATCCATTCGCATTCCGACGATTGGGATTGGTGCTGGAAAATACACTTCAGGCCAGGTACTTGTCATGCAGGATTTACTTGGTTTAAATGAGGACTTTCATCCTAAGTTTCTCAAGAAGTTTGGAAATCTCAGTGGGCCAGTGAAGGATGCGGTGAATGCTTACCACCGCGAAGTTTCGAAACGTGAGTATCCATCGGAAGCCCACGCCTTTTCTGATACATAGTGCGGAAGGAATTTACTAAGACAAAAATAGATCTTTTTTTGTCTTAGTAATTAGTTTATAGTCGGTAATTGGTCTTATATTGTTCTCGTAAACGAATCAAAATAAGGTTTAGGCCTTTTTCTTGCAGCTTCCGCCAATCTTTCAAGCATCGGAACTGTGGTTTCCCAAGAAACACAAGCATCGGTGATGGACTGACCATAAGTCAAAGGTTTAGCGTCGATAGACTGGTTTCCTTCTTTTAAATGGCTTTCAATCATCACACCTAAGATATGTTTGCTGCCTTTTCCGAATTGTTCTGCCACTGATTCAATCACAGATGGTTGTTTGCGGAAATCTTTTTGACTATTTCCATGAGAACAATCAATCATAACTTTAGACGGAAGACCTGCTTTTTCAATTTGTGCACCTAGTTCGTTGACCGACGCTTCATCAAAGTTAGGCCCTTTGTTTCCACCACGTAAAATGACATGAGTGTCTTTGTTTCCTGCGGTACGAAAGATGGCACTACTTCCTTGGTTTGTGACTGATAGGAAATGGTGACTGGAACTGGCAGAACGAATCGCATCCACTGCAATTTGAACATTTCCATCCGTTCCATTTTTAAAACCAATAGGGGCAGAAAGACCAGAAGCCAATTCCCGATGTACTTGGCTTTCTGTGGTTCTCGCACCTATCGCACCCCAAGCCACTAAGTCTGCGATATATTGGGGAGAAATCACATCTAAAAATTCGGTTCCACAAGGGATTCCCATATTGTTTAAATCTAACAAAAGTTTGCGGGCAAGTTGGAGACCTTTGTTGATATGAAATGATCCATCTAAATCTGGGTCATTGATGAGGCCTTTCCAACCCACAGTAGTTCTTGGTTTTTCAAAATAAACTCGCATCACAATAAGAAGTTCGTTTTTGAATTCCTCGATTTTTGGTTTGAGTTTGGATGCATATTCCATCACGGCACCGATATCGTGAACAGAACATGGTCCAACGACAACTAACATTCGCTTGTTGTCTTTTCCGTGAATGATATCAGAAATTTCACTTCTTGTGCGTACGACAACTTCGCATGCTTCGTCTGTTAAAGGATGTTCCTCGATGATAACGGAGGGAGGAATGAGACTATGTTGTTCTAAAATTCTTAAATTGGCTGTAGGTTTCATAATTAATACTTTTGCATGGAAGGATCGACTAAATCGGAATAAGCTAAAGTTCCGCCAGCCACGTTTTTGTAGGATTTGAACCCTGCTTGGGCCAAAATTCCACAAGCCATTCCAGACCTTCCACCCGAACGGCAATACACTAAAATTTCTTTGTCGATTTGGTTTTTGATTTCTTCAATCCGTGCCGCAAGTTCACTAACAGGAATGAGTTTGTCTGTTCCAGGTACTAAGGCAATTTCTTGTTCATTAGGATTTCTTACATCCAATACAAAAAAATCATCTTTTCCTTCTGCACGTGCATCCAAACGTTTTTTAAAACTCACTACATCTATTTCCGGTACCATTATGTGACTCCGCCCAATTCTTCTAGTTCTAGAGTTACATCCTCCCAACGTTTCGTAAGGAGTGCAATCTCTCTTTTAATATCGTTATAAGTGTCCATTTCCAACTGAAAACTTCTGTTTTTAAAGAACTCTGGATCCTGTAAAAGTTCCTCTTTGTCCTTTTTATTTTTTTCCAGTCTTTCTATTTGGACTTCCAAATCTGAAATTTCTTTCTCTAATTTTTTTCTTTTATTTTTACTCGCTTGAGGATTGGCTTTTTTTTCCTCAAATTTTGCTTTGCCCGAATTATTTTGAGCTGGGGATTCTGTTTCGTCTTCTTTATGGAACTTAAGGTAGTCGTCAAAACTGCAATTTAGGTTTTGTAAAACACCGCCAGAGAGTTGGAAGGTGCGGTTACAAAGTCCCTTCATAAAATCGGGGTCGTGGCTGATGATGAGGAGACTTCCTGGAAAATCAATGAGGGAACGTTTGACCGCTTCTCGGATCACTATGTCCAAGTGGTTTGTGGGTTCATCTAAAAATAAACAATTGGTGGGATGTTGGACAAGAAGTGCAAGCCGGAGTCTACTTTGTTCTCCACCTGATAAATGTTTTACGGACTTAAACACTCCGTCTCCTGGAAAGGCAAAATGTCCAAGGAGTGTCCTTGCTCTTTCTTCGCTCAGTTCTGGATATTTTTTAATCACCGTTTCGACAAGGTTCAAACTTTCATCTAAATCTTCCCCGTGAGTTTGGGAAAAGTATCCGAGTTTGGTTTTGGGGCCATAATAGAGAGAACCAGAATCTAATTTATGTTTTTCCAAAAGACAACGCATAAGAGTGGATTTACCAGCTCCATTTGGACCCACTAACGCTACTTTATCGCCCGCGGAAATTTCAATTTCTGCATTTTCAAAGATCTGTTTCTTTACTCCTGTATTTTTATCAGGATAAGAAAAGGAGGCATTTTCTAAACGTAAAATGATATTACTCGAAGGAACAAATTGGAATTGGTAGTCGGGTTTTTGGTTCCAAAAAGATTCTTCTGGATTTTCCACCTTATCTCTTTTTTCCAAACGTTTGATGACAGACTGTACTTGCCTTGCTTTGGTTGCTTGGGCACGAAACCTTTCCACCCATTCCATTCGGCTTTTTAGATAAGTTTCTTCTTTTTCGAATTGGGCTTTTAGTTTTTCTTGGATTTCATTTTTGGCTTCAAAAAATTCTTCCAAAGATCCTTGGAATTCAAAAGTTCCATGAGGATTGATTTCGATGATGGTATCAACCGTTTGGTTTAAAAATTCTGGATCGTGAGTGACAAGAACAAAGGCCTGGTTTTGGGATACAAGAAAGTCAGCTAACCAAGATTTGGTTTTATCATCCAAATGATTTGTGGGTTCATCCAGAAGTAATAAATTATGTGGGTTGAGTAGGGCAATGGCAAGACCAATTCTATGGTGGTATCCCGGTGAAAATTCTTTTGTTTTACGAATAAAGTCTGCCGTAGAAAATCCAAGACCGGATAAAATTTTTTTGGCCCGAGCTTCTAGACCGTGTAAGTCATGTAAGTGGGCAAATTCTTCTAAATCACTTTGTTCGTGAAGGAGTTCCTCAAAGGCAGGGTCTTCATGATCGATGGTTTCGAATTTAGATTCGATGAGTTTTCTTTTTCCATCATACTCGGCATAGAGTTTGTTTTCATCGAGGACAGTCTCTATCACCGATGTTTCGGGACTGAATTCAGGGATCTGTTGGAAAAGGGATAGGACTGTGTTTTTGGAACGAATGACTTCCCCGGATTCGGGTTTCATCTTTCCTGCGGCCATTTGGAAGAGGGTGGTTTTTCCCGATCCATTGGGACCTACGATGGCAACACGGCAGCCTGGTTTGATATGCCAGCTGAATCCCTCAAAGAGAACCTTGGGGCCGAAGTGTTGGTGGATTTGGATGAATTGGATCAAAGCTGTGGAAAACCCGCCGGGAGGGCGGGGAGTTTAGGAGGGACTAACCTTATTTCTTGGCTAGAAGTTCCTCTTTTCTTTCACGAAGGTGTTTCACATAAAGGCTAGATTCGCCATTCATGGTTTCCACGGATTTTTTGATGGCTGCATCAATTTCTGCAACTGTCATCTTCGCGATTTTTTTGTTCTTCTTTTCTTTTTCTTCTGACATGGAAGTTTTCCCCTTTTAGGTACGTCACTGAGATTCTTCCAGGGTTTCCTCTGGTTAGGAGACTGCAAGAAAAATAAGACAAAAATACGGACAAGTTTCAAACTGACCGCATGAAACGCCTCCGACGATTTTTCAGTGAAGTGTACTTGTACGATGTCCATGGCCTAGCTTCGGAACTTTCGTTTACCTTCCTTCTGACCCTGTTTCCTCTTCTTGTTGTATTTGTGACCCTACTTGGGCTTTTGCAGGATCCAAAAACCATCAATTTGATGACAGATCAAATTGGAAAATTTTTGCCGGCTCCGATCTTTCAGCCCATAGACAAAAGTGTTGAAAATTTAACAAGAGTTAAGAGTTATAATGTGATTGCTCTTAGCATTGCCATTTCCTTTTTTTCCAGTTTGACTATTTTTGGAACGATTTCCAAAGCACTCAGGTTTATTTCACGAGACGAAACTACAGTGGGTTTTATTGGTTCGCAGTGGATCAACTTTCGGTTGCTCGTCATTTCTCTTGTTTTACTCGTATTGTATTTTTATCTGACTTATGGTTTGGTTCAGGCCGAACGATTTTTATTTCGTTCCTTTCGGTTTGGGTTTTTTAGAAACAATCCTTATTTGTCAGTATCACTGATCATTCTACCTTATAGCATAGGTTTGTTTACGTTTTATTATGCTTATATTACCAAAGCAAAAACCACTTTAAAAGAAAATTTACCTGGTGCTATCTTTGCTTCTCTTCTTGTTCTTGGGATGAGTTTTGGATTTCAATTTTATTTAAAAATGAAAAACGTAGGTGTGAATTATTCTTTAGCCTATGATTTGATTTCCAAAATGGTTGTGCTCATGTTGTATACTTATATCAATTCAACATTTTTTATTTGGGGATTTTTATGGAACCAAGTCCTTGCGGACGATCGAAATAAAAAATCTCAATCTAAAAAGTAATCGGGCTCTAGGATTCTTGGACAAAAAGAAATAATGATTCCAAAGTAGTGGCGTGCTAGGGAATGGAAGAGCCACTCTCCACCAGAAGAAAGGATATCGTCGGCATCTAAATCGGTGTATCCTTTTTTATGAAACAACTGATCTAAACTCCAGTTTTCTTCTCCGGGAATGACTTGGACTTTGAGAAGAGCATAAAATTTATTTTCGAGTCTTTGGTAACGAAATACCAGTGCTCTTCCACCTAACGGATTTCTTATGGTAAAGGTAAGCCAAGAGGGAAAATCATTTTCTGGTTCCGAACTCAAATGATAGAGTTCCCAACCGATATCTTTCGCGTTCCCAAAAAACTCTTGGAAACTAGATGTAAAAGCAGATTGGTATTCGGCAGTAATCCCCATTTGTTTTTTGATAAAATTTCAAGGCCAGTTTTAAAGCAAACTCTATCTCTTCCCCCGTCTAAAGTTCCGATTCAGTTTTTTAAAAAAGAAGGGGAAATTCCGGTTTCCCTAAGAATGAGATTCGTTAAGATGGGGACTTGAGGTTTGTAACCTATGATCGAAACTATCAATATCAATTGGCCGAGTGGAGCCATCGATCCAGTCATTCATTGCCCTGCTTGTGGTAGTCTTGTCCTCAGTCCCTTAGAAGAAGAGGGGCCTGGTTGCCACCACATTCAATTCATCATTGATAGTGAATCAGGCGAATTTAACTACATCACGGAACCTTTCGACGAAATTTTGAAGGAATTTCGTAAACCGGATGTAGAAGAATTTGATGAGTGGGATGCCACTGAAGTTTTTTTAGAAGAAGCAGAATCCAATACATTCTATGTAATGAATTTAATTTTGCCGAGTAATGTTTCGATTGAAGATGATCCTGTTTGTTTGCGAATTGGATTTGAATTATTTTTCAGTGAAGACCAAGAAGAATTATACGAAGAATTAGAAAGAAGACATGACGAGGAAGGTTTACATGACCATAGCCAAAACTAAAATTTTATTTGTTGGACAACTGATTGCATTCAGTTTGATTTTTTCCAATTGTTTGATCAGTTATAAAGATCATCCCAAAATTTTACCACTTCCTTCGGAAGAAAAAACAAACGACGCTAATTTTGTTTATGCACTTCCTACATTTCCTCAAATGAACTTAGGTGGAAGGGAAGCTCTAAAGAACTACTTTCAAAACAAAACTCGTTTTAAAAATACAGTAGAAGGGGTTGATGTTCCAAAAACTGGATACTTGGTGAATGTAAAAGTGAATTATCGTTCTCCTTCTCCTGAAGCCACTGTGTTTCTTGGTATTTCTACATTAACCGCAACTTTACTTCCTGCTTGGTCTACACAAGATGGATATGATGTTCAGTATCTTCTTTATAAAGATGGAAAGAAAGTAGGAACTTACGAATATCATATCTTTAGAAACTATGCACAGTGGTTATTATTTATTCCTATCTCTTGGTACAATTTTGAAACTGCAACTGAACGAGAAGTGTTTGAGAGAATGACACTTAAGTTTTTTGAAGATGCGAAGGATCATTTCTAAAACCATTGGATTTTAACTTCCAAATCTATTATGATTTTGTCTGGGGTTTTTGGCCGGGGATCATTGTTGTTTTTGGAGTTGGATTCTTTGTTGGATACATAGCTTCTTTTTTAGGAGTCGGGGGAGGGTTTATTTACACTCCCTTTTTCCATAGTTTTTTTCATCTCAGTGCAGTGCAGGCGGTTGCAGTCTCCTTAGCACAAATGCCCGTTTCTTCTCTATCCGGCCTTTTTGTTTATTACAAAAACAATAAAATCAGATGGAAACAAGGGTTTCTTCTACTTTGTACTTCGATTCCAACAGCACAGTACACAGCTTATAAATTTGGAAGGTTTGAAGATACCGAGTTCGGCAAACAGTTGTATTATGGAGTTCCATTGTCAGAATTGATTTATCTGATAGTGTTTACTGTTTTTTTAGGGATTCTTGCTATCTACAATTTGATCACTGCTTTGAAGAGGAGAAAGAAATACTACCAATCTCTCGAAGTTCAGGCTCAAAGTTTAAATTCTAATCCCTCTGTTCTAACAAAAGACTCAGAAACAAAATTAATTTCGGCGCATTCACCTAATATAGATCAGGTGTCTTCATTTTCTTATTCTCGTAAATCGATTTTCATTGTTCTTCTTACGGGAATCTTTTTTGGTTTGTTTTCTTCTTTTTTTGGAATTGGAGGTGGGTTTTTAGCTGTACCTCTATTTGTGTATTACTTTCGAATGAGTCCTGTGGAAGCGGTTGCCACTTCCTTTCTTGGAATTTTTCTTACTTCTTTTGGAACGAGTATTATGTTTTATATGCAAGGAAAGTTACATTTGGAATTAGCACTCATTGGAAGTCTGGGTGGGTTTTTTGGTGCCAGGATTGGTTCTTTGAAAGCAATCAATGCTAAACCTTATTCCATACTTCTGGTTACGGCCACCTTCCAATTTTTAGTAGTGATTTGGTATGTGATTGGGAAACTTCCCAAGTTTTAGTTTCCCTGGCGTTTCAAGATATACTTAAGATTTTTTAAATCATAAAACTTTCCAACTCTCGTCTTGGCGAATCATAATCATAAGAACTTCTTCCTAATCTAGCAATCAACTGAATTTGTTGTTTGGGTTTTAAACCCAGGAGAGTTTTTAGTTGTTCAGTGAACTTTCGGCTTTCTGGATAATCTTCTACTGCTTGGTTCATCGTATGGAAGGCAATTTTCCTTACGGCACATGCTAGTGTTAGACGCATGAAATCTCTTCCCGTTTCGATCCAAGTTCGTTCTGTATCGGTGCCTTCTGTGATGAAAAAAACAAGTGCCTTAGAAGAATATACTTGGCTTTGAAACATTTGGATTCCCGCATTTTTAGAGGATTCAGAATGCCAATCTTCTTTGGCTAAAGAAACAAAAAAGTTTTTCGCAAACCAAAGTTTAATTCCGGAAAGCCCGTTTCCTTCGAGTGTGAGCCCATCCCGTTTTGAATAAATATCTTCATTGGAAACTCGAAACCACTTACGATTGAGTTCATTGGATACGGTGCGATTGGTTTCCATGGCAAAAGCAGAATCGAGTATAGGAAGAATAGTTTCTAATTTTTGAGGATCATTGATAAAAAGGATTTGGTGTAGGCTTGGACCAGTTAACATTTTTAAGTCATCGATTTCTTCATTTTTGATGTAATCTCCTGAGTAAACGGAACGGTTCATCCTGCGATGGGGAACACCAGAGAACAAAAAATCGTGAACACATTTGGATTTGGGAGAAATTTCAAATTTAGCAACAGGTAAGGCTAAGAAAGAAAGGGAACTTGGTTTTCCTTTTGGGAAATATGTGATTTTTGAATCGAACATAAGTTTATCGGCTGCTAGGTGAGCAAGTTCCAAAAAACAACCTTGCGTATGGAAAAATTGACGGTTCAAAGAATCGATTTCCGGGAGTTGTTTTTCTTTGTCTCCAAACAAGAGAAATTCCGAGTCAGAGACCCGTTTTAGTTTCCAGGGCTGGGAATTATGGGAATTGGGTGCTAGGAGGGCGGTTAGGAGGATTTGGTCTAGGGGTTTCGTAAAACCAAGGGATTCAGCAAACCCAAGAGGGTCTTGCCTGTGGAAGTTGGCTTCCTTTCCGCTATACGCATATAAGTTTTTTTGTAAAGCAGGCAGCGAAACCAAGGCACCAGAGGCAAAACTGTTGATTAAAAATCTTTTTCTTGTGAGTTTCATTATTTTCCCTTTTATGGTTCTAGTCTCTAATTGGATAGGAGTCTAATATAAAATGTCAACCAACTCTGAACCTTTTTCCATTGATATCGTATCCGATGTAGCTTGTCCCTGGTGTTATGTAGGAAAAAAGAAATTGGAGTTGGCTCTTCAAACTGTTGGAGATCAAATCAACCCGCAAGTTCGATGGAGACCGTTTCAGTTATCTCCTGAAATTCCAGAACAAGGGATTGATTATAAAGAGCACCTAACACAAAAATTTGGAAGTTTAGACAGATTGGACGGTGCTTGGCAACGCCTTACAGAAATCGGAAAATCTGTAGGAATTCCATTCCAATTCGAAGCCATACCCAAAGCCACAAATACATTGGTGTTACATGCACTCGTAGCAGGACTTTCTACTTTAGAAGAACAGGCAAAGTTAGTGGATCTGTTTTTTGCTGCGAACTTTACGGAAGGAAAGGATCTGACTGATAAAGAAGTGATTTGGAAAGTAGCCGAACCTATATACAAAGACCGTGTTAAGTTTGATGCTATTTTCGCAGACCCAGAACTAAAGGAACACATCCGACAAGAAATCTCATATTATCATCAAAATGGAATCAGCGGGGTTCCTTATTTTATTATTGGTGGGAAGTATGCAGTCAGTGGGGCACAAGACCCTTCTGTTTTTGTGGAAGTAATTGAAACCGTTTTAAAAGAACGCAAATCAGAAACTTAAGTCAATAAATTTTCATTTCACCTTGACCAAACGATCAATCTACTTAGATTGATTCTAATCGAATTATATTTATGAAAAAAATTATACATTTCTTTGTTTATAAACCATTAGTTGCTAATTTGGTTTTTATCTTTTTATTCCTTGCGGGAATGATCTCTGTTTTATCGATGAAGCGAGAGGCATTTCCAAGGGTTAACTTTCGTCAAGTGCGTGTGCTCACTGTATATCCTGGGGCAAGTCCCGTGGATGTGGAAAAAAAGGTAACCATTCCCATCGAGGAAAAGTTACGCGAAGTAGAAGGTTTGGATTCTGTTCGTTCTATCTCTCGTAACTCCGAATCAGATATCAGTATCAAAATTGATTTAGAACATAGTAATCCTGATGGGGTTGTGAACGATATTCGCCGTGCCGTGGATCGTGTTACCAATCTACCTACACAAGTTAAAGATCGTCCGATTGTTACAGAACAAAAAAGTTCCAACTTCCCTGTGTTAGAGATGGCAATTCATGGAGCCATGAACGAAATGGAACTTCAAGAAATGGGACGTTTCATTGAAGATGAGATGCGAAAAGTCTCTGGAGTGTCTCGTGTGGATGCATTTGGTAAAAGAAAAGAAGAGTGGAGGATCCGTGTGGATCCTGACTTAAAGAAACGTTACACACTGGGTTTTGCAGATATCATCAATGCTATTTCAAGACGAAATATCAGTGTTCCTGCGGGATCTTTTTTACGACCCCTCACACAAGACATCCGTGTGACTGGTGAAATTAATGAAATCAACGATATTAAAAATATTCCCATTCGTTCCAATGAAACTGGAAATACGATTCTTTTATCACAAGTTGCTAATGTAAAGGATACTTATGAAAGACCACGTGTGATCGCTGTTGTGAATGGAGAACCAGCTTATGTCCTTCAGATCATTAAAAAAGACAGTGCTGACATCATTCGAACAGTAGAAGCTGTGCAAGAACGAATCGATGAATTAAAAAAACAAATTCCTGCAAACATCCAATTTACTGAATTAAACAACGAAGGTGCACGTGCCATCAAACGTTTAGATGTAGTGATCACCAACTCTTTACAAGGTTTGTTTTTAGTTGTGGTGGTTCTTATTCTCTTTTTTAGTTTTAAAGATTCACTTCTCACAAGTCTTTCTTTACCATTAACTCTGTTTGCAACAACCATTGCATTTCCTATCTTTGATGTATCTTTTAATTTAGTGTCGATGTTAGGGATTATCATTTCCTTGGGGATGTTAGTTGATAATAGTATCATCATTTCTGAAAATATTTACAAACATAGATCTAAAAAAGTTGATTCTAAAGAAGCTGCAGTCCTTGGAGCCAGCGAACTTTTTGTTCCTATTATTGGATCTTATCTAACAACGGTTGCTGCTTTTTTACCGATGGCATTTATGTCGGGGATTATGGGTAAATTCATTTGGCAAATTCCATTTATGGTGATTGTTGCTTTGACTTTATCATTGTTTGAATCCTTTTTATTACTTCCAGTTCGGTATGCTCAGTTCACATCACACGAAGTGAAAAAACGTTCTAAACACCGCGAAAAATTTCGTTCAGTGTTAGAAAATGGATTTGAGTCTTTAAAATCTGGGTTCACCAATTTTATTACAAAGGTTGTGAACCGTCCTTTCATAACACTCGGTTGTATCCTTATCGTATTTTTATCTTCTTGTGGGCTTGTGGGACTCATGAACTTCAATTTATTCCCTAAAGAAGGAATTGATTATGTAATGGTTCGTGCAGAATTTCCTCCAGACTATTCTGCACAAGAAACCACCAAACAATTGCAATACTTCCAACCAATTTTGGATAAAATTCCAAAAGAAGAAGTGCAAAGTATCATTTTAAAAGTGGGAATTCAACAAACAGATCCAACAGATCCACTTACAAGGATTGGGGAACAATTAGGAATGGCACAAATCATTCTGGTTCCTGAAACAGAACGGAAAAGAACTGCCCAAGAAATTTTTGGTGAGTTGGAACCTGATTTAAAAAAACTTCCCGGTGCAGTTTCGGTGATGGTGGATTTGGTAGTGAATGGGCCACCGATTGGTGCCGCTGTAACTGTCGCGATCGAAGGCCGTGATTATAAAACTTTGAAACAAATTTCCAACGAGATGCAAGGTTTTCTAAAGAAACAAGAGGGTGTTGTGAACATCAATGATGATTACAAACCAGGTAGGGAAGAAATTCAAATTCGTATGAAGGACACTGCCTCTGCCATTACAGGAATTGATACGGAAATTACTGCTTACTACGTTCGAACAGCTATGGAAGGTTTAGAGGCATCTAACTTGCGTAAGGGCAAGGATGAGGTTAAAATTGTCATTCAAAACGATGATAAGTTTCGTGATGGGGTCGAAGATTTAGATTCGATACAGATATCAAATAAATTTGGCCTACTAACGCCGATTACAGCAGTCACTACAAAAACCACGGTCCAAGGGATAGAAGCTTTATATCACAATGATTACGAAAAAGCTATTACCGTTCTTGCCGATGTTGATGAAGCTAAAACCAGTTCTTCCATCGTAAATGGAAAGATTGTGGAGGAGTTTGGAAATATCGGGAAAAAGTATCCTGGTTATAAAATCAAATTCCGAGGAGAACAAGAAGAAACAGAAAAATCAATGATTTCGCTCCTCACTGCTGGTGTTCTTGCATTCTTTGGAATTTTTGCGATCCTTGCGATCATCTTCAATAGCATTAAAAAACCAGTTTTGATTTTGTTATCGATTCCATTAGGGTTTGTTGGAGTGGTATTTGGATTTTTGATTTCAGGAAAAGCACTTAGTTTTCTTGCGATGATCGGAATCATTGGTCTTGCGGGGGTGATCGTCAACGCATCCATTGTGCTTGTGGACACCATCCAAGAGTTTCAAGCGAAAGGAGAAGGGTTGTATGAATCTCTCATCACAGCTTCTTCTGAAAGATTTCGACCCATTTTGGTGACAACACTTACCACTATGGCTGGAATGATTCCTACTGCTTATGCCATCGGGGGATCGGATCCCCTTCTCATTCCCATGACACTTTCTTTGGCTTGGGGACTTGGATTCGGAACCTTTGGGTCTCTTATCTTCATCCCGGCCAGTTTCTCTGCTTACTACAAACTAAAGAAACGAAAGTAAATCTTTCAACTTTAGTAATGATTCAAGACATCTTCGGCAAACCCGAGGATGTTTTCGAGTTTTAGTTTTTTCCCATCGTCTAACACCACTGTTCCATTAAAAGTTCCAAACACTTGGTGTTGTACTGTTTTGATGATTAAAAAATTCATATATGAATTTCTATCGACAATGGGAGTAAAATCTAAATCCAAACGATTGTTGTTGGATGTAAATTTCCATGGTGCCATATAGTTTTTGGTATCGATGATAAATTTCACTTCATCTAACTTATGAATTTTTCCATCATAAAGAATGATGTTTTCTGAAGCTGGGCTTCTATCTGTAAATCCATAACCTAAATTTAGGCCGAATGGTTTTCCTCCGACCAAAGTAGATACAGAACCCCAATACCATCTGTTTTTATAAGTCCATACACCACGACCCCAATCGAGTGCACCAAAATCCTTTTGTTTATCAAATTGATAAATGGTACTACCTACTTGCACTTGGCCCGAAGCAGGCATACAATTGATTTTAGTATTATAATAAAATGCCTTTCTATTTTCTTTCCAAGAAGTTGCAATATTCATTGAATCCATCTTGGGTTCCTTAAGTTCAATTTTTCCTTGGATGCCTTTGGTTCCATCCGGTGCCTCAAAGGTTTTTGATTCAAACTCTAAAACTCGTTTTCCCTCAGTGACTTCAAATCGAATTCGGAGTTTTTTATCTTCAAATTGAATGACACCGCTATTACTCACTCGAGGAAATCCTGTTTTACCTAGAGGGAGAACTGAAAGTGTATCAATTTGTTTGAATGTTCCTTTTTTAAAGTCCAAAAAACAAATGGCAAACAATCCCGCATAACCTAAATCAGATGCAGTTATAGTAATTCCAAATTCTTTTGTAGGAGAAAGAATCGAATAGTAGTCCCATTCTTTAATTCGTAGAGCAGAGGCAGCAATACTTTCGCGATTATAAGTCCAAAAAGGAGATCGAGCCCAACCCTCTTCGGTAAGGGTTCCATTAGAATTTAGTAAAGGGATTTGTTTTTTAATTTCAGGCATAAACTGATTCAAAAGGACGAATCACTTTCGGCTAGAAGTTTTTAAGGGAATCTTTAAGAGCGAATTGACAGGAATTGAATTCTTTGTCAGACTCGGTTTCTCTTACGCACCCGTAAACAAGGAAAAACGAACCATGAGTCAATCCATTCCAAAAGAACAAAATTATGATTATGATTTTATTATAGTGGGATCCGGTTTTGGAGGATCTGTTTCTGCTTATCGTTTATCACAAAAAGGTTATAAAGTTTTAGTAATTGAATCAGGAAAAAGATGGAAGTCCAAGGACTTTCCTAAAACCAATTGGAGTCTTCATAAGTATTTATGGATGCCAAAGTTAGGTTTTTATGGAATCCAAAGAATCAATTTACTGAACGATTTTTTACTTGTGAGTGGTGCAGGTGTGGGTGGTGGTTCTTTAGTTTATGCTTGTACATTGTATGTCCCATCTTCTAAAGTATTAAACTCTTCCTTATATTCCAAAATGGGAGGGGAAAAAGCATTATTACCATATTATGATGTTGCAAAGCATATGCTTGGTGTGACAGAAAATCCCCAACTGTGGGAGCCTGATCAGATTTTATTAGAAACGGCCAAAACATTTGGTAAAGAAGATACATTCCGAAGGACACCTGTGGGAATTTATTTTGGAAACAAAAAAGATCCGAAGGATCCGTTCTTTGGTGGTGATGGTCCAGACCGTGAACCTTGTAATTTTTGTGGAGGTTGTATGGTGGGTTGTCGTCACAATGCCAAAAACACTTTGGACAAAAACTATTTATACTTAGCAGAAAAGTTGGGAGCAGAAATCCTCCCTGAAACGAAAGTCACTTCTCTCATTCCTTTAAATGAAAAAGGAATCCCTGATCCAGAGGCCAGTGGCGAATTTGGATATGAATTAGAAACAAATAGTACAACAGGATGGTTCGGATATCCAAAAAGAAAATTTCGTTCAAAACAAGTTGTTCTATCTGCTGGTGTGATGGGAACGGTTGGTCTTCTTCTCAAAATGCAATTTGAAAACAAAATGATTCGATTGTCAGAAAAGTTAGGTGATACAGTCCGAACTAATAGCGAAACAGTATTACCGGTTACGGTTCCCGCAAGTAAAGGAGTGGATTATTCAAAAGGCATTGCCATCACATCCTCTGTTCATCCCGATGAAAACACCCATATTGAACCTGTGCGTTATTCAAAAGGATCAGACTTTTTTGCTCTCCTCGCTAGTGTCATGACTGATGGAGGAGGAATCTTTCCAAGACCTCTTAAATTTTTTTGGACTATGGTTCGTCATCCTTTGTATTTTTTAAAGGCCCACAACCCAATTGGTTTTGCAAAAAACTCTATTATCTTACTTGTGATGCAAACTGTTGATAATAGCGTACGACTTGTACGGAAAAGAAGAATCATTTGGCCTTTTCAAAGAACCATTACCTCTGCACTTTCGACAGGCGAACCAACACCAACCTATATTCCGATTGCCAACGCCTTTACAAGAAAACTTGCGGAAATTGTAGGTGGAATTCCCCGTAGTTCCTTTAATGACACTCTTCTTGGTGCTCCTTTGACAGGTCATATCATGGGTGGTTGCATTGTGGCAGACTCACCGGAACGCGGGGTGATTGATATGGAAAACAAAGTCTTTGGGTATGAGAACCTACGTGTTTGTGATGCATCCATGCTCACCGTCAACTTAGGGGTCAATCCAAGTTTAACCATCACAGCACTTTCGGAACGAGCCATGAGCTTTGTTCCTACCAAAGATAAGGGAAGAGTCCCATTTTTGTCTTTTGAAACTAAGAAAGGTTTTGATAAAATCCTTAGTTCTGTTCCTAAAAAACTTTCCGTTAAAAAATCGACTTCTGTGAGGAGGCGCGTATCATAACCTAAATGAGTTTGATTGACGTTGCCAAATCAGGAAGTATCGAAGAATGGAATGCGGAAATTAATGCGGGTGCTGATCCCAATGAATTAGATTCTTATGGAACCAATGCCCTCTCTTGGATGCTTAAGATGGGAAACGAGGATTTGTTTCGGCATGCCATTCAAGAAGGAGCCGATCCTTCTTTTCCTTACCGAACTCCAGGAAATGTTATTTTTGACATCATTGATCAAAATAAAGAGTCTTTTTTACAGATCCTTGTAGAAACAATTTCTATTTGGAAAAATTCATCTCATCAACTGGTAAGAGACAAAAATGGAAACACTCTCTTTCATAAGGCTCTCCTTGAATCTGCAGAACCTCTCTGGGAAGTTTTGAATGACTCTTTAACGGAAGAGATTGTTTCTTTACGAAATGAAGAAGGCAGGTCTTTATTTTTAGAAGCGATTATCGAAGACCGATTAGAGATTGTCACTAAACTTTTGCTCCAGTTTCCAAATTCCATCAAACATATAGATCATGAAGAAAAAACAGCACTTCATTTGGTAGCAGAAAGAAACTTATATGAGCTTTGTTCTTACTTACTCGAAGAAGGAGATGTTTCTTTAGAAACAAAAGATAGTTTTGGTAACACTGCTTTATTTTTAGCTGCCTCTGCTGATGCTGTTGAATGTTTGAAAGACATTTTGGATGCGGGAGCCAATCCTTTTATTTGGGGAGAAAACGAGGAATCAATCACAAGGTTATTTGACCGTGAAAAGTTTGGTCATTCTTTCAAAACCTGGAAAGACTTCGTGATTCAAAAGGCAATTCTCGGCGCTGGATATTCACGCCGAGAGGAAATGATAAATTACATTCGAAAGGAAAAACCGTTCAAACCAGAAGAACTCACCAAGGCAAAGTTAGTTGATTTGATCTAGTTTCAGTAAGTTTAATTTATTTTTGGGGAGTAGAATCATCTCCTAAAAATTTAGGTCCATAATTTCCATCGCGATCACTATAAGAGCGTTCTGTCCTTGGACTTTCAAAAGTATAATGTTGTTCTATATTGGTTTTGAAAGGTGCATTTTCTGGAGACTCTCCATACTGATGGAGTTCTCTAATCCTTAAATCTGACCTGGGATGTTTGCCGAGTCGACCTTGGAACTGAAAGAAGGAAGATAATTTGGGATCTACTTTATGATGACCGTCGGGATCTTTGTCAGCGTTTTGACCTATCCAACCAGGTTCTTCCCAGGCCACGAGTTTTTGAATTCGTCCTTTGATCATATTACGTGCGTCAACATAACGAGTTTCCAAAGGTTTATCTTTTTCTGTTTCAGAATTTTCTACAGGAGTTATTTTTTGTTTCGTACTTGGACCAATTTTTACATTCGATAAATCCTTCTCAGAAAGATTTATGGGGATAATTATAATGGAAGTTTCTGGGTCGAAACTTGGAAATACATCCCAAGGGTCAGAAATATAATTAAAAACTGCATTTCCTGCATGTAATTTAACAGTATAACCACCATAAGCTGATGTTGGATTCCCACCATCAGATCCCATATTCCCTTTTGCTACATAAAGGATAGGATGGTTTTTTAAGGAATTGATATTTCGAAAATCAGTATCGAGTAAGATATGATCATGTCCTGTGAGTAAAATCCGTTTTGGTTTTCCCTCTTTCGATACAAGTAAGGCATATGATTCTAGATCACCTTGGTGGACGTTTCCAAATTTAGTTGGTCCTTCATTCCAATCATACCAAATCCAATAAGAGATGACCATATCTCCATTTCCCACTTCATACCAATAGTTGGCGTTGTCTCTAAATCCAGGAAGAGCTTCCTTCTGTGTTCCTGATACAGTTGCATTTGCATAACGAACATGATAGTATAAATGTGTTTGTTTGTCTGTTTCTCTTAGGTCCGGAAATTCCACATAGTTCCAAGTGGTTTGGCCAAGGGACTTACGACGAATATCCTTATTTGGAAGTGTATATTCTTTCGACTGAAAGAAGTTGGAATACTTTTCCATATTGGTGGGTAAGTATTTTTTATCTTTATGAAAGACAAGGATGGGAGAAAACTTAAGTGCTAGTTCCTCTTGTTTAGAGTTGGGAATTAGATTCTCTTGGCTTACGAATTGAAACTCGTGAGAGATGTTTGGACTTTTGACAAGAGAATCAGAATTTCTAACCCAAAAAGGATTGTGACCAGGTGAATATTTTCCATATACCTTTTGAATTCCTTCCAGACTTACAGAAAGATGAGTCCACTTGTTTGGTGTTTCTTGTTTGAAACTAATTGATTCAGAGGAAGATTGAATTTTTTTTGTAATTGGATGTGTATGTATTAAAACAGGCGTATAACAATCTTTAAATGTTACTGTCGGACAAAAATAAAATTTTACCGAATACGAAACACTTTCTCCTTTTAATTCCTTGGGAATGGATTTCAGTCTGAGCTGAAATCCAATAGGTCCTAAGTTCGAAACTTCGGATTCCTTTTCCTGGGAACCTGAACAAGAAATTACAAAAAACAAAAGTAATGTGAATGGAAGATAGGTGGTAGTTTTTGTGAATGGTTTCATTTGTTGATTTATGGCATAAAAAAACCCCTGCTTCCAGGGGTTTCTGATCTGAGAAAGACTAAGATTACTCAGCGTCTTTTTTTGCTTTTTTCTCTTTTTTGGCCTTCTTAGCTTTTTTAGCCTTTTTCTCGCCATGTTTATTATTCTTTTTCTCTTTCTTCTCACCGTCTTTATTGTTGATTTTTTCTTTTTTCGGTTTAACGGTTTCGGAAGCTTCCTCTGCTTGCATTGTTGGTTCTTCGTCTGCTTCTGTTTGAGCAAAAACACCAAAAGTGCTGAAAGAGAAAATAGAGAGAATCACAAGAATTTTTTTCATTTTTTACCTCGTATGGAATGTGCACCTATTAGATACTATTTCGATGAATAGACAATCGTAAATTTTAGAATTTTTGTGAATTATTTACCAACACAAAATTTGCTAAAAATCCTACCAAGGATTTCTTCATTTTCAACATGACCGTTGACTTCGCCAATTTCTTTGAGAGAGGAATTGATTTCTTGGATATAAATTTCAGCAGGTGCCTCATCTTCCATCAGTCGAATCGCTTCTGATAAACTAGATTCAATTTTTTGAATATGATATCTTTGTCTATCTTCTAACAATACAATATCTTCGGAATTATCTTTGGATGTAAGTTTTGATTTTAGAATTTCTAATAGTTGAGGAATTCCTTCTTTTGTTTTACAAGAAATTTCAGTGATTTCTAAATCAAAATCTTTTTGTAAATCTTCTAAATCCTTACGGTTCCAGTTTTTATGTTTTTGATCAACTTTGTTTGCCACAAGGATAGAACTGTGAAGCCTATCTTTATGTTTCGTTAGAAAAGAACTTTTATCGAATGGAATTGAGGTATCAATGAGCAGTAGTTTTACATTGGCACTGTCTGCTTCTCGTTTACTCCTTTCAATTCCCATTTGTTCAATATTATCAGAAGTTTCTCTGATACCTGCTGTATCAACAAGACGGATCGGAATTCCATCCAAACTTAATTCTTCTGCTATATAATCCCTAGTTGTACCAGGAATATCAGAGATAATGGAGCGATCCTTTCCAATGAGTAAGTTCATTAAACTCGACTTTCCTGTGTTAGGTTCTCCAAACAAAACAACAGTAGATTGTAAGATGAGAGTTTCCGCCCTTTCCGAATCTTGAATTAATTTAGAACAAAGATCACGTAAAGAAGACATTCGATTTTTTCTTTGTTCCAAACTTTCAAAGGTTAAATCTTCTGTTGAAAAATCAATTTCTGCTTCGCATTCTGCTTTTAATGAAATGAGATCACTTCTGATTTTGGAACTTAACTTTGTAATTTCGCCAAATACGTTTTTCTGAGCTAATTCTAGTTCATACCGGGAACGTGCTTCTATGAGTCGGCTGATGGCTTCAGCACCCGATAAATTGATTTTTCCATTTAGGTAAGCGCGTTTGGTGAACTCACCTTTCTGTGCAGGACGGGATCCCTTTTCAAATAAAATTTGTAGAGCTCGTTTGAGAAGGATTGGATTTCCATGTAAGTGAAACTCTGCCAAATCTTCACCTGTATAAGAGTTAGGTGATGGAAAATAAAAAAATACAATTTGGTCTAAAGGTTTTTCTTGGTCTACGAAATCGCAGAAGATAGCAGTGCGTTTTTGATTTTTAATGAATTCTTCAGTCAGAGGAGAGCCGTTTTTTTGCAAAACGGAAAGGGCAATGGGCAAAACGGCAGAGCCCGATACCCGAAGGATGCCAATCGCTCCGGGACCTGAGGCAGTGGACAATGCCGCTATGGTATCAATCAAGATCTTCTTGGTCTACTCCGTCTGCAAAGTCTTCTACTGGGAGACCTTTTTTGGATGGGTCTTCCAAATCTTTGTATTTGTGTTTTTCTTTTGCAGAGATGACTCGAACTCTTTTAAAAGTTCCATTTCCTTCTGATCTAGTAAATACTCTTTCATCCTCTTGGATTGCCATGTGAACAATTCTTCTTTCAAATGGATTCATTGGATCAAGTAGTTTAGATCTTCCTGATTTGATTACCGACGCCGCTACAGATTTTGCCAATCGAATGAGAGATAACTCTCGTTTGTCGCGATAGGATTCGATATCTAATACAATTTTTCTATTGTGACGAATTTTTGGATCAACCATTAGGTTGAGAAGGAACTGTAGTGAATCTAAAGTGCCACCTCGTTTTCCGATGATGAGTCCAGATTCTTTACTGGTAAGTTCGACATAGATTTTTCCATCTACATCACCCATCCCAACCACTTCCGCAGGGATTCCCATTTTTTTCAAAATGGTAATGATTACCCCGTGAATGATTTTTTCGGATGGGATGTCGTTGTTAGCAACAAACGCACGTACAACGGCTGGTTTTTTTTGAGTGATTCCTAAAAATCCGGATTTTCCGGAATCAACTACTTCGAATCGTAAATCGCCGGGTTGGAGGCGAAGGGTTTCGAGCGAATATTCTTCTGCCTCACCTTTCGTTTTTCCTTCGGCTTCGAAAATGTAATTATTCATCTGTGATCTTCCTTGTTAAACAATGATTTCATTTTTTCTTTTTGTTCTGGTTTCTAAATCCAGGTCTGGCTACCGCGGAAGCGTTGTTTGCTGGCTCAGGGCCGTTGTTTGTTGGTTTTTTATCTTCGGATTTACCGAATTTGTTTGTATATACTTGTTGTATGATGGATAGAATGTTTTGCATTGTCCAATACATAGTCACACCTGCTGGCATGGACCAGAAGAAGTATAACATGATTACTGGCATCATGTACATCATCATCTTTTGGTTTGGATCACTCGAAACAGTTGTCATTCGAGACTGAACCACTTGTGTAGCCACCATAATCAGTGGAAGCACATTGATGGCAAGAGCTCCAATAAATGCTAATTTAGGTGTTGTATAAACTGTATCTGGTTCACTTAAATCATTGATCCACAAAAATGGAGAATTCCAAAGATCCACAGTATCAGAGAACGCAGTATATAATGCGATAAAGATAGGAATCTGAACGAGCATCGGAAGACAACCAGACATTGGGTTGGTTCCGTTCTTTTTGTACAGTTCTACTGTTTTTTCTTGTTTGAGCTTTGGATCGTCTGCATACTTTTCATTGATGAGTTTAATCTGAGGAGATAACTCTTGCATTTTTTTCATTGATTCCGCCTGTTTTTTGTTCAGCGGATAAAATGCTAATTTGAAAAGAATGGCAAAAATTACAATCGCCCAACCATAGTTAGGAATCACTAAATAGATCTTTTTTAAGATCCAAACGATTCCATTTCGTAAAGGGGTTGTGATCCCTTGGTTAAAGGATTTGTCTAGAGAATCACTCAGTCCTGCAAACACAGAGTTTTTATTGATTTTTGGATCAAGTGAACTATCACGGAAAGCAGTTCCGTCAAGTTCACGAACTCCGACATAAGCCGCAAAATCTAAGTTTACTTCTTCACCAGGCCCAAGTTTCCAATTATCATAAACAAGAAGAACTCCTGTTTCGTTTCCTTTACGATTATCAAGAAGAACCCCTGAAGGATTATCATTCAATGGATCGATAACACCGATGAAATAACGGCTTCCTGTTCCCACAAAGTCAACTTTGTCGTTTGAGCCTTTTTTGATTTCGTAACGAGTATCTTTTCCATCATTTGAACCAAATAAGTTATCAAAAAATCCTTGTGTACTTGTTCCATCTACGTGGTCTTTGAAACTTCCATCCAAGTAGTAATAACGAAAGTAGTGAGCATTGTCACGATCGTTAAAATCCTCTTTTTTCTTAAGTACTGGCCCAAGAGAACTAAAGGATCTAAAGTAAACATCAGACTTTGATGATGAAATATTGATGGTTTCGTTGGATCTATTGGTAAGTGTTAAATGAAATTTAAAATAATTTTCAGAAGGGAAAAATTGAAATTTCTTTTGGATGGTGAATTTACCATCTAACGAAGGCGCTTCGAAGACAACAGTTTTAGTTTCTGCATTGTAACTAGAACTAAAATTTACTAAGTTATATGCTGAAAAAGGGATAGTATCTTTGTCTTCGATGATGTTGAAGTCAAAACCTTGTCCTCTAGTGAGTTCTACTGCCTTTTCTTTTTTTCCATCAAATTCGATTTCGAACTTAGGATCTTTGGCAACAGCAAATTCTGAACCGTCTGGTTCTTTATGATCTTTGATATAATACTCAGTGATTCTTCCACCTAAACTAGAAAATCGAATTAAAAAAGAATCCGTTTTGAGTGAGAAAGTTTTTACATCCTCAGGTTTTACTGGATTCAGTTTGCTTGTTTCAGTTGATGGTTTTTTTAATTCTGATTTTTTATCCGCCGAACTTTCGCTAGTTTTTTCTTTTTCGGAATTTTCTTTATTAGAAACTTCGTCAGCAGTTTTTGGTTTCGGTGGTTGTGGGGGAAAGAAGAAATAGTTTATACCCATCCACACCGCTAAACTTAAAAATAGCGCTAGGAATAAACGACTTTGTCTGTTTGTGGAATCATTTTGCATAAGTTAACTCTTGTTAATTGATTTCGGTAAAGGGTCATGCCCTCCCTCGTGAAGTGGGTGGCATTTAGAAATTCGAACAACACTAAGAACAAACGCTTTGTACCATGGATAGGTTTCAAACGCTTGTTTGGCGTATTCAGAACAACTGGGGGTAAACCGGCAAGCCGGAGGTAATAGAGGGGATAGCAGTTTTTTGTAGAGGTAAATAAGAACCAAAAACAGCCGATTCATGGGAATTGTTTTAGAACCGAAAGGAATAAACCCTCTCGATCTTCCTTAGATAACTTCGCAAATTCTTTCTGAACGAGTAGGGCACAGTCATATCCCACAGGTATTAAAGAAAGATGTTTCCGAACCAGCTCTCGGAGAATTCGTTTGGAACGGTTGCGAAGAACGGCTGTTTTGTGAGTTTTATCGGGGCAAAATAAAAAACTGGCAAACGGAAGGCCGTTTTTTCGAACAAGCCATCGCATCGGTGGCCTGCCCATTTTACGATTCTGACGAAAGAGTTCCTGGATCCTGGTTTGGTCGTGAAGGGTCTCCGAAGGAAGCTCCTAAATTAGAACTTTCTCCCGATTTTTTCGTCGGAAACAGTCAATTTATAGCGTCCTTTTCTTCTTCTGGAGGCTATCACATTTCTTCCGCCTGGGGTAGCCATTCTGGCTCGGAATCCGTGAGTTCTCACGCGTTTAATTTTACTCGGTTGGAATGTACGTTTCATGAAACACCTAATTAATCTATATATGATCGCAAAAATATGAGGTCTTTTGAAAGGTTTTTGGTACCCCCATGGAAGTCAAGGTGAATTGGGAAAAATGATTGGACAGCGTCTTTCTTATGAGACATAAGGCAAAAACTCCGAGCCAGAAGGGATTAGGAGACTGCGTATGGTAAGTGACTTACCTTTTTCCCCATTCCTTGGAGATAGACCAAATGATTGAATTGGGGAAAGCGGGTGGATTTTTCCCTCGGGTTACTTTGGTCAGTGGATTGCCTTTTCTAATGATCCAATTTTGAAACCGAGTTACCAAATCCCAGTAAGTTCTTTTGAAAGTGAGTTACTTTTTTGGATCTAATTTCTTAAGTCCCACTGACCCCATGCCTAATCTTTACCGCTTTAATGGTTTTCAGATTCCCATCCGTCCTAGAAAATGAGATAGGTTTTTATGTTTAGTGTTCATACGCTGAAAAAAGAAAGTCACTTACCTTTTCGCCTGACTGTAAAACTTAACTTACTTTCTTTTGTGCTTAGCGCACTTTCGTTCACGGCTTTATCTACGGAGCCAAGGAAGAATTCCCATCAGAGTCTAAAACAAACAGACCTATCTTCAATTTCTAATCCGTCGCAGCCTCCTAAGTTTTGGGGAAATGAGATTTCTTCAAAGGATTCAAATCTTGAGTTTGCTTTAAAAGAATCTATTTTGTATTTTAAACGAATTCCGAAAGATACGAAATTCCAAATTTTCAAAGAGAATTATACAAATGAAGAGATATTAAGTTCAATTGAGGATCTTCAAACAATAGTTCACAATCATTCTGATCACCAAATTCAGACTGAAATTAAAAAACGTTTTCAGTTGATTGAATTGAAACCTCTTAACGAATCACCAACTATAACCGGATATTATGAAGTACGGATTCAAGGAAAAACAAAACCTGACGAAGAACATCAATATCCTGTTTTATCTCTTCCAAAATCAGGAGATACAGTGGCCGATAATCCAATTTTCTTTCATCGCGAAAAATGGAATCAAAAATCAATCTGGGAAAAATATTCCAGGGTGATTGTTTTTTTACGTTTAACAGACTTACATTTAGCTCAGCTGGAAGGATCTGCTTTTGTCGAAACAGAAACAAAAGAAACATTTCGAATTAATTATGCAGGTGACAATGGTAAGAACTATATCAGTCCTTCGGTTTATCTGCAAGGAATTTGCCCTAGTTTAAAACCATACCATCTAGCAAATTGTTTTCAATCAAAACCCAAAGAAGTTACGGAAGCGATTTTAAAAAATCCAAGATATATTTTTTTCGAGAAGGAAACTTTACCAAAGATAAGAACAAAGGAATATTCTTTCGGGCCAATGGGAAGTGGGGGAATTCGTTTGGTTTCGTTTCGTTCTGTTGCTATGGATAAACAAATCCCCTTGGGATTACCAGTCCTTCTTTCATTTCAGTCGGATAATATGTTGATAAACAATCATTTGGTTTTCGTTCATGATAGAGGGAATGCAATTTTTGGTGAAGGAAGGTTGGATTATTATTTAGGAAGTGGTGATGGTGTGGAAGAGGCTGCAAACAATCTATTAACAAAAGGAAAAGTAATCCTATTACTTCCGAAAAGAACGAAAAAATCGAAATAGAAAATAATATCAAATCAAAGGGTTCACCTAAGACCTTATCTTTCACTTGAGATTCCTTGGTAAAAAATAATAAAAAGGGTTTCGATTTCTTTGTCTGGTTCTATAGGATACTTCGGAGCCAACACAAATTTTGTAATTAGAAAACTTGCACCAAGACTAAAGGATGCTCTCACAATTTGATTTGGATCTAAATCTTTCCTGATATCACCAATCTCTTGAAAATACCTGATGGCTTCTATAGAAGTATCATATAAATTTGTTTTCCAAAGCGTTCCAAAAATATCAGAGAACTCCTTAGAAAATAATAGGGCACCGAGTAGTAGTTTTAGTTTTTTGGGTTCTTTGGAAACAGCATCGAATCTTGCTTTCAGAAGGGAAATATACCAATCTTTAAAATTTGGTTTTAACGACTGTAATCTTGTTTTGAGATCGGACATATGTCCAGGTACAATAGTTGATAAAAGTAAACCGGATAACACTCTTCTGTATAGGTCCACTTTGGAAGGAAAGTATTTGAATAAAGTGCGTTCTGTCACATTTGCACGTTTTGCGAGTTCCGCCGTTGTCGCACCAGCAAAACCTAACTCTGCGAAAACATCCTCAGCTGCATCCACAATGTCTTTTTCCTTTTCCGATTGGGGATTTTGGTAAACAATAAATTCGTTTTGTAGCAGTTTTAGGGTAAGTTTCATAAATCACTCTGGCCGTTTGAATCATTTTTTTAAAGATATCTAATTTTTTCGATTGATTTTTTGTATAGTATTTACTTTACAATGAAATTGTTGAGGTATAGCATTTACTATACTTGGAGAAATGAATGAAGAAAGTTAAATTGGGATTATTACCAAAGTTACCAATTAAGTGGAATAGGAAACCTGTGTCTTCTGCTGAATCTGGTCGAGAGGTTCTGGCTGATGGACGAGTCAAATATTGGATTCGACATGATATAATTAAGGGTGTCTTCCCCAAGATGTTGGCCTGGTGGTTCCAACATTTAGAAGGAGATCTTGAATATGAGGGGAATGTATATAATAGGTATCATGTTTGGCACCCAGAAGACCATGTTCATGTAAGTTACGAGACAAAAAAATCTGACGGTAGTGTGGGACCTGGAGCTAAACTTCGGATCGTTGAGTATTTAGGAAGAGAAAAAAAATACTTAGTAAATGTCGTGAGTCCAATCGAAAAATTAGATAAAGAAGGATTCATTCATAATCCTCGTTTGTATGGTTTTTTACCTATTGCGAGAATGGAGTATAGTTTTAAAGAAACAAAAGATGGAACTCTTTATGAAAACTGTTTGATTGTTGGTTGGAAAGGAGTCAGCTTTAAAGTACTCCGACCGATCTTTGAATTTTTCCTATTTGATAAAAAACATGGATTTTTTTGGATCAAACATAACATTGAAGAGGTGGGTCAGTTTGAACGTTTTTTACCTGACCTCTACAGAAAAGAAAACGGAAATTTAGTCTGAATGTAGTTTACAAGCTTCAGCGTCTGTTTCTAGTTCGATGGTTGTATGAATGATTTCAAATTCTGATGCAACCTTTCGAATTTTCTCTTTAATAAATGAAAATTCGTTTAGTTTGACTGCTTTTTCAATGAGTACATGTAAGGAAGCAACATGATGATTCCCGTCTAAACTCCAGATTTTAATATCATGGACAGATTGAATTCCTTTAATCTTTTCCCATTTATCAATCAGTTCATTCCGATCCACAGATTCTGGAACTGCCTGCAACATAACAATCATTACTTGTTTGATATTCCCATAAGCATTCCAGAGGATCCATAGAGCGATAACTAGAGAAAGTAATGGATCAAACCAAGGAAATTTATAATACATCATTACAACGCTTCCAATAAGGACTGCGATCCATCCCAGTATATCTTCTAAAAAATGCAGAAACACTGCTTTTTCTGTTAGTGATTTACCTTGATTTAATCGAATCATGGCTACGCCGTTGACAACAACTCCAATGATTGCAAGTGCAAACATAACGTCGGCTTTTGTTTCTTCTGGAGTGATGAATCTTTTAATCGATTCGATGATCATAAATATAGATCCAACGGAAAGAATGAGAGAAATGATCAGTGCACCTAAAATGGAAAAGCGTTTGTATCCATAATCAAAAAGATTGTCTTTGGGTTTTGTGGAAATCTTTTGTAAATACCAAACAAGAGCTAGTGACAATGCATCACCGAAATCATGAAAGGCATCTGAGATAATCGCAATACTATTGGAAAAAATTCCACCAATCAGTTCTAATAAGGAAAAACTTAGGTTAAGTGCAAAAGCTAAGGCCAAATTCTTAGACGAAGAGGAAGTGTGGTGATGGCTATGGTCGTGCGAGTGGTGGTCGTGTTTAGAATGATTATGACCTGATCCCATAGAGGATATATTTTTAGATTCGTTTTTTCTCTGCAAGTCAGAAAGAGAAAAAAAATATGTTAAGAATTAGAAAGAAATTAATCAAAGAGTATTTGAGGTTTTGAATATAGGTAACCTTGTACCACATGACACGAGGTTTGTTTTAATCGTAGTAATTGTTCCTCACTTTCGATTCCTTCGGCAATCGTTTTTAATCCCAATGAATCAGCTAAATGACAAATAGATTCTAGTAAAAGAAAGTTTCGATCAGAACTTGCAATATCATCTAAAAAAGACTTATCAATTTTTAATTCATCAAATTGGATTTTTTGCATATAATGAAGGGATGAATATCCTTTACCAAAATCATCCAAAGATACTGAAATTCCTTGGGTTCTAAGTTCCGATACAATTTTTTGGATGGTTTCTATTTCGTCTAAAAAAACATCTTCGGTGATTTCAAATATGAGGTTTTTGGGGTTAACTTTGTGATCCGTCAAATAATGTAGAATGTATTCGTTAAAGTTGGGATATAGGAAAAAAATAGGTGAGATATTGATAGATACCTGAATTTGTTTTCCATATAAATCCAATAGTTTAGGGATATGGGAGATTACTTTTTCAAAAATACATTTTCCAAATGGAACGATTAACTCTGATTTAGTGATAATTGGAATGAATTCATCAGGTGTGATGTTTCCAAACTCAGGTGCGTTCCAACGTGCTAAAGCTTCGAGTCCAATGGTTTGTTTGTTGCTAATATCAACTTTTTCTTGATAAGCAATTTTGAAATTTTTATCATTAATTGTTTTTTCTAAATATATTTTTAATTTTTGTTCTCTTTCTATTTTTGATTCCATGTGGCTTTGAAACCAAACAATTTTTGAATGTGTTTCTTCTCGGGCAACATTCATTCCTATGGAAAGTTTTCGTATGATCGAATCAAGTCCACTAGCATCTTTTGGAAATTCAATTCCAGAAACTCGGTATTGTAATCTATGTCCTAATCGTTCAGGTGTCAGTATTTTATTGTTATTGAGATCAAACTTGACAATTGCCTCTTCAATTTTTGTTTTTGTTGAATTTTCAACCCAAAAAATGAATTCATCTCCACCCAAACTTGCGACGATAGTTTCAGGTCTATCCTCTGTGAATTGTTTTAAAACACTAGCAATCAGAGTCAATATTTGATCACCAAAACCAATTCCATGTAATGCGTTAATGACTTTTAGTCCCTTAATATTGATTAATAAGAGAAATGATTCAGAAATTCCTGAATGAATCCTTTGGTTAATGAGTTTTTCAAAGAGATAACGATTTGGTAAAAGTGTTAAAGAATCATAGAAGGCAATTTTATCTAAATGTTTTTTTGTATTTAGAATCTTACTTCTTGATTCTTTTAAGTGCATGATATTTTTTATGAGTTTTCCTCTCAGCCTTTGGATTAAAAACCCACTTAGAATTGAGAATATAATGAGACTAACTGATTTAAAATACCACTCTCTCGGACTATTATTTCTGATTCCTAAAAAATCAGGGAATTGAAGCCAAGAGAGATAAACTAGAAGCCCAAATATTCCAGGTAAAATAGAAATTGATAGAGATGCAACCAAACTAAGAATTGGTGGTAGGAATACAAAAAATGTAATGATGATAAACGCTAATGAAATTTCCCCAGTTCCTAAAAGTCCACTCCTCAGAAAAGATAAAACAGATATAAAAATAGTCGTACCAATTAAACTAAAGACTCTTATGATCAGTGGGATTTTATTTTTTAAAATATATTCAAGATATAAGATGAGGGAAATTCCAAGATCCACAAAAAGAAAAATAAAATCAATTTCACCTTGGTTTGTAAAAAGGGGGATGATATGTAAAATAGCAGCGAAAATGAATAAAGCAGAGGTGACGAGTAAGAAACGACGAAGGAGAGGACTTGTATCCTTTCTGAACTTTGCCCAATAGACATAGTTGTATTTCTTTGTTGCCATTTAGTTTTCATTAGACGAGTTGAACTTGTTTCTAAAAACCTGAAAAAAGCCTTTCCTTAACGGTTGGTCAAGGTTAAGTTATCCTCATTGTGACGAATACTAATGATTTACCAGCCAAGTCACCCCAAGATTCTGCGGTAGAAACGAGACATCTTGTCCTTCCCAACGATGCAAACCATTATGGAACAGCATTCGGTGGTGCGATCATGAGTTGGATCGATTTAATCGCAGCCATGTCAGCACAAAGACATTCTGGTCACGAAGCTGTTACAGTCAGCATTGATCGAATTAATTTTATTACACCTATTCAAATTGGTGATCATGTCAATTTAAAAGCAATGGTCAATTATGTTGGAACCACTTCAATGGAGGTTGGTGTTCAGGTAAATCGTGAAAATCCATACACGGGAGAAATGGTGCGAGCCACTACCGCCTATTTATCGTTTGTTGCTTTGGATGAAAATAAAAAACCTTGCCCAGTCCCTCCTTTACGATTGGAAACAGAACTGGAAAAACGTAGGTTTGCAGAAGGGAAACTCCGAATCGAAATGGCAAAAGAATTTGCAGCTAAAATCAAAGCCGGAAGAAAACTAATTTAGTAACAGAGCTTTTTGAATCCGAATTGTTTCTTAAACTTTTGCTTTCCTTCGATTCTGTTCAATATAAATGATAATCAGGATAGCCATTAGTATTAAAAAAGGAATACTTACTAAATTTAAACGAAGCCAACCGATTTTATTTTCCAAATAACCTGCGCTATATGTAGATAAAATTGCCATAGAATAAACAATTGTATCATTTACCGCCTGGATGGTGTTTTTTTCGGAAGGATGGTATTGTTCAACGAGTAAGTTTGTTCCTCCTACGTACATAAAGTTCCAACCAACTCCAAGTAAGATGAGAGCTGTGGCAAACGGTAAGAAGTTAGTACCTTGGAGTGCAGTAAAACTTTCCAAGCCCATCACAAAAATTCCGAGTAGAATTAAATAGGGTGCGGTCATCTTTCTAACGAGGAACCCTGAAAAAAAAGAAGGTATGTACATTCCTAAAACATGCCATTGTAAGACGGTAGTAGATGCATG
Organism: Leptospira brenneri; assembly: GCF_002812125.1. Classification (NCBI taxonomy): domain Bacteria; kingdom Pseudomonadati; phylum Spirochaetota; class Leptospiria; order Leptospirales; family Leptospiraceae; genus Leptospira; species Leptospira brenneri. The sequence goes on from NZ_NPDQ01000002.1 coordinate 165,049, forward strand.
CATTTCATGACCATGTGTTTTCATCGCCACAGGAACTGCTGACATAAGCATTGCCATTAGTCCGAAACTAAAAGCAGTTGCTAAAACTGATACCCAAAGCCCGAAGTTTTGGATATGGTAAGACAATGGTCGTATAGATTCTCTTGGCGAAGAAATCGTTTCGTTCGATTGCTCTTGGTTTGTATGTTTTTTTTGTTTTGGAATGAAACTAATCAAAATAAACTGCAACGACAAACTAAAAATAAGAATGATATAACATCCTAAGTATAAAGCGTTGGGAACAAGGTGCATACCGTGAAGGCCAGCAAGAGGGCCAAGAAAAGCCGCTGGAATCCCTGCAATCAAAATCCAAGACAAAGCACTGGCTCTATCATGTGTTGGAACTGATTCCATAGCAACAAATCGTAAGTATTGTACAAAAGACTGATGAAATCCGTATAACAAATGCGCTATGGAGAATAGGATAAAATTTCTCTCATAAATGGCAAAGGAAATCAGGATCGCACCAAAAATTCCAATGGTTGTTCCAGTTAATAAACCGAATTTACTCCCTTTCCATTTCATAATTCTTGATGCTGGAACAAGACCAAGTAGGGTTCCTAAAATAACAAATGAAATGGGTAAAGATGCGGATTCAGGAGAGGGTGCGATGTTTTGACCCGCAAGAGCAGAAACAGTCATGATCATCACTGTTCCAATTTGGAAGACAGTTTGAGTGATGGAGAAGATTCCCAATACTTGTAGTTTATCTATAATTTTTTTCATAAGAGATGTATTGATTAGACAAAACTTAGATTGGGTTTGGTGTGATTAGATACCCATTTGGGAAATGATTTCTTTTGCTTGTGTTATAAAATGTAGTTCTTCTTCTTTTTGAAAGGGAACAAATATATTTTTTTCAAAACGAACAGAAAGATGGGCGTATTCAATACATCCTGCAACCGTTAATTCTGGTTTTGCTTTTCCAGGGAAAATTTTGATATCAGATCCATCAGGCACAACGAGTGACCTCGGTGGAATTTTTTTCCCACCACGAATCATACATCCTGCGGCAATTTGGGAACCATCACCAATTTCTGCATTGTCAAGAACAATGGAACCAATCCCAACAAGAACTCCTCTTCCAATTTTACATCCATGGATCATTACATTATGACCAACTAATGTCCATTCGCCGATTGATATCGGGCTAGTGCTATCTGTGTGTAATGTAGAATTGTCTTGGATGTTGACGTAGTTTCCTAATTGAATCGAGTTCATATCGGCTCGAACCACAGCACCTGGCCAAAGTGAAACAGAAGTTCCATATTCTACCATACCAAAGGCAGTGGCAGCTGGGTGGATGAATGGCTTAGTAAAAACTGGAATTTCGGAATAGGCCATGGATGATTTCCCGATAAAAATCGGGAAATGTCAAAGCAAATTTATCTTAAGGTATATCCATTCGTTTTAGCTGTTTCTACTAGTGAATCAGATAGTTCTTTAAACCTTTCTTGGGTGAATGTTTTATCATAGGACATGAGTTTGAATCTGTAGGTTACAGATTTTTTTCCTTCGCCCACAGTTTCACCTTTGAAGATGGTTTGAACAAATACTGATTCTAACTCTGGAATTTTCATGTTCTGAACTAAGTTAGAAAAAGTTTCGGTAGAATCTTTTTCGTTCAAAAGTAAAGAAAGATCCAGTTGTCCTTGCGGGAAATTGGATGGTGGAATGAAATGTGAGTTCCTTCCATACTTTTCCCAAACTTCCACTAACTTTTCCATATTGATTTTAGAAAGAATGGCTCTGCGTTTTAAGTCATATTCATCCGCATAACGCGTGTGAAGGATTCCTAATTCGGCAATTTCAATTCCATCGTAAGTCAAAACAAGTCCCACATTTGGATGAAAATAGTTTTTGTTCGTTTTTGACCATTGGAACTTGGGAAGGTTCAGATAAAAAAATAGTTCCGAAAGGGTTTCTCTTAAACGTAAAAATTCCAATTCAATCGCCGCAATATCATTTGGTTTGTTTGTTGAAAGAGAAAGGATGGCCATCCAACGTCTCTCTTCTGCGAGTTCAGAATCTTTTCCCTTTTTATGATAAGTTCTTCCCAATTCAAATAGATTTACAGATTCAAATCGATCTTGGTTGAGTTTAGCTTGTTTGATTAGGCCTGGAAACAAACTATTTCGTAGTAACGAATGTTCGTCGGGCATCTCGTTTGCAATTTTTAATGATGATTTTTCTTCTGTAGCTTCCAGTTTAGAATCACTAGGAGAAGCAAAAGAATAATTATAAACTTCGTTGAATCCTACTTCCAAAGAGAGGAAGTTTTTTACTCTTCTTTCCAGTTCGCGAAGTGGATTTCGAATCGGTGTTTCCACTGCCATGGAAAGGGCTTCTGTTTTTATGGATGCGTATCCAATGGTCCTTCCAATTTCTTCTACAAGATCTTCGGGGATTGTGACATCGTAGTTTTGTCTGTATCTTGGAACAAGAACCGATAAATCTTCGCCTTGGTTTGTGACTTTAAATCCCAATCGATTTAAAATCTCGGTTACTTCTTCCTGCGAAATGTTTTTACCTAATTTATGACGAAGGAAACTAAGATTGGTAGTTATGGTTACCGATTTGGATTCTGTATGGTTGAATCCTTGTGGTTCATAAACCTTAATGTTAGGATTCCCATTTTCTTTCAGTAATTGGACTGCGCGTCTCATCACCGGCAAACAAGTGTAACTATCCAAACCTTTTTCATAACGAACTGCTGATTCTGTACGGATATTAGTTTTACGAATGGTATAACGAACATCTTCTCTTTTGAAAACAGCTGATTCCATTACAATGTTTTTTGTAGAATCAATTACGGCTGAATCTTTTCCTCCCATAACACCTGCTAGTGCTGCAGGATCTTTTCCATTTTGAATGAGAAGGAGATCTTTTTGTAATTTTGGTGTGGTGTCATCGAGTAGAGGAAAGGAAGTTCCTTCTACTGATTTGATAACAGAGAAAGTTGTGGATTGTAATCTTTCTTTATCAAAAAAATGAGTGGGTTGTCCCAGTTCCAGAAGTAAGTAATTGGAAACATCCACGACATTGTTTATGGAACGAATTCCACATTTTTCGAGTCTTGATTTGATTTTGGTATTGGAGGGTGCAATGTTTACGTCTTGGATGGAACAAACATAATACGCATGGGCATGTTCTGATTTTGTAACAGTCAGTCCTCCATCTCCTGATTCTAATTTTGACTCCGCTTGGAAAGGAAACTGGTTTAAAGGCAATTGGAGTTGAGAAGAAAGTTCACGAGCAAATCCAAAATGATTCCAAAGGTCGGGTCTATGGGTGATTGATTTGTTATCAATCGTAAGGATGGTATCTTCCCATAAAAAAAGTTTACGAACAGAAATTCCAAGTGTTGTATCTGCAGGAAAAATCAAAACTCCCGAAGATTCTAAGGCAAGGCCTAATTCTTTTTCGGAACAGTACATCCCTTGGGATCTAACCCCACGTAGTTCTGAATCTAAAATTTCTTTTCCGTCAAGTTTGGTTCCTGGAAGGGCTAAAGGAACAATGTCTCCCGCCTTTACGTTGGTGGCGGCTGTAACAATTTGGTAATCCTTCGAACCATCAGTGGCAATGGTGGTTTGCAACTTTTCAGCATTGGGATGTTTTTCAAGTGATTTGATTTTTACCGTAATAACCGATGATAGGTGAACTTTAAATTCTTCAACATCATCGATCTCGCAAATGGAGGTATTAATTTTTTCCAGAACCTTTTCAAAGGGAATCTGGGCGAGCGGGGTAAATTCGTTTAACCAATCAACTGAAAGTTTCAAGTGAAATCCTTAATTGATAAAAACGGCGGGAAAGCGAACGGGTCAATCCGAAATTCCAAGTTCTGTCTTCAGAAATTGAAGGCAATCCTCGGAAGTCATCGGTTTGGCAAAATAAAATCCCTGGATGAGATCCACTCCACTTTCCGCAAGTAGACGCACTTGTTCCTCGGTTTCTGCCCCTTCTGCCACCACACTCAAACCGAGGTTATGTGCCAGGTTAGAAACAGCATGGATGATGGTTTTGGAGTCCTTATCCGATGTGATTTCTGAGACAAAAGAACGATCGATTTTTAAAGAAGAGATGGGAAGTTTTTTCAAGTACCCCAAACTACTGTATCCAGTTCCGAAATCATCAATGGCGATTTTTGCTCCGAGTTTTCGAATTTCTTGCATGGTGCGAACGGCAGCATCCGCATTTTCCATAACCGAACTTTCAGTTAGTTCTACTTCTAAGTCATGTGGATCCACTTTAAAAAGTTTTAGGTTTTCAGCAATGGTAGAGATCAACCTTTCGTGTTTGAATTGTTTGGTGGAGATATTTACCGCCATCGAAACATCATTAACCCCTTCGTCTTTCCAATACCGCATCGTTTGGATGGCAGATTTGATCACCCATTCTCCAATCGCAAAAATCATTCCTGTTTCTTCAGAAATGGGAATGAATACATTGGGAGAGATAAGACCTCGTTCCGGATGACGCCAACGGATGAGAGCTTCAACGCCCAATGGTTTTTTTGTGTATAAATCAATTTTGGGTTGGTACATCAAAGTGAATTGGTTTTCGATGATGGCAATCCGCATTCTGTTTTCAATTTCTAATCTTTCAGCAACAACAGTTTGTAATTCTTCAGTAAAAAACACATAACAGTTTTTGCCTTGCGATTTGGCTAAGTTGAGAGCACTGTCTGCATTTTTTAAAAGTGTATTGGAATCTTTTCCGTCTGTTGGGTATAAGGCGATCCCAATCGAAATATTAACAAAAATTCTTTCCCCATCAATCACAAAGGGATGGGTCATCGCATCTAAAATAGATTCAGAGATGACGGCTGCATCTCTTTCATTGGATAGATCCGGTAAAACAACAGTAAATTCGTCTCCACCTTGTCTACTAATCAAGTCATACACTCGAATGCTTTCGCGAATTCGGTAAGCAACGAGTTTGATGATTTTATCACCGAATTCATGACCTCTAGAATCGTTGATGATTTTGAAATTGTCTAAATCAATCGCAAGAACTCCAACAAGATTTCCATGCCTTCTTGCTTCTTCAAAGATTGGAAAGAGTTTATCAATTAAAGAATTTCGATTGGGAAGGTTGGTGAGTTGGTCAAAAAAAGCCATATAAGCAATTTTTTCTTCCGCATGTCGCCTTTGGGTGATATCGAGAAAAGCAACAGCTAAACCAAAATTTTCCAGTGGGATGGGTGTTGCTAAAATATCGAACCAAGTAATTTTATCTTCCTTGATCATCCCAATTTCTAAATTTCGAATCACTTCTTTGTGACGAAGTGCACGCATAAGACTTGATTTTCTGGGATAAATTTTGTTTCCGTTGGGTTGGATCAGGGTATATTTTTTGATGTTTAGCGTTCGATTTAATAATTCCCCATCTTGGATGTCAAAGTAGGTTCGGGCAGTTTTATTGGTTTCAACAATTTTCCCTTTTTCATCAGTGATGGCAATTCCCATGGGAAGGTTATCGAAGATGGATTTATACTTTTGTTGTTGGAGTAGGAATTCAAAAGAAATGTCTTTTTGGATGGTGACATCTCGATCAAAACCCAAAATAATTTTGGATTCTCGTAAAGGGATGATCAACCAAATGATCCAAACTTCTTCTTTGGATTTGGTGACCAGTCTATTTTCAAAATTTACAATATTCGGATTTTCGCCCAAACTATCGAATGTGTATTGTGTATTCTCGCGATCGTCTTCATGGGCAAAATCGATAATGGATTTACCAACAATCTCTTTTGGTTCAAACTCCAAAAACCGAGCAAATCGTTCGGTAACGGAAATAAAATTTCCGCTCCAATCCATCACTTGAAAGCTATTTGGATACTCCGCCAGGAGTGATTTAACTGTGAGACCAGAGAGAATTTTACTGCCTAATGGCTCATTTTGCATGTATTTCTTTGCCCAAAAAGTAGACGGCTTCTATGGATCCAGGGAATTTGAATCCTTCAAAGGGTGACCATCCGGACTTACTTTTAACCATTGATTTTTGAAATTCAACTGGTTTTTTTAAATTTAGGATAGAAAAATTCGCCGCATAACCTTCATTAATGACTCCAACTCCTTTCCCAAACTCGGAAGGAAGGTAGGGAGCCACGAATTCCCCAGGGTTTTTGGAACAGATCTTGGCAATGGTTGTCATGGGAATGTTTAATTTGAGTATCATATAGGTTACAAATAACCCATAGGTATCGAGTTGTGAGATTCCACTGGTTCCTTTTTGTTTTTCTTCGATGGAATGAGGGGCATGGTCTGTTGCCAAATAATCAATATGTCCATCCAAAATCCCTTTGACCATGGCTTCGCGGTCTTCTTTACCACGAAGTGGTGGGTTCATCTGAAACCATTTGTGATTGGTTTCTGTTAACATATCAGTATCAAACATCAAATGAGTGGGTGTGACTTCACAAGTGACATTCACCCCTCTTTTTTTAGCGGCAATGATTTTAGAAAGCCCATCCTTTGTGGAATAGTGACAGAGTTTTCCTTTGAGATTGTATTTTTCGATCAAATACAAAGCAAAGTCTGTGGCAACGGTTTCTGCTTCTTTGGGGCGTCTTTCTTCATGGGTTGGTTGTGACTGGTTAGCAATTAAGATCTCTGGGTCTTCGCAGTGGAAACTAATGTCTTGGCCAACATAGTGTTTGATGATTTCTTCTAGTGATGGATTGTCATGAAAAAATAGTTCACCAATGGATGGCCCCATAAAGACCTTATACGGAACTTTTTTTGTTAAGGGTTTGGTATGAGGGCCAATACCAGCATACAAAGTGATGTGGATGGGAGCTTTTTTAGTGAGCGCTTGTTTTGCGGAGTATGTCTCGTCGTCAATGGGAGGAACGGGATTGTTTGGCATATCAGCCACATGGATCACACCACCGTTGATGGCCGCATTCCCAGCAGAGATAAAATCTTCTTTGTAAGTATGTTTTCCACTCACATCTTCTCTTGCGTGGATGTGAATATCACCAAAACCGGGAAAAATCACCGAACCATCGGAAAACAGGCGTGCATCAGGATCGATCCCTTCTTTTACAGCTGTGATGAGTCCTGAATTAGGATCAAAAGAAATAGTTCCTTCAAACTCTCTTTCGTGCGTAACGATTTTCCCTGCAATTTTTTCCATTTTGCCCCTATGAATCTGCAGATTCTAAGAGACTTGGAAAGTTTCAAGGGAATTTACATTTTGAGGAAAAGACAAAGAACTATGTTCCAAGATCCAATCTGTACGAGGAAAATTTAAATATTCAGTTCCATTTGGACAAGATTTCGATAATATCATTCCCAAACCGTTCTACTTTGGCAGGACCTACGCCTTTCGTCGCTTCTAGTTCCGATAAGTTTTTTGGTTTTCTTTCCGCAATTCGTTTGAGTACAGGATTTTGAAATACCATAAACTTCTTCCATTTGAGCTGTCTTGCTTTACGATCTCGGTAATTCATCAGCTCTCGTAAAATTTGAGAATTTAAGGTAGGAGGTTTTTTTGTTTTTACCTGAGAACTGTTCGTATCATCAGAGTTAGTTGGTGCAAATTTGGATTTGATTTTGGCAAAATTAGGCAAATAAAGTTTTGGGTATTTTGCCCCAGCTACGAGAACTTTTTTCTCTTCCACCCAAGTTTCTAGTTTTGCGACCACAGCTTCCTCGGGAATCCCATCCAATTTTCCGTGGAAGGGGTTTCGTTCCATTCGGTAACGAAGGACATCTTTGGTACGTTTTCCCACAAGAGTTTTGGCAATGATGGTTTTTCCAAATACAGCCGGATGTTCTTTTAAAAAGTTTTGGATGGTTTCTTCTTCCCACTCAGAAAGTGGATAATCGCGTTTTTCATTTTTCTTTTGAACCTTGACGGCTTCTGTTTTTAAGAACTTGGAACGATGGACATTGGCACCAATTTCTGTGCAGATATCACAACTTCCACAAGGAGAAATGGTTTCCCCAAAGTAGGAACAAAGTTGGACCTGCCTACATTCTTCTTTGCCTGCATATTCTTTTATGAATTTGAGTAGAGTGTCCCCCCCTTTGAAGTTGGTTTCCTTCGATAACATAAAGGCCTGTGTGGCTACATCACCGGCTTTATAAAACAAAACACATTCTGAATTTAGTCCATCCCTTCCGGCCCGGCCAGCTTCTTGGTAATAAGCTTCGAGAGAGGCTGGAACTTGGTAATGCACCACCAAACGAACGTCAGGTTGGTCCATGCCCATTCCAAAAGCATTCGTTGCGACAAGGATAGGAACTTTACCTGAGGTGTAGGCATTTTGAGTCCGTTCCCGAATTCCATCGGTTCGGCCCGCATGATACTTTCCCACAGAGAATCCAAAGTCTTTTAAAAGATCATACACTTCGTCGGTTTTTTTCCGAGTGGCACAGTAAACAATGGCTCGGCCAGGGAATTTCCTTCCATCCTTCCAAGGTTCTAAAAGTTCGATCAAACGATCGGCTTTGTCCCTTTCGGCAGAAGGGTATTCCACACTGAACTTTAAATTGGGTCTGTAAAAAGTAGAAAGAACCACTTTAGGTGTTTTCATTCCGAGCGCTGATTGGACATCGGATTGGACTTTTTCTGTAGCTGTAGCTGTTAGAGCAAGGATGGGAAAATTGGGACGTGGATGGCGCTCTCGTAGAACATGGATTTGGCGATATTCGGGACGAAAGTCATGTCCCCATTGGGAAACACAATGTGCTTCATCCACAACAAGGGAAAACAAATCCAATTCACGAAAGATACGAAGGAACCCATTTGACAAAGCTCTCTCCGGTGAAACGAGTAGAACACGAATTTCTCCTCTTACCGATTTGGCAAGGATGGACATCTGTTCTACTTCATCTTGGGTAGAATTACAAAAAGCCGCAGGAATTCCTTTCGCAAGTAAACTCTCTGTTTGGTCTTTCATCAAAGCAATCAGAGGAGAGATGACAAGTGTGAGTTTATTTTTCTGAATGGCAGCGGGAAGTTGGTAGATGAGAGATTTCCCAGCTCCTGTTGGTAAAATGGCTAGAGTATCTTGCCCAAGAAGGACAGAACGAATGGCCTCTTCTTGGCCCGGGCGAAATTCCGAAAAACCGAATTTGGTTTTGAGTTCCGAACGTAGATCCAAGGTAACTCTCAAGATTTCTGTAAATACGAACGGGTCAACGATAAGATTCCCCATTTTACCCTCATTTTTTCAATTTTACAGAATCCAGTGACCAAGAAATTGTAACGAAGACCGATGCTTTTTAATACCTTTGTCTTTTTGATTTTCTTTCTTTTTGTGTATGCGGTCTTTTTGGGATTCGGATGGTTTGCCGGAAAACAAAAATGGGCCTACCGCGCACAAAATCTTTGGCTACTATTTGCATCTTACTTTTTCTACGGATGGTGGGAGTGGTTTTTTCTCACTCTGATTCTCGTCAGTACCATCATCGACTACTGTGCCGCCATTTTGATTGATGGAACAGAGAACCAAGTCCGCCGCCGTCTCTATCTATCAGTTTCCATAATTGCTAACTTGGGCCTACTTTTTACAATGAAGTACTACGATTTTTTCGCGGTGAACCTCATTGATTCTTGGAACCAATTGGCACTGTGGATGGGGTCTACTGCGGCTGCCGATTCGAATACCTATTTGCTTCGAAATATCATCCTTCCTGTAGGGATTAGTTTTTATACCTTCCAAACCATGTCTTACACCATTGATGTGTACAGAAAACAAATCAATGCCGAACGTGATTTCTTTGATTTTGCATTATTCGTAAATTACTTCCCACAACTTGTGGCAGGGCCCATTGAAAGGGCACAGGATCTTTTGCCCCAATTGAAAAAACCAAAATTTCCTACTTGGGAGGGAGTCCAAAAAGGTTTGTACGATATCCTTCTTGGGTATTTTATGAAGGTTTATGTGGCAGATAACTTAGCCACTTATGTGGATCAAGTTTTCCTTGCAGGGAAGTCTCTTTACACTCAAAACCCAAGTATCATCCAAGCCATGGATGGTTCCCAGGTTTTTGCCGGTGGATTTTTATTTTTAACTCAAATTTATTGTGACTTTGCTGGTTATTCTTTTATTGCCCTTGGTGTTTCTAGGCTACTTGGTGTGACACTGACTGTTAACTTTGAAACACCTGAGTTTTCAAAAACTCCTACCGAATTTTGGAATCGTTGGCATGTAACACTGAATCGGTGGTTTCGCGATTATATTTATATTTCCTTGGGGGGAAGTAAATACGGTAAGTTTGCTCAGTATAGAAACTTATTTATTATCTTTTTCTTATCTGGACTTTGGCACGGGGCCAATTGGACTTTTATCACTTGGGGATGTTTGCAAGGTGTATACACCATCATTTATCTGGTAGCCTTTGCTAAAAAGAAGGAAGACAAAACAGAATCTCTTGAAGACACAAAACCATCCTTAAAAGATAAACTTCTTAGTATTCTCACAGGAACTTTCAGTCGTGTATTCATTTACACATTGGTTGTTTTTAGTGCTGTCGGTTTTCGTTCCTATGATGCCGATATGATGTTCCTTTATATGAAAAAGTTTTTATCTGTTTGGACTTGGGATATGAACCCAAACAATAATATCAAAGATATGTTTGGTTTGTTCGAAGAATATTTTAAAATCTTTTTGCCACTTCTCATCATTGATGGAATCACATATTTCAAAAAGGAAAGGTATTGGGTTTTTGTTTCTCATCCTGTCGTTCAAGTTTTTGTATTATCTTTTATGGCATTTCTCATCCTCACTCGGGGAGTTTTTGGTAAGGAGGTAATCTACTTTGCGTTCTAAATTTTTAGGAATTGGGATTACCCTTTTATTGTTTTTGATCCTTGAACTTGTAGTTCGAGTTACCGGAATTCACTATTTGGAACAACCGGAAATCTTTTTTGTAAACTTAAAAAAGGACTTTGTCGAATCGGGAAAAGGGGATGCCGATATCATTATTTTGGGTGATTCTCGTTCCATGGCTCTTGCTGGTTATCCGAAGCAACCTGGAATTGAATTTTCTGTTTATAACCATAGTTTGCCGGCGATGGGACCAAAGTATTATCGTTTCTTTTTGGATAAATATCTACAAAAAGGAAATGTAAAACCTAAAATGGTTTTGTTTGCTGCTTCACCTACGTTGTATTCTACGGGATACGGCCCTCCACTTTATGACCCAGATGCCAAGTCGGTGAAAGAAAATGAATCCGTATCTACTTATCTGAATCGCAGATGGAATGAAGGGATCGAGAAGAATTTTTTCCGAACAGCAACTCCGAGTAATATTGTCAGTTACAGTGGAAAACAAGAAGATTTTAACCAAATTCTTTGGGAATTTTTTGGCCATAGATACTTACACCAATTTACTTTTTCCGAACTATCCGAACAATACTCTGGGGTGGAGCGATTATTCATTTTATCGAAAGCCGCACCACTTTTATACGAATCCTATCGTTTTCATGGTGCGATTCGCAATGCACTGAGTGTTTCCAATTGGAAAGTGGATAAAAATTATAAAGAAAAATCACTCTTTTGTGAATCTTGTGAAAACATTGAAGCAGGACTTTGTAAACCATCTTCTTCCCAACTAGAAGACAATCGCACGATTGAAGACCAAATTTGGCGCCATTCTGGAAAATACAATATCTCCAATCGATTGAAACCAGAACTTGTTTTATTTTCGAAACAACTCGTTAGAAAGGAACTAGAGGAAGAACTTAAAAATCCAATCCCTTATACTTATACCAGGCCAGACTTTACTGTTTTAAAAGATCTGATTGAATACACTCGAGCACGGGGAATTGGGTTTGGACTCGTTTATATGCCATGGTTGAAAGAAAGGCAAGAAACACGTGAATCTCAGGACCTACTAGTGGATCTAAAAACTTTTTTCAAAGAGAATCCCGATGCGGGCCTATTTTTCTTTCCCGATTCGTCTTATCCTACGGAGAGATTTGTAGATAATATCCATTACGATTGCCGAGGAGAAAAACGGGTAAACGAAGAATTTCGTAACAATGTCCTTCCTCAAGTGTTCCGTTTTTTGCATTCTCAGTAAAAATCCAATTGATTTCCGTTTTCCGGTGATGGAGAATGAGGCACTCCATCCGGATAAGAGGAAACCCAATCATGTTTTCGTTTCGAAACATATTTGTTTGTATTCTATCGGCCTATCTCATCGGTTTACCGGTATTTGGCCAGAACCGTTATGCGTTGTTCATTGGAACTAACTACAAAGGAAACACTGCAAAAATTCCTGAGTTGAATCTTTGTGAAGCAGACGCAAACTTTCTAAAAGAAAAAATCCAAAAAAAAGGAAACTTCAAGGATATCAAAGTCCTGTTAGGTTCCATGGTCACTCGCGACAACGTGAAAAATGCAATTACCCAATTGGGTAAAGTTGTTGGGAAAGAAGATTCTGTTTTTTTATACTTCTCCGGTCACGGGATGTACATGAAAGATGCGAAGGCAAAGAACGGTATGCGTAACTATCTCATTTGTTACGATCGCCCTCATATCTCTGATGAAGAGTTAAACGAATTTTTAACAGAAATCAAATCCCAAAAAACGGTTCTTGTGATGGATTGTTGTTATTCAGGTGGGATTGCTAAAAAAGGAAAAAACACTCGTGGTGCCGCAGAGATCCCCATTGCGCAAGGAAACGACGGGGTTGTGCGTCAAAACGCAGAAGACTATTTTTTCCAAGACAAAGCGGTCATTTCCTCTTCAGATGATGACCAAACTTCTATCGAAGTGGGAGGAACCATCAACCATGGTATCTTTACTTATAACTTTGGAAATGCTTTAGAAAAAGCAGATTTAAACAAAGATAGTGTGGTGACGGCTCTCGAAGCCTTCTTTGTTGCTAAAGAAGAAACTGTAAAGATGGCGCGCCAGTTCAACCACGAACAAACACCCCAAGTTTCTGGAAATGCAGCTGGAATTTTGTTAACAGGTTCTCCGAAACCACAACCTCCCCCACCAAAACCACCAAACGTAGTCATCAACGTGCCGATCACACCGGTGGAAAACACAACACCACCAAATAATAATACCACGACTCCACCCGTGACACCTGAGCCAGAACCAACTCCGGCCAACGAAACCACAGTCGTCATTCCTCCCATTGTGGAAGAACCACCAGCACCACCTTCTGTCACAACAGGAAGTATCCTCATCCGAACTTCCATCATCAAAGATAAATCTTACGGTGGGGCTGCGACTAAGTCGCCTTACGATCTCTTAAACAAACAGGGAAAACTAAAATCATCCCCTGCAGAGGACAAGGTAAGGTCCATCAAAGTTCTAGTGGATGACCAGGAATACACTTCCCAAGTCACAACGGAAAAGTCGAAAATTTGGGGATCCGTCACCAAAAACGGAACTTTGGTCCAAGGTGATATTTATAATATCAAAATTGACAACCTTCCGGCCGGTGTGCACCAAATTGAGATTCGGGCCGACAAATACCCTATTTACAAAACCGCAGCGGCGGTCCTTCCCAAACAAACAGTTACAGTGGATGCCATCAACTCCATGGATGGATTTGGAGCGATTCGAGGTCGTGTTTTCTTCAAAACCCTGGACAATCCCATTGAAAAACACCCTATCTATATGCCGACGGTGGTCTCTACCAACCAGATCTTCAAGGTTACTACCGACAAAGATGGGTATTTTTGGTTCACCAACCTAAAACCGGGAAAATATGAAATCCGAGCTAGTTTCATGGAAGAAATGAAATTAGAGAATTCGGAAATCCATGTTCAGCCAGGGGAAGTGACCAATGTGGACATCATCCTCAATAAAAAACTGAGTTATACAAAGACAAAATACTGATTTCTGGTTCAAAAGTCTTTGGTTCCAACTTTAGAAAACCCTCTTCGGAGGGTTTTTTTGTTTGTGAATTTTGGACAAAGCTCTCTCTTTCGGAAATCCTTCCAACAGAGAAAAGTATGAGTAAGATACTAAATTCGATTAAGATTTTCTTAGATTGATTAATATTAATCATAAAATGATTAATATTAATCCGGATTTAACTTTTTTTCCTATTTTGGCGCAATAGATGTCGAATTTTATGGAATTTCCGATTGAATTTAATCGTAACGAGAAGCTTTCTAGAGTCATAGAATACAAATAGGGAATCGGAAAAAGAGGTTCCCAATCTAGAGAGGATCACATGAAAACAACAAAGATTATCGCAACAGGGATCTTAGCTTTCGGACTTGCAACAGCAAATCTTCAGGCTTTAGATACAAACGAAAGACTAGAGCTTTTAGAGTCTGCTATGATTGACCAAGCAACCACTCCAGCGCAAAAGTCTGCCGTTTCTGAATACCTTGCGAATGTCGCAAAAGAAAAAGTAGAATTAGCTCAAGCACTTCGTGACAGAGCAAACTCTACTCGTGGCGGTAAAGTAGTAAGCCAAATGAACGAGAAGAAAGACCTTCTTCGCCGTGCTGAGGCTCTTGAAAAAGAAGCTAAAAAATACCGCACTGTCTCTATGGATCTAAGCCAAGCATCCATGCAGGTAGCACAAAACTAAACAATCCCAAACGCCAGTTTGAGATTTGTGAGAAAGGTCAGGTTCGCCTGACCTTTTTTTGTACCTTCCTAATTTATATTAATGCTTTCCAAACAGCCTTGGTATGTGACATAATCAATATATGGTTGACACTCCCCAAGAAATCAAAGAAAAACGATTTGGGCGTGTGGTTCCGTTCCTGTTAGTCTTTGTGGGCCTTCTGGCTCTAGGACTTGTCTTCCGTTGGGGAAGACCTGTGAAGCCGGTAGACCGTTTAGAATGGGAAGGGCTTGTGGCTCTTTCTCCTCCTCTAGTTCTCCGGTATCTGGAAGTGGATCCAGAATCACCAAAGATCGGAGATTGGAAGGATTGGGAGAAAAAACTCTCAAACCATCCTCGAATTCGAAAGGTGCGAATCACTAGGGACCCAGATGGATTTTTGATTATCAATATACAGGAGAAAGTCGCTGAATTTGTCATACATGTAGAAAATTCCCTGTATGAAGTGAGTGAAGATCTGGAGATACTTTCCAGAGATCATGTGTTAGCTGATCATTTAATTGTGATTAGTGGACAGTTCACCGTTGGGGAAAACAAACTAGAAGGCCGACAGATTTTTGATATTACCAAAGAAATGCGACATGCTCTTTCCCTTTACCCCACACTTAAATCCAGAATCTCCGAACTTGTCGCTGAACGTGATGGCAATTTTACCATGTATTTAAAATCACCTAACTCGATAAAAGTGTATCTGGGTGATAAATTGGAACTAAATATTTTTCGCAAATTATATGCATCCTTGGCTTACATGGAAGCAGAGTCTGTAAAAGCTGTTTCTATAGATTTAAGAGGAGAGGACGCAATTTACCACTAATATGAGCTATGATGATGCACCTATCATAACGGCCTTGGATTTAGGATCCTCTCTTGTGAAAGTTGTCATTGGACGACTGGTCGGGGATCATGAGATCGAAATCATTGGAACGGGAGTTTATCCTTCTGCTGGAATCAAAAATGGTTCTATTGTCAATGTAGAAACAACAACTAAGTCCATCATTGAAGCATTTGGTGATGCCGAACTGATGGCTGGCCAAGAAGTGAATGCTGTAGTGGTTAATGTTTCTGGAAAGTCGGTGTATGGATTCAATGAAAAAGGAATCATTGCTGTTACTAACAGAGAACGAATTGTATCTGAAACAGATATTATGCGAGTGGTGGAAGCAGCACAAGCAGTTCATGTTCCAAACGACCAACAAGTTATTCATGTCCTCACAAAAGAATTCAAAGTAGATGATCAGGTCAATATCAAAGATCCAATAGGGATGACAGGGGTTCGTTTAGAAGCTGAAGTACATATAGTATCCTGTGGAAACACAGCCCTGAATAATATTGATCGTTGCGTAGAACAAGCAGGTCTTTTGCAAGTAGACCGAGTTTTATCCAGCCTTGCTTCTTCGGAAGCCATACTCACTTCAGGTGAAAAAGATTTGGGAACTGCCGTCATCGATATTGGGGCCGGAATCTGCGACATTATCATTTATGTAGATGGGGGAATTGCCTTTTCCTCAGTAGTTCCTTTTGGTGGATTTCATATCACTAGCGATATTTCCATTGGTTTAAAAACCACTGTAGAAACAGCGGAAGTCATCAAAAAAAGGTATGGCCACACTCGGATTGATATGGTCGATCCAACAGAGAAGTTTGAAATTCCTTCGATTTCAGGAAGGCCTGCACGTTCAGTATTTCGCCAGGAACTTGTAGAGATTTTAGAACCAAGGGTTCGTGAAATTTTAGAGATGATTGATCATGAACTGGTTCGTTCAGGGTTTAAGTCAAGTTTGGCGGGAGGAGTGATCCTGACAGGAGGAACTTCTCTTTTACAAGGGATTGAAGCCACAGCCGAAGAAGTTTTACGGTTGTCAGTGGGTCGTGCCAAACCTGCGGGACTCAGTGGCCTTGTGGATAAAATTGCATCCCCTGAATATGCTACTGCCGTTGGCCTAATTAAATACAGTTCAAAAATACAAAACCTAGAACAAAGAAACATGCATTCCGGATCTGATTCAGACGGTTGGATGAAGAAGGTTCGTCGTTGGATGGAGAATAATCTCTAAGGATATGTCGATGTTGTACCTAGAAGAAGAAAAAACAAGCCCCGCAATCATTAAAGTCATTGGAGTTGGTGGCGGTGGAATGAACGCCGTCACTCGTATGGTTCATTCTAAAATGACAGGTGTTGACTTTATTGTGATGAACACCGACGAACAAGTGTTACTAAAATCACCAGTAGAAGTTAAAATCCAGTTAGGTAATAAAGTAACAAGAGGGATGGGTGCCGGTGGTGATCCGGAACTCGGAGAAAAAGCAGCCCTGGAAGATAAGGAACGAATTGTATCGGCACTCAAAGGTGCAGATATGGTTTTTGTCACTGCGGGAATGGGTGGAGGAACCGGAACTGGGGCCGCTCCTATTATTGCAGCGATTGCCAAAGAAATGAAATGTTTGGTTGTGGGTGTAGTCACAGTTCCATTTTCTTTTGAAGGAAAACGTAGAGCTGAACTTGCTAAACAAGGAATTGATCAACTTCGTGCAAATGTAGACACTCTCATTACGATCCGTAATGACTCTATCTTTCAAGTGGTGGATAAAAATACTCCTGTAGATATGGCATTCCGTGTGATCGACGATATCTTGTTAAATGGTGTTCGTGGGATTAGTGACATCATCAACCATCCAGGAATCATCAATGTAGATTTTGCTGATGTAAAAACCATTATGAAAGATACTGGGGATGCGATTTTAGGTGTGGGTGAGGGACGTGGAGAAACTCGCGTGAGTGAAGCTGTAGAACAGGCCATCAATAATACACTTTTGGAAGACTCAAGCATCCAAGGGGCTAAGTCCCTTCTTATCAATGTAACTGGGGGAAATGATCTTACCATTCATGAATGGAATGAAGTTTCACAAATCATTACTGCACAAGCAGATCCCGACGCGAATATCATCATTGGACTAAACGAAGACGGATCCCTATCGGATCAAATTCGAGTGACAGTGATTGCCACTGGATTTAACAAAAAGGGAAAACAATACCAGAGAGAACAAAAGGTTGTGGGTTCCGAAGAATCCATTTCTCCAATGGTTTACATCAGAAAGTCAGAAGAAAAAGAATCTGGATTTGGAAAGGATGTGGATTCGACTCGCTCCATCCGCCAAACGAACCGAGGATTTTCTTCTCAAAAACAAAACTCCCCGTTTCAAAACTACGGAGAGGATTACGACATTCCTGCTTTTCTAAGAAGAAAGACTGATTAAAATCAGCAGTGGGTTCGACCCACCGACAAACTAGATGTCAGTCAGTGGTCGGTCATTTGGTTGATTGGGTGGTTGATTAATACTAAAGTTGTTCAGTCAATCAATCGGTTAGTTAGTTCGAATAAGAACGAACGGAAACAAACAGAGGTTTATCGGCTTCGACGAGAAGCTTTTTCGGAGCGGCAGTCACCACTGAACCCGGAGATTCTACTTTGAAGTCGTATTCTCCTGGAGCCAGAAGGATCCGTTTCACTTGAAAGTTAGCCGGAATGGTTCTCCAACAACGTAAGTCAGGAGCAATGGTTTGTGAAACAGCAAGCCCTGCGGCCGCCCCTGCTGCTGCACGAATCAAAGTGGAAACTAAATCGTTATTTTTATTTTTCCCACCAGATTCTATCGCTCTTGCCATCGCTTCAGAGGCAATGACAGCAGCTACAATCTTCAAAGAAATGGATGTTAAGTTTTTGGTGATGAGTGTTTTATAACTTTCATTGAAGTTATTCATCGCAGTCTCGGAGTAATTGTTCATAATATCGGAATATCCGACATCCACTCCGTTGATGTAATATTTTTTAGGAAGAGAACCTTTGGGATCTCTTTCTTTATAAATAGGAATAGGATTTTCGGCTACTGATAGCGCCGCAACGGCACCAGCTAGAGAAGCACCAGCTCCTTTCGAACGTAACCCAATTTCAACAGCACCTCGGAGGGCTACGGCAAAATATTCATCGTCCATAAGTTTTCCACGAGACATTTTGATCGCGGACTTTCCTGCTTCATGAATGATGATGACCTCAGATAGTTTTTCGTTTTCTGGAGATGTTCTTTGCATCGAGCTATTGTAGGCTTGTAAACTTGCACGTCCCGCTGCATACTTTGATTGGTCACCAGAGTCTCCTTCCCTAACAGCTAACAGATATCTGTCGGCAATTAGGTTTTGGCTTTTTCCAATGAGTTGTTCCATGTTTTTGTATTGGACACGAGCGTCATTGTAACGACCTAGTTCTTCAGAAACATAGGCATCAATCAATCTTGCGGCATTGTTTTGGCGATATTCGGCCGCAAGAAAACGCATTTCTTTTAGTTCGAAATCTAACCTTCTGAAATAAATTTTTGCATTGTTTGTGTCACCTTGAAGAAGGTAATTGTTCGCAATGTAAAACTTGATCATTACTCTTTCGAAGTCTTCTCCGGTATAATTGGATTCGTTATCCGATAAAATAAACGAAAGTCCAGACCGCGTCATACTAACTTTGATATTGTCTGCAATATCTTCTGCTTCTTTGAAAACTTTATTAGAGGTTACATAATCTCCTTTGGTATGAAAGATCATACCTGCTTCCATTAGAAACAAAAGTTTGTCCTTGTTAGAGGAACCTTCATAGAGTTCTCTAATTTTAGGAATGGCAGAATCATAGTTCTGCCCATAGTACGCCGATTCGGTTGCTTGGATGATTTTGTTATAATCACTGGCACAACCGAGAATAAAAAGAGAAAGAAAGAGAATGGTTTTTTTCATGAAATGATGGAAGGGATTACCAGCTAACCCCTTTATTTCCTCGAACGGCTAGTTTGCGGTAGGATACTTTTTCAGACCAAACGGCAATTGTTGTTTCTACTTCTACAAGTTCGATGTTGATGGATTGTTCTACGATTTTTTCTCCATCAGAGGTAAACATGTTTTCGTTAATCTCGCAACGAACAAAGAAGTTTGGAGATTTGAGTTTTCCAATGGATAGTCTGTTGGAAGTGAGTCCAGACAAACTGAATTGAATTTCATTGAGAGACTGCTCTCTTGTTTTTGTGCGAACTGTATAAATTTTTCCTTTGATGAGTTTCGAAACAAAGGCGTTGTCAAAAAGTTCTGTTTGGATTTGTTCTGATGTATCGTTACGAGTAGGGAAGTGGGCAACAAAAACACCTTCTTCGTGTGGGTTTTCTTTGAAATACTCCCCAATTTGGCCTGCCAGTTTATCGGCAGCTTTCACCAATTCTTGGCTAGTGAGCCCACCTGAGTCGGAGATATAATCATCAGCGTTGTCGAGTCGTTTGGGACTGCTACTGCATTGGAATAAGAATCCTACTAAGAGAAACGAGAAAAGAATTTGTTTCATAACCCCATTTATATGAGGGATTCAGTGGGGACTTGTCAATTCCAAAAATCGACTTTCAGTTCTTCCTGTTTGGCACTACGATAAGAAGTTTTTTCTTCTTCGGACATTTCTAATAATTCTCTTGCATAAATGAGTTCGACCACCTGGCGGAAAAACATAGGGCTTTCCCAGGATTGAATTTCCCATTTTTCTTTTTGGTAAAGTTCTGCTTTTTTCTTTAGAAAAATTCGTTTTCGTTCCCTGGAATAACTGTAGGGATTTTTCTGAACATAATCTTCTAGGTAAGAGAGAAGCCAAACCGGTGGGGTTGTGGGGTGTTTGGGAAATAAAAGATGACGTAATACCACTGGAAAAATTTCTTCTGAGATACGATTCACGGCTGTTAGTTTTTCGAAGGAAGTGAGGTCTTCTCTTTTTTCCACCTCTAAAGTTTTTTCCTTCCAATTCATAAAGGCAACATACACAGCATAAAGGACATGGCCTCTTTCGTCTGGATAGGTTTCGAGTAAGTACGCATAAGTTTTGTCTCTTTCCCCTTCCCAAAGATAGGATTCTTTTCCGCGCAGGGTTTCTAAAAAATCACGTAAATCGGAAGGATATCCAGGACCTTGTAGAACCTCTGGACGGTTTTGTAACCTCTGCCAATAGACCTCAGAGCGGGAGTCAAACGAAGATTCCTTATGATCCGGGTTCGTTTTTTTCTGAAAAAGGAAATAGACAAGGCCACCCAAAAGGAGGGAAAGTAGAATCAACATGAAAAGGAAGATGATAATTTTCTTTTTATTAGCAGGCATTGTCTTTTCGGCAAATGGTTGTAAGAAAGAATCCACCGACGATTCTGAAACAGAATTACTTGGTTCAATCCTTTCGCAAGGAAGCGCGATTCAAGCTGCTTGTCAAAGATTTATTTTATCGGAATCAAACTGTGTGGCGACTTCTGATTCAAGTGCCAGTGTTTGTTCTGGACTCATTTCAAACCTAAAAGGAGAAATCCTCCCTCAAGAATTGAGTACGGATTCTGTTGCCATTTTATACTTTGATTGTTTTACAAGAACGAATTACACTTACAATATTGCTAAGGCCTGTAACCAAAATTCTTTTAATTCTAATTCGGATTACAGAAGAGTCCAAAGAACAGGGACCTCTCAGGCAGAAATATCTTGGCGCGAAGCATTTAACCAGTGTGGGTCTTTGGAAAATGAAGTTCCACCTGCCGATTCTGGAATTTCGGAAACTGACACCATCCTTCGTTCCGATCCGTTTTAATATTCACTTAAGGAGTGTTATATGTCATTAGTCACTAAAGACCAATTGGTCCAAAAATTAAATCCTATTTATCTTCCGCATGAAATTGAAGAAAGGATCATTCCTCTCGCCGAAGAAATCAATCGTCTCAAAAAAGAAAAAAATGCTGTGATCCTTGGTCATAATTATATGACTCCTGATGTGTTTTGGGGTGTGTCCGATATCATTGGAGACTCTTTGTATCTTTCCAAAATGGCAAAGGAAACTAAGACAGATATGATTCTTTTTAATGGAGTTCATTTTATGGCAGAAACTGCCAAAATTCTATCTCCAGAAAAAAAAGTATTAATTGCTGATCTGAAAGCTGGTTGTTCACTCGCAGAAGCCATCACAAGAGAGGATGTGAAAGCTCTCAAAGCAAAATACCCTGGTGTTCCTGTTGTTACTTATGTGAACTGTTCGGCGGAAGTGAAGGCCGAAACCGATGTTTGTTGTACTTCAGCTAATGCTTTGCAAATCGTGAATGCTGTGGAAGGGGATACTGTGATTTTTTTGCCGGATGAATATTTGGCAGGGAATGTTCGCAATCATACGACAAAAACCATCATTTCTCACCCTGGTCGTTGTATGGTTCACGAAATGTATACACCAGAAGACATTAAGTCCGCAAAACGATTGTTTTCTGGTGATTTGACTGTGATCACTCATCCTGAATGCCATGAAGATGTTGTGAAAGAAGCAGATTTTTCTGGATCCACTTCGCAAATGGTGGATTTCATTAAACAAAGTAAAACA
Organism: Leptospira brenneri; assembly: GCF_002812125.1. Classification (NCBI taxonomy): domain Bacteria; kingdom Pseudomonadati; phylum Spirochaetota; class Leptospiria; order Leptospirales; family Leptospiraceae; genus Leptospira; species Leptospira brenneri. The sequence continues at coordinate 187,067 of NZ_NPDQ01000002.1, forward strand.
AATAAAATTATGTTGGTAACCGAATGTTCGATGGGAGACAACCTTCGGGCAGAGTTTCCTGAAAAGGAATTTGTTTCTACATGCCAAACTTGTCCCCACATGAAAAAAATTACTTTGGAAAAAGTAAGAGATGCACTTCTCAAAGAACAGTATGAGATCTTTTTGGATGAAGAAGTGATTCGTCTTGCTCAGAAATCCGTAAATAGAATGTTAGAATTGAGTTATAAAAAGTAGGAATTATGTTTAGAGTTGGAAACGGAATCGATTTTCATAAATTAATCCATGAACCTTTTCGTCCACTAATCCTTGCGGGAGTAGAGGTAAAATCAGAATTTGCACTTCTTGGTCATAGTGATGCCGATGTGGTTTTACATGCAGTAGCAGATGCTATTCTTGGAGCTCTGGCACTAGGTGATATTGGTGTACACTTTCCTGATACAGATCCTCAATACAAAAACATGAATTCTTCTCGTATTGTTGAAAAATGTCTGGAACTGATCTCTGAGAAAAAATTCAAATTAGTGAATGTGGATTGTACTTATGTGGGTGATCATCCAAAAATTAGTCCTATCCGCGCAGAGTTGAATGCTTCTTTGGCAAATATCACAAAACTTCCGTTAGATTGTGTTTCCATTAAAGCCACCACATCAGAAGGAATGGGTAGCCTTGGACGTAGCGAAGGAGTGATGGTAATGGCTACTGTTTTACTCGAAAGTACAAAGGCAAAATCTTAGAAGAGTTTTTGTTTTCCATCGGCAATATGATTTAAATCTGCATTGCTAAAAAATAGAAACAAAAGTTTGGAAAGGGAGTTTGGATTTGGTTCTGCTTCCCAGGTTCCAAAGATACGAACACCGTTCTGGATGGATTCTAGGCGATAGGACTCTTTTAGAATTCGGTAATGTTTGAATCCTTCCATTGAGACTTGGAATTCAGGTGGTTGTAAGTTTGTTTTGGTGGTTGTGCTTTTTACTGGTTCACCCATTACTTTGGATTCCCAGGATTCTCCTGTCACAGGTGTTCGAAAGGATTTGGGTTGGAAAGACTCATAAAGAATCTTCTGCACTTGTTCAGGTTTTATGGATACATCCCATGTCCGCTCCACTCGCGTTTCACTTTGCCGAGTAACGGCGACCGCAAAAACCAAAACAAAAACACCGAAGACACGAAGATACCAAATCATATCTCCATTGAAAAATCTATTGCCTAGGGATCGATTGAAATTTATTTTTCTCCTACCGAAGGGAAACCAAGGTGAGGGTTTTGCCACTGCATTCAGGAAGAGAAATTTCATCAAAACGTGTCTCGGGGCTGGTGCAAGTGTACCAACGAGAAAATCATCTATCACGCCATACCAATCCGTTTCCTGAAATTTTAGATGATACCATTTACATTCGAATTTTGAAAGATCCCAATTATTGGATTTCGCAAGATCTGGAAGATAAAATCATTCAAATCATTGCCCAGTCTTTGGATATTTCAGGCATTTTGTACCATCTGGGAACGGAAAGTCTGATCACCAATGCTTATGATTTATTACCTCTTGACGATTCGCGAATTGATTTAGAAGAAATGATCCAACGGTTGCCGATTTTGATAGGCCGGCTAACGCGTGCAGTTTATTTGAATGTAAAACCAATTTCTGAACATAAAGTATTATTTGTATTCAAGTATTTACCTGAGTACCAAGAGAAGTGGTATGACGCTGTTTTTTTTCAGGGTATGCTTAACGGTCTTGCCGTTCTTTTTGAACTTAAAACTTTTAAGATTCGAATGACCCAAACTAGGCTTTTTGGGATTCATATCGCACATAAAGAGTTAGGTGATGATATTCAGTTTGGAGCTGAATCGAATGAATATGAGTTGGAATGGTCAGAAGATAGTTTGTTTTTGTCTAGGTCTCGTTTGACTAAAGATGATGTTAGCAACCGACATAGAGTTTTAGTCACTTCTAGGTCAGACTCTCAATTGGAAGAAATTTCCATTGTGGATGTCAAAGACGTAGTGCGAAGGTCAAGAGAACTTGCCATTGAAAATCGAGATTTGGAAGCTGCGGTTGAAGTATTAAAATCATTCAAACAAGAGTTGGAAAAAAAACAACTCTCTATGGCAAAAGACTTACGGCTTGCAAAGAACATTCAAAAAGGACTCATCCCGGAAATCATTCCTGATTGGAATGGGATTCAGTTTTGGACTGGATTTACCCCTATGCAAGAAGTCAGCGGTGATTATTACGATTATTTTCCATACAATGTACATAAACTAGGTGTTGCTGTTTGTGATGTGTCTGGCCATGGGGTTCCGGCCGCTTTTATCACCGCATTATCAAAGTTATTGTTTTCGAATTATAAAAAAACAAAACCATCTGAAACATTTAAACTCATCAATCGAGAACTATTGGATTTAGTCAAACAACAAGGATATACAACCTGTGTTTATGTTTTAATCCATGATGACTACAAGGTTTTATACTCCATCGCTGGACATCCAAGGCCCATTTTGTTTCGAGCAAAAACAAATAGAGCTGAAATTTGCGAAGGGGATGGGACATTTCTTGGAATGTTTCCTGATGCTGGTGAAACCTTTTTGGATTTCCAAATCCAATTGGAACCAGGAGATAAATTGTTTTTATACACGGATGGACTCACTGAGGCAGAAAATGATAAAGGCAACGCATTTGGGGAATCAAAACTCATTCAAATCATAGAATCTTGTGCTGAAAAATCCATCCAGGAAACAGTGGAAACCATAATGACCATTCATAAAGAATTTACTATGGGAACTGATCCGATGGATGATATCACTCTTCTTGGACTTCAATTATCTCCCAGACTCCCTGAGTTTAATATCATCAAAACAAAAGGTGACGAAGCGTACAGAAAAAAAGAATTTCAAAATGCTGTGAGTTATTATGAAAAGGCTCATCAAATTTTACCTAGAGAATTGGAGACCCAACTTTTGTATGGAAAGGCCCTTGCCTATAGCGGAAGTTTTGAAAAAGCAATTCAACTGTTAGAATCTTATAATAAATTCAAAACCAATCATTTTAAATCACATTCTGTTTTGGGATATTGTTATTACCAAATGGAAATGTTTGAAAAAGCAGAACTCGAATGGAAAAAAGCGCATTCCATCGATGACTCAAATTTATCTAATTTATATAACTTGGCACAAGTTTATAGGAAATTAAATGAAAAGAAAAAAATGAAAGATGTCATCGAAAAGATGAAACGAATTGAAAAAACATACCTTCATATCCTTCCACTTGAAAAGAAGTGGGAGTCTCTTCCCGATGAATAGAATTATCATTTTATTATTATCAGTTTGGTTTTTTCATTTTAGTTTTCCGAAAGATCATAGTTTTCATTCCGATTATGGACTGGAGTGGTGTTATTTTGTTGGTCATTTAGAATCCGAATCTGGAAATCTTTATGGTTATGAATTGTCGTTTTTTCGATTAAAGTTTTCTGACGGCAAAGATTGGAATCCAGAAGTATTCCCTGTTCATTTTGCGATTTCTGATTTTTCTTCCCAAAAGTATAAAAATTCTCAAACCATTAAACGAACCATAGGTGGACTTGCGGGATATACGGATCAAACTATTTATAGTGGGGATTATCGTTTAGAAATCATTTCTAAAGATAAGTTCCATATTTTTGCACGATCAAAATCGAAAGATCTTAGTTTGGATTTAGAACTGCAAGGAAATGGGAAAATTTTAATTCATGGCAAAGATGGAATTTCTATTAAATCCAATCGTAACCCAAATATATTTTCATATTACTATAGTTATCCGAGATTAAAAACTTCGGGAAAAATATCCATGTATGGGAAGTTGGAAAAAATAGTTTCGGGAAATTCTTGGATGGACCATGAATGGAGTGAAAAAAATGCAAAGTCTATTCCTACACTTGCCACGGGAGATACTAGTTGGGATTGGATTTGTTTGTCGGATGAATTCGGAGGAGATTATGTTTTTTTTCGGTTTCGTGAATCGCAAGAAGTTCCTCCCGAAATTTTTGGAACGTACAGAGATCCCAAAGGGAAACTCACTTCCTGGACAGAACCAGGCCAAATCAAAATGGAGTTTGTCGGTTCTTTTTGGAAAAGTCCAAAGACAAAAATAGAATACCCCCTCCATTGGAAAATTCAATACCCAGGTGGCGAATGGATGGTTTCTCCTATTTTCAATGAACAAGAGTTTGATGGAACTAAATCAACAGCAACTATCTATTGGGAAGGTGGAGTGGTGGCCATAGATTCTAAAGAAAAAAAGTCCGCCAAGGGATATTTAGAATTGAAAGGTTATAAAAAACCGAAACTATGGTGGGAGTTCTAAGATATGTGGAAATATTTTTTCAAACGTTTTTTGCTCATCTTTCCGACCCTACTTGGAATCACTTTCCTTGTTTTTTTGATTTCTCATTTTGCTCCTGGTGGGCCACTCAATAGTGAAATTGCAAAATTAAAAGGTTCAGGCAATTTAGCCGGTGCCTCAACCAAACAAATTTCGCAAGAAGAAATAGAACTAATCAAACAAAGGCTCCACTTAGACAAACCGGCGCCGGTGGCTTATCTACTTTGGTTAAAACAAATCATTCAGTTTGACTTGGGAGAGTCTCGTTTGCACTCACGCAAAGTGTCAGATCTCATTGTAGAAAAACTTCCTGTATCACTTTTTTTTGGACTCTCTGGTTTCTTTTTAACTTATTTGATTTGTATTCCGTTGGGGATTCAAAAGGCCTTAAAAGAAGGAAGTCAGTTTGATTTCATTTCCAGCTTCATTATCTTTTTTACATATTCCCTTCCAGTTTTCGCCTTTGCGATGTTACTTTTATATTTGTTTGCTTCTGGTGAAGTATTTTCCTTTTTTCCGTTAGGACATGAAGTATCGGACTTTTATGAGGATTTGAGTTTTTGGGGGAAGGTAAAAGATCGCCTGACTCATATGTTTTTGCCTGTGATTTGTTATGTGGTAGGTAGTTTTGCTGTTCTCACACTACTTATGAAAAACAGTCTACTGGATCAAATCGCAAAAGAATATGTTCGAACTGCAGTATCAAAAGGACTTAGTTTTTCTGATTCGATTTTTCGACATGCTTTTCGAAATTCTCTTATTCCGATTGCTACTGGTTTTGGAAGTAACTTAACTTTAATTTTTTCAGGATCATTATTTATCGAGTTAGTATTTAATATAGATGGAATGGGACTCCTTAGTTTTGAAGCAGTCAGAGAAAGAGACACAGATCTAATGATGGGATTACTTCTTGCTCAGAGTTTTTTAGGACTGATTGGAAAAATCGTCTCAGATTTTTGTTATATACTCATCGACCCGAGGATTGATTTCGAATGAATTTTATTTCAAACCCGGCAAACTTGCGTAAGTGGGAAAAGTTTAAAAAGAATAAACGTGCTTATTACTCGATGTTGATTCTTCTTTATACTTATATTTTATCTTTGTTTTCTCCACTTCTTATTAACAATAAACCTCTGTTTATTTTGTATGAAGGGAGTATTTCCTTTCCTATTTTTAGTTTTTATCCAGAAACAAAATTTGGGGGAGCCAATCTCACAGAACCCAATTATAAAAAATTAAATAAAGAACCAAGATTTTCTAATTCTTCCAATGTGATGGTATTTCCACCCATTCCCTTTGGAGTGAACGAAGATAATTTAGAAAGTTTAGAGGAAGGGACAAATCCACCTTCTAAACCGACACTCAAACATTGGATGGGAACCGATGACAGGGGCAGAGATGTGTTCACTCGTATCATATATGGATACAGACTTGCTATGACTTTTAGTTTGATCTTAATCATTGTGGAGATCTTTCTTGCTTCCTTTATTGGTGGGGTTCAAGGTTATTTTGTAGGGAGACTAGATCTGTTTTTACAACGAATCATTGAAATTCTTTCTGCTATTCCTTTCCTGTATCTCATTTTAATTATGGGGTCTTTTTTTGGGCGTGGGTTTTTTGTTCTCATTGTGACGTATGGATCACTTAGTTGGATAGGTCTTAGTTATTATATGAGAGGAGAATTTTTAAAACTACGCAAACAACAGTTTGTCGATGCAGCAAAAACTTTGGGTGCTTCTTCTTTCTCTATCATCATGCGTCATTTATTACCAAATTCGATCACTCCTCTTGTTACTTTTTTACCTTTTATTTTAATCTCTGCCATCTCTGTTTTATCAGCCCTTGATTTTTTGGGTTATGGAATTCCGGCTCCTAATCCTTCTTGGGGAGAACTCATTGGGCAAGGAAGGGAGAGGCTCACTGCTTGGTGGTTGATTACTTTTCCTTCGGTAGCCCTTTTTCTCACCATTTTATTTTCAGCATTTGTTGGAGAAGGGTTACGAGATGCCTTTGATCCTAAGGATAAGGTGGTTTACAAATGACAGATATTGTTAGAGCCATCGAAGTGAAAGATCTTTCGATACAAATCAAAACAGACGATGGAGTTTTACCTATTGTTGATAGTGTTAGTTTTCATTTAATGAAAGGTGAGACTTTGGCTCTTGTGGGTGAATCTGGTTGTGGAAAGTCTATTACAAGTTTAGCACTCACGAAATTACTTCCTTCCAACACAACTTTGTATCCTACGGGATCCATTTTGTTTAATGACCAAAACTTACTGAATGCTTCCCCAGAACACTTAAGATCAGTTCGTGGACGAGAAATTTCTTATGTATTCCAAGAACCTTTTTCTGCTTTAAATCCACTTCATAAAATCGGATCCCAACTAATCGAAGGATTTTTGTTACATGGTCTTGGTTCAGAAGAGGAAGCTGAAAATAAAGCTATTTATTTGTTGGAAAGAGTTGGGATTACTGATGCAAAACTAAGACTGAATCAGTATCCGAATCAGTTTTCTGGTGGGATGTTACAAAGAGTTTGTATTGCGATGGCACTTATGTGTGATCCAAAAGTATTAATTGCCGATGAACCAACAAGTGCTATCGATGTCACAATCCAATTACAATTGATTGAACTTCTCAAAGAGCTGCGTAAAGAAAATGAAATGTCTGTCCTTTTTATTTCACATGACATTGGACTCGTAAGTCATATCGCAGATCGAATTGCAGTGATGTATGCGGGAAAAATGATCGAACAAGGAACTGTGAATGAGGTGATTGATAACCCCAAACATCCTTATACAAAGGCATTAATTGCAGCTTATCCTAGTCATGAAAATATTGGAAAAAAATTGGTGACTATCGAAGGGATTGTTCCTTCGCCAAAAGCATATCCATCTGGATGTCGTTTTCACACACGATGTAACGATAAACTTCCGGTTTGTAATGTTTCTATACCGAAAGCTACTAAAGTTTCTGAATACCAATCTGTAGAATGTTTTTTATATGGAGGGAAAGAAAGTGCTTAATGTAAAAGACTTAGTTGTTTCTTATAAACAATCTCAATCTCTTTCCTTTTCTTCTAAACGTCTTGTGGCTGTGGAAAGGGTGAGTTTTACAATCCCGGAAGGAAAAATTTTAGGTCTTGTGGGTGAGTCAGGTTGCGGTAAGTCTACCATTGGCAGAGCCATTTTATCCTTGTTACCTTTTGATTCTGGTTCGATTCAGTTTGAAAATCAAGAAATCAAAAATGTCCCGAAAGAAGATAAGAAAAAACTCAAACGAAAAATCCAAGTTGTATTCCAGGATCCGTATTCCTCACTAAACCCACGTTTCACGATTGAAGAAATCATCACCGAAGGTTTACAAATTCATTTTCCAAATTTAAGTGTCGCAGAAAAAAAAGAAAAGGCGATTAAAGCTCTTTCTGAGGTGAATTTACCTGCTGATATTTTACACCGGTATCCTCATGAGTTTAGTGGAGGACAAAGACAAAGAATTGCCATTGCAAGAGCTTTGATTTTGGAACCTAGCCTTGTTGTTTGTGACGAGGCGGTTTCTGCTTTGGATATTTCTACCCAGGCCCAAGTGATTAATAATATTTTGTTATTACGTGAGAAATATGGACTATCTTATTTGTTTATATCTCATGACTTGAACATTGTAAAACACGTATCAGATCGCATCGCTGTCATGTATTTAGGACAAATTGTCGAAGAATGTAGTCGTGATGAGATTAGTAAAACGCCACTTCATCCTTATACGAAGGCTTTATTTTCTGCTAGTTTTGACTTAAAAGATCGAACCAGAATTTCTAAACCATTAACTGGAGAAATTCCTAGTCTAATGAATAAACCTAAAGGTTGTCGATTTCATACGAGATGTCCTATTGTTCAGGATATTTGTAAAACACAAGAGCCAGTGGAGTCATATCCTTCTGAAACAAGAAGAGTGAAATGCCACTTTCCCTTAAAGTGATATTATTATGAAACTAAGCATTCGAGACAGAATCAAAGGGGTTGTTGGTAAAATCCTACTAACTTTTATTTTTGTCATTTCTATGACGATGTTTTTTATTTTGTATCCGCTCCTTGCCGATCCAGATTATTATAAAAAACTAATTTTAGATACAACAAACCAACTAACAGGATTAGAGGTGAATTATCAAAGCTCACAACCTGTTTTTTTCCCGTTTCCTGGAATTGAACTCACAGAAGTAAGTGTATCCAAAAATCAAGATGAATTGATTCAAGTTCATAAACTTAGGATCGAAGTTTATTACGGTGTTTTTATTGGACAACCTCTAGAAATTCGTAAAATTTATCTGAATACAGGTACAGTTGAGATCACACGCGAAAAGGATGAATCCTTTCCTTTGTTTGAACGAATCGTTTCTAAGTCAGAGAATACGACTAAAGAGACAACAAAGAAAACGGAAGAAACAGTTTCGCAAGATACAAATCTCCTTTTTTCTAGGACTTTTGCAAATTTTGTAAACCACATAGAAATCAAAAATATCACCATTCTCTTTGAAGATAAACTGTATTCACGTAATATCAAATTGTATCTTTGGGAAACTACGTTTCAATTGGATCAAGACTTACGTGATTTAGATGTATATATTTATGGAAAGTTAAACGAAGAGCCTATAACTTTTAGTACAAATATTTATTTTGTTACCGATGAAATGTCTTATGAATCTGCTCGTATAGAAGGAGAATTTACATTTCAGAACTTAAAAGGTATCGATCTTCATGATATACTCATCATTTTCACTTATGGTGATTTACGATTCGCTAAAGCAAGTGGAAACATTCCATTTTACAAACGCGACGAAGCAAAAATTTTTGCAATCGCCGATAAATTACATATTCGTGATTTGGCTTTAAAAGATGGTAAAACGTTTGCTGATGGTTATGCATCTACTGTCATGAGTTATGACATTCGTGAAAGTAAATTAGCATTTGCTGATATCGTTGTCGATTGGAAAGGCAAATCTAAATTATATGGATCTGGGTTTGTAAATTTTCTAAAACCACCATTATCTCCCACAATTTCCTTTGAGGGAACTTCTGATTATTTAGATGTGCCAAGTATTGTTAAGGTCATTAAAATTTGGGTCGATCCCGATTTAGAAAAATCGATCCTCACAAGAAACATACCAAGCACGGGTTATGTGAATCGGATGAACGTGTATCTCAATTTTAATTTTAGGAATTTAAATGCAGGTGATTTTCATGCTGATTCCCTTAAATTAAATGTTCATTATGCCAAACGAAAAATTAATATTACTAAATATGAATTAAGAGCCTATGAAGGAATTTCAACGGGAACAGGGCATTATCTTTTTGGAAAAAACCCTGGCCTTGAGATCAAAGGAAATATCAAAAATTTAAGTGTAGCACCTATCCTTTCTGATCTATTTAAAATTTCTCCAATCACTGGTAAATTAGATTCTGAATTTATATTGGCTTCTCCTGCGGACACAGAAGAGGCACTTATTTCCAATCTGCAAATCATCGGGAACATCAATGCAAACAATGGAGAACTGTTAAGTTATACAAATATCTTAAAACCGATCAGTTCTATTGGTAGTGTGATCAATCTCAAAAAAATAGATTTTAGCCGGGCCACACCGTATAACGAGCTAAAGTTTGATTTTCTCTATGCTAAAGAAATGATCGAAGTAAAAAACTTTGCATTAAAAGCAGATGGGATTGTTGGTTCAGGTGGTGGTAAAATCGGATTTAATAAAAATATCGATATGAGGTTTACTATTGCTTTTCCTGGCGTTGCCGGTAGAGCTTTAAAACTTCCTATCATTTACAAAGGAACTTATGGAGTTTCGTCCCCATTCATTGATCCTATTTGGCTCGGTTCCGTTTATGCAGGAACAATTTTTCTCGCAAGCCCTGCGGGCGCTGCTGTTGGTGGGATTGCAGGTTCAGCCATGTCCGACTATGTGAATAATGCAGTGGATAATGTGACCGGTGGTGTTCAAAAAGGTTGGAAGGGGATTAAGTCGTTGTTTGGTGGTAAGGAAGAAGAACAGGAAAAATAAACCTAAATAAAAGGATAGAAAGACATTCCTTCACTCCAAGGAACTTTCTATCTTAGAGTTTGCCGCAGGTGGCAGGTGAAGTGTTTACTTTTTACTCCTCTTCATTTCGAATCGGAATTCCTTCTTTTTTTAGAATTTTGAGTGCATTTGTCGAACCCGAAACTCCATCTCGAATTTTGTAATCAAAGTCCATTTGCCCATCAATCTCAAGTTCGGTGAAGTGGAATCGTTTCGCCCAAGGAATTTCTGCCAGTTTTAAGTCGTGAGTCGTTAAAAATACGATACATTTTTTTTCGCGTAATACAGAAAGAATTTCACGTGTTGCGATGTATCGTTCCTTGGAATTGGTACCTTTCAAGATCTCATCTAAAAATAAAATAGGAACCTTTTTTGAATATTCTGCATTTTGAATGATCGAAGAAAGACGTCTCACTTCAGAATAAAAAAAGGAAACCCCATCTTCCATAGAATCCTGAGAACGAATGAGAGTATGGATTTGAAATTCTGGAAATGTAAACTCCGAACCAAGTATGGGAGCTCCTGTTCCTGCAAGTAATAAAGACATGGCGATGGATCTCATGTATGTTGTTTTTCCACTCATATTCGATCCAGTCACAATCATCAGATCACCAGGTAACATGGGAGTCAAAGGGTTGAACACTCGACTTTCTATCGGAAGTAAAGGATGAACTAAACTTCTAGCACTGAGGTCTCCCGAACTAGAAGGAATCGGAAAACTAACTTCCGGAAATAAAAATCCAAAGTTCACAAAAGGAAGGATAACATCTGTTTGTACAATTTGAATTTGTATTTCATTCCAAAGATTTCCAAACTTTAGTTTCCATTTTTCGAGGGATTTGATTTTCCAAAGATCCCATAAACAGAGTAAATTGAGAATCAAATGTGGTAATGGGGAAATCAGTAATTCGGAAGAGTCACCTAAGGAAGTTATGCGACCAATCATTTGTTTGGTTGCCTTTCTATTTTTTGCTAAATAGATAAAGGTTTTTTGAAACCGTGACGCTCCACTGGATAATGATTTAATTTCTTTCCATTGTTTCAGGGAGTCACTTCGGTAGGAAAAAAATAAAATCCCATTGATTAGGAGGAGTAAGGGGATGAGTGGTAAATCAAATAACAATCCGAGAACTAAGTAAAGCGGAGTGATGGTTCCCCAAATAGGAAAAATCACCTTTAAAAGCCGTCTTTTTTTCCAGAAAAAATCTTCTGCGTTTACTTCAGGTAAAGGAAACTTTTCATTGGTTTCGGCTTCTGGAACCAGAAACTTTCGCAAAAGATGGTAGGCTTGCGTTTTGGTTTCTTTCTTTAGAATTTTTTCAATGTCTTGTGAATGGAAATTGAATTTTGTATCTTCTAAAGGTTCTTGTAAAAAACGTTTTAGGTAAGTTTGAAAACCAATCTCAGTGATGGTAACATCATAAATTCCAATAAATCCTTGTTTGGTGCAAAGATCTAAATCAATAGAGAGCGGATGGTTTCTTACAGATTCTGGATATTCCCAATGTTCTCTCGTTTTTATTTTTTTAAATTCACCACGTAATCTATGAATTTCCTCTAAAAGGAAGTTAAATGTTTTTTTGGCATATTGGATTTGAATTTTGCGGTTCGAATACAATCTCACTAAATAGAGAAAAGGAACCAGGACTAAAAAAGAGGCCGAATATTCTTTCCAAGAGAATTGATTTAGATAACAAAAGAGTAAGGCTCCGATAAAAGCGGTAAAGGTAACAAACCGCAATAAAGCAATTTTCTTTAGTTTCTTAGAAAGGTATTGTATTTTGGATTTGTAACGTTTGTTCCTAAAGTTTAGGAAAACATAGGTTGGATTAGTGGAAAAGGGGTCGTTCGTAATTTTCTTCTTCCCTACGAGAAATCTCTGTATCTAGTACACGAATGAGACTTCCTAAATCATTTAATCTCCACTTGTCGATCAGACGACCTTTTTCCCGACCAGAAAATTTATTCAAATAGAGAGTGCCAAATAGGTCTTCTCCATACTCGTAAGCAACGAAACGCCCGTTTCGTCTGCCAGTAGAATTTTCCAATCGAATCGTCATGAACGAATACCAATAATCAGATAAAAAAAAATAGTACAAGCAAAATTTTTTGCTTCAGGATATTCATTTTCCGGCGATACATATATCGGGGGGAGGCTACCTACCACGGATGGTGGGAATCTCCAAAAACAAATACCCCGGAAACCGGAAAGCACGGAGGCTTGTATGGATTTCTATCCCGATATGAATTTGGAGTTTAAAAGCTCCTTTGTGAAGACCAACCAGTTTTTAGCCAACACACAAGACGAAACCCTTCTCCCTCAAATGGGACTTGCGGCTCGTAACCTACTCAATCTCGAACAAATGACCAAACTTCGCGAAATTCGCAAACGACATTTGAAAAAAGGACACCAACGCGAAGGGTTCCACTGGGATTAAACACCTAAATTTCTCTTGACCATCTAAAAGTAGGCCCTATCATAAAGACCGCTTTTAGATGGAGAGATATGGCAAATAACCTAGCAGACGTTTATAAGGAATCCGCAGAAAAATTCGGTCCAAGACCCGCATTCTGGTATAAGAATGCTCAAAAGGATTACCAAGCCCTCACTTACAAAGAACTCTACGAAGACGGACTCGCATTGGCGGAAGCCCTCATTGATTTAGGAGTTAAGGCAAGAGAACACGTTGGTGTTCTTGCTGACAACCGTATGGAATGGATCATCGCCGATTGTGCGGTGCTCACTGCAGGTGCAGCCAACGTTCCTCGAGGTTCTGATATCACCGATTCTGAAATTGTTTATATTTTGAATCATTCTGAAGCGAAGGTCGTTTTTGTTGAAAACGATAAAGTCTACGAAAAATATAAAAACAACAAATCCCAAGTGAAATCGGTGAAAACCGTCATCATTATGGATAAAGAAACCAAACTTAAATCTGGATCTGGAATCCTTCATTTTTATGATCTCCTAGAAAAAGGGAGGGAAATGAGAGCCAAAGGAAGTAAAGAAGTAGAGAAACGAATTGCGGGAATCAAACCGGACGATTTGTACACTCTGATTTACACTTCTGGAACTACGGGAATGCCAAAGGGTGTTATGCTCATGCATTCCAATATGATCCACCAAATGCATTATGTGGTTCCTCGTGTGGCGAAAGTTTCACCTGACGATCGTATGTTGTCTATCCTTCCTGTTTGGCATATCTTCGAGCGAGTTGTAGAATACTTTGCAATTATCAATGGAGGTTCTACTTACTACACAAAAGTAACGGAACTTCGTAATGACATCCAAAAAGCAAGACCTACCTTTATGGCTTCGGCTCCACGTGTTTGGGAAAGTATTTATAACGGAATTTACACTCGTATCAATGATCCAAAACAAACTCCTCCTGTCAGAAGATTGTTGTTTAAGGTAGCTTACTTTTTTTCCAAACATTACCATGCTGCGGTTCGTTTCCTCAAAGGTTGGGAAGTGGATTACGTAGGTAGAAATATTTTTCAATCCTTAGGTTTATCACTTCTAGCTGTAGTTAAACTTTTGTTAACTGGTCCATTTACCGTTACTATTTTAGCTATTTTAGCAGCTCAATTGGGACTACCGGAAGAAAGTGCTCTTAAAACTCCACTTTACGTAATTGCTGGACTCGGAGCGATTTTTAACTCCTTTACTTTGGATCGCATTGTTCTTTCCAAAATCCGCCAAGCGACAGGTGGACATTTACGCGCCACTCTTTCTGGTGGAGGAGCCCTTCAAAAGCACGTAGATGCTTTCTTTATGGATATTGGGATTACCGTTCTGGAAGGTTATGGAATGACAGAAACTGGTCCGGTCATTTCTGCAAGAACCTTCGATCGTCCGATTATGGGTTCTGTGGGTGATATTGTTCCTCTCAGCCAAGTGCAAATTCGGGATGATGCTGGAAATGTCCTCTGCCATATTGATGACAAAAAAAATATCATCTTTGGTAAGTTAGGTGTTAAGGGTGTAGTTCATCTCAAGGGGCCTCAGGTAATGAAAGGATATTATAAAAATCCAGAAACTACCAATAAGACCATTGTAGACAATTGGATGAATACCGGTGATATCGGTATGATCAACTTCAAAAAAACGCTGACACTCACTGGTCGTGCGAAAGATACCATCGTTCTACTTGGTGGGGAAAACGTAGAGCCAGTGCCTATTGAGAATAAAATTGATGAATCCACATATATCAAACAATCAATGATTGTGGGCCAGGATCAGAAAGTATTAGGAGCCATCATTGTTCCTGATTTTGATGCGCTCATTCCTTGGGCCGAAGAAAATGGAATTTCAGAAAAGAATCCTGAGAAATTAATCGCCAATCCGCGAATTGTAGATTTCTACAAAAAGGAAGTTCGTAATTTTAACAGTGTTAAAACGGGATTCAAAAACTTTGAACAAGTTCAGTATGTAACCCTCATTACAAAACCATTTGAGGTTGGAGATGAGCTTACTAACTTAATGAAGATGAAACGACACGTAATTACGGAAAAATACAAAGACAGAATCTTGGAACTCTACAAAAACAGTTAATATGAATCCTTTTGCAGAGATCTTTCATGGAGACCGCATCTTGGAAATCAAGATGCAGTCCAATGAAAAGAACACTTTTGATTACGAAGCTTTTGTATTATTCGAACAAATCTTAAAGAAACACGCAAACAATCCAAATTTACGTGTTTTACTTTTTACCTCCGCACAAACACAGTTTTTTTCCAACGGGATTGAACCCACTTTAATGTATGGGAAAACAGAAGAGGATGTTAGAAAATCCGTGGAACAGTTGTTAAAGACTGCCCAAACCTATTTCCACTTTCCTGTTCCTACCATCGCTGTAGTGAATGGACATTGTATGGCAGCGGGAGCTGTTTTTGCTCTCTTCTCTGATTACCGGTACATGGTAGACAAAGGGGCAAGGATTGGATTTTCCGAAGCCATTGTTGGCCTTAATTTTCCATCCATTCCTACGATTGTGTTACAAGACTTGGTAGGCGTAAAAGTGGCTCGTGACCTTCTTTATACCGGCAAACAAATCAAAGGCCCAGAAGCCAAAGAAATTGGTCTTGTAGATGAACTATTTAGCGCCGAATCATTGTTTGGTGAATCTTTGAAATTTGCTGAGTCACTTTCTAAACTTACAAACAATTCTAGCCGTGGAATGAAAACAGCCCTACGGGAACCTTATCGAAAAAAAATGGAATCTTTATTCCAAATAGATGCAGATCTATTCGTAAAAGTGATTTTGTCTCATGATGGACAGGAAGGGTTTCTTTCTCTCATCGAAAAACGTAGACCAAAGTTCCTTACTTGAAAGGGCAACTTTTCGATCGTACTTGCACTAGCTTCTAGTCTTTTTTCTTTTTGTCTGGAACCTTGTGGTGGAATGAGGGGTCTTACTTTTAGGCGCTGTTCGCTTAAAAGTTGAGGTTACTTGCATCTTTCTGAAATTTCCATCCGCAATCCTATCTTTTCTTGGATGATGATGTTCGCCATGGTTCTCCTTGGCGTCATCGGACTTTCTCGACTAGGGCTTTCGCAGATGCCCAATGTTGACTTTCCTGTTGTAAATATCGTTCTCACTTTGCAAGGTGCTAACCCTTCCGTAATGGAGTCAGATGTTGTGGATCCATTGGAAGAAGTTCTTTTGACGGTGGAAGGGGTTGAAGAAATTCGATCTACCTCTACAGAAAGTGCTGCCACAATTACTGTAGAACTTGGGTTGAACAGAGATGTGGATGTTGCCTTACAAGAAATCCAAACTAAAATTGCTCAGGTTCAGAACAAACTCCCCGATGCACTTGATCCCCCTATATTATTAAAAGCAAATCCAGATGATACACCTATCATTTGGGTTGCTCTCACTGCCGAGGGAAAAACGGAACAGGAAAAGATGATTTTTGTAAAATCATTCCTCAAAGATAAATTCCAAAAGATTCCAGGGGTTGGGGAGATTTTACTTGGTGGGTATGTAGAAAGAACCATCAACGTATATTTGGATCCTAACAGGTTAGCTCGCAACGAACTAACAGTAGACGACATCGCCAATACATTATTGGAACAAAACATTGAAGTTCCATCTGGGAAATTAGAGAACAAAAAATCTGAAGTTTCACTTCGTGCAGTGGGTGATGTACCTACAGTGGAACAACTTTCAAATATTTATATAAATTCACGTAGTGGTTCAGCAATGTACCGACCGGTGAAATTAAAGGAAGTTGCCTCCGTAGAAGATGGGTTAGATGAGGTTAAACGAATTAGTCGGTTTAATCGAATTCCTGCAGTTGGATTGGGTATCAAAAAAATCAAGGGTTCGGATGCCGTTGCGGTTGGAAACGCAGTAAAACTAAAAATGGAAGAACTCAAACCATTTTTACCTAAAGGTTATCGTTTGAGTGTTGCCAATGATAATACAACATTTATCAGTGAATCGGTTGAAGAACTTCTTTTTACTTTGATTCTTTCTATTATATTAACTGGCTTGGTTTGTCGTTTATTTTTGGGAAGTTGGAGTAGTACAGGAAATGTTTTACTCGCCATACCTACTTCCATCATTGGAACATTTTTAGTTTTATATATACTTGGATTTACATTAAACACATTCACCTTACTTGGTTTGTCACTTGCAGTGGGTATTGTTGTCGATGATGCCATCATGGTTCTTGAAAATATAAGTCGCCATAAAGAGATGGGTAAAACTTGGTACCAAGCATCTTTAGAAGGTGCCGCTGAGATCCGTTTTGCGGCCCTTGCAGCAACACTGGCGATCATTGCCATTTTTTTACCTGTTGCTTTTATGCAAGGGGTGATCGGGAGATACTTTTTAGAATTTGGAATTACGGTAGCGGTTGCAGTTTTACTTTCTTTATTTGAAGCACTTAGTTTTACACCTATGCGAGCTTCCCGATACAAAGACAAAGAAAAATCGAAGTCAAAACAAAAACTTCCAATGACAGATGAAGTGTTGAATTGGAAACAGAATCGATGGATTCAACTGTTTTTGAGGTTTTGGGACCAGGTAGGAATTTTTAAGTTCTTAGATCCCATTATAGAAGCTTTCCTCAAAAGAGCAGAAACATTTTATGAAAATACATTAAAATATGTAATTCGATATCCTATTACCATACTCATAGTTTCTACTTTGGTGTTTCTATTCTCACTTGGATTTTTTCTATTGTTAAAGAAAGAATTCATTCCATCGCAAGATTTGGGCAGGTTTATTCTGCGTGCTAAATTACCTGTTACGACCTCCATCTTAGGGACAGACTCCGCAATGCGGAAGGTGGAAGAATATCTACTTTCTAAACCAGGCATTGAACGATATATGGGAAACGTAGGGGGCTTTGATGGATCAGAATCAAACGCTGCCATGTTTTTTGTTTCGATGCAATCTATGGGCAAACGACCTATCAACCCGAAAACTGGCAAAGAAATCACACAAATGGAAATTTTTGAAGATTTGCGTAAAGAATTAAAACCGATCGTACCAGAAGCCAAATTCACCATTATAGACATTTCACAAAGAGGTTTTAGTGCAGGTCGTGGTTATCCAGTTGAACTTGTGTTAACTGGTCCTGATTGGGATGTTTTGGCAAAAGTGTCTGATCAAATCAGATTAAAATTGGAAGAAGAAGCTGTTTTACAAGACATCGATACAGACTATGTATTAGGACAAGACGAACTTCGTATATTACCAAATCGTGATGCGGCTGCTGCAAGAGGCGTGAGTATGGCTAATATTGGTAATACCATTGGTCCTCTTATGGGAGGAAGAAAGGTAAGTCGATTTACAGAAAATGGTAGGAGTTATGATGTTCGAATCAAAATCAATAAAGCACAAGGTGAAAACGCAGACATTATACCAAATATCAAAGTAAGAAATACCTATGGAGAATTCATTCGGTTACAAGAAATTTTGGTATTTGAATCCAAAAAAGCCTTAAAGAGCATTACAAGAGTGAATCGTGATAGGGCGATAAAATTATTTGGAAATCCTCCCATCCAATTGGGACAAACTGTATCCATGGAAAAATCTATAAAAATTGCAAAAGATTACCTTCCTGAAGGATATTCTGTTGCTGTTTCAGGTTCAGCGAAAACTGCAAATGAATCAACAAACGGATTAGTCTTTGCGCTTTGTTTGGGAATTTTAATTTCTTATATGGTATTGGCAAGTCAGTTCAACAGTCTAAAACAACCGTTATATGTGCTTCTTGCCATGCCTTTTAGTTTTTCTGGTGCATTGGTTGCCCTATATGTAACGGGACAAACGTTTAATATGTATAGTTTTATAGGTCTCATCATGTTATTGGGTCTTGTGAAAAAAAATTCCATTTTACTTGTAGAATTCGTAAATTTCGTACGTTCTCAAGGTAAAGACATAAAGGATGCAATATTAGAAGGTTGTCCTGTTCGGCTAAGGCCAGTTCTGATGACCTCGTTTGCATCCATTGCGGCAGCTATCCCTCCCGCCCTTGCATTGGGGCCTGGTGCAGAAACAAGAATTCCCATGGCTGTGACGATTCTTGGTGGTTTGATTCTATCCACTCTCATTACCTTTATTGTGGTTCCAGCAGCTTACGTACTTTTTGAAAAAGAGAAATCAAAATGAATTTAGTGAATAGCCATTTATTTCGATTCGGATTGTTTTTCATTGGATCCTTTTTTGTTTTTTTCTGTTCGTCTAGACAGGATATAAAGGTAGGTGATGGAGTTGTTGAGGATAGTTTAAAAAAAATAACAGGCGTTACTACAAAAGATTTGGAACGAACATTATCAAAAAATTCAATGGGTTTGAATGATTTGTTTGTGTTAGCTGTGGAAAAAACAGAAAGAATCGCACTTAAAGATGAGGCTACAAACCTCGCAAAGTATGGCAAAAATAAAGCCATGGCAGGTTTTTTACCCACTTTATCTTATGTTTACAATAAATTTTATTCTATTCCGGGTCATACCGCTGACCCAACTCCTTTAGATAATTACAAAACATACCAGGCAATACAAACCGAAAATTATGCATCCCTTTTGCCATCAAGAACAACCTCATCGACTCTTCCTCCAACAGTAGGAGCCGGTTCTCGTTTATTATTAAGTTTTCCTTTATCAAATGGACTTTTGGCTTACCAAGATTACAAAGCTTATACAAGTTTGGCCGAACAAAGGAGAATGGAGGCTAAATTCGAAGCTGGACGAATGTATATGGAAATTGCACTAGCATATTATAATGTTTTGCAACTAGAAGATAGTTTAAACCAAGCAGAAGAATCTCTAAATTTACATTTAGAAGCCGCGAAAGAAAAAAGGAGACTTTTTTCACTTGGAAAAATACTTCGTTATGAACTTTTAAATTCTGAAACAGCCGTAACAAATGCCCAAGCAGTATTAGAAGACACAAAATCACAATTGGAACAGGTTCAGTTAACATTGTCGACTATGGTGGGAATGGATTCTAAGATAACTTTGGAAAGTTCCGTTCCTCGTATTGAATCACCTAATATTGAAAATGTGGATGATATTTTAGTAAAACGATATGATGTGATTTCATCCAAAAAAGGAATCGAGGTCGCAAAAGCAAATGAAACAAAAGCTATGTTTGGTTTTGCTCCCAATGTTGCTGTGAATACTTTTTATTCATTCCCTACACCAGGGCAAACACATAGCAAAGATGTGACTGCTCAGCTTGCCATTACGATGCCACTGACACCACTCACACAATATGCAGATTTAGAAATGGCAGAATCGGCAACTAAACAAGCGAAACTGACGGCTTCTCAAACCCGAAGGGCAGCCGTCCAAGAAATTCAGAATGCAATCCAAAATTTAAAGAATTCAGAGAAGTTATTTGGAATTTATGAAAAGGCTTACCAATTTGCTTTGGATACATTAAAAAGCCAGGAGTCAGCTTATTATTTAGGACGAACCAGTTTGGCGGATTTAATCGGAACTAAAATTAGCACTCTTAATTCTAAAATGGCATTACAAAAGATGAATTACCAAAGGCATTTAAATCGAGTCGTACTAGGTGTTGCCACAGGTGAACTCCCCCTCCTTACGGGTACACAATCTTCTGAAGAATGATTTAGGATGATGGATTTAAATATTGTAATTTGTCCAATATGTTGTACTAATCCAACAATCGGAAGATAACCTGATCGTTACTGTCGTTGTTCAGAATATTTGATTTGAAAATCTGGATTTTGATACGATAACGATAGCTAACAAGTTGAGGAAAAACATGGCAGAAACAAATCACTACTACAACGCAACGGATCTTGGAAAATTTGGAGAGATCGGACGCACTAACCCTGCTTTAGCAGAGAAATTTTTTGGATATTATGGGGCCGTGATGGCAGAAGGTGCACTTTCAGAAAGAGAAAAGGCACTGATTGCTTTGGCAGTTTCTCATGCATTAAAATGCCCTTATTGCATTGATGCGTACACTTCCACAT
This sequence comes from Leptospira brenneri, assembly GCF_002812125.1. Taxonomy (NCBI): domain Bacteria; kingdom Pseudomonadati; phylum Spirochaetota; class Leptospiria; order Leptospirales; family Leptospiraceae; genus Leptospira; species Leptospira brenneri. The sequence continues at coordinate 207,969 of NZ_NPDQ01000002.1, forward strand.
CCCTTCAAAAAGGCGCTAACGAGGCGCAAATGAACGAAGCGGTTCATGTAGCTGCAGCAATGGCTGCCGGAATCAATTTAGTTCATAGCGTTCAAATGCAAAACAAAATCGACGAACTTTCTTTTTAGTTATGGAAACGAAGGAACAACTATCCACCTTACAATCCTTTAGCGGAAAAAAGTTTTCCGATTCTGTAGGGCATTCTATCGGGGCTCGGTCTTTGAAGGTTTTCCAAATCAATGTAGGAAAATGGTGTAACCAAGCTTGTAGGCATTGCCATGTAGATGCATCTCCCATAAGAACTGAGATGATGGATAAGGTTACAGTGGATCTCTGTTTGGAGATTATTGAAAAAACTCCCAGTATAGAAACTGTAGATATCACAGGTGGTGCCCCTGAAGGAAATCCTCATTTTAAGGATTTGGTTTTAGGTGCGAGAAAACTCGGCAAAAGAGTGATGGATCGTTGTAATCTCACCATCTTGGAAGAACCAGGGAATGATTGGTTGTATGAATTTTTAGCATCCAATCAGGTGGAAGTTGTATCCTCGTTACCGTCGTTCATTGAAAGTACGACAGACAACCAAAGAGGAAAAGGTGTTTATCAAAAATCCATAACCGCATTACAAAAATTAAATGCTCTTGGTTATGGAACCAAACTTCCTTTGAATTTAGTTTATAATCCCAATGGATTATTTTTAGGTTCGGGACAATCTGTTTTAGAGAGAGAATACAAAGAAAATTTGGAAAAAAAATACGGAATTGTATTCAACCAATTATTTTGTATTAATAACCTTCCCATCAGCCGATTTTTAGGGGCACTAGTTCGAGGTGGTAAGTTTGAAATGTATATGGAAACTTTAGCCAATGCTTATAATCCTGCGACAGTTGCCGGTCTTATGTGTTTGGATCAAATTTCTGTAGGGTATGATGGTTCGGTTTATGATTGTGATTTTAACCAAATGTTGGATTTGAAATCACAAAAGGTAAAACATCTAAAGGATTTCGATTTGCGAGAATTCTTAAGCCGCGATATCGTTGTAGCAAATCACTGTTATGGATGTACTGCTGGTGCAGGTTCCAGTTGCGGTGGGGAGATTGTGTAGATGTCGATTCAAAATGAAAAGGACCTTCAGGGTATTTTAAAAGCAGGAAAGTTTGTTGCTAAAGTTCGTGAACTTTTGAAACTTCTTGCCAAACCAGGAGTTTCGACTTTGGAATTGGACAATATCGCCAAACTTGAATTTGAAAAAGCAGGTGCGGTTTCTGCCCCTAAAAATGATTACAAGTTTCCTGGTTATACTTGTATCAGCACTAACTTTGAAATCGCTCATGGGATTCCTAAAAAAGATACGATTTTGAAAGAGGGTGATTTAGTAAATATCGATGTATCCGCAAAATTAGATGGATACTATGCCGACACAGGAATTTCTTTTGTGGTTGGGAATTCTCAGAACGAAACACTCCAAAAACTTTGTGAAGCAGCGATCGAGGGAACTCTTCGCGCCACAAAACAAGCATATACTGGAAATTATCTGCGTAACATTGGTAAGGAAATCCACTCAACAGCTATTGAAAATGGATTTACTGTAATCAAAAATCTAGCAGGTCATGGAACGGGAAAAAAACTTCATGAAGAACCACAAGTATTGGTTTATGAAGACAAAAGAGATCATAGAAAATTGAACAATGGTCTTGTCCTTGCGATTGAATCTTTTGTTTCTACTGGAAGCCAAACTGCTTATGAAGAAGAAGATGGTTGGACACTTGTGGCTGGGAACCGTCGTGGTGAACTTAGTTTCGTGGCTCAGTGCGAACATACTGTAATTGTTCAGAATGGAAAGCCTATCATTGCCACATTATAAGAATCATAGTGGCCAGCTAGTTACTGTTAGCTGGAAATTTTAACCAAATTCAATTAACTAGATATTCTTTGGAACAGATCGAATCATCCTTTTCAGAATCCTTGGAAATCACAGAATCTGGGGCCTCTCCTGAAGAGGTGAGAGGGGTGCTTGTGCTTTGGCCAAGTACTGGTGGGAATGCCAGATCGTTTCGGATTCGGGATTCCGAATTAATAGAATTAGGTCTTAGACTGATTCGATTCAATCCTCCTTCTCATGGAAATTCAAAAGGAATCTACGATCCTAAATCCTCCATACGGTTGTTAGATGGTTACTTAAAGAGAAAAGGATATCTTAACAAAGAACTTTATGGCATCGGACACAGTGGAGGTGGGGCCGCGCTGATGATGTATGCTAAAGAAGTCCCGTTTCGTAAATTATTTTTACTTTCTCCGATTTTAGATAGTGTTCTTAGCCTTCGGTATTTATATGAATCAGGTTCCATTGAAGAGTTTAGTCGACTACTCCTAGTTCCGGGTCTATCCGATGAGGAAACTCCCAACAAACAAATATTAGAGACTCTTTCTACGCCCCAATGGTTAGAAGATGGAAAGATCGAACACTTAAAATTTGTTATCGAAAACAGTCGAATTCGTTTGCAGGACCTATCTGTTTTTTTAAAGAATTTATTTTTGCCTGGATTTGTTGTTACACCAAAGGAAATTCAAAAACGAACCCAATATACAATCTTTCTCCCAAAAGAGGATAAATGGTTTCCGAAAGAATATACTATCAATTTTTCAAAAGCGAACGGACTGAACTCGATCGAAATTCCAGAGGCTCCAGATCATTTTTTTTCCTCTTCATGGCTTAGGATATGGAAAGAAATCAAAACGATTGGGTTTTCTTAATCAATCGAATTGACTTCTTTTTAGAACATAAACACATTAGGTTTGTTATATGATTTTTAAAAACTTTTGTAAAAAAAACAGACCCCTTGTGAATTCCATAATGTTTGGGTTGTTTTATTTTGTTTTTGCTTCTTTAATTAATGTCAGTAAAAGTATTAAAGAGCTTTTTATGTTAACAATGTTTTTTCTTCCTGGGTTTACTTTTCCAATCTCAACTCTTTATTTTAACTTAAGGAGAGGTCTCATTCGAAAGCTGATCCACCTAACTCTTTCGATTACAATTTACTATGCCGTCGCCAACCTTTTTACTTTTGAAAATCAAATCAAATTCATAACCATCCTTGCCGGTTTGATTGGTGCATTCCTATTCCATCTAATGACAAAATTTTTGCTGATCAAACAAATTGAAATCAAACATACGATTCTTTTGGGGTTTATTAGTTCCTTGGCATTTCTCCCATATGAGGTATGGGGCAAAGGTTCAGTATTAATGGGTTTTGCCCTTTTTTCTTGGACTTTGATTAACGGTATATTTATCAACCAGCTATTGAAAAAAATTTAAAGTATAAATAGATTAGAGTTTCGACCTCGGTATCTTGATTCGTTTCGTATAACATCGGATTTTTGAAATTTTGTTAAGAAATCCTATTTTTAAATTATGAAAAAGAATTTTAATTTCATTAATTGATTTACAAGGGTTTTTGATTCTTGTAAAATTTCTTTCCGTATCTTAAAAACAATATCTAAGTTTGGATACAAAAGGAGAATTTGTGGAAACCATTTATTTTACGTTAATCGGATTTACACTTTGGACTTTAGGTCTGGGAGTTTCTTTAACTTCCTACAGAGGGGTGTTGGTATTACTGGGCAAAAAGAAATCAAATGAGTTTCCTGCGGGAATCCAACATGGATCAGACTTCAATTGGAGGCTGAACCGAGCTCATATCAATAGTTTAGAAAACCTTCCTCTTTTTTTAACCGTTGTATTTTTAACAGCTAACTTTGGTATGATTGACGAGTTTGTGAACCAAGCAGGCCTTTTGATTTTAGGAGCAAGGGTTTTACAATCCTTCACTCATCTAACTTCTACTAGTGTTCTTGCAGTGAATGTTCGGTTTACATTTTATATGATACAAATTGTAACCTATATTGTTCTACTAGTGCGTCTTGTTTAGACTCCTTCCCGTTTTAAATCACGGCTCATCAGAGCTTTGACTACTTCTTTCGGATCTTTATCTTCGTATAACATTCGATAGACTTCCTGGGTGATGGCCAATTCCACACCCAGTTTGTCAGAAAGATTTTTTGCCGAGAGAGTTGTTTTGACACCTTCCGCTACTTCATTCATAGAAGCCAAAATTGCGTTTAGTTTTTCTCCCTGACCGAGACGAAAGCCAACGGTTCTATTCCTCGATCCTTCCCCACAACAAGTAAGAACTAAATCTCCCATACCGGAAGGTCCAAGGAAAGTCATGGGATCGGCACCCATTTTGATTCCCATACGAGTGATTTCGTTTAACCCGCGTGTGATGAGAGCAGCCCTTGTATTTTGACCAAACCCAAGTCCATCGGCAACCCCGGCGGCAATGGCGATGACATTCTTTAAGGCACCACCGACTTCCACACCTACCACATCAGGGGTCCAATACGTTCGGAAGTAAGTAAAACTAAAGATTTCTTGCACTCGTTTGGCGGTGGCTTCGTTTTTGGAAGCGATGGAAACTATGGTCGGAACTCGTTTCACCATTTCTTTGGCAAAACTTGGTCCGGAAAGATAAGAAAGTTGGGAGTGGAATTGACCAGGGAGCTCAGATTCAAAAATTTCAGAAACAAGTCGGAGACTTTCATTTTCGATCCCTTTGGAGGCAGAAACAATGGGCACTTTGGGAGGGATATGGTCTTTAATTTCTTTTAGAATTCCCGAAAGCGCATGGCTTGGAGGAGCCGAGACAATCATCTCCTTGTCTTTGACGACATGGATGAGATTTGTATCCGCCTTTAATTTTTCTGGTAACACCAAATCCGGCATATGTTTGGAATTCATATGGTTTTCATTGATGGATCTAGCCTGATCCTCGCTTCTGGTCCAAAGGGTCACGTCATAACCCTTGTCCGCTAAAATACTACCTAGTGCAGTGCCAAAACTTCCGGCGCCAATGATACCAATCTTCATGAGTTCAGTATTCTAAATCTGCTTTCCAAAAAGGCAATAGAAAATAAAAATTAAAATATGCTTTTAACGGATCTCTTCCGTTTCAATCCGCTAAATCTCTTTTTGCCACCCAAAGTGGTCCCAAAGAGTAATTATAAGGTTACCTTGCTTCTTGGTAGCTTACATGAGGTCATATCGACTGAGATCATTGCAGAAGATCCCGATTTAGAGAGTTTGGAAGTCTCTTCTGCCAAGGGTGAAGTCATCTTGACTGGAGTGTACCGAATGGGATGGCTCTGGATTGCTCGTTTTTTAAATGTAGAGTCCATTCGTTATCGTGTCCGCCTAAAGCCAGTTTCGGTAAAAGACAATAAGGCGCGGTTAAAAATTGTGGGGTACCGGGTTTGGGACACAAAACCAAGACGATTTGATTTTGTTAGGTGGTTTGGCAAAGTAGATCCTTTCCATAAAAAAAAGGTTTTTGAATCCATCTTAAATGCAGCACCTCATCTTCTTTCCATCACTGGACTTCAGTGGGAAATTCTATTTGATCTAAATTATTTTTTGAATTTGGTTCCTTCCATCGCCGGAAAAATCGACATCCAATACATTATCGGTGATAACAACGAACTGTATATCTTTGTAAGATCCTCTACCATTCTAAAACCACTTGTGGATTTTTTTGGGCCTGAGTATTTGAAGATCGATTATATAGAAGAAGATCGCGATATACAGATGTTACTTTGGGAAAATAAATAAATGAAGATCATTTATCTAACGGACATCCATGATGGACTTCATGGTTTAAAACGAATCTTACAAACTACAGAAGCAGATTTGTATATGTTTTCCGGAGATATCATTTATAAGGCATTTTTTTCTTTTGATCGTATCATCGATTTTTGTGGAGTCCAAGAAGAGTTATATTATTTGTTAACGGAAAGAAAGGATGATTCCACTCCTTTTGATTTCACAACCCACGCCATTCGATTTCCTGAAAAGTATTCCACAGCGATTGTAGAAAAATCACAAAAGTATCGCGATTTATACAAACTAGCTGCTAAAACGATGAAAGAAAAATATGAAATCATCGAAAAACTTATTATAAAATACGCCAAGTCACCTGTATATTGTTTGCCGGGAAATTATGATTTGGATTTACAATATACAGAACTTTACCAACGCGAAGTTCATCGGAAAAGTTTTGAATTTGGAAATTTAAAAGTTTCTGGTTATGGTGGTGCTCCTATTTGGACATCAGGAATTCCAGAAAAACTCACTGTAGTTTTTCATGAGTACACAAAGAATGGAAAAAATTATAGCGAACCAGAAGATTTTTTTCGACAAGAACTACCAGATATTTGTTGGATTCATAATCCTCCCTATGGGTACTTCGATAACATTCCTGGTGTAGGGAAATGTGGAAGCCAAGGGATTCGTAGGTATCTGGATGATGAATCTCCGTCTCTTGTGGTTTCAGGCCATGTACATGAAGACCAAGGAATAAAAAAAACAAAAAATACTGTTTTTATCAATCCATCTAACTTTGGTGCTGTGGATTCCCTTCATGGGTTCCAGGAAGGTGGATATTATGCAGAAATCATTATGGACGGAAAAAACGTAGTCCAGTCAAATCTTTGTCAATTGCGTGGTGAGGATTGGCATACACTCATTGAAGTGGATTGTTCTGAAAAACAATTAAAACTCATCTCTCAAAATCCTATCTCAACGGTGAGTTCAGAAGATTATATTCGAGGCAATTAAATGGTCACCTTTCTTACGATTTGCGGTGTCCTATTTACGGTAGCATTTTTTATATATGCACTCTCGGCCGTTGACAACCAAAGTTTAAACAAAAAAGAAAAAGAACGCCTTGCAAAAGAAGGGTCTCTGCGTGTTGGAGATCCAAGAAAAGTATATGGAAAGGAAAAAGATCCAAATCTTCCGAGGCTTCGTCTATGCCCTGTTTGTGGGACAGTTTTAAACAAAAATGAATTTTTATATGCTGCCATTTCGACTTATACAAATAGTGAAGGCAAAAAACAGGCACAAATTTATGGATGTAAGTATTGTTATTTGATCTTGGATTCAGAAAAAAATACAACAGAATCTTCTGGGACAAATGAAAATGGTTTTGGACCTCCGAAACCTACAGATGAACTATGAAACAAAACCTTGACCTATTACAAAGTTTATCTACATTAAAAGGGATCGGACCCAAACGAAAGTCAGTCCTTTTAGAACATGGAATCTTTACTTTTTTTGACCTCCTAACTTATTACCCTCGGCGTTATCTAGATCGCAATTTTACAAAAGATATCATTTTAAAACAAGGGGATGTTGTAACCCTTCTCGGATCCATTGCGGACAGTTATATTGTTCATGGAAAAAAAAGCCGGTTACTTGTTGGGTTTCGGACCTTAAACAACGAAAGGATCAATTTAGTTTTCTTTCGTGGTGTGAATTTTTTTCATAAAATTTTTACAGTTGATCGAAAAGTAGTAATCTCAGGGAAACTGGAATACTTTAAAGGATATCAAATTGTTCATCCTGAGTATGAATTTTTATCGGACAAAGATGATCCTGAAGATTCCATCCATGCAGGTCGAATCATTCCACTATACCCATCGACTGAAGCGCTGAAAGAGGATGGTTTAGACTCTAAGGGTTTACGAAAACTCATCCATCAAGTTTTGGAAGGCGGGGTGATCTCCGAAAATTTACCTGCAAAAATAATTAAAAAACGATCATTACTTGACCGGGACAAAGCCTTTCATGAAATCCATTTTCCTGAAACGATGGAGGCTGTACAAATTGCACGGAAAAGATTTGCTTATGAAGAGTTTTTTTATTTCCAAAGACTTCTTTTATACAAACAAAGGGAACGTCAAAAAGTAAAACGTTTGCTTTGGCCGCTTCCTAAATCTCCTTCAAGGGAGAACTTGGAAAAAAATCTTCCCTTCGAATTGACAGAAGACCAAAAGGTTGCGGTAAATACAATTTTGTCTCAAACTAGTTCTGACTCTCCTGCTGCCTTTTTACTCCAAGGGGATGTGGGTTCTGGAAAAACGATTACGGCACTTCTTGTTGGTCTACACTATATCGATAATCATATTCAGGTCGTATTTTTAGCACCGACAGAAATTTTAGCACGGCAACACTACCAAACCATATATAAATTTATGGGGAATATGCCATTTCTTGGCATTGAACTCTTGCTTGGTGGTGAGAATAAAAAAAATCGTTCTGAAAAACTGAACAGGATCAAAACTGGCGAATCCAATATCATCATCGGAACTCATTCTTTATTACAAGAAGATGTGATTTTTTCTGATCTTGGCCTGGTTGTCATTGATGAACAACATAAGTTTGGAGTGGATCAAAGGGAAACCATTCGTTCCAAAGGAAAAAATCCAGATATTTTGGCGATGACTGCTACGCCGATTCCTCGTACACTTTGTCTCACTTTGTATGGGGATTTGACACTTGTAAATATCAAAACCAAACCCAAAGGTCGTAAACCCATTGACACTCGTTGGTACAAAGAAGACCGCCGTGCGGGAGTTTATAATTCTATACGTAAGTATGTGAGTTCTGGTAGACAGTGTTATATTGTATATCCATTGGTAGAGGAGTCAGAAAAAGTAGACTTAGAATCTTGTACTGTTGCTTACGAAAATTTAAGAACCACAGTTTTCCCTGATTTAAAAATTGGTTTATTACATGGAAAGATGAAAAGTTCAGAAAAAGAATTCGTAATGGAAAAGTATAAATCAGGAGAAATTCAAATTCTTGTCACTACTACCGTTGTGGAAGTGGGAGTGGACGTTCCGAATGCAACGATTCTAGTAGTGGAACATGCAGAGAGATTTGGTATTTCCCAATTACACCAGTTACGTGGTCGAGTGGGAAGGAGTGATCTCGAAAGTTTTTGTATACTGATGACAGGCGATTTTATCAGCGATGAGGGTCGTGATCGTTTGGAGGCACTAGTAGCTTCGAATGATGGGTATTATTTGGCTGAAAAAGATTTAGCCATTCGAGGCCCGGGAGAACTTTTGGGTGTCAAACAAAGTGGGCTCCCTGAATTTAAGATTGCTGATTTAGTTTCTGATCGAAGTTTACTCGATGAGGCAAAAGAAGATGCTTCTTCTTTTCCTTTGGATGATCCTAAGGAACTTGCAGAATTAAGTACAAGATTCAGTGAAGGTAAATTTTTATTTGCGAATTAATCCTGGATTTTTTAATGAACTTAACCATGTTACGAACTAAGTATTTATCCCTTTTATTTGTTTCATTCTTTTTAGTTTGCGGAGAAAAACCAGTCAAACCTTCCCAAACAGATTTGTATTTGGGAATCGAAAAAACTTCTTATTTGACTGGTAAATTTAATTCCCCTGGGCCACTAGCGCCTGTTATTTTAGAAGAAAATGGAAAAGATCATTTCCTTAGACCGGAAGTCAAAAAAGCACTTCACCAAATGGTAAATGATTTTGAAGATTCTAAACCTGTTTCTTATAAACAACATATCTTTTTAGTATCTTCTTTTCGAAATTTTACCCATCAAAAGGGAATTTGGGAATCCAAGTTCACTGGTAAAAAGGCGATGCGAGTTCCGATCAAAGGAAAATCTCCCGAAGAAATCACCAACTTGATTTTAGAGTTTTCTAGTGCCCCAGGAACTTCTCGTCACCATTGGGGAACTGATTTTGACCTCAATGCTTTAGACAACGGTTATTTTGAAGAAACGGGAAAAGGGAAAATTCTTTACGATTGGTTGAAACAAAATGCTCATAAATATGGGTTTTGCCAACCTTACAATAGTTTGTCGACTAGGAACAATAAAGGATACCAAGAAGAAAAGTGGCATTGGTCTTATGCTCCCATTTCAAACCAACTCACCAAGGCTTGGGTGAAAGGATTTGAATCCGGTGAGATTCAACTAACAGGAAGTTTTTTAGGTGCTGATGTTTTAGGAAACCGGGCTTTGGACTATGTTCGTTCCATCAACCCGGATTGTGAAAAAATTCAAAACCCTTCTTTATAGGTCTTTGTAAAGACTCCACATACTGGCGAGCAGAGTTTCTGCATCACTGTACTGTGGTTTCCAGTTCAAAAGTTCTCTCGCTTTTGCAGAAGAGGCGAGTAGTTTAGCTGGATCACCTGGTCGCCTAGGTCCTGTTTTGTGAGAAATGGTTTTCCCAACTACTTTTTCAGAAAGATCTGCCATTTCTTTTACGGAATAACCAGCCTCTGAACCTAAATTTACCGTTAAACTTTCGTTCTTTGACATGATATAGTTCAGTGCCAAAACATGAGCCTTTGCTAAGTCGGAAACATGGATGTAATCTCGGATACAAGTTCCATCTTCTGTTTCATAATCGGTCCCGAAGATTTCATAACCATTTCGAATTCCAGAAGCTGCTTCCATAATGATTGGTAGTAAATTCGCAGGAGTTTTTTCAATTCCCCTAACCCTACCTTTTGGATCATAACCAGCTGCATTGAAATAACGTAATCTAGCTGATTTTAAACCTTTTAATTTATCAAACCATTCCAAGTTTTCTTCAATACATAACTTTGTATATCCGTAGTAGTTTTCAGGATTTAAAGGATGGTTTTCATCGATAGGAAGGTATTTTGGTGCTCCGTAAACAGCTGCCGAAGAAGAAAAAACAAAATACTGGCAACCATTCTTTATCATTGCATCTAACAAAGTAAAGGTTCCACTTAGGTTGTTCATTGTATACTTAAGTGGATCTGTCATGGATTCACCAGCTGCTTTCCAAGCAGCAAAGTGAAATACTGCATCAATTTTTTTAGCAAAGGTTTGTTTTAAAATTTCTGGGTTTTGGATTTCGCCTTTGATGAATTCGTTTCCAGGAAACAAATTGGCTTCATTTCCTTTTTCCATGTCATCTACCACAAGAATCTCATGTCCAAGTTCCATTAATTCTAAAACAATATGACTACCAATATAACCGGCTCCCCCGGTCACGAGAACTCTCATTCTTCGTCTGATCCACCAGATACAAAACGATGGTCTACGACTCCGCGTTTACTAGTTTCAAAGAATTCGATGATTTTTTGAACTTCTGGTGCTGGATTGGGATCTTTCTTTAGCTCCGTAAGTGCTTGTTTGGTGTTGAGTCCACTATGGTAAATAGTTTTGTACACTCGTTTGATTGCCAAACGAACATCGGCAGCAATTCCTGCTCGTTTCATACCAACAACGTTCAAACTCACCACAGCACCGGGATGTCCATCCACTGTTGCATAAGGAGGAACATCTTTTACTACTTTCGTGAGCCCAGCTAACATTGCATAATCAGAAACACGAACAAATTGGTGGACTCCCACAGAACCCGAAATAAAAACTTTGTTACCAATGACCACATGGCCGGCAAGCATCGTGTTTTGAACCATGATATTGTGGTCACCTACGATCACGTCGTGAGCCAGATGGACATTCCCCATAAGGTAATTGTGGTTCCCCACAGTTGTAGCTTTTCCTTCCACAGTTCCGCGGTGGAAAACAACATTCTCTCGCAGAATATTATGGTCACCAATCTCTAAATAGGTCTTAGTTTCCGGTTTGAATCCTAGATCTTGAGGCAATCCACCGTAACTTCCCCCAGAAAAGAGTCTATTGAACTTACCAATTCGAGTTCCAGATTGAATTTTGACATGCGATTCGATGACGGTTCCTTCGCCGATTTTGACATCTTTTTCAATGATACAAAATGGTCCGACTTCTACGGACTCGTGGAGTTCCGCCTTCGGATCGATGATGGCTGTGGGGTGAATTTTCATAGTGTTTTACAAAAAAATACGGTTCCGAAGCCATGCAAATGATTTTTTAAAATGTAATTTACACGCTTTTTAGAGTCTGTTTACTTTTGGTAGGAAGGTGTAACTTGCTAATAGATTGGTCTCGAATAGAATCTTTAGTGGATATGAATGATCCCGAGGACTTGGCATGGCTTAAGGAGATGATTACCTCTCTTTTGGAAAACATGACAACTCGGATCGAAAATTTAGACCGACTTTTGGTATCGAAAGAACCAAAAGAATTACAGGCCGAATTACACCAAATTAAGGGTGTGGCTGCAAATTTTGGTTTGGCAGGACTTTCTGAAGTGGTGATCAAAGCAGAAAGTTTAGCAAAAACTGGGGAGATTGAGTCGGCAGTGGAAGAGGGAAAAAAGATTGCTGGCATCTGGTTATCCACTAGAAAAGAATTAGAAGTAAAGTTTTCTAATTAGAACATATTTAATTAGCGGTCGACATGGCAACGGCCGTCTTACCTCCGTTATAGATTCCTTCTATGATGTTTTTTATCACGGACTCGTTCATTCGCAGCAACAAATCATCCGATTCCGTAAAAATATGAATGAGTTCTTTTGCATGTTTCGCTTCACGACATTCCACAGTTCCTTCACCAAGTTCCAATGACCTCTGAACCGATGCGGCTTCATGGTCTCCCACTCTTCGAATGAAAAGTTTGGGAACAGGATAAAAAGCAAGTTCTGATGGTTTGGTGATGAGAACATCTGTAATACGAATGAGTTTGTCAGTGGCAGAAAAAGCTTCTGTATGTGAAGGAAAATGAAATAACACAACAGGGGGATTGTTTTCATTGTCTTCGGAACGTAGAGGATGGCGTTCGATGAAGTGGATTAAATCTTCCCAAGTGTTGATGGACAAATAAGGAATTTTTTGTAGTATCAGAAATTCTTCAATGGAATTTAAAATTTTAGAATGGTCTCCTGTATTGATCCAAAAGACTGCTTTTTTATTTTGCAGATGTTTTTTGGAAAGTTTGATTAAATCTAAAATATATCCCTTTTGTGCTCCGGCTCCTCCAATGGGAATGAGAAACCGTCTACATTTTTTAGCATCAATTCGACGTACTCGATTTTCACTATCAGTAACGGCACCTGATACAATGTCTTCGGAAACCCAATGACCGGCTACAGCTAAGTTTTCTTTTGGAACACCCATCTCCACAAACTTTGTATAAGCAGAAGGGGTTTGGACTAAATTCATTGCACCCGGAACTAATAAATAGTATTGGGGGAAATTATCGCAGATTAGGTGGATGGTTTTTTGAAATCCAGAGGCGACTGCAATTTGACCATTTAACGGATATGTGGTGATGATTGGGGAATCAGTGGGGATCCCATTCATTAGCCCCTTATAAAGTTCTGCTAACTGACAAGAAAGTTCTAGTGAGGTTAGATTTCCTTGGGACATAAGTCCACCCCAGAACCATTCCACAGGTCCCCCCATTTCAGCACTGAGTCTTGAAAAATAACTGTAACCTGAATCAATGTCGGCAATGGCAGAAGCTTCGGGTGAATTGATTGCCAAAAGGTCATGTAGGTAAGTAGGGATTTGTTTTTTTAACGAATGAGAATAAACAGAAAGAGCCATACGGTGGTGGCCATAACCCATACGGATGCTCCCGACCACCAATCGTTTTTGGATGGGATTTGTTCCTTCGTCTGAAATGAGTTCCAAACCTGGATATAAAGGAGAGGGAGAAGAATACAAGGAAACGGGCGAATTCCCGATGGAGTAACTTTTCGCGAGGATTCCACGAATGAGACCAGCGGTTTGTTTGGATAAAAAGCCGGTTTCCAGGCCGAACAAGGGTTCTCGATTCATTCAAGGAAGTGTATCCATGTCAGAATCTCTTTCAAGTGAAATTTCAATTCTTAGCTGACAGATGACTAAATTTGGCTATTCCTGGTATCTATGGAACAAGTTTACATTTTGGGCGGACTTAGATCCGCATTCGGTAGTTTTGGCGGAACTCTCAAAGATATGAGTGCCGTAGACCTCGGAGTCGAAGTTTCAAAAGCAGCACTTCAAAAGACTGGCGTGGATCCTTCTCTCATTGAAGAAAGTATTTTTGGAAACGTTATCCCTACAGGCAAAGACGGAATCTATTTAGCACGACATATTGGTTTGAAATCAGGAGTTCCAATTGCAAGCCCAGCACTCACACTCAATAGGCTTTGTGGTTCTGGAATGGAAGCTGTCATCCAAGCTGCCAAAAAAATTATGTTAGGTGAAGCAAATACGGTTCTTGCCGGTGGTGTGGAATCTATGAGTAACGCACCTTATGTGGTGAGAAATGCTAGGTTCGGAGTTCGTTATGGAAATACTGAATTTGAAGATTCATTGGCAACTGGTTTAACTGATGTATATGTAGAACTTCCAATGGGGATGACTGCAGAAAATTTGGCTGACCAATATAAAATTTCCAGAGAAGAACAAGACCTTTGGGCTGCTACTTCACAAGAAAGAGCAGAAGAAGCAACAAACAAAGGAATCTTCAAAGATGAGATTCATGCCATTACGATCAATGGAAAAAATCCTATTGTATTTGATAAAGACGAGTTCATCAAAGGGAAAGCAGGTGCCACCAAACTTGCAAACTTAAAACCTGCATTTAAAAAAGATGGAACGGTGACTGCGGGAAATGCATCCGGTATTAACGACGGTGCCTCTGCTTTGATCGTGGCTTCTGCTTCCCAAGCAAAAAAATTAGGAAAAGAACCTTTGGCCATTGTGAAATCATGGGGTCATGCTGGTTGCGATCCTGCGAAGATGGGAATTGGTCCTGCTATTGCCATTCCTGCTGCATTACAAAAAGCCGGACTTAGTTTAAAAGACATCGGTCTTGTCGAAGTGAATGAAGCCTTTGCTGCACAATACTTAGCCGTTCAAAAAGAGCTAGGTCTTGATCCAAAAATCACCAATGTGAATGGTGGAGCGGTGGCAATTGGACATCCACTCGGAGCTTCTGGTAACCGTGTGACTTTGACATTGGCACTGGAGATGCAAAGACGCGGGGTGAAATACGGAGTTGCTTCTCTTTGTATTGGTGGTGGCCAAGGAATTGCTATCGTTTTAGAAAATCCGAAAGCTTAAACTACATTTATCAATTATTTCCGGGTCGTCATCACCTCCTGACAAGGTACCAAAAGGATTATCTAATCTAGTTGGCAAAGGAAGGCCTCTCGGAAGTAAAAAATCATTGGGAAGTCCCATCGGGATTTCCCAATTCCCGAAAGCAAATCATCTTCCTTTCGTAAGGAAGAAGGTTATGTGCTTAGGACTGAGCCGGTTTTCGTCGATGGTATAGAATACAAACGTATGAAATTTGGCGATGTTTACGGATTTCTCTCCTAAAAGTAGAAAAAACCCATTTTTTTTGGACTTCGCCGTCACTCATATCTTGGTATTAGCGGATAAATAAATGCAATCTGAAGTTAGGCGAAACCTTGATAAAATCCGAACAGTATTTCGCAGCAATTATTTATTAGCGGAATTAGAAGAATCAGAAAGAGAAAACTTAATCCCATTTATTGAAGTACGTTTTGTTCGTTTAGGACAAAGTTTGATCAAAGCCAATCAAATGCCAGAATACATCCATTTTGTATTAACTGGTCGATTGGGAATGAAACAAAACAAACAGGGAGTTGGTTTAGGAAGATTTGCTTTCGTTGAAGTTGGTGAATCTATTGGCGAAAGGATTACTCTCACTAAAACTCCATCGAAACATGATTATTATGCCCTTGAACCATCTATAGTTCTTTTATTACCTGTATCTCGTTTTTTAAAGTTAGTTGAATCTCATCCGGAGATTGCTGAAAAAGCAAAACATAGAGAAGAAGAACAAGAAAAGTTTTATTATGTTCGTAAACTAAGTTTTTTTGAAGAACTATCACCAGAAGAGATCAAACTCATTCTTAAATCCATTCAACTTGTAAAACTTGGACAAGGGGAATTTATCTTTGCGGAAGGGGAAGAGGGGGATGCTGCTTATATTGTTAGATCAGGTAAAGTCCAGATACGTACGGAAAATCCAAGGAAAATTATCTCGATTATGCGTTCGGGAGATATCTTAGGTGAAATTGCGATCTTCAAACAACAAAAACGTTTAGCGAGTGCTCTTGCTTCCGAAGATTCCGAATTATATAAAATTCCAGGTTCCGTATTCCGCAAAGTCATTGGTGTTGAGAAAGGAAACAAATTAGAAGAAATTGTTCAATCGCGTTTGCTACGTTATTCGACGTACAAAGCAAAAGAAAAAGAAGAAAACTCAATACGGCCATTTGTTTCCAAACGTTTCGAAATTAGAAAAACAACTAAAAAAATATACATTGAGCAGGTGACAACGGATCAGTTGACCTTAGTTGGACTTGTCTGTAGTGAACTTGCATTAAGAGCCTTTGATAAACCTCTACCAACAAATTGGAAAATAAGAATCAAAAATGAATTAACCAGAAATGTTGTTCCTGGTATTTTTGAACTAGCAATTGAACTGGAGAAGTTGGGTTTTTTAACCAAACAACAACATTTGTCTGTAGAACAACTTGTTGATTTAGAAAATCCTGTATTTATCACTGATGATGAAACTGTTCCTTGTTTGTTGTATCTATATGAACCAGAGATAGATGCTGTTCTTATTTCTCATCCAATCAAAGGTGTTTATGAACTTTCCATCTCAGAATTTTTAAAAATTTGGGATGGAGTGATATTACAGTTTTCGCCGGCACCGGCCGCCATGTCCGCTGATGTTAGTTTGATTAGTTTTTTTAAAGAACTTCGAATGTTATTCAGCCCGAAACGAAGAGAAGTTCGGTGGATTTTGGTAGCAACGGTTTTATCGGCGCTTTTGACATTGTCTTTGCCTTATTTGGTTCGTCAGGTTGTAGACCAAGTTTTGGTTTTTTCAGATCGGAACTTTTTATTCACATTGGTGTTTGGTGTAGGATTAGCTGTTCTTTTTCAAACCTTGTTTTCCTTGTTCCGAAATTTGATTGCGATTGGGCTTATGCAAAGTTTGGAATATAATTATTTTGTTCGGTTTTTTCAACATATATTGAATTTAACCTTACCCGAATTCCGAAAATTTGAAACCGGCGACTTTACGCAAAGGTTAAAAGAAAATCAGAGGATATTAGAAATTACGCAGAGATCGGGATTGTTTTTGATTTTAGATTTAGTTACCTTACCAATTTATCTTTTTATATTGTTTCGATTGGATAGTAGTTTGTCTTTTGTTGGTCTATTTTTTCTTGTCGTATATTCCTTGTTTGTTGTTAGGTCGAGTGCAAAAATTAAAAAATTACAAAAGCATAGTTTTGAATCAAAAAAGAAAACAACTTCATTCTTTCTCTCTTTATTTGCAGGGATGCCTTTGATCAAATCATCCGCAATGGAAAGTCGTTATCTTTCGAAAGGTTTAAATGAAATTGCAAGAACGATCCTTACGAACTTAAGAGTGGGAAAACGGGTTCATGTATTAGAACTTGTGAGTAAGTTTTTTGAACAAATGGGTTTAATTGCCGTTATCACATTTGGTGTTAGCGATGTTTTGGGTGAATCGCTTACACTTGGAAGTTTCCTAGCATTTTTGGTTTTATACTCACTCCTTATGGAACCAATTGTCAGACTATGCCATGTATATGAAGATTTGAGTGAGCTACGAGAATCTAGAATGCGACTCACCGAAATTTATTCTTTACCTGGTGAAGTCGTCAGCCAACGGCCGTTTGGTGAGCTTCCAAGACTAACCGGAAAAATTACTTTAGATCATATTAGTTTTCGTTATTCTGAAACAAGTCCCGAAATTTTATCGGATATCAATTTAGAAATCGAAGCAGGTGAAAAAGTTGCGATTGTTGGAAGGAGTGGGTGTGGGAAATCTACTTTGATGAGGGTACTTATGGGAACACTTGCTCCTAGTAAAGGGAAAGTTTTTTTTGATTCCTTTGATCTTTCCACTTTAGATCCTGAAGAAGTTCGAATTCAGTTTGGAGCTGTAGAACAACATCCCATTCTTTTTTCAGGTAGTATTGCTGAAAATCTTTCCAAAAAAAATCCTTCCTTAAACAAGGAATCATTGTTAGCTGGAGCAAAACTTGCTTCCGTTGATCAATTTGTAGAAAGATTTCCAATGAAATATGAAACAAAAATTGGTGAATCTGGTATTGGTCTTTCGGGTGGGCAAAGACAACGGTTGGCAATTGCAAGAGCTCTTGTAACGAACCCAAGTATTTTATTTTTGGATGAACCTACATCTGCTTTGGATTCAGAAACAGAATCCCATATCCAATCTCAATGGGAAACTGTATTTCAAGATAGAACTGTCATTCAAATTTCACATAGACTTCATAGCACAGTCAGTGCGGATAAAATTATAGTTTTGGACGAAGGTCGGATTGTCGAGATGGGAACTCATGCCGAGTTAATCACTACCAAAGGTTTTTATTACCATTTGTTTCCTACACTTAGCGAAGGAGATAAAGATGTTTAAAAAATTTGGGAATATAAAAGAAACAGATTCCAATTGGGAATCTCGCCATTCTGCATCTTATTATGATGAATTATTAAAACACCCTGCACCAAACTGGGAACGAAAAGGAATTTATCTCATTACAGGATTTTTTATATGTTTCATTTTGTTTTTGGTTTTTGGAAAGGTCGATGTGGTTGTCCAAGCGACAGGTTCCATTCGTCCTAAAGGTAACTACCATGTCGTGGAAGCTTTGGAAACGGGAACATTAACCAATCTATATGTAAAATCAGGGGATTTCTTAAAGAAAGGTGATCCCATTATGGAGTTAGAATTTTCAGAACAACAAATTGAATTATCAAAAGATACAAACAATTTAGATTATGAAGAAAAGAAATTACAAAGACTAATTCGAAACAAAAGAGAAGCTGAAAAAATTTTAAAGAATCTTGCTTATAATTTAGAAAATAATTCTGGTTCTGCACTTTCCGGTGGTGTCTTAAGCAAATTTGTAAATCTAAAAAAAGCGTTTATGGATTTTCAAAATGGTGTTGGTGCGAAGTTTATTTATGATCAAAATTTATTAGAGTTTAATGAAGAATTTGGAAACTTAAAAGATGAAATCCAAAGAGAAGAAAATATCATTTTAAGTCTTAGGGGTGATACCAAATTAAAACGGGAAAGAGTTGCGAATGCAATCATCCGAATGCCTTTTTCTGGAATCATTGGTGAACTTTCGGTGAATAACGTAGGGCAAAATATCATCCGTGGGCAAACTGTTGCATCCTTAATGGAAGAGGGACAACCACTCGAAGCAATCGTTGAGGTGAGTAGTAAGGATATTGCGGCTGTTCGAATTGGTTTATTATCAGTAATCAAAGTAAAGGCATTTCATCAAAATGATTTTGGTGTCGTGGAAGGTACTGTTTCTCAAATCATTCCTAATACCAAAGATAAGGATTCCTTTTCTGTAGTTCTTGTTTTAGGAACTCAAGATTTGAACCAAGATGGAAAGGAGTTTCATTTATTTCCGGGTTTAAAGGTTGTCGCTGATATCATCATCGATCGAAAGAGTATTTATAAAATTTTGTTTCGTTATGCTGATCCTAGGAACTAGTTTTGAAAAAAAGTTTAAAAGAAATTCCTAACGTTTTTGCCGATGATGATTTTTTATCTACATTATCATCAGTCGATTTAAAAAAACTAATAGGGTTATTTGAATTTAGATCTCTAGTTGCCAATGATAGAATTGGTGCTACTCAATCAGAACCAACACCAATCCTTTTTGTAGAAACAGGAAGAATCCAAGTAAAACTAAAAATCAATGAAAAAGAATTATTAATTAGAACACTAACAGAAAATTCTTTTTATGGGATTTTGGAATTATCGTCTGATTTGTTAGAGAAACAAATCTTTCAGGTGGAAGAAAATTCAAAAGTTCGCGTTTTACCTTCTAATCAGTTTTTAAAGTTTATTGAATCAGATAAAAAAAGAAAAGGGTTATGGAACGAATACAAAGAAAATGCCCAACTTCGTGATGAATTAAGAATCCATCCTTATTTTCGAAAACTTTCAAATTCAGAGATTGAAGATTTATCAAAAGTACTGGTAAAAAGAAAAATATCTCCTGGCCAAGTATTGATCAAAGAAGGAAGTAAAAGTTCTTCTTTATTTTTCATTCGTTCTGGCCGCTTTAAAGTCACTAAGTCTACCTGGCAAAAAGATTATTTTTCTTTTGTGGAAGCAGGTTCAGTGTTAGGTGAAATGGGGGTATTGGAAAAAAAAACCAGGAATGCCACCGTATCTGCTGTAGAAGAAAGTTTTGTTTATGAGTTATCTTCTACAGATGCGAGTAACTTTTTTAAAAAATCGGAAAGTTTACTTATCACAATTCGTTCGATTATGAGCGAAAGGAAACTAAATTTAGGTGATGGATCGGAAGATGAACAATTTGTTACGTCTACAATTTATGAAGAAGATCAGTTCCATATTCTACCAAAACTAAAATTTAGTCCTCCACTTAGAAATCAAATCAGCTTTCCTTTTTTATTTCAAGATGGTCGGTCTCAGTCTGGTGATGCCTGTCGAAAAATGATATTTCGTTATTGGGGGTATTCATTTGCAAATTATGATGCTGATTCTGCCTTTCCTGACTTTGATCCAGACATTCGACCAACTCATTGGAAAAGTAGTTTTGGGGAAGGAAAAGGTGATTGTTATTTTGTTAATTGGAAAGACCACGAATCAGAATTAAATAATCATCCAACTATCAATTTCTTTGAAAATTCAAAGTATATAATCGTAAAGTCCATTGGACAAAAGAAAGTTTTAATTATAGATCCAGAATTCGGTGAGATAAGTCTTTCTCGTGAAGAATGGGAAAAAAAATCCTCGAGTGTCGTGATCTATTTTGTTCCCAAGATAAAACCAGAAAACCAATGGGAATGGAAAAGTAAATTTTTTGCAGGACTTGCTGAGTATTTTTTACCCGCACTTAAATACTTAAAAGCAGGGATTGTTGCTAGTTTTGTGATCAAAGGTTTGGAAGTATTTATACCACTAATCAACTTATATTTAATTGATGCGGTTTTGTTAAAAGAAAACAAAGAGTTTTTTTTTCCTGTGATTTTTGCAGTAGTTTTGCTTAGTTTTTCGCAATCTTTTTTAGCATATTTTAGATCGAATGTTATTTTTTTTACAAGCAATCGTGTGAATCAAACAATTGCGATTCGATTTTTAGTAAAATTAATTTCATTACCTATCTCTTTTTTTGAAAGAAATAGAAAAGGTGAAATTTTAAATCGTTGGGAGGAAATTGAATCTGTAATTTTATATTTTTCTGATCAAGGAGCAATGAAAATATTTGATTTAGTTTTTAGTTCTTTGGTGTTTGTCATCTTTTTATTTCTTTCTCCAATATTATTACTCATCATTGGTTTATTGATTTTACCTGAAATGTTGATCCTTCGTTCTCTTGCTCCAAAAATAACAGAAGAAACAAAAAAGGAATCTTTAAAAAAATCGGAAACACTGAGTTATTTTATCGAGACCATCAATGGTTTTGAAACAATAAAAAATTTAGGAGCTACTTATTCGCACCGTTGGGACTTCGAAAAAAGGCTCACAACTCAGTTAAATTCAGAAGGAAAAAAATTATTTTATTCCAACTTACTTTTTACGAATACTGAATTTTTTAAACAGATTACGGTTGTTGTGGTTATGTTAATTGGTAGTATTTTGATTCTAAAAGATCAAATGACCTTGGGAACTTTGTATGCAATCATTGGTCTTATCGCTTACATTCGAAATCCAATTCTTTCTTTATATGACGATTTTTTAAAACTACAGAAAGCCAATGTCTCTTGGAATCGTTTGCGTAGTTTCGAATCTTTAGATAGCGAAATTACCGATAGAGATAATTTATTTAAAGTAGATTTGCCAGAAGTAAAGGGACAAATCGAATTTAGAAATATTAGTTTTTCTTATGATACTTTAAAGCCAGAGTCTGGAATTCGTAACTTAAAAATCAAAATCCAACCAGGTAAAAAAGTAGCCTTTGTTGGTAGAAGTGGCAGTGGAAAATCAACCATTCTAAAGCTAATTCTTGGATTGTACAATCCACAAGAAGGTCAGATCATTATTGATGATGTTTCATTAGATGAAATTTGGTTACCAAGCTTACGAACTAAAATTGGTGTTCTTTTTCAGGAGAATCCATTAATTGCGGGAACAGTGAGAGAAAATATTTCCATCACTAAACCTGAAGCAACTTTAAGTGAGGTTGTCGAGGCAGCTAAATTAGCTTGTATTCATAATGATATCGTAAAACTCCCGCTTGGTTATGATACGGAAATTTCGGAAAAAGGTTTTATTTTTTCAGGTGGTCAAAAACAAAGAGTTTCATTGGCCCGTTTGTTTTTACAGAGACCCAACGTTTTGTTATTGGATGAACCAACGGCGGCCTTGGATAAAGAAACCGAATTCCGGATTCTGTCTCATATAAATTCTGTATTTGCAAATGCAACCATCATCACGGTTGCACACCGTTTGGATACAATTCGTAATTATGATCAAATTTTTGTCTTGGAACGCGGGAAATTAGAGGGGATGGGCACTCACAGAGAGTTACTTTCTAAAGGTGGAATTTATCAATTACTTCATTCCAAACAGGAAGCGATCCGATAATCGAAATAGTGGTTCGTTTTTATAAGCTTGTAACATTGTTTTTGCTAGGTATCTCGCCATTTTTTTACCTTTGGCCAGATGCGGTAGATTTTTATGACTTACCAAAGTTAGTTGGAGAAAAGTCATACGAATTGAAACTAAAGGAAATGGAAATTGAGCGAAAAAAAGTTGATATTGACTCAAAAACTCTACGTTATTTACCTTCCGTTAACCTTGACCATTCTCCTTTTTTTGAATCTTTACGTGGCGATGGCTATAACAGAAAAGGTTGGAGCACATCTTTAAATCTCAATTGGAATTTCCAAGAACAAGGAAATACAGTTCTTACTAATATGATTATGGAATTGGAATATGAGCGATTGTTGTTAGAATACAAAGCTTTGTTCCAAAAAGAACTATTTGACCAGGCTTTTCAATATGCAGAAACATTGAAACTTCTGGCATTTTATGATTATGATTTTTCGAATGAAGCCGGTGCTGATAAACAATTTCAGACAGTCCAAAAACTTTATAAACAAGGAATAGAATCTTATTTAGTAACACAAAACTCCAAAGTAGATTATTTCTTTTATAAATATAATGTAACTAAATCGAGATTGGACCAACAAAAAAGTCAGTCAATCTTTAGAAGAAAGTTTTTATTAAAAGAAGTTTCTTTGAAACAAATTCCGGAACGGGAATACAAAATTTTACCTTTGGAATCGACTTTATCTGAATATGAGAAGAATTTAACCGATTTAAATTTTGATATTATTTTGACTATCAATCAAGTAAAGATATTGGAAGTGCAAAAGTTAGTTCGTTTTAATGAACTTTGGGTTCCTGATTTTTTTGTGAATGTTTACAATCAATCCAGTCGTGAGTCGTTTTCTGGATTAAGTGGAACGTGGACAAACTCCATGGAAGTTTATGATTATAGCCGTAATGACTTTAGTCGGTATGCCAGGTCATCTGATGCAGATTTTAATGTTGGTGGAAATTTTGGATTTAGATTCCCTTTATTTAATCGTTGGTTGTCTAAAAATGAATTTGATAAATCAAAAATTGAAATTAAATTAGCAAAGTCCCAGTCACAGTTTCTGCGAGAGAATACTGGATTATATCTTTATGAGCTCATACAACAACATAATAATTTAGTTGAGTTGTATGACATTTCTCGTGAAAGCAAAAGAATAGCCGAAGAAAATTATCAAATTATGGAAAAAGCATATAAAACGGGCTCTGCTTCTGTAATTGAATTACAAACGGTTGATAGACGCCTTCGCGATGTAATGCGAAATGAAATTCAAAACCGTTATGATTTGATTCAACTTAGACTTCAAATTGGTCTCCTTCTCGGAGACACTATGAAATTTTTGACCAATTAAAGATCTGTTGGCCTGGTATGATTTTGTTCTGGATCAAATTCAGCAATTCCACATCTTTCCTTTTTCCATTGTTTTAAAATTTCATCTGATTTTAACTTATTCTGATACTGAATGTACGGTGTTGTGAGAATTGGAAGTAGAAAGATGGGTGAAAATGCAGAATTGAGAAGAGAAAAAACCACAATAAGTCCTAGTGTCAATGTGTTTTCATCGAAAACTTCTGTGACTTGCCTTTTCGTTTGGTAATAATATGCTAAACACTCTTCTGTATTGTTGGCAGGGTGAAAAGGAATACTGACGCAGCCAATAATACTAAATAGATTTAAAACTACAATGATTCGGATAAATTTTGAATACATGTTCTAACTGCTTCCAAATTTGTTTCTTCAATCATTCGTTGAAAGTTTCGCACTTTGAATAGACCATATAAAAATTCCGATGTGTTTCCATTTTTGGAGATGGTCTCCTCTTTAATAAGAGTTTTGTTTTTATAAAGTTTATATTTGAAATCAACTGTGTATTCAGCTAATCTATATTGGATGGGCCAAACCATTGTGAATGGCCATAGAGCAGGCCAAGTATACCACCAATTGTATTTGTCTTCATAATGGGATTTCATTTCAACATCAATGGTATAAAAATCGGATGTAATTTTCGCATCCAATTCAGTAACGACATTTGGAAATAGACCGGAAGAGGTTAGGTGACCTTTCCACGCCATCCGCCAAGCATCTGTGTAAACTCCGCGATCTGCCGAAAGGATTTCAAACTTTCCAATCACTAAGGGAAGGTTAGTTTGTGTTCGATTTGTATTTCCATTCGGAGATGGAGGTGGTACCTGACGCAAATCAACAGAACAGTGAATGAGTAAAAAAAACAATAGATAAGAGGGGATGGTTCTCATTTTTCAGGTATTTAGAATGATTGGTTTCTGAAATGAATCAATCAATTTTCCTTAAGTTTATAGATTTGTATATGGTTTTCTATTGTTTGTTCCCATTGGTATTGTTTCGGTATCGGGGGAATTTGAGTGATTAATGGAAATTGGTAAAATATTAAATAGTCTGCGTAATCATCGTGATTGGGTAAAAACAAATAAACACTTGTTCGGTTTGCTAAATACTGTGGTACGTTGGAAACTATGGATTTTCCTTCAAATAAAGTCCGCAAGGTTTTTACATCTTCTTGGGAAACACCTGGATTCATAAAATCTTTTCTAAAGGAATAAGACTTGGAAGGTGGTCCCCAAAAAATAAATAAACAAATGGAAACAAATACTGACAAGTAAAGAAACAAACGACTGTTTTTTGGATGAAGGTTTTCTATAGATTCCGTAAAACTAAGTATTATGATGGGAATGGCAACAAAGCTATGGTGAGTGAATGGAGTTTTATTTACTTCATAACTAGAAAAAAGGGAATATAAAAAATAAGGAACTAAGCAGAGAATGAGTTTGTTTCGAAATTGAAAAAATAAAAAAGGTAAGTTTAGAAATAAAAGGAGATAAGGAAATAAATGTAAATTGTTTAAGGCAGCTATCGGATTTTGGTAACGCTCTAAGTGGGCAGGCAAAGGAATTTCTGAACCAGAGTTTTGGAGTTCTCCGAGTAAAAGGATACAAAGAAAAAAGTAGACTAAAGAAATGATTCCAATCAAGATACTTTCTTTTTTTCTAAATTTGTATTCTAAGAAAGCAAAAACAATCCAAACGAGTGCACATTCTTCTTTTACAAACAAACTGAAAGTAAAAAACAAAATCCACCAGACAGAATTTTGTTTCCAAAAGTGATAAAATAAAAAAAATAAAGGAATCCAAAGAACTTCTGGATGGAAATCAAAAATTTGAATCCAGTAAATTGGTAAATAGAGTCCGTATAACAAAGGGAAGATCCATTGATAAAAGTCATTTTTTTTGTAAAATGGAAAAATGAGAATCGGTGAACTTAGAACAAATGCCTGGAATATTAGTAAACTCTCTACAAAAGGAAAAAATTTATATAATAAAGATAGTGGATAAATATACAAATTGATATGATCAGAAAAATAATGATGAAGATTGCCACTAACTCCTAAAGTAGTGACTGCTTTTGCATTATGAATCAAATTATAAAATAGATTTTCAAAAAGACCGATGTCTACACCGGCACCCATATTTTGGTAACGAAAGATTGATCTTTCTGATAAAAAATAAAATACAACCAACCAAAGTAATATGGATGGAAGGTGGTAACGAAAACTTTTCATTTTTACTTAGAGAAACTTCCAGTAATCGCAGCCTCAGCACATTTCATTCCATCGATGGCAGCAGATACGATCCCACCTGCATAACCTGCACCTTCCCCACAAGGAAACAATCCTTTGATTCGAATGTGTTCTAATGTTTCTGGGTTTCTCGGAACTTGGATGGGTGAAGATGTACGTGTTTCTGGTGCGTGGATGATGGCTTCGTTAGTAAAGTATCCTTTCATAGAAGAATCGAATTCTTGAAATCCTTTTTTTAGAGCATCTGCAATGAGTGGAGGAAGTAATTCTGAAAGTGAAACTGATACGAGTCCTGGAGTATAGGAAGTTTTTGGAAGCTCGGCTGAAACTTTGTTGTTTGTGAAATCAACCATACGTTGTGCTGGAGCTTTCTGTGTGCCTCCATTCATTAAAAATGCTTTTTGTTCTATAGAGGATTGGTATTGGAGAGCAGAAAACACTCCATAAGATTCAAATGGCTTAAAATCATCAAATCGAAGTTCTACGACGATTCCAGAGTTGGCAGTTGGACGAGAACGTTCCGCACTTGACCAACCGTTGGTGACAACTTCTCCTGGTTTGGTGGCACAAGGAGCAATGACCCCACCTGGGCACATACAAAAACTATAAACACCTCTTCCATTGATCTGTTTTACAAGGGAATATTCCGAAGCCGGTAATAATGGATTTTTAACATCACAATGATATTGAATAGAATCAATCAAACTTTGCGGATGTTCGACTCTAACACCAATCGCAAGAGGTTTGGTTTCAATTTCGATTCCTTTTTCATATAGGAGTTGAAACATTTCTCTGCCGGAATGACCGGTTGCAATGATCACATTTTTTGCTTTCCATTGATCACCAGATGCTGACTTAACCCCAGCTATGGAATTACCAACAAGAATTAGGTCGGTGATTCTTGTTTTAAAGTGAATTTCTCCACCTGCAGATAAAATACACTCTCTAATATTTTGGATGATACGAGGAAGTTTGTTAGTTCCGATATGTGGGTGTGCATCAACTAGTATTTGTTTGGTGGCACCGAAACTAACTAAATATTCCAAAACCTTTCGAATATTACCCCGTTTTTTAGATCTTGTATAAAGTTTTCCATCTGAATAAGTTCCGGCTCCTCCTTCTCCAAAACAATAGTTGGAATCTTCGTTTACAATGTGATGGACATTGATTCCCCGAAGATCTTCCACTCGATCTTTTACATTTTTTCCTCGTTCCAGGATGATTGGTTTTTTTCCCAATTCTAAGACGCGTAAGGCAGCAAAAAGTCCAGCGGGTCCTGCACCAATGATAATTACCGGCTCTGCTAAATTTACATTAGGGAAATTCGGAGTAGGATATTCTAATGGAATATAATCTTCGTTTACATATACATCTAAACGTAATTGAAAAACCACATTCCTTTGTCTGGCATCAATCGAACGAGAAGTACATTCAATATGTTTGATATCAGATTTTGGAATTTTATTTTGTTTAGATACAAATTGTAACAAATGATCTGGATTTGTTGCAATCTCTGGAGTGACTCTGACATTTAATTCTAGTTTCAAGGTTAAATTGCTAATCCAAATCTCAAAATTATGATAACTGATTATGGGGTTTTTTGATTCAAACCCTTTTTCATTAAAGATGCAATCGCTTTTTCATTTTCTCCAGACATCAAATCTAAATTTGAAATCACAAGATTTCTTCGTTCGACTGAGTGGTTCTGGCTTAATTTCTGTTTTCCTTCAATATGGGTGATTTTGATTTCAAAAGGAACGATTCCTTTTTTTAATCCTTCAATGTAATTTGTATCCACAGAATCAATTTTATATTTAGAATCCTGGGATTCAAAACGTTTGACCAAGTTTAGTAAACTTTCATGAATTTTTTTTGGATCTTCTACAGTTGTTAAAATTCCTTTTACATGTACGGCTGTGAAATTCCAAGTAGGGACCGCGCGTTCTGTTTCATACCAAGCAGGAGAGATATAACAATGAGGTCCAGAAAATATGCAAAGTACTTCTGTTCCACTAGAAAGCGATTGTGGATTTGGTTTTGCAAAGTGACCGATTAAGGATTTTTTATCTTCAGAGAGGAGGAGCGGTAAATGAGTGGCCATCATCTCTCCTTGGTTATTAGAAACTAGGATAGAAAATGGATTTTCGTCGATGGATTGATAAATGAAATTTGTTTCCATTTGAAAATGATCGGGAATGTACACAGTTACTTACTCCTTAAAAATGTGTTAACTAGATTTCCAAAAGTAAGTTAAAAATTCCTTCTCTTGTTCAAATCCTTCATTTGTATACAAAGTGCGAGCTTCGTTGTTATGTGTGGATGTAGAAAGCTCTAATCCTTTTCCTGAATTTGATTTTGTAAAGGACTTTGCTTCAGCAATTAATTGTTTGGCGATTCCTTGTTTGCGAAATGTTTTTTTCACAAATAGATCGTTGAGGAGGTATGATCTCTGCATCGAGATAGAAGAGAATACCGGATAAAGTTGAGTGAATCCTGCGATTTCGCCCGTATTCGGATCCTCAGCTACAAAAATAATGGACTGAGCATGTTCCATTCGATCTTGTAAGAAACGAGAAGCACCTGTTATGTTGGGATTTTGTCCATAGAACTGTCTATATTCATCAAACACCGGAGAGATTTTAGAAACGTCTTTATAGTTAGCTTGTCTTATTTTCATATTTTGGTACCAATGAGAAACAAATTGCCGATAAAATTGCTGTTACCGGTGTAGCCAGTAAAGTTTCTAAATCAGTGACTGCAACAAGATTCCCTACGGTATTGGCTAAAAATATAAATCCAATGAGACCAAATACAATACGTATCCAAAGAGGCACCAAACCTTTGTTTAGGTATTGGATGTATTGAAAACTGGCCCATAAAAAAAACGCATTTACGATTAGGGAAACCGATTCCATAACATACATTTCTTCTAAGTTTCCCAGTCGTCCTCCCCAAAGATATTTGTAGGGAATGACTTGGAACAAAGCAAGGATATGGAAGATCATCGTAAATGAAAACAAACCGATTAAAATTTTGCTCGCGATGGATCTGATTTTTTTAGATGGATTCCACATCTTATTTTCCTTTGGTTTGAAGATAGAATACATAATCAAT
This sequence comes from Leptospira brenneri, assembly GCF_002812125.1. Lineage (NCBI taxonomy): Bacteria > Pseudomonadati > Spirochaetota > Leptospiria > Leptospirales > Leptospiraceae > Leptospira > Leptospira brenneri. The sequence continues at coordinate 237,118 of NZ_NPDQ01000002.1, forward strand.
TTCTGGAGATTTCCCACCTAATTGAGTGATGGCTGCAGTGATTTGACCTCTATGATGAGTTCTGTGATTAAAGTTGTGTTGGATCACATCGCAAAAAATAAGTTCGGCTTCAAATCCTCTCATGGTTTTATAACGAAAGATAGTTTGCCAAGCTGTATCATCAACTTTCTCTAACCAAGAATTCCATAATTCTAAACTTTGGAACATTCGACTATTTAATGTTTGGCGGTTTTGCTCGATCTCTTCACTTAATGATTTTGGGATATAAAGTTCTCCCACAAGGCGAGAATACCAAACTTTTTCAACAAGTAACAAATGGTTTAAAGTCCCATGTATCGATTTAAAAAATAAACAAACATCTTTTTTGTAGTTTTCGTCAGAGATCGTTTCGAGTGATTCATATAAAAGATTTGTGGCCCAAATATGATAAGCATTGTTTCTTAAGAAAAAATCTTTCATAGAGAAAGAATTTTCTAAACGTTCGTGGAGATCAATGACTAATTTAGAGTTTGGTTTATTGCGGAAATTTGTATTTTTAGTTTTAATAAATGAAGAAACTTACGAGAACTGTCGCGATTACGACTGTCCAGGAAGGTATTTTCCAATATTCTAAAAGGAAAAATCCGAATGTTGCTAGGGCAAAGTCTTTGGCAGTAAAAATCGCATTTGTCCAAACAGGTTGGTAAAATGCAGCGATTAATATTCCAACCACAGCGGCATTGATTCCTAACATTGCTTTTCGAATGTTTGGATTCTTTTTTAGATTTTCCCAGAATGGTAAAATACCAATGATGAGAAGAAAAGAAGGTAAAAAAGCCGCCACCAAACAAATAGTAGCTCCTGTATAAAGATTTGGTTCTAACTTTGATACCGCTCCTAAATATCCGCTAAATGCAAATAATGGACCAGGTATGGCATTTGAGATTCCATATCCCGCAAGAAAAAGGTCATGGTCCACCCAACCAGAAGGAACTACTTCTGCTTGTAAAAGAGGGAGGACAACATGTCCGCCACCAAATACAAGTGCTCCTGCTCTGTAAAAACTATCCACTAGTTTGATTTCTTGGTAGGGATAAATCTCTCTTAGGATTGGAAGGCCGATCAGTAGTCCGAAAAAAAGACATAAAAATAAAATTCCTAATTTTTTGTTTCCTTTATGGAGAGGTTCATGAGGTAAATCATTGGATGGATTGAGAAAAAAGATACCAACGATTCCAAAAAAAATGAGAATTAGTATTTGAAGAAATGCAGATGTGAAAAAAAGAAGAATAACGCTTGTTATTGCTGTAATTGTAATTCTTTCTTTATCGGGACAAAGTTTTTTCCCCATTCCCAAAATGGCTTGGGCAACAACAGCGACTGCTACCACTTTTAGACCATGAATCCAATTTTTGTGAACTGATAAGTCAATTTTGGTAACACCTAATCCAAAAAGAATGAGAATGATTGCGGATGGCAAAGTAAAACCAATCCAAGAAAGAGTCGCGCCAATCACTCCTCCCCTTGTATATCCCAATGCCATTCCTACTTGGCTACTGGCAGGCCCAGGAAGGAACTGACAAAGTGATACTAAGTCGGCATAAGCTTGGGCATTGATCCATCTTTTTTTTGTTACATATTCGTTATGAAAATAACTTAAGTGAGCAATTGGTCCACCAAACGAAGTGCAACCGAGTTTTAATGCAGTAAAAAATATTTCTAAATATTTCATTGTTTTATTTTTTAAACCAAGTGAAAGATAGATTGTTTTTTGGTGTTTTCGAATTTAATTTCTTCGTTGGGAAAGTGATTCCAATGTTCTGCGGTTTGTTTCTGTTCGGGAAAGTTTGTATATAAAATATCAAAGGAAAATCGATCCAAATCATAATGCCCTTTGTGAATGAGATGAGCCGAAAATACAAATAAATCACCAGGAGAATGAGGAATTAGAATTTGATCAGAAAGATTTTCGTGGTTTTTTCTTCCTTCTAGTTCTAAACGAACTTTTCTTTCTTCTTCCGTATCCCAACGATTGTGCGAACCTGGAATGAGCCAAATACCCGGATCCTTTTCTAAGGGAATCCGAAAGTGCCAAACAAAGTCTTTTTGGATTCTTTTGCTTTGTTCATCCTCTGGGATGCCTAAGTATTGAATGTCTCTATGCCAATAAGGAAGTTTACTTGGATCCTTTGGGTTAAAAAAAATTTGTGTGTTGAGAAAGTAGGGAGGAGATTTGAATACAAGATCACAAACACCAAGTAGTGGGTCAGAATTGATAAATTGAAAGAGAGTTTCTCTATCTTTTTTATCTTTTGTAAACTTAGTGGAAGTGAGGTAAGCACTGTTTACATTTTTTGGATGATTAAATTCCTTTGACCATTCTTCGTTAGAAGGAATTAAAATTTTTTTTAAATCTTCAATTGTCTTTAGAGGAAAGAAGTTAGGGAACAAATAGTAACCCAAAGTTTCTAATTGTACTTTTGCTTTTGTCAAATCCTCTACCATAAAGATTGATTAACGTTTTTTCTCCATATAATAATGAGATGGGATGGTCCCTTCCCAACCCAAAGGATGTCTGGTTTCTTTGATTTCAAAACCTAATTTTTGGTAAAGGGAAATGGCCGGTTTATTTTCTGCTGATACATCCAAAGAAATGGTTTTATGTTTTGTGTATTTACCAATCATATATTCTATCAGTTGTTTGGCGATACCTTTGTTTCTTTCTGTTTCTGAAACAGCGATATGACCTAAATACAAACATCCCGATTTTGGAGGTTGGATGATGGTTTCTGTTTTGAGGCCTCTTGCCATCACTTTGGGTGCATTCCATTTATATACGGAAAGAATGCGAAGGGCAGTTCCCACTGTCAGGGTTAAGAAACTGGGTTGTGTATAGGAAAGAATTGATCCTACCACTTTGCCATCAATTTCTGCCACATAATGATTGGTATACGAAACAGTGTTTCCTCTTCGTATATAGGATGAGTTTAAAAAATCAAAGCTCGTTTTTTTTCCTTCTTGGAAAACAAAGTTCCATGCTTTGGGGCCAGAGGAATAAATTAAAGGAACTATTGAGTCCACATCTTTCGGTGTGGCATTTCTGATGATAAGTTTAGAATCTGTCATGGTAGGTAATATGAGTAATATCGAAACAAGTTGGATTCTTCCAAGTGTTTCTTGGATTAAGTTCTTTCGTCAATAGAGAATTTTTATTTACGACGCGCCCCGGATCGTAGCGGAAATCCTTTGTGAAACAAAGATTGCAGCGTAGAGCCGGAACTGTGCGCCCCAAAAAAAACATTTCTTTAAAATGTAAAGGAAACAAACATGTTGATGAGTTCTCTTGTTGCTAGTTGAGGGCCATTTAAATTTTGATGAAAGGGTTTGCCGTATTCAAAACCAAAACGAGCACCTTGGAAGATACCACTTGTCACTAAAAAGTTAACACCGATGAGTAAGTCGCTACGCATACCACCTTGACGATAAGGATCATTTTGGGGGTCCATCTTTGGGTCGAGTGTTGCATCGGAACCTTGTAGATTTAACCACCTTTGCTTTGCTATACGAAGTGAGAATGATGTAGTTTCGTGCACAAGAAATGATAGCCATCCAGAAATTTCGTATCGATTTCCAAATCTGTAATGGTTATCGTTTTTTCCGATCCGTAAACTTGCTTGTGATTGTGCTCCCCAAGAAAATTTTTTGTAATTTCCGTTATATGATACTTGTGGTAATAAACTATAAGTTCCTACTCCTGGTTGCATATTGTAAGGAACTTTTTGTTTTCCCATCATAGGCATATTGTCTCTTTCGTCAATGGAACCCGTAGGTAAAGAAATGCCCATTCCGGTAAAAAGATTTTGATGCTCTGTTTTGATGAGTCGGTAAGCTGTACTAAAACTAACATCGCCAATACCAGCAGAACTCATAGGTGCCTTGTCAAAATTACTAGATAACATTGTCATTTTGTTTTTCACGGCAGGAACCATAAACATAAGCATCCACTTATCAGAAATGGAAGTCATGGCACTTACCATATTCATTTCCATTGTCATTTCCGTAGGAACAGACATATAGTTATATTTGTTAGGTGATAGTATGGGAATTGCGGTTCCAATCGGAGAATTAGTAATCAAACTACCAGAGGGCATTTGTACAGTGGGATCAGTAAACGGTAAGTATAAAGTACCTAAATCACTCAGACCACTTGTGCCTGATTGTAAACCCCACATCTTCATACCCATGTAACGATAATCAATCATCCATTTTCCTTTTTCATGGATATGTGGATTCATGATTCCTGCAGGTGCTAAAATGTCAGCTCGGTTGTGTTCTGAATGATCTTGGTGTTCAGAATGATCATGTTGAGAATCGTTTTCCTGGGTTATTTCGTTTGAATCAAAATTAGACATATCAATGTCGTTTTCATCTTCTAGAGAAATTTTTGATTTGTTAAGATCTTCTTTACTAGTAGGAGTAAGTTTATAAACTAAATCTTTGTTTGGTGGTGTGGATTCAACAGAAATGTTTGTTTGTAATTCAGACCCATCAGAAAAAAGAAAACGAAATGGTATGGAATCTTTTAGTTTGAGGGGTGATTTGATTCCGAAGAGCATAATGTGATATCCTCTTGGAGTAAGGTGGGCACTACCATTTTTAGGAATGGGGATCTCCGAAACAGGAATCATCTTCATCCCCGATTCTTGCGATATCATGGTGAACAACTCCACGCGATCAGCAATGTTTGACTTGGTTTGGATGAGTTTTGTTTCTACACCTAGTTTATTGTTTATTGTTAAATATACTACGGATGTTCTTGAGGAAGTATATTTGATATATGCGTTCTCAATTTTTATATCTTTCGAAAATAGAGGGATTGTTAGTAAAAATAGGATGATTGTTTTATATAGTTTCATTTGATTTGTGCTCCTTTCCAAAAAATCATACTGGCTACTTAATTCACCAGTATGACAAGTGTTTGGAGAGAGGTTTTACATTTCTGTGTTAGATACAATGGATCCGATTGTGAATGAAGTTAATGTAACTCCGTTTAAAACAAAACCCAGTTGATTGCCGCCAGCATAAGTTGGAACATTCATCATTTGCATGATCGGATAGTAGGACATAGATCCTCTTTCTGTATCTGTTAGTTCGGAACATGCTTTGTTGAAACCATTTAAGAATCTTGAACCTCCAACTGTAGATTGAAAGTCTAAACAAAATGTATAACTTGTGCCAACATTTGGGATGGGTGCGGAAACTGATCCACCTTTCCCGGTATTGGCATAAACTCCAGAAGCATTTTTGTATTGTGTTTGAGCTCCTGCAACCAGTCGGTAAGTAGGTCCACTCAAAGGATTTCCTGTTCCGTAAGCAATGACATCAAGTGTGCTTGTCTCTGAGTTTAATGTAAAATTAACTTCGATATTGGTTCCTCCTTTGTTTGTTGCTAACATAACATCTCCCTTTGTGGTGATCAAGGAAGAGTTGCTCAGTCCTGTAGCTCCTTTTGTTACTTGGGTTTGAATTAAATCTAAATTGTTAAAGCCGGTTTCGTCGCAAGCTGAGATTGAATACTTGGTTCGCACTTTGTTTTCTACTTGTGTGAGGTTACTTGTAATTCCACTAACAGAAGAGATCATACAACCTTGATTGAAGTTCGCGGCAATAAGAGAAAGTAGATTGGATGCGTTGTTGGCCTCTGTGTTTTTTGCCATACTACATTGAATAAAAATCAAACATAAGAGAGAAGGGGAAATTAAATTCTTAAACATAAAATTACCTTTGTATAAAATTCTGAGGACTAAAATTAAATTTTAGTTAGCCTCGTTGACTTGACTGTCCTTTCTTTGAAAAGGAACAGATTCGATTTGTGAATTTTAAGAAGGAAGATTTCGCGGTGGTTTGTATGGTAAGTGCGAGAACCCACTAGGCAAATGGGATCCGATAAAAAATGAAAGAATTATTGTATCGTAGGTGATGAGTTGAATGAATTGAGTTTCACAGTTGAAACTTGGATTCATTGATTGGGACTGAAGAGTTTTGGTTGCTGATTTTCTCTTTGTACAGGAGCAAGGATGTAATCCATTACCTTTTGTTAAATGGCAAGTGATTCGGTTTGTAGGAGAAGATTCTTCTTTGTGAATTTCGTTTTTAGAACCGTGATTACAATGACAGATCATGGAAAGTTGGTACATAGATTGAGCAAGTAATCCTGTTTCCAAAAATAGGATTTTACCTATAAAAGGAAGAAGGATCAAAACCGAAACTATTTGTAACGAACGTTTCATGACAGTTGCATATCATTCTACTCATCCATTTTTCTATTACCATGATCTAGATCAAGAGCATTCATTGATTTTCATTAAATTCATATATAAATTAGAAATTACGTTTTTGGAATCGTTTAAAAGAAATAAAAAGTGGAATGCTGATCCATAAAGATAAAAACAAAATTGTGATTCCAAATACTCCGAGTAAACCTAATTGTTTTAGTAACAAAGCTCCAGAAAATCCAAGCAGCGCTGAAGAGCTGGTTTGTAGAATCAGAAGAATTCTAATTAAGTCAATGGGGTTTAGTAAAATTACGATGAGTGATGGAATCTCGATGGGATAATCTCCCAAATATAAACTGAATATAAAAACCAAAGCATCGAAGAAAATAAAAAAGTACAACCAAACCAAAAGAGAAACTGTTAAAACAATCTCACCTCTTCTAATAAAAGAAGAAGCCAAAAATGCAATCGCAACGAAAATACAAGTTAAAAAAATTCCAAATAATAGAAGTTCAAAGAATAAAAAGAGAAACTTGAGTTCACTGATAAAAAGAAAAATTCCAGGAAGCCCAAGTCCGATGATTAAACCTAACGAAAGTGATATGGTGATTCCTAAATACTTTCCAAAAAACAGAGCAGTTCTGCTAACTGATTTAGAGAGTAATACCTCAGCAAAAGGCATGGATTCTAAAAACGACATTCCTGAAAATGTTATGGAAAATAGAGGAATGACTATGAGAGTTAAGTTTAATGTACTAACGAGTAAACGAATTCCGTTTTGGTCGCCAAAAAAACTTAAGATCATCATCACAAGGATCAGAAGTCCTGAATAAATAAATACCCATCGGCTTCTTATATTTTCTTTGATTTCAAAAAATAAAATTTCTTTCATGATTTTGTTTTGTATTCCTCATTCCAGAAATTCATCAAAGCCTGATCCAAATCAGTTTTGTTGTTTTTTTGAAGGAAATTTTGGGGAGAATCATCGATAAGAATAGATCCTTCCGATAAAAGTATAAATCTATCTGCTAACTCTTGTAATTCAGCTAGAATGTGAGTAGAAAAAATGACAAGAGAACCTTCATTTCTTTTTTCTTTTAAAAGTAATTTTAATAAATGAGAAACATAAGGATCTAAACTTGCAGTAGGTTCGTCGATTACATATAAATCTTTTTTTGAAGAAAAACATTGTAAGATGCTGATTTTTTGTTTGGTTCCACCTGAAAGGGAGCCAATTTTTTTATCCATGTGGTTATTTAATTCTAAAACGGAAAATAGGTTTTGAAATCTTTCTTCCTCTACAGGTTCTAGTTTTTTAAAAAAAGAAATAAGTTCCCTAACTTTTATGTTTGTTGGGAATCTTGGAGTTTGTGGCATATAACCTAAGGTATGTGCTTTCCCTGTTTTGGTTCGGAATAAAATTTCACCGTGAGAGGGTTGCACAAGTCCGAGAATTCCTTTGATGAGTGAACTTTTGCCTGATCCGTTGGGTCCAATGATGGAAAGAATCTTCCCCGCTTCGGTTTGAAAGTTTATATCTTTGACTGCAACAGAATTAACTCCATAACTGATCGTTAGATTTTTTACTTCTATCATATTCGTTCCTTCATCCTAGGATGTTGGTCTTCAAATTCAATGGGTGTTACTATAGGGAATGCTTTTTCGATTCCTTGTAAAAAAAGAACTACTGGTGATTCATATAAAACCATGAGGAAAGGATACACGGCAATCCAGTATCCAAAGAAATGAATGGTTTTATGGGGAACATCACCGATATGGTCCTTATCCAAATCGTAACCTTCATAATGATCCCAATAGTTATTTATAAACTCATTGGTGGTAGATTTTGTATTGGTACTTACATCAAAGACGTTTTTAATAAAATTATTGTCTTTGATTTGATTATGGTCAGTGTTTCCTAAAATTTTAATTCCCCATCCATTGTTGATGAAGTCATTCTTTAAAAATTCAATATTAGTAATCCCATCTGCAAAAACGGCAATCGTATTTCCTTCAAATCGATTTTTTAAAAGTTTACTATCAGCAATATCTTTGAGTAAAATCCCGTTGGAACTTTCTCCCCAATTTTCAATAAACTGGTTTTCTTCCATGGTAATGTTTTTGCTATACATGACCGCGACACCGGCAGAATTATTCTTAAAAATATTTTTACTGAATTGATTATGCCCAGAAAACATAAAATGCATTCCATAACGAATGTTTTCTTCTGATTGATTTCCTTCTATTTTTAAGTTTTCGGAGAATTCTAAATAAATACCATCACGATGCTTTTGTAATTGATTCCCAATAATTTTGTTATGGTTTGAAGACCAAAGATGAATTCCATTTCCACCAAGTACTTCGTTTTCTGCATTTCCTATGGATATATTATCTTTGAGAGTGCAACCATTTGTTTCAGCTAGATAAAATCCATATACATTGTCTTCTAAGACTAGATTTTCAAAAAAACAATCTTTAATCTTTTCTGAATACACACCGGCAAATTCACTTAAGTCAGAGATTCCACTTCCTATGATTTTTAAATTTTGGAGATGAACTCCATTTGCATAAACCCCAAATACATGATTTTGTTTTAATCCATCAATAACAACTCCTGTTTCTCCTACGATGGATATGGATTTGGTAATGGGTAAAAATCCTTCTTTATATATTCCGGATTGGATTTTGATTGTATCTCCGTTTTGTGATAGAGAAATTGCTTTTTTGACGGAATTAACAGGACAATTTGTACATACGGAAATAGTTTTTGAATTTAGTTCTGTTAAATTAAAAAATAATAATATAAAAAAAAGAATTAGGCTTTTAGAAGATAAAATGAAAAGGTTTTGTGACCTTTTTAAAATTCTTGGTATTTTGTATTTGAATTGGTTATTGGAATTGAGCAGAGTCTTCATGAGTTTTAAAAGCAGCAAGTCCAGCTCCCATTGGAGAACGGATTTTGGTTGAATGGATGATGATCGCTTTATCTTTTGAAAGGAATTCTTTTGTATTTAAGTAGTTGGTAACCCAAATGTTTTGAATTTCTAAATTCTTTTGTTTTTGAAACTGATCCATACATTCAATGGCATCGAAGTGGTATCTTTTACCTTTGTACGTAATGAGTTGGGTATGGAATCTCATATCTACAATATTCATAGAACAATGGCTGCATTTTATTTCACCTACTGTCAGTCTTTCTGGTTGTACTTCCCCACAGCCTATGAGTGTAGCTGTGAGGAAAATAGAAACTAGTTTAAGGATTTTAAACCACATTGGATTTTTTCCTTTGTTTTTCATCCCAAAGGATATACACCAATACAATAAGACTTAGTCCAAGAATTATACCACCATAAGAAGGGTAACTACAAGCTGTGATGTTTAACATTTCTTTGCAGCCAAGCAGTGGAGGTTGGTAGGCCATACCCTCTACAATGATAGGAGCATCTGGATTTAAGTTGTGTCCATAGTTGTATTCCCATCTCCAAAAATCAGCAAGTCCAACAATTCCTACAATAATCAAGTTGATGATCCCAAGAATTGCCATCCCTACTTTAGGATAGAGCCCTGTGATGAGAGCACCAAAGATCAAATAACCAAGGACATACGGCATAAAAAGAAGTTCCGGAATGGATTCTGAAACAATTTCTTGCATACCAATGTAATGATTTAAGAGATTGATGTTTTTTAAATCATAAGGTGTGGCACCAGTGATTTTGCTAATCCAAATATGCATCCCAAGTCCTTCTGGATATTGCGGAGCCGAAATGGAAATAGACCAAATAGGAATCACATAAACTGCAACAAGTATCAAACCAACCCCTAAGATTAGGAGTCGGTTTTTTTTACTTAAACTTTGGAAAAGTAAACCTTTCATACAAGTTATGGACTAACTCGGATGTACTGTTGCATCTCTTGGTGGAGAGCAGAGCAGAAGTCAGTGCAGTAGAATGGATATACACCAGGTTTTGGAGCTACCCATTTGAAGGTTCTAGTTTCACCAGGCATGATGAGTAGGTTAGTCATGTTAGGTGCACCACCGATTGCAAAACCATGAGGAATGTCATAATCTTGTTCCAGGTTAGTTACGTGGAAGTAAAGAGTTTCTCCAGTTCTTGCTTCAATGATATCTGGTTTGAAGTGCGAACGAATCGCAGTCATGTAGATATGAGTTGTACTCCCAAGTTTAACAATCTTTGCTTCATTTTCAGTTTTGGTAGCATAGGGATGTTTGTTCTCTTCTAACGGATAGAGTTTTGCAGTTTTATCCATGATTAGTTTAGCAGGAATCATTTGTGAATAGTGTGGTTCCCCAACAGTAGGAAAGTCCGACAACAATTCTGCTTTACCAGAAGAGATATCATAAAGTTGTGCACTTTGTGGTAATTCCATCCCTACCGGTAAAAATCTATCTTTGGTAATTTTGTTCATGGCAATCAAATACTTACCATAAGGTTCGGTGGAACTACCACCAACGATAGACAAGTGTCCCACACTATAATAAGCAGGTAGATGTTGAACAACTTCCCAAGTACCAAGTTTCCATTTCACAACTTCTGAACTTACGAAACAAGAAGTATAAGCATAACCTTGTCCATCAAACTCAGTATGTAATGGACCAAGACATGGTTTTTGTACTTCTCCAGCAAGAGTTGATTCATACTTAAGAACTGGAATTCCATCGATTTCTGTCGAGTGATGTTCCTTTTTATCTTTTACTTCGATCATTTTACTAAAGGAGTGAACTGGAATGACAGATGCTAACTTTCCACCACCAACAATGTATTCTCCAGTAGAGTCTACGTCAGTTCCGTGTGGACTTTTTGGTGTTGGCATATAATACATCATACCTGGACAGTCTTTCGGATTTAACATCTTTACACCGCTTAACTTAGTTGATACGGCTGGTTTGTTTTCTTCTCGAAAGTTATTTACGTATTCACCACCAAAGTTGTAGGCCTTTCCTTGATCTTTACATTCTTTAGCACGAACCCAGTTGAATGCTAAGATAAAGTCTTTATCTTTTTTAGAAGCACCAACCTCTAACATTTTATGGGCTTGTTCAGAGTTGTAACTACTGAAGAAACACCAATCATGGGATTTCTTTTTACCACAATGGGATAAGTCATAGTCAAAACCAGGAACAAGGACTTGTAATTCAATAGAAAGTCTTCCTGTGTTTTTATCTACTTTCACCATAGTGACAGTTCCTTTGAATCCACCCTTGGAAAAACTATCAATCGGTACACTTGCTTGTGGAACAGGAACCGAGAAACGTGTTGCTGCCATCAAATACTCTGTATTCTCTGTAGCAAATGGAGATGCATGGTTTCCTGCAGTGTTTGGAATTTCTAAGATCTCTTTTGTTTCAAAAGACTTTAGATCGATCCTTGCAAGTCTTGGTGTGTTATTTGCATTGAGGAACATCCAACGACCATCTTGTTTTCCATCAGTCATAGATGCTTCTACGTGATGGCTATCATCCCAAGGTACATAACCATGAGTTGTTTTTAACATATCTTTTGTTTCTTCATCAAACCCATATCCGTTTTCAGGAAATACGGAAAATACAGGAATAATTTTGAATAATCTTGCGGATGGAATTCCGTAAACGGACATCTGACCACTAAATCCACCAGACAAAAATGCGTACACTTCGTCCTTTTCACCTGGAGCAACATACACTCTAGAAGCCGCATCAGAAGCAAGCGTTGCTGTTGCTGCTCCTTTTTTACAATTAGGAATGATTGAAAGGACAACAATTCCTAAGGTAATTAGAATTAAATTTGTTTTTTTGTTCATATAGTTACCTATTTTAAATCCATCTTACGAAAGTATTCGAGGATCTCTCTTGCCTCTTCTTCCTTTACGTTTTGAAATGTCATTTGAGTTAAGTGCTCGCCGAGTAACTCTTGTCCAATGGGATCTTTTTGAGTCATTTCGACTGGGTTCAAGATCATATTCATAATCCACTCTGGAGTTCTACGGAGTGTTACATCTTGAAGAGCAGGTCCGACTACCTTTTCTTCAAATTTGTGACAAGCGGAACATTTGGCTTCAAATTGTTTTTTGCCACGTTCAGCCATGGGTTGGTCTAAATCTCCAACGGAAATCGATTTTATTGGACCTATTCCCTTGGAACTAGCATTAGATGTTGGTGTTTCTTCAGTTTTTTCTCCTCCACAGGATATAATTGTCATTGTGACGAAGATTCCTAATACGATTCCGAGTTTCATTCGGAAGGATCCTTCTCTTAATTCTGAAAGGTTCATTTCAAATACTCCTTATTGTTTTAGTATTGATTACTTCTTTGCCTGCGGTAGTAACACTGTGTCTACTATATGGATGATTCCGTTTGCTGCGGGAATGGATGCAACGATGGTGGCACCATTAATCATAACCTTCCCATTTTTAACGGAAACTTTTGTGTGGCCGCCGTTTGCCATACCGAGTTCATCATCTTTACCTGTGAATTCTGATTTCAAAATGGATTCGGTTAAGTTACCCACAACTACATGGTATTCTAATATATCTTTTAATGTGCTTTTTTGACTTGGTTTTAAAAGGTCATCTACAGTTCCTGCAGGTAGTTTTGCAAATGCATCATTTGTTGGTGCAAACACTGTGAAAGGTCCTTGATTCGCGAGTGAGTCTACAAGACCAGCAGCTTGAACAGCAGTGACAAGAGTTGTATGATCTTTTGAACCTAAAGCAATTTTTAGAACATCTTGTTGTGATTTATCATCTGCAACCGCTGAAATCCCTTTACCAACATTGGAATCTTCACTTTTTCCGCAGTAAACACAGGCTAACGAGAAAAAGGTGACTATTGTAATCGTAGTGAATTGAAATTTTTTTTTGTTCATTGGATACCGCCCACTTATTAGTTCATTATCCATTGAACAATATTGTATAAAATTCTGTATTGATCTAAATCAAGATGAGTCACATCTCACTCGTTGATTTTTGTCAATGAAGACGATGATGAATTGTCTATCGAATTGAATGAAATGTTATGAAAGTCATTTGTAATTAGTTCTATTGGGAGGCTTTGATGGCTTTTATAATTAATTAAGAATGATTCTAATTAAAAATATTTGTTTGGTGAAATCTACAATGGGATTATTCACTTGTTCTCTCAGTGCACTAAAAAAACCTGAAAGAACGAGGTTTTTCTCATGGTAACACAGTGGGATCCGAAATACGAAACGAATATTTCAGAGATTGATTCTCAACATAAAAAACTCTTTCGATTGATTAATAATATTGAAACAGTTTACGATGAAAACAAAGAACATCTATCAGGAAAATCCAGAATCCTTCTGGATGCAGTTTCTGAACTAGAGGACTACACACTCAGTCATTTTTTAATTGAAGAGCGAGTGATGGAACTAAATCAATATCCTGATTTGGAAGCTCACAAAAAACAACACGACAGATTCACTGATAAAATTTTAGAATTAAAGAATCGTCTGACATCAGGCAATCTTTTGAGTAATGATGCAGAATTGAATCAGTTTTTTGGTGATCTCCTTCAGTTTTTACGTGCATGGCTAACAAATCATATTCTAAAAGAGGATATGGATTATAAACCATACATAAAGTTTAATATTTAAAACTTAATTCCTTATACTTGATTCATTCAAAGTATAAGGAAAATTTAATTATTTTTGACTGAAGGAATCAATTGCTAAGTTATCTGTAAGAGATGACTCTAATCCAGATTAATCTCATAAAAGTAACGAGTCCCAGAAAAATAAAAAATTTTCCAAATATCGCTAACTTAGCAAAGGGTAGAATTATTTTTGTGATTAAATATAAAATCAAACCAAAATTGTAACTAAAGAATAAGAACCAAGCCTGTTTGACTGAACCCCTCGGTTGGTCAGATAAAAATTTTGGAAACATCCAATACGCATTTCCCATAACAAACTGAATTAAAAATCCCCATATTACAATAGAGTAATGGAGAGGAAGGAGTTTCCAGATTTCTGGATTTAATGGAAAGGCTTTGTTTATCATTAAGATTACACCTAGTGATGTTCCTGATAACAAATAAATCAATGAAGTTCGAATGAGCCAAATGGATGGAGTGGGGAACATAATCTATTTTTTTGTTTGGGAGTCTAACCTTGGCCAAATTTCCAAAACATAACAAAGGATTCCTGCAAATTGTAAAAAAATTGAGATGAGATAGGGAAGAAGAGAGATCTCTCGGTTTTGATAAATGAAAGGTTCAGAAAAAATTCGAAAGAATAAACCCAGGTTGAGTGAAAAATAGGCCATCCAAGCAAGTTTAGATCCTGTTTTAGGAGAGTTGTTTTTTCCTTTGGGATACATCCAAAGGGAAACTCCGATGATAATTTGAGTGATCCAACCTAAGGCAATCATGTGCCAGTAAACTGGCATTAGGTGAATTTCCCATTGGATACTTGAAAATTCAGAAAATGCATAAATAACAACTCCCGACAATAAATACACGAGACCTGTTTTGATAAAGTATCTTGAGATTTTTGGCATCGGAAACTTTTAAAAGATTTTATTTTTTGTTTTCTTCCAGTTCAATTTTATAACTTGCATGACAAGCAACGCAGTTCCGAGTGAGTTCATCCATTTCTTTTAATAATCCATGAATGTCTTGTTTTTTACGAATTTTAACAGCTATTTCATCAAATTTTTCGTGAGTCCCAAATCCTAATTTTTTAAATTCTACGGGAAGTTTGAGAAGGATTGTTTTTTCTTGGTGTTCTAAGCTGGCAACAAGTCCCATACCGACAGCATCTGCAGCTTTTGCAGCACGTTCATAATCTTTTTCAGCAAGTCCATTTAACATTCCATTGACGGATGTTAGTAATGCTCTCATCTCTGTCAAAACCAGTTGGCGTTCCGCTGGAGTTAAATGAATAGCAGTACGATCATCTAGAGAACGGCTTGTACTTCCAAAATAAAAAAAGTATCCTAAGATCACTACTGTTGCGATCCAAAGCCCTATAGAAATTTTTCCAAAAGAGATTGATTTCATTTTTTTACCTTTTAAATATTTTGTTCCATTCCTAAATAAATACTAAATACACTCATTTGTTTGTTATAAGAAAATTGAAATGGATGAACCTCTGTCCTAGAATAGACAGTATGTGATAACGTCCAGTCTGAAGTTTTCCCTCCGTATGTTTTTTTAGGAAAACCATATTCACAAGCAATATGGAATGTGGAATCATTCCAGGAGACACTTCCTCCGAGAGAGACATGGTGTTCGATACTTGCTCCCAACATCGGACTCACTCCACTTGCAGGAATTATGTTGTTTCCGTAACTATAACCCATTCTAGTCATATAACGATCATTCCATTTATATTCAGCACCGATTGCAAATATGGTTTGGTTTTTCCAATTTAGATTAAATTGAAATGAGTTGGTTTCGATACCAACTGGTGTTCTTACCCAAACATCTTCTGTTCGAAATTTGGTGGAACTAAAACTCTCTGACCAAGGAATGTATTTGATATCAAAGGCGAGGATTAATTTATCAGTTCGATATGAAATTCCAACAATATGTTTATCAGGCCAAATCATATATCTTGATACTCTAGTTCCAAAGGACCGTTCAGGAGCATAACCATCCACCTTCATGGTTCCGTCCATTGGCAGTACATTTCTCGTTGTATAAGAATAAGCAATTCGAATGTTTTCTGTTAGGTCATATGAAGTTCCAATTTTTCCTCCTAAAGTATAAGCAGAATCACTTTGGTAACGAATTCCCCCCGGAATCGTGAGGCTTCTAGTTTCATCTTGGTAGGTTCTTTTTAGTTCCATAAACCCATAAACAAAGTCAATTCCTGCACCTATTGCAAAGTTCCCTTTTTTGTAGCCAGCACCAAACGTGGATTTCATGGTCATAAATCGGAAGTTTAAATCTTCCACTGCTTTTGTACTTTCACCAATGATAGGAATGTTTGTGCCGAATGTTTCATTTAATGTTCTTCCATCCGGTGTATGGCGTTTGATATTTTTGAACTGCCCACCACCACCACCTTGTGCATACAAAGCAAAACCGATACTGAGATTCTCTGTTATGGGTTTGATGATTCCCATATATGGTAATATTGCTTTTGGATGTTCAACAGTTGTGTTGCGATAAGAGCGGGCTGGATCTGGATCTATGTATTCATCATTATATTCGATAGATGGTAAATGAATTCCTGAACCTAACTCCCATTTGGTTCTTTTGACTCGAGCTAGATGGGATGGATTTGATTCTAAGTCCATTACTGAACCACCAACGGCTTGGAAAGCGCCCCCCATTCCGGCTTGCCTGGCTCCAAAGGCAGGTTGCATAATCCCGTGGAAGGCAAGGAGGTCTCCGTGGGAGAACCAGGGTGCTAAGCTTAGAATTAGAATGAATGGAATGATGAAAATGCGACTCGAAATCATTTGTTTCAGGGAAAGGGGGCATTCTGGGCTGTCAAGGTGATAAATGACTAAAAAATGGAGAACCCTCGTGAGGCTAAAATTCCTAAAACTGCAATTGTGACTGAAATCAGTAAGTTGAACCTTCCGAAGAAAGAGGATGTTTTTCTATACCGTTCAAAACGTACGGTATCTGTGAATTGATAAGTAAAGGTTTTGGGACCAGTCACAAAATCATGATATAAAGATGATAAAAACAATATGCTAAATAAAGTGATTTTTCCGATAAACATGAAACCGATGTTAGATGTCCATAATTCTTTGATAGAACTAGGCTCAAAATATCCCTTTTGAATTAAAAGACCTGTCCCTGAAAGTATAAATACAACGAAGATATAGTAAGAAATTTTTCTAAACTGAGTTGCTGTGAGTTGTAGTAATCTTAACTTTTGGTCTTTCAATTCTGGATTTCTAATGACGGGGATGACTACAATGACATAGAAGATCATTCCACCTACCCAAATCATTGCGGAGAATATATGAAAGATTAGTAGAGTAAAATACAAAGACACGATAACTTAAATTCAAATAGATACACTTGTTTGTCGTTTCCTTTTTTAATTTTAGAAACAATCTAAAATTTGTTTTAGATATTTTTCCTTTTTAGAAAAAGGGATTCTTTTGGGATGGGTAAAGAGTATGTCCCAAATTAGAAAGATTCCAGAACTTTTACTTCCAGCAGGAAGTTTAGATAAATTAGAAATTGCTTATATGTATGGTGCGGATGCAGCTTATTGTGGTGTTCCTCGATTTTCATTAAGAGCAAGAGAAAATGATTTTACTATGGAGGCTTTAGAAAAGGGAGTTTCGCTCGCAAGAAAACTTGGCAAAAAAATCTATTTCACTGTTAATAATATTCCTCGAAATTCTAAAATTCCATCTTATCCTAAATATTTAGATCAAATGGCAGCACTAAAACCAGATGCTTTTATCATGGCAGATCCTGGTTTGATTTTAATGACCAAAGAATCACATCCGGAAATTGACATTCATATCTCTGTCCAAGCAAATACTATGAATTATGCTGCTGTTAAGTTTTGGAAACAGTTTGGGGCCACTCGAGTGATTCTTTCTCGTGAAGTATCCATCTCTGAAATTGCAGAAATTAAAAACCAAGTTCCTGATATGGAAATTGAAGTGTTTGTTCATGGTTCGATTTGTATTGCTCACAGTGGTCGTTGTTTTATGAGTAATTATTTCAAAAAACGAGATGCGAACCAAGGTTCTTGTAATAACTCATGTCGTGATTTGTATAAAGTGTTTGTTACAAACCCAAAACAAAATGATGAACCTATGGAACTCATCACAGATGAAGATGGAACTTTTTTAATGAATTCGAAAGACCTTCGAGCTATCGAGTTTTTACAAGAGTTATGTGATGCAGGCGTTGATTCTGTGAAAGTAGAAGGTCGCACTAAAAATGATTATTATGTAGGTATGGTGGCTCGTAGTTACAGGCAAACATTAGATGGAATTGCAAGAGGTGAAAGTTTTGACCGGAAGTGGTTAGAAGAATTGGATAAAGTATCTTCTAGAAAATATTTTTCCGGATTCTTAACCCATGGTATGGAAGATCGTGTTTCTGATGAAGAAAGAGATTTTCAAAACAATGAATTTGGCACTAGTTTACAGATGAGCCAAAAATATGCAGGTTTTGTAAAAGAATACAAACCAGATTCAAAACGAATTGTGATTGAAGTGAAAAACAAAATTCAAAAAGGAGATTTGATGGAAGTGATCACAGCTTCAGATCCAAGTCCCTTAACATTCACTGTGGACCAAATTTTTTATAAACAAAATCCAGTAGAGGTGATCAGTGGTGGGATGGGAACAGTGGAACTAGAGGTTCCTTTTGCCATTCCTTCTAGTTCTTTTTTAAGCAAAAAACTTTAGTATAACCAATATCATTGAGATCGTTCTAGCAGAAATCATTCAAAGTGATTTGTTCTGAGAATCTTTCTAAACAGAATTGTTAATAGAATAGAGAAATGAAAAAGGTACGGTATTTTTGTGAAAAATAAATCCAGTTTGATCGTCATTCTTCTATTTGCATTTGTCTTACACTGTGGTAAAGATTCTAACCAAGAAAATACCTCACCAGAAGAAACGGAAAAGTCTATTTCTGCCGATATGATTGAGGCAAAAAAGGTATCTCCCAGTGCTCCTAGAGCGGAAGGAAGTTCTGAATCCTCTTCGGTAGAAAACCAATTGGGACAAGTATTTGTTCCCATTCAAAATGCCGCAGAACGTTTGTTGGAATACCAAATTCAATTAAGTTATGAAACGCAAGATTTGATCAAAACACGTAAGGATCTTCTTAGTTTTATTACTAAATATGGTTTTATTGAAAGTAGTTCGGCAGTGAACTCAGATTCTCCTTATATGAGTTTACGAGTTCGGATCAGGTCTGAGAAAATATATGATGCTTTGATTGAGTTAGATTCCTATGGAGTTTTGCAGAGCGAGGATATCTCGACTGTGGATCATACAGAAGGGATGGCCTTACAAAAGATCAAATCAAATCGAGAAAAAATCCGTTTGTTACGGCGAACGAACGCAAACAACCAAACTTCTGCTCAATCCAAAAATTGGCAGGCCATCGAAGAAGCAATTTCCGAAAGTGAGAACGGTTTAGATAACTCGGAACATGAAATTTGGAAAATAAAAGATAAAGTTAAATGGGCGACCTTGAGCATTCAATTTACAATCCCTACACAACCAGATCGAATCCAAATACCGATTTATAAAAATGCTTGGATTGGAATTCTAAATTTATTTTTGGAATTAACGTATTACTTAATTTGGATGATTCCCTTTTTAATACTGGTTGGCATTTTATATCTTCCTTTGAAAAAGATTTATCAATACTTTAGAAAATAATGAGGTTTGCTATTAAACATGATTGGGATTTTTATTTAGTCCCAATCTTTTCTTGAGATTTGATTCTTAAACGGAAACCGGATAATTTCGAATCCAGATTTCCGAGGATTGGGGATCATCATAAAAATGTTCCGATTCCTTTCCAAATTTACGTTCATACTCGGTAATTTTGTAGCTATCATGATGACAATGAACTGCTGCTACACACTCCACTCCATTTTCTGACGTTAGTTTTAAGTTGTTTGCTTCTTCGAATAGATCCAAATACCCTACCCGCCAATTGTGCTTGCTCAAAAGTAAAGGAATTATGTCGCGATAAGACTTATGTGCGGAGACGGAGGCTGGATTCAGTCCGTGAAGGTTTACAAAGATTTTGAATTTTGTACCGGAGGGAAGGTTCGCAAAAGTATTTTCTAAACCTTGTTTCCAGCTTAGGATTTCTGTTTCTGTGACTGCTCCAGTGATACGAGTTGTAACCAGGTGGTTCGATTCGTCCCATATTGTGTATTGATCGTGATTCATATTTCTTTGACATTAGGACTCATCCTGAAATTAAAAAAAAGGAATTTTAATCAGAATGATTCTAGCTAGATTGCCAAAAAACCGTAGCTAAGAATCCTTACATTTAAGCCGTAAGATTGCTTCTTAAAAAAATAAAAACATCGGTCACAATCTCTAGAAACAAAGTTTGGGAAAAATTTATGCAACGTAATTCGATTAAATTCATTTTGTTACTGAGTGGAGCTTCCATTCTTTTTATCATCAGCTGTTTGGTGGGCACAGTCGCTTACTATTTCGGACAAAAAAAAATCCAAGAAGCTTATATCAGTCAAATGCAAGGGACAGTGGGAATTGTTGGTCAGTCGATTAATGATTTTTTTGTGAGCCACGTTAATGTGATCAAAACTGTTGCCAATGACCAAAGGACTATTGCCTCTATCAAAACGGGAAAACCAATTGCTCAATCTTATTACAAAGAGCTTACCGATCTTTATAAAGTTTACGAAAATATTTATACTCATACTTACGATAATGATCCTCGTGTTGTCTCTGATGCAACAGGGCAGGCTATCGGTTGGAAAATGAAACCAGAAGATATGGATCCGGCTGAGCTCAAAGCAGGTAAAGAAAAAAGACATTTTATAGGAAAGCCGCTTTTAAATCCTCTTACAAACAATCCAGTGGCAACCATTACTTACCCTGTGTATGACAATGGAAAGTTAATCGGTAATTCAGGGATTGCTCTTTCGCTCACAGACCTAACTGATTTAGTAATCAATAAAATCAAAATAGGTCGAGATGGTTATGTGGTCGTTGCAACGACAGCAGGGGTGTTAATTGCTTTAAAGGATAAATCACAGATATTAAAGTATGATTTGTCTAAAGATGAAGCTGGTGCCAAAATGGTGGCTTTAAAAACAGGTGAGGTCTTAGAATTTGATTATTTAGAGAAAGAACATCTTGCTGTAAGTTATCAGCTAAAAGAATGGGGGGTGATCATTCTTGCGGTCCAACCCAAAGAAGAAATCAAAGAGGCACTATTTGATTTGATGATTACAATCATTATTTCTTCAGTAGTGATTGCTTTAATATCGATTTGGTTTTTATATGTATTACTCAGTAAACGTTTGAATCCATTGGAAGATGTCAGTGGTATTTTCAAAGCGATGGCTGGTGGAGATTTAACTTCTACCATCAAAGTAGTTTACGATGATGAAATTGGACGAATGGGACAAGGACTAAATGCCTTCATTGCAAGCTTACGAAAATCATTTGAAGAAATTCAACGAATTACCTTGGAACTTGCTTCCGCCTCAGAAGAGTTAACTTCTTCTTCCAATAATTTTGCAACTGGTGCCCAGTCGACTGCGGCCTCTTCAGAAGAAATGTCTGCTACTGTGGAAGAGATGTCTGCAGGAATGGAAAATATCGCAGCCTCCACGGATAGACAGTTTGGAAACTTCACCAACTTTCATTCTAAGATTCGAGAGTTATCGGAAAGTATTCGTAAGATTGGATCGGAGATCGAGAGCACTTTAAAATTGGCAGAGTCCATTTCAGACCAAGCAAAAAAAGGGGAAGAGTCCATCCAAGGAATGAGCCAAATGATCGAAAATATCCTTCATTCCTCCGGGGAAATGACTGCCATCATTCAGATCATCAATGAAATTTCAGACCAAACGCAGTTGTTAGCATTGAATGCTGCGATTGAGGCGGCAAGGGCTGGAGAAGCAGGAAGGGGATTTGCTGTGGTTGCCGATGAGATTTCAAAACTCTCAGAAAAAACTGCCTCATCGATTAAGTCGATTGGTACGATGATCACTAAAAACAATCGAGAGTTAGATTCGGGTGCGAATGCCATTCGTTCTTCTGCAGAAATGTTACACAATATCATTCAAAATGTGGAAACAGTTAGTATTGCCATGAATCAATTGTATCAAGTCACTGCCGCTCAAGAATCGATCAAACGAGAAGTAGACCGAGGTGCAGAACAAATGGGTCTTGATGCTGAATCCATCAAACTATCCACAAGTGAACAAAAAAGAGCCGTGAGAGAAATTTCTGAAGTCATCATTCAAATCAATGAACATACGTTAAGTACAGCCTCTGGTTCAGAAGAAATGTCATCTTCGGCACAAAATTTAGCTTCTACAGCGGAAATACTCAGAGGGATTACAGAGCGGTTTAAGTTATAAAATATATTTTATTAAGATCTATTTGGGATCAATTTTGACTGTATTTACAATCGATTTGATCCCAATTAATATTGGTTCAAAGTTGTCGTAGGCAAAACCGGTTCCTATAAAATAAAAAATTTCTTTTTGTGAGAAAATCCAGGCCGCTGAAGTTACTTTGATTTCATTTTTGTAGACAATCTCTTACATTAATAATACCCCATTTCCCGTTCAAAGAATAGCTAATGATTCCATCATGATAGGAATTCAGGTCTTCAAAAATAGGAGGAACTAACCATTCCGCATTTGTATTGATAAATCCTTTTTTTCCATTTTCTTTGACCACTGCCATACCATTGGAAAAAGACTGAATTGAACTAAATTTGGGTTCTAATAGATATTTGCCCTGTTTGTTAATGATTCCGTATTGATTGTTGATTTCAACAACAGCATAACCTTCTTCAAAGTCGTATTCTGAATCGTAAATTGGTTCGATGATTACCTTCCCTGTTTGGTCAAGAAAACCCCATTTTTGATTGAGTTTAAATCGAACCAACCCTTCATGAAAGAGGCTAAGATAATCATAATTAGGTGGAATGATGACTTTGAAATTATAGTCCATCATCCCCGTCTTTTCATAACGTTGGAAAGTGACAGCTCCTTCATAATAAGTATTTTTGATTTCATATTCATCATGAACAAAAATCTTTTCTATACCTTTGTTGTTGACGAGGCCTTGGTGTTCGTCTCGTTTGAAAATGGCCCAATCTTCATATAATGGACTTAAATAATCATACTTAGGTGATATTATGAATTTTCCTTTGGTATCTATGATTCCAAATTTTCCTGCTTGTTTGACCAGTGCTGATCCATTGCGAAAGAGAAAAGCATCTTCAAAATAAAGATCACCGAGTAGGTTTCCTTTTTTATCTATATAACCTTTTGGATCTCTTCTATCTTCTCCATCTCGATAGACGGCATATCCATCAACAAAGTCACTAACAAATGAAAATTGAAATATAAATACTGTTTTATCATTCGTATCAATAAATCCAAATTTTCCGTTTTTCTTTGCTCGAATCCAATTTTCAGAAACCTGAGATAGATGTTCATAATTAGGAAAGTGAATTTTAATTTTAGGTTCTCTTATTCCTACATAGGAATAAGTTTTGTTTTCGCCTTCAATGGAAGTGAGTACGAAATTAAAATCACAACCGTGGAAGGTTGGTTTTTCTTTTTTTGGTAATGTAGTGCAAGAGAGAAGAGTCGTAAATACAATCAGGAAGGTACTTTGTTTCATAGAAACCATCATAAATACAAAGTTAGTTTATGATTTCCGAATCGAAAAGGAATATTTAAACAACTGAAGGTATCCTCTTTGATGTAACTTTGTTTAAATCTTTGTTATACGAGAGACCCACGCCCCGGATCGTAGCGGAAATCCTTTGTGAAACAAAGATTGCAGCGTAGAGCCGGAAAAGGCGCCCAGAGATCTACAAAAAATGGTTCGACAGGGGATTAGAAGTTGTCACCATTTTTCACTATTGGTTCTTCCGAGGGTGTATGTCTAATTTCCTTAAGAGTTTCATTTATTTATTTTTCTTCTTTTGTTTGGTTCAATGTTTGGGAAGTCGACGCCCAATTGTTCCTTCTTATGTAGATCCACAAGGAAGTTTACGTGATGCTGCTGTTGGGAAAAAGTTTATGGTCTCCACAGGGAATCCATTGGCTACAAAGGCTGCGATCCAGGTTTTGGAAAATGGAGGGAATGCCATTGATGCAGCCGTAGCAGCCTTGCTTGTGTTAAATGTAACAAATGGAGAAGCTGCTAGTTTTCCTTCTGTGGCTCCAACGTTAATCTACGATAAAAAATCAGGACAAATCAAAAGTTATATAGGTGCGGGAACTGCTCCCAAAAAAGCAAACATCGAATGGTTTAAAGAAAAAGGTTACGATGTGATGCCTAAAAATTCTATACTATCACAATTATTACCGGCCTCACCCGATGTTATCGTGAGACTCTTACAAGAGCATGGAACAAAATCTTTTTCTGAACTAGTGGCACCGGCAATCGCGATCGCCGAGGAAGGGTTTCCTGCAAATCGAATTCTTGTAAAAAACTTAGATTTACCATTGTACAAACGTTTGGGTTTCACGATCATCATGCCTTACAATTCAGAAGTGTATCTGGAAAAAAAATGGTGGTATGGGATTCGGGAAGGGGAACTGACGAAAAGACTAGATCTTGCAAAAACTTGGAAGTCTATGGCAACTGAGGAAAAAGAAAGTTTAAAAACGGGAAAAACCAGAGAACAAGCGTTAGAATCTGTAAGAGATTATTTTTATAAGGGAGCAATTGCTGACTCAATTGTAAAACTTCATACCGACAAAGGTGGACTCTTTACTAAAGAGGATTTAGAAAATTATTCAGGTGGATGGGAAGAGCCAGTTTCTGGTCAGTTCGGAGAATATCAGATTTTATCAAACCAAACTTGGACACAAGGACCTATAGTACCAATGGTATTACAGATATTAGATGGTATCGATTTAAAATCGATGGGTCATAATTCTCCAGAGTACATTCACACTGTATCACAGGCCATTGAACTTGCCATTGCCGATAGAGAAAGGTATTTTGGAGATCCAAAATTTGTGGATGTCCCTCTTGATGGTTTATTATCAAAAAAATATGCAGGACTTCGTCGAAAACTGATTCAAAAAGAGGCTTTTGGAGAAACTCCTCCGAGTGGAGATCCTTGGTCATTTTCTTCTAGAAAAAAACCATCTTCACAAAATTCACCTAACGAGGTAAAGGAGAAGGAGATCAGCGAAATCAAATACGGTAAGGATACTACTTATTTGACTATAGTGGACCCAGAAGGAAATGCCATATCTCTCACTCCGAGTGATTTTCCACAATCACCTATGGTTCCTGGAACGGGACTTACTTTAGGAATTCGAATGACTCAGTTTCGTTTGGATCCCAATCATCCTTCGGCTCTAGCCCCTGGTAAAAGACCAAGGATCACTCCCAATCCAGGAATGGTTTTAAAAAATGGAAAGTTATGGATGAGTTTTGGAACACCGGGCGGTGATGTACAAAGCCAAGCAATGATCCAATTTTTTTTGAATGTTGTAGTTTTTGGAATGGATCCGCAAAAAGCAGTGGAAGCACCTAGGTTTCGTTCGGTGAATTGGCCAGATAGTTTTTCACCCCATGTTTATCGTCCTGGTGGGATTGAACTGGAAGAGGGTTTGTATCAACTGACTTCTGATTCCCTCACCAAAAAGGGATACAAGGTATATAAAAAGGCAAACTTAGATAATGATTTGGGATCTGTTTGCGCTGTCATCAAGGATGAAACAAATAAACAACTGATAGGTGTTGCTGATCCTAGAGAAGAATCTTGGGCAGAGGGAAAATAAAACATTCCAATGACCAAAATACTTCTCATCGAAGATGAACCTGGAATCCAAGAAACCATTCAAATTTCTTTAGAGTCGGAAGGATTTTCTATTTCCATCGCTTCCACCGGAAAAGAAGGCATCCAAAAAGTAACGAATGAAATTTCTTTAATCATTCTTGATATTGGTTTACCGGACCAAAACGGATTTGAAGTTTTAAAAGAGATTCGAAAACAATTCCAAACTCCTGTTATTTTTTTAACTGCAAGAAATACTGAGATAGATAAAATTCTTGGATTGGAAATTGGTGCTGATGATTATATTGTAAAACCCTTTAGTCCCAGAGAACTTTTGGCAAGAATTCGTGCGATTTTGCGGCGGACTACCCAAATACAAAATCTAGAAGAGCATAAACTTAGAATTTCATTGGACAAAAAGTTGGTATATTGTCAAGGGCAGACATTGAATTTTTCTCCTTACGAATATAAAACAATGGAGTTGTTTTTTAAGTGGCCAGGTCGTATCTTTACTCGCGAAGAAATTATGGACAATGTTTGGACAGAACCAGAAGATAGTTTCGACCGCGCCGTGGATACAGTTATCAAAAACATCCGTGCCAGGTTCAAAGAAATTGATCCAGACTTTGACCCGATTGAAACAAGAAGGGGACAAGGTTATGGACTAAAGGAAAAAATATGAACCTTTGGATTCGTATCATCGTTAGTTTTTTTTTATCTTAAGTATTGGTTTTTATTATTTAATCGATAAAACAGAAGAATCCATCCGACCTCGTTATATGGAAACAGTCGAGGAATCATTGAATGATACTGCCCATATCTTATCTGCGATTGTAGAAGAAAGGTTAGAAAAATACCCAAACGAATTTAGAAACTTAAGTTCATCTCTCCACTCTTTGTTTTCTCCTGTTTTTAAAAACATAAACAATCGGTCTTTTCAAGCAAAAATCTATTCTCTTTTGAAAACCAATGCTGACATTCAAGTTTATATTACTGATGCAAAAGGAATTGTCATTTTTGATTCAGAAGTTTACAGAGAAGGACTCGACTATTCAAAGTTTAACGATGTGTATTTGACTCTCCAGGAAAAATACGGAGCTAGGTCAAGTAAACTGATTGATACAGAAGGGGAAGGAGCCCTCTTTGTTGCCTCACCCATCCATTACAAAAATCAAATCGTTGGTGTTCTTACCGTCATCAAACCAAAAACAGGTGTGATTCCCTTTATTGAAGAGGCAAAACGAAAGTTCTGGCGAATTTCTCTTCTCGTTGCTTCTGCCATTGCTATTTTATTTAGTTTGTTAGCTTATTTAAGTTTTCGTCCTATTATACGACTTTCGAAGTATGTGAGTTCGCTACGTAAAAAAGAAAAGATTGTATTTCCCAAAATTCGCATTCGAGAATTAAACGAACTTGGGAAAGAGGTGGATTTACTCGTCGAAGAGATTGAAGGAAAAAAATACATCGAGTCGTATGTACAAAACTTAACACATGAAATCAAAAGTCCACTTTCCTCTATTTTGGCCTCAGTGGAACTCCTCCAATCTCATCCGAATGAATCCGATCGTCTCACAAAAAATATCCACGAGGAGGCCAAACGAATTCAAAAACTCATAGAACAAATGTTAGAGCTGACGTCGCTTGAGGGGAAAAAATCCATCTCTATGGATGACGAAGTTTCTTTATTTGTTTTGGTCAGTGAAGTGATCCAAAACTTCCAATCGGAACTAGAGTGGAAATCCATTCAAGTGGTCATTGATTGTGAAGATAAAATGTTGGAGATAAAGGGAAACCGAAATTATTTGTTTTTGGCTATTGAAAATCTAATCAGAAACTCGGTCGACTTTGCCAATGAAAAAGATACAATCACAATCAAAATTTGGGAAGGGTCTGATCAATCTCTAAATCTTTCTGTAATGGACGAAGGCCATTTGATTCCAGAATTTGCTCTCACTCGAGTGACTGAAAAATTCTATTCTCTTCCAAGGCCAGATAACAACCGTAAGAGTTCTGGTTTGGGTCTTAGCATTGTCAGTCAAATTGTAGACCTTCATGGTGGGCATCTGGAGATTCAGAACCGTTCTCCTAGAGGTGTAAAGGTTTCACTTTTTTTTCCAAAAACCTAGATCCTCACAGAACCCTCACATTTCGAACATAAAAAACTCACGAAGAAATTCTATCCTAAGAATAGGAGATTTTTATGAGTAAATTACAAACATCTGTAAACCTTCGTTTGGCCATTCTTGGCGGGATGGTTTTATTATTTATCATCCCTCTCGTGATGGTTGGTTCATTAATTGAGGAAAGAAGTGCATCAAGAAACCAAGCGGTGGCGGAAGTCGGAGAAAAATGGGGATCAAACCAAACTCTAGTGGGACCCATTCTAATGATTCCTTATAATGTTAGGACTCCCAAATCCGGTTCTACCAAGGAAAAAGACAAATGGGACTATGTGACCGATTATGCCTATTTTTTACCAGATGAACTTGATTCTGTAGTAGATATGAAAACAGAACTTCGTAAACGAAGTATTTATGAAATTCCATTATACACAAGTAAGGTGAAGATTGTTGGAAAATTTTCACCGATCCTCTCATCAGATTTTCCTTTAGATACAACCTATATTTATTGGGATGATGCTCGAGTTCTTGTTTCTGTTTCGGATTTGAAGGGACTTGGCGGAGAAATGAAATTGTCTTGGGCCGGAAAAGACAAAAAGTTTTTACCGGGAACTAAGTCACCTTCCTTTCATTCTGGACTCAATGCTCCCGTTCTGATTACGGAAGCCACTAATTCTATACCGTTTGAAATCCAACTAGAAGTTAAAGGATCTGAATCTTTTTCCGTGATTCCCATTGGTAAAAAATCCAAACTAGCGATGAGTTCTGATTGGAAAGATCCATCCTTTAATGGAAATCTTTTGCCAAAAGACAGATCAATTGATGATACCGGTTTTTCTGCTGTTTGGGAGTCTTCCTACTTTGCTAGATCTTATCCACAAGTGATTCATTCGATGGATACCTTGATTCTTGATACCATTATGAATTCAGGATATGGAGTGAGTCTTGTGATTCCGGTGGACCACTATCTAAAAATGGAAAGGTCCGTGAAGTATGGGCTTCTTTTTATTGTCACAAGTTTTGCTTTGTTTTTTTTAATGGAGGTGTTTGGTGGAGTATTGTTACACCCCATCCAATACGTTCTGATTGGCAGTGCTATGGTTTTGTTTTATGTTCTCAATTTATCTTTTTCAGAACATTTTGGATTTTTACCTGCCTACATTTTGTCTACTTTGGCAGTGACTGCGTTAATAGGATATTATGCGATCAGTGTTTTGAAAAATAAAAAGAAAGGAATCATCACCGGTTCTTATTATCTTGGATTGTATTCTTTCCTTTATGTGATCTTAGCTTCTGAAGAACAAGCCTTACTTCTTGGATCTCTGGCTCTCTTTATGGTTCTTGCCGCAGTCATGCATTTCACTCGGAAAGTAGACTGGTATCAGTTTGGATCCAAAAAGGAAGGTTAAGGAAAGGCAGGAAAAAAGGTTTTTTCTTTTTGGGAGATCCAAACGGAGAATTTAGAAACCAAAAACAAAATAGAAATAAAAAAACCTAACAGGGATAGAATCTCTGTTAGGTTCCTAATTACAGAAGCCTTAAGCTCTTGTGAATTATGTTAGAAGAAAAGAATTATTCTCCCCAAACAACCACACATTCACGGTAGAAAAGTCCAGTGAGGATAGAAATTGAGTCTCTATCAATCACAGCGATCTTTTTAATTCCAGCACTTTTTGCAGCTTCATCGATAGAATGTCCAGCTCCAAAAAAAATGTAGTTTGCAATAGTAAAAGACATACTGCAAGACTTACCAGATTTATCTACTTTAGCGGACGTTAAAGTGTTTCCAGTCGCGTCACCAACAACGTGCTGACTTGTCACATTGACGAGAGCTCCAGGGATTGGAGTGGTCAAACAGTTTGTTAAAAACGCCAAACTAAAAATTGCAAGTAAAATGTATTTCATGATTATTCTCCAGTTACAATTGTACAGTAGTTACGGAATAAACCGGTTAAAATAGAAAGAGAAGAATGGTCAATTGTTGCGATTTTACTAATTCCATTTTTGTTTGCAATCAGACCAGCACCTGCATCACCCACACTGATTAGGTGAAGTATAGTGAGTTGGCATCCTTTTGCTTCTTTCGTTGCTTTTACATTGTTTTCAGGGTTGAACGTTCCTGCAAATTTTGTAGAAGAAAAAACTAAACCATGAGTTGGACCAACCGCACAATTTGCGAATAGAAATACAGATAATAGAGAAACAAATACTAATTTCATTTTCATAGGTAACTCCGATTAAGATCCTTTAACAATTGTACATACTCTATGGTAGAGAAATCCTGCAAGAACGCCAAGCTGCTCATAGTCAACATATGCTACTTTTGTAATGTTAGCGGATTTTTTTGCGAACTCGATAGAAGAATCCCCGAATGAAGCTAAGTACAATACAGAATGGTTACAACCTCTTCCTTCGTTAATTCCTTCAGCGTTACTTCCAATTGGGCCAGGAACATTTGATTTGTGGAATAACAAACCGCCTCGATAGTACGAAGCTGGGGTTGCATAGTCTCTAGTTGGGTTTGTATTGGCACTTGCAATGTACAAAGAGTGGATAGAACCACCTGTACAGTTTTGAGTGAAAAGTATAAATGTGAGTGAGATTACAAAAAAAATGCTCTTTTTCACATGATCCTCCTGATGATTTTTGGACAGTTGTATTGTGCAGTGGGGTCTATGTCAATCTCTTGAAATTTTTCTTAAAAAACTAACAAAGTGTTCGGAAGGTTTGTAGTAGAAAGCCTGTTAATCGAAAATTGAATATAAGAATAACATTGTAATCAACCTAACCAATGCCATAGTAACGTATAATTATTGCATGGTGGTCCATTTTTTTTAAAAAAGTTTCGTTAAGAATCAGTCCTTTTTCTCTAGAGTTAGGCCATTTTGCCTTGTAAAGAAGAACCTGATTTTCAGAATTTTGGAAAACTTATTATATATCCCATCTTGTTTTCGTCCCATTTCTATTGGGCTGAACATGATTCAGCCTTGTTTTTGGTTTTTGAATCTTTCTAATACATTTAGGGACGTTTCTTGCCAAAGGCTTCCATTTCTAAAGAATGGCTTAAAATCAATCTAAGTTTCTAGGACGGTTCAGTTTGTTTGCTAAATTCTTTGCTCCCAAAACCGCGATGACCATTTCTGATGATCTCTTTACGGAAGTGATGTTGCGAAACAACAAACGGATGTTTTTGTCCTTTCTTTCCATCCTTGTTCTTGCTAATATCGCCACTCTTTCTATCAAAATTTCCGGGAAAGGTTCAGAATACCTCACTTACCAAAGTATTTTAATCGAATTCGTTCTTGCCACTTCCATTTTGATTTTTGGATTTTTACTTTCTACAAAGCTCAAAACACATTGGTCTTCTAGTTACATTTCGATTACGGGTGTTACCTTATGTTTACTTGTATTCCAATATGTAATTTATGGAGCCACTGAGCTTGCCGCCACGTTTTATATTTCCTTTGTTCTCAGTGTTCTTTATTTCAATAGAAATGCTTCTATTTACAATTTTATTCTCATCATTTTTTCTGAGGTTCTTTTGTTTGTATTACGACCTGAGTTAATTCCGGGTGGTCCCAGAAGTAATGTCATTGTTCGTTTTCTTATTTTTGTTTGGGTCGGGATTGGCGCCACAGTGGGAGCAACGGCAACCAGAATTCTTTTAAACTTAGCGGTTGAAAAACAAAAGGAAGCAAAAAAGGCTTTCGACAATTTATTAAATATGGCCAAAACCATCCTTCAAACCATTGATGCGATGAAACAACAAATTAGAAATCAAGATACTATCTCGGAAGAATTAAAACAAATTTCAGAAAACCAAGCATCCTCTCTTTCTGAAATATCCATTTCTTTAAAAGAGTTATCTTCCAAAGCAGATTCAAATAACAAAATCGCAAAATCATTGTATAATGAATCAGAGGTCTCTATTCAATCTGTAAATGATTTAAAGGTGATCAATGAAACTGTACAAACGGGGACAGGAAGAATTTATAAAAATTTAGATGTTGTGATGGGTTATTCAAATGATACATCAGAACATATCCATCTTTCGATAGATAAGTTTAATACCTTAAAAGACAAAAGTACAGAGATTGCAGATTTTGTTTCTGTCATTAATGATATCGCTGATAAAGTAAACTTGTTATCTTTGAATGCTGCTATTGAGGCGGCGAGAGCAGGAGAACATGGACGAGGTTTTGCCGTTGTTGCGGAAGAAATATCGAAGTTAGCTGCGGCAACCACTCGTAACTCCAAAGAGATATCTAAGATCATCCAAGAAAATCTTTCTCTTATCGGAGAGAGTAGTGAACTCATCAATCGATCCTCAAGTATGATGGAGAAATTGGATTCGGCCATTGGAGTTATCAAAGATGAGATTACCGGAGTTGGTTCTAAAATTGTAGAAATCGACAAAGCAATCGAAACCATCGACAATCTCAACATTCGGATTTATGAAACGAGTAGAACCATAGAAAACTCTACGAACTTCCAAAAGGTTGCTACTGAAGAATCGACCAAAATTACAGCCACAATCTCAGAATACGCGGCGAACATAGTCGAAATTTCTAAACAAATTTCAGAAAGTAGTAAATCTACGGGAGGAATCATCGTTCAACTTGATTCTATGGCCCAAGAGATGAAAAATTAAGGTTCAAATTGCCTATTTTCTGACGAGCGGGATTTTCTAGGTGGGGTGGTGCCTCTTCTTGAAAAAGTGAGTGAGAACTCATTTCTTGGTTGACTAATGATTCAACGTACGTATTGTCCATGGTTTGTGTCCACTCGCACAACTATGAACCGATACCTTCCCTTTGTTCTTTTTTCCTTTCTGGTTTGCTTTGTACTAGCAATTCCGGTTTCGCTCTCCGCACAAGAATACGTACCCAGTGCCGGTTGTGAAAAAGATCCTCCTCCCAAAAATCTTCCCTTTCCCATGGATCCAACCAAACAACTTTGTAAAAAGGATATAGAGGATAAAAAGGATAGTTGGTATTTGACTGGTTTGCCACTCATCAACTCGGATCCAAATGAGGGGATTGGGTATGGTGCCCGTGCTTATGTGTATGATAACGGAAAAAAAACAGACCCACTCTTTCATTATACACCGTATCGGATGCGAGTTTTTGGTCAGTACTTCAATACAAATAAAAATGCCCAGTACCACCAAGTTAGTTTAGACATGCCATTCATTGCAGACACACAGTGGCGACTGCGTGCCGACCTCTTTTTAACCATCACACCAACAACACTATATTTTGGTATTGGCGAAGATAGTATGAAACCTTTATCCTATTTGGATCGAAACCAACAAGATGGAAGGCAAATCTTAAACGCAAGTTATATGGATCAGGAAAATAACCTGGCATATTACCGACCAGGAACCAGTTCTGATCCCGTTAGTTTAGGTGGAAAAACTTATTCTGGATTTCCGCAAGCACCTGGTTTTGTTGTGACTGATAAAATGTACAATCGTTATACCATAGAAACACCGATGGCAACTGCCAGTACAGAAAGATCATTTTTTGGTGGAACGGTAAGATTAGTTGCTGGTTTAAAATTTTCGAATAATATTGTTCGAACTTATGATGGTAAGTTAGCTCGTGGTGTGGATCCACTTCTGGGTGGAGAACATACAGCCGACGTTCCCAACGCAAAAACTCGTCTTACAGAAGATCATGAAGCCAAAAAAATAATAGGATATAATGGTGGTTATGTGAACTCGGTACGTTTGGGTCTTGTCTATGATACAAGAGATTTTGAACCCGATCCAAATTCTGGTATTTTTGCAGAAGCTACCTATGAAAAACATACAAAAGCCATTGGCTCTGAATATGATTACCAAAAATACTTCGCACAAACCAAACTATTTTGGAGCCCTTTTCCTAAGGTATTTGATAAGTTAGTGGTTGCCAATCGATTTGGTTTCGGTGTGACAGAAGGTGAATCTCCATTTTATGAATATCGCAATATGTGGGGAACAGAAGGTCTCGTGGGAGGTCTTGGAGGACTTAGAACTTTGCGAGGATTCAAACAGGACCGGTTTGTGGGACGTGCCATGGGATGGGGAAACACAGAAGTTCGTTGGAAGTTTGCCGAAGCCAGATTTGGAGATGAATTTTTTGCCTTTAACTTAGTTCCTTTCTTTGATTATGGTCGTGTATGGGACGATGAACATAAATTAGGTTGGAAAGGTTATGCTTATTCTCGCGGTCTCGGACTCAGGATTGCTTGGAATCAAGCAACGATCATTATGATTGATTATGCAAAGTCCAGAGAAGATGAACAACTATTTGTGAACTTTAGTCACGTTTTTTAAAACTTAAATAAGAAAACAAACTCAATCAAAGAAGATGAGGTATACCAATGATGGATTTCAACATTGGTATACCGGATACATACCATTAACCTGCAACGACCTCTTGTTTGTTTAATACAGGGACTCCCGAAAGACTATCTTTGACTGGACATACCTTATTAATATGTGCAAGCAGTGCATCGATGTTTGATTTGGGAGAATCACTTTCAATATTCACACGGTATCGAATTTCAGAAAAACCTGGTCGAACATCCGATAAACCTTGAAATCCATCCAAATCCAAATCACCTTCGGCAAAGACTTGGTAGTCTTTTAACTCCACTTTATGTGCGGGTGCAAAAACAGAAACTAAAACTCCAACACATGCCGCAAGTCCACCTAATAGATGCTCTACGGGATTGGCTCCCAAATCGGTTCCACCTAAAAATTCTGGTTCATCAATCACCCATTTGTGTTGCCTTGATTCCAGATTTAATTTTAGGCCACCCGCCCAGGACGCTTTCGCTTCAAATAATGTATTCGCCATTTGATTTCCTCCAAATTGGTAATACTGAACTTGGAGAAAGGTTTTGAACTTGGCAAATCGCATATTCGCTATAACAGATAATCTATTCAATATTGCGTAGTATATGATCCGAACCTCTTGTACATTGGACAAGTTACATTGTGGTGCCTCGAATCTTACCTAAATGGAAATGGATGATAAAACGACCGGGCTCCTCCAGGGTCCGCTTCGCTCCCGTCACCAGCCATCTAATGAAGGCAGGTGACCAAGCCTTCCAGATCCCTGGCACAGGCATTGCTTTAGAATCGAAATGGTTTTGATCTTAAATTTGTTTCTAGTCTATTTGACCTCACCGGCTCTATCAAATAAAACTTTTAGGTCTCCTTCAATTGGCAAAACTTTCATGATTCCAATATTCGAACCACCAGTGTTTCCGATAGGAACCCGACCGAGAAGAGAGCCAATTCCCGCAACAGCCAATCTTACCAATTGTCCCAAGATTTCTCGATTGTCTTTTTTACGAATTCCTACTTTTAACATCCACCAATGGTTCACTGTATGTGGATAAACAAACCGCTGCCCTAGTATATGAGCCCTTTCCAAATGGGAAAAACATTCTGTGTATTTAGATTCTTTGTATAGGGTTTTTGCCTTATCCATCTCTATTTCGAAAGCTTGTTTTAGGACAGGGTGCATGGTGTCATTTTTCCTTATATAGCTTTAGACTGTATATTTTGCTAATCTACTATTTCGGATTCATCAAAACGATGGTCCCTGTTTTTATCTAAATATCTTTTTACTTTTGATCCCTTTTGGTCAAAGATGATGTATTCATCAAATTCACCATCTTGGTCGTTGTCAGCAAACTCGGCGGTTTTGATGCCGTTTATATCGTAAGACCTTTGGATTGTAAAAAAATCTAAAAGATAAGGATTAAAAGATTCGTAAGTTAATATTTCACTTTGGTCATAATTCTTTTGACTTAGAATTTGATCTGTTTCTTTGTCATAACAAGAAATCTGAATTACCTTTCGCATCTTTTTATAAAGCGTGGAAGTACAATAGGAATCTTCATCAAAAACATAATCATATAATTCACTTTCCATCGAATTTTTATACTTTTGAAATTTATCTTTTTCTAAAGTATACAATAAAAGAAAGTATAAATTCGAAATGAATAAAACTGCTGAAATGATCGTTAGTAAAAACTTTGTGTCCTTTTTTGCATTTAGTTTTGTGAGCTCACGATATCGATTGTACCTTTGGGTCGGGAATGGATCTTCTTCGGGAGAATCTTCCAAGGCAGATCCATTTTCTATAATCTCTAAGGCTTTTGAATAGTCCTGATCTGAAACGTAGATTTCAATTAGATTAGAATGTCTTGGGATCATTGCATTCAAAACATCCAGGTCTTCCCCTTTGGTGATGAACTTAACTTGGTTGGCAGCTAAAGCTGATTCAATGACCTTAATCTTTGTATAATCGGTTGAAGTATAAATTAGTTTCATTTAGAAGATTTTTCGTTAAGATTCAGCGCTTTTTATAATAATCATTGCTAAATTTATTAAAAGGATTCTGCGATCACGACAAACCTGATTCAGATCTGTCGTGAAATAAATTTACTTTTTTCCACCTGTTAGGATATTGTTTTCATGAATTTCTTTATAGGTTGCTTTGAATAAATCTGCTTTTTGATCATTTACATTTTGTATTGGGCTAGTAAATGGAAGAGCGAAAAGTAACAAAATCTGACCAATAAAAGTGATTTTTTCTTTTTTGACTACTTTTCCAAGAACAGTACCTTTTTTATTTTTTACAGATGTCTCTAATGTATTTTCAGCAGCGGTATAGGAAGGGATTACCATTAAAGTAAGACCAGCTAAAAAAGGAGAAACGGTTGTAGACAACGAGTCTGTACTTTCTGTTACTTTGACATCAAAAATATAATCGGCTAATAGATCTTCTCTTGTTAGAGTTACATTTGGCATTTCCTTGAGGGCGTCTTCTCCATGTTTTGTCCAATTATCAATGATGGCTTGGTTGAGGACTGGTTCTTTGGCATCATCCACTTTGTACTCATAAGTTAAGTTAATTTTTATAGCTGATTTTTTGGGAGTATTGAAATTTACTTTTTCTACCCCTTTATATTCTCCACTTCTAAAACTGATGCAATTGGAGACCAATGCCATCAGAGCGATCACTAAAATTCTATTCATCAAAAACTCCTATTTTTCGGTTTTTGGAAATCACCGTATAACAACCTATTGGTTTTTTCCTTCGATATTCAAGTACAATTTGTAACGGAAACAAGAGAAAACTGCTTTGGTCTGTTCATTGGGAAGTCTAAGCATACCACTGCCCATTTTCCGAACGACAAATACGCTGGTTTTTGTCAAAAAATCCCCTATAATCCCCTATAAAATGCTTTCCAACCCGGTTCTAATTCATTTAAATTCTGAGAAATGGGCTCTCAACAAATCACCGTTCAATCAACAATCAATGCAGATAACAAAAAGGTTTGGGATTACTATAACCAACCAGAACACATTACTCATTGGAATTTTGCCTCTGACGATTGGCAATGCCCGTGGGCCAAAATTGATTTAAGAGTTGGTGGTAAATACAGCGCAAGAATGGAAGCTAAAGACGGAAGTTTTGGTTTTGAATTCGAAGCAACCTATGACAAGGTGATCGATCAAAAACTAATCGGTTATACCATGGAAGATGGCAGAAAAGCAACTGTTGAGTTTGAAAGTTTGGGAAACAATACACAGGTAACTGTAAAGTTTGATGCCGAAAATGAAAATTCTATCGAAATGCAACAGGGTGGATGGCAAGCCATTCTCGATAACTTTAAAAAGTATGTAGAGTCCCGTTAACCAAAAATCGGTTTTGTGTATTTTCTTTACTCTTTAAATTTAAATTTGCTAAGTTTGTGATTCGTATAACAATAAAATTCGTAACTCCGATGGGAACCAATTTTATAAACTACTTCCAATAGAATTTGATCGTATTGCGGCATCAGTTCCTCATACTTAGCTTTATGTTTTGGGGGTAACTCTTCCGGACTAATTTGTCTTTCGATTTCTAAACCATCATCAAAGGCAAATTCTAATACAAAACTACTTTCTCGCCAATTCATCGTTGTTTCATTGTATTGATTTTTTTCGAAATAGAAATTATCTTTCTGGATGATGTTTTGTGTGGTAATTACCAATAAAAAAAGTCCAGAGACAACCATTGCACCATATCCAATTTTTCGAAATAAATAATCGGATATAAATGGAAGAATTGATTTTATCGAATAGGAAGATATGATTGATGCAATCGCAATGATCATTCCAAAGACAATCGCATTCTTTGAGTATAATCCCAAAAGTAAATAAACAACTAATTTAATGAAGTGTAAAAATATTTCGTTCGCTGCTCGTGTCGCAATGATTTCTTCTTTTGATAATCCAAAATGTAGGTAGAATCGGTTAAACAAAAGGCCAATGGCTCCTGTAATCCCCGAAATGAATCCTGCAAAAAATCCGACAACGGCTAATATAAATTTAGGATAAGGTTTCTCTTCCTTTTTTTGTTGTATTTTTGATTTGAATAATTCAGGAAAATTTGCAAACAAAAACAAACCAACAATGACTTGTAGATACATGGGATCGATATATTTGATCAACCAAGCACCAAAAATAACAGCAGGAATGGAGAAGGGAACAAACCAAAAAACAATTTTCCAGTAAATTTGTTTTTTGAAAACAGCGATTCGAGAAGCCGAACTTGTGAATGTTCCCATTGTGATTGCAAATGGAACAACAGAACTTGGTATCAATAGATTAAGTATAGGGATTAAGATTAAACTTGCTCCACCTCCGCAAATGGCACTTATCCAAAATGCTAATATGGTTGCTAGAAACAGAAAGATTACTTTAAAAATCATTTTTTATTTCCAAGTTAAAATAAAAAGTTCACTCATCATAAATATTGAATATAAATACATTCAGTTCGTGAATTAAGAATTGGTCTAGAAAAATCGACGGTAATGAGAAAAAGTTTTTGAAACTAATTAGCAGCAAAATGATAAAATGACGAGATCTGAAGTCAAAATTTGGTGATAAAAAGTCATGAAAAAGAGTTTTATTTTTACCTAGGTTCAGATCGTACGAGACTTTTTTCGTCTCAGGGGAAAATTCATTCAATTCCTGGCAAGATGGTCATGAATTTATTTCTTTTTCTTTAGTTTTCCATCGTCTTTATAACTATATGCCTCTTGGGAATTCCAATATCAGAGCTTTCACTAAGGATTTTGCACTCCTGGTTTCGGTATTCCTTCTGTATTTAGTTGCGGGCAAATTGAGTTTGAATCTCTCATCCATCGATGGATACAGCACACCACTTTGGCCACCGGCTGGTATTGCTCTTGGTTTTGTTCTTATCTTTGGCAATTGGGTCTGGCCTGCTTTATTGTTAGGTGCATTTTTCACAAATACAAATACTTTTCCAGCTGCAGAGAGTTGGATTGATTTTTTAATTTCGAATCCGCAAAACATCACAATTTCGATCGGAAATACTTGTTCCGCAATCATAGGGTCTCATTTCTTAAAAAAACATTCTGATCCAAGTTTGAATTTTTTTCATGCAAGGGATATATTAAAATTTTTTATCTTCGCTGGCCCTGTCACTGCTATCGTATCTTCTATCATAGGAAGTTTGTCTTTATTTTATTTTAAGATCATTTATTCAGAATTTCTTCTCCAAACATGGTTCACTTGGTGGATGGGTGATACGATTGGGATCATCATATTCACACCATTACTCATCCTGATATGGAAGTGGTATCAAGGAGAAGAAAAACTATTAAGACTAATTATTTTTTCTTCCGCCACCATGAGTATTTTTATATTTACTCTATCAATATTTTTTTTAACGAGAAATTGGGAGAAGGAGTTTATACACCATCGAATTAAATCGGATGGACAAATCATCTCAACTGAAATAGAAAACCGGCTATTTGAAAATATACGTGTTGCAAAGGCATTAGGTTCCTTTATCTCGTTAACGGACCAATTGAATCGGAATCATTTTGATCAGTTTGCTAAAACTGTAATCGAAGATTCTGATGCTGTAACTGCATTATCTTGGAATCGATCTATTAAAAATTCATTACGTTCACTCGCTGAAATAGAGTTAAAAAAAGAATATCCGGATTCAATGGGGATCACTGTAAAAGATGGAAATAAAATGATTTCCTCGCCAGAAAAGGAAGAGTATATTTACATTCGTTACATTTATCCTTATGATCAAAATGCTAAAGCATTAGGATTTGATGTATTGTCCGATCCCAAAAGAAGAGATGCTCTTGATAGTGCCGTTGAAAGAAAGGGATTTGATATTACTAGTAAAGTAGATTTGGTTCAAAACTTAGAAGGCAATTCGGGATTTTTAGTATTTTATCCAATCACAAGAAAAAATAAAGAGTTTGGATTTGCAACGGCAGTGATTCGAATTTCAAGTATTCTTGAAAATACTTTGGTAGGAAATGATCATAATTATTTATGCATAAAAATTGAAGAAAGGAGCGGGCCTTATCATATAGAAATATTTTCGAAAAATTGTTTGAACATGGAAGAACGAATTTTTTCAGATTTTTCTTTTGAACATCCAATCGCCGTTGGTTCGCATATTTTTAGCGTAAAAATAGTTCCAACCAAAGACTATTTCCAATTGAATCTTACTACTGCCTCTAAATTTTTACTCATCATATCTTCTCTCTTAACTGGACTACTTGGAATACTACTTCTGATCATTATGGGTAAGGAAAAAAACATTCAGGATACAGTAGAAAAAAGAACATTTGAACTAGAAAAAGCAAATCGTGTAAAATCTGAATTTTTGGCTAACATGAGCCATGAAATTCGTACTCCTATGAATGGAGTCCTAGGGATGCTGACTTTATTAGAGCATACTAATATTGATTTTGAGCAAAAGGATTATTTGGATAATGCGAAACGAGCCGTTTTGGCTCTTTTGACAATCATTAATGATATTCTGGACGTTTCTAAATTAGAAAACAAAAAGTTAGAAATGGATCCAAAACCCACCAATATACATAAGTTATGCAAAGATTTGATTCAACTTTTTCTGCCGGATGCACATAAAAAGAATTTAGAATTCTATGTAAATGTCGCTAGTTTAGATTCAAATCTTTTTGTTATGGCAGATGAAAATAGACTTCGCCAAATATTGATTAACTTAATTGGAAATGCATTAAAATTCACTTTCACCGGATCTTTATGTTTGGATGTAAACTTAAGTGA
The DNA here is from genome assembly GCF_002812125.1 of Leptospira brenneri. Classification (NCBI taxonomy): domain Bacteria; kingdom Pseudomonadati; phylum Spirochaetota; class Leptospiria; order Leptospirales; family Leptospiraceae; genus Leptospira; species Leptospira brenneri. The sequence goes on from NZ_NPDQ01000002.1 coordinate 278,071, forward strand.
AGATAGAAAATACATAGTGTTTACAATTAAAGATACTGGAATTGGAATTTCATCAGAAAATATATCAAAGTTATTCAATCGTTTTGTCCAACTAGAAGATTCAAGGACCAAAAAATTTGAAGGTTCTGGACTTGGACTTTATATTTCTAAACAGCTTGTAAATATAATGGGTGGAGACATTGAAGTCGAAAGTGTTTTGGGTGTAGGTTCGACCTTTCGATTTACAATTCCATTTGAGGAAACGGATCAAAGAGAAACAGAAGTAGAAAACTTGAATCCAAAATTATTTGGAGATAACGAAGGTTTCCATGTATTAATTGCTGAAGATAATTCTTTAAATCAAAAATTTATCGTAAAACTATTTCAGAAAGAAAATATCAAAGCGAGTGTCGCCTCGAACGGGATAGAAGTAATCCAACTGTTAGATGAATCTCTTTCTCATATTGATGATAGGTTTGATATGATTCTTATGGACATCCAGATGCCTCTTATGGATGGAATGGAAGCCACAAAACTGATTCGGAAAAGAGATGATTCTTATCGCGAAATACCTATCATCGCAATCACAGCCAATAGTATGGATTCTCAGCTGAAAGAATACTTGGAAAACGGAATGAATGGATATGTAAAAAAACCAATCATTCTTTCTGAACTCATGGCAGCTATTAATAGAAACATCCACTAACTGAAACATAATCAATGATGATTATGAATCTAAATTGGGATATTAAAAGTTTATTTCATAAGAAATCATGAGTTTTTGCGCATTGGAATTTTGTCCTATAGCAAACGAATCTCTTTGGATATCAAATTGAAATCCCGATTGGGTTTTACCTTTTTCCCATGAAATTCCAAACCAATAAGTATAACCAAGTTGTATAAAATATTTTAATCCAAGAAGGGCTAGTTTCGTTTCGTTGTTTTCTTTGATTTTTTCTAGATCTTTTTTTGCATCTAAGCTATTTAGAATTAATAATAAATTTTGGTCATTGATAGAGGGTTGGTTTAGATATGATAATTGTAGATATGTCTGTGAATCCGTATATTTTTCTTTTTCATGAAGTTCTTCAAGATGACCTTTATATTCCGACCTAGCAAGTAAGGTGGTAATTCCTGCCACTGCGATCCCTTTTCTATAAGACTTCGCATGAATGAGTCCCCAACCAGGAAGAAGGGCACTCCGCCAAACTAAATCCCATCTTGATCTCATTTCAACAGAAGAATTCTTTGGATCGTTCGCTTGTTCATTGGTAGTAGGTACTTCCTGTGCTTCTAAAAAAGAAAAGTTGAAGATTAACAAACAAATAATGTAAAACTTTTTCATTGGGAATAGGTAATTCCTTTTTAAATGAATGATCTATTTTTACTAAATTTAGTGAGATCGATAAGTTCATGACTATTTAAATTTACGCCACTCATCTCATTTTTCACAATTCCCCTCGTTTTATTCCATTGACAAAATATGTCTCATGCGGTTTCTTTAGATTCTATTCCGGGAGGAATGAGGTGAAATTCCTCAACTGACGGCGCAACCGTAAATCCTTGTCCGCTACGGATCAGGAAAGTCGGATCTTCCCACATATGAATCGCCCGTAAACGATCATCTGTACCGAAATTTTTTTCAGGGCCCCGGACTAATGCTACCGGGATACCCACACCTTCTTCCAAACAAGTTGTTGTGTTCCGGGTCGACGAGATTTGGCCGTGGAAAATATCCGTTCCATACCAATCTAAACCAATAAATTAGTGTTTGTTGGTATGTTGTATCTTCTCTGGCAAAGAAGAACACATAAAATATAGAAATCGTAACTTGGAGTTGTTGGAATGGATCACCAATCAGAAGTTTTATTAAAAGAAAATAAGGATCGTTTTGTGATCCTTCCCATTAAATTTCCTAAAATTTGGGAGATGTATAAAAAACAACAAGCTTCCTTTTGGACAGCAGAAGAAATCGATTTGAGTAGTGATTTGGATGATTGGAATTCTTTATCAAATAACGAACGATTTTTTTTAAGTAATGTTTTGGCATTTTTTGCTGCAAGTGATGGAATCGTAAACGAAAACTTGGCAGTGAACTTTATGCGTGAAGTCCAGCTACCTGAAGTTAGATGTTTCTATGGATTTCAAATTATGATGGAAAATATCCATTCAGAAACATATTCCCTTCTCATTGATACCTACATCAAAGATCCAAAAGAAAAACACAGACTTTTTCATTCCATAGAAACCATCCCTGCCGTACAAAAAAAAGCAGAATGGGCCTTACGTTGGATTGGTTCGAGTGATTTTGCTGAACGCCTTCTTGCTTTTGCAGCCGTAGAAGGAATCTTTTTTAGTGGGAGTTTTTGTGCCATCTTTTGGATGAAAAAACGGGGTCTTCTTCCTGGCCTTAGTTTTTCGAACGAACTCATTAGCCGGGATGAGGCCTTACATTGTGAGTTTGCTTGTATTCTTTTTAAAATGTTAGAAACGAAACCAAGTGCGGATCGAGTCTATGAAATCTTTACCGACGCAGTGAATATTGAAAAAGAATTTATCACCGAGTCTTTGTCAGTGGATCTTATTGGTATGAATGCAAAACTGATGCAGCAGTACATTGAATTTGTAGCAGACCGTTGGCTCATTGAACTTGGTTTTGATAAACTTTATTATTCTGCTAATCCATTTGATTTTATGGAAATGATTTCTTTACAAGGAAAAACAAACTTTTTCGAAAAACGAGTGGGTGACTACCAGAAGGCGGGAGTTCTGAGTTCGGAACAAGGTTTTACATTCTCTCTGAATGAAGATTTTTAAAAATTTAAGATAAGGAAACAATATGTTCGTACTGAAAAGAAATGGAAAAAGGGAATCAGTAAAGTTTGATAAAGTTACGGCTCGGATTGATAAATTATCTTATGGCCTCAGTCGTTTGGTCAGTCCCATTGATGTGGCAAAAAAAGTCATCGAAGGAATTTATGATGGGGTAAGCACTTCGGAGTTGGACAATTTAGCGGCAGAAATTGCAGCTTCTCTTACCACCAAACACCCAGACTATGCACTTCTAGCGAGTCGGATTGCTGTGAGTAATCTCCACAAAAACACAACGAAATCTTTTTCTGAAACCATGGAACGATTGTATTCCTATACTGACCCAAAAACAAAAAAGGTTATGCCTCTCATCGCAGAGGATGTTTGGGAAATTGTTAAAAAACATTCTGAACTTTTAGATAGTTCTATTATTTATGACAGAGACTTTGGGTTTGATTATTTTGGATTTCGCACCCTCGAAAAATCCTATTTATTAAGGATCGATGGAGATATCGTAGAACGCCCACAACATATGTACATGCGAGTGGCCCTCGGGATTCATAAAGATCGAATCGAAGACGTAATCAAAACATATCATTTAATGAGCGAACGTTGGTTTACCCATGCCACTCCCACCCTTTTTAATGCAGGGACACCCAAACCCCAAATGAGTAGCTGTTTTCTCCTTACCATGAAAGACGATAGCATCGATGGAATTTATGACACTCTGAAACAAACTGCAAAAATCTCTCAAAGTGCTGGAGGGATTGGTCTTTCCATTCATAATATCCGCGCTACAGGTTCATACATTGGTGGAACCAATGGAACGAGTAACGGCATCATTCCCATGTTACGAGTATTTAACGATACAGCGAGGTATGTGGACCAAGGTGGTGGGAAAAGAAAAGGCGCCTTTGCCATTTATTTGGAACCATGGCATGCGGATATTTTCCCATTTTTAGAATTAAAGAAAAATCATGGGAAAGAAGAGATGCGGGCCCGTGATTTATTTTATGCATTATGGATTTCAGATCTATTTATGAAGCGAGTGGAAGAGGGGGGAGATTGGAGTTTATTTTGTCCGAACGAAGCTCCAGGTCTTTCTGAAGTGTATGGGGATGAATTTGTTTCCCTTTACGAAAGATACGAAAGAGAAGGGCGTGCTAGAACCAAAGTGAAGGCCCAAGACCTTTGGTTTGCGATTGTAGAATCACAAATTGAAACAGGAACTCCTTATTTATTATACAAAGATGCTGCTAATGCAAAAAGTAATCAGAAAAATTTAGGAACCATCAAAAGTAGTAACCTTTGTACAGAAATTTTAGAATTCACCAGTCCTGATGAAGTGGCTGTTTGTAATTTAGCATCGGTCGCCTTACCTAAGTTTGTTTCTAATGGTGAGTTTTTATTCGATAAATTGTATGAGATTGTTTATCAAATGACGGTGAATTTGAACCGCATCATTGATGAAAATTATTACCCTGTCCCAGAGGCCAAAAATTCCAATTTCAAACACCGTCCGATTGGGATTGGAGTCCAAGGTCTTGCTGATGTTTTTATTTTACTTCGTATGCCTTATGAAAGTGATGCGGCAAAAAAACTAAACATTGAGATTTTTGAAACCATCTATTTTGCAGCCATGACCGCAAGTAAAGACATTGCGAAAGAAGAAGGAACCTATCCTAGTTTCCCCGGTTCTCCCCTCTCAAAAGAAATTTTCCAATTTGATTTATGGGATGTCAAACCTACAGGACGCTGGGATTTTGAATCCCTTCGAAAAGAAGTGGTTCAACATGGAGCGAGGAACTCCCTCCTCGTGGCACCAATGCCAACGGCTTCTACATCTCAAATTTTAGGAAACAATGAATGTTTTGAACCGTATACATCCAATATCTATTCCAGGCGAGTGCTAAGTGGTGAGTTTATTATTGTCAATAAACATTTGTTACATGATTTAATTGAGTTAGGGTTATGGAATTCCGAAATGAAAAACCAAATCATTGCGGCGGGTGGAAGCATCCAGTCCATTCCTTCCATCCCGGATACAATCAAAGAAATTTACAAAACGGTTTGGGAAATGAAACAAAGATCGCTCATTGATATGGCAAGAGATCGAGGTGCTTTTATTTGCCAGTCCCAATCTTTGAATTTGTTTGTAGAAAGTCCTACGGTCTCCAAACTATCCTCCATGCATTTTTATGCTTGGAAACAAGGTTTAAAAACAGGGATGTATTATTTACGAACTAAGGCGGCCTCGCAGGCAATCCAATTCACTGTCGAAAAAAACAAAGAAGAGATCAGAAAAGAAAACGAATTTGCTAAAGTCCCTCCCACAAACCAGGAAAAGGCGGAATCCGAATTTGTTGGGGAAGCCTGTTCTATGGAAGAGGGTTGCTTGCTTTGCGGAAGTTAGGCTATGTGATCATTGAAGCTCACTAATGTTATGGCATAAGTGAAATTGCTAAAAAGGAGGCCATAATCACTAAATGGATGAGCCCATGAAGGGATGTGGTCCTTCCTGATCCAAAGGTAAAACTTCCTGCAAGAAATGTAACCATTAAGAATACAATTCCCTTGGTGTCTAGCCCGAGGGTTAATGGTTTATCAAACATAAGAGAATAAAAACTCACAGCAGGGATTGTGAGTGCAATACTCGCAGCTCCCGATCCCAAAGCTAAGTTCAAACTGGTTTGTAGTTCATTGATTTTAGCCGCATTCATTGCTGCCAATGTCTCTGGAGCCAAAACAAGAATTGCAATCACAATTCCGACCACTGCCTTCGGCGCACCTAACGACGCAATGGTGCTTTCTATCGCTGGGCTTAAAATTTTTGACAATCCTACAACCGCCACAAGAGAGAATAGAAGTGAGATGAAACTAGTAATCGCTCTTTTTTGACTTGGCCTTGGATGGTCTGTTTGGATTTGAGAGGACTCTCCTTCTGATGCAGCAAAAAAGTTTTTATGTGATTTGGTTTGTGACCAAACAAGAGCTCCATACAAAACAAGGGATGCAAGAGAAACAAAGATAAGTTGTCCTCCACTATAAGTTCCCTTGTTTGTCGAAGTTGTATATAATGGCAAAATTAATGTAAGTGTTGATAATACTGCCAGAACTCCAAGCAAAGCCGTAGTTCCCACGAGTTGAAATCCCAACTCTTTATGCTTCAATCCACCTAACAAAATACAGATTCCAATGATTCCGTTGGTAACGATCATAAGCGCTGCAAAAACAGTGTCCCTTGCAATCTGAGGGGAATCTGCCGAATCGTTACTCATAAGACTGACAATGAGAGCCACTTCGATTACGGTAACAGAGATGGCCAAAATCAAAGTTCCGAGCGCAGGTCCCACTCGTTCCGCAATGACTTCTGCACTATGAACCGCACTTGAAATTCCTGCAGCTAAGAACACAACGGCAATCGCGATGAGAAGCCCTTCGCCAATGGGTGCGACGATCACACCGATCAAAACCAAAAAGGAAGTGAGAGAGAGCCAGTCGTTGGAAGTGAGAGTTCTTGTGTTCGCCATAGTGTTTCTTATATTTAAATTCTTTAATGATAAGACTCACTAGAAAGCCATAAAGTTCAACCAAATCCATAGATTTGCCATCTTTGTTTGGCCATGGGGCGCCTCGAATTTTCTTTAAAATACAGATCGTTCCAATACTCGACCGGGCTATCCGCTCCAATCTTCCCTTGCGGGAAGGATTTCCGCTTCTATCCCTGGCGCGGAAATAAGTTGACTGGCATTAATAAATAATTCGTTACCCAGATTTTAAGAATGACAATTCTCATATCCGCTTTACTTATATTTGTTGGTCGTATCAAAAACCTATGGCTTTACTTGTATCTATGCTAAAACGAATTCTATTTTTTTTCTTTTTGTTTTGTTGTCTCTTTAGTTTCAACGCCTGTCTTCTCAATCCCATTGTCCGGGATCTACTTTTTCCCGAAAAAGATCCTTCTTCTAAGTCTTTACTCGGACTTTTGGCCTTGACGGTAAATACCAATACTCGAGTGGAACTCAACCACTCCTGGGCCGGGGTTCGCAAGGGAGAAAGTTTGCAATTGGAAGCATCTTACTTTATGTACGGTTCAAAGGTGGATTCTACTTTCCAATGGTCAAGTAGCAACCCTTCCGTTGCCACTGTCGATGCCAATGGATTTGTGCAGAGTATTGGCAATGGAAAAGTGTATATTACTGCCACGTCCGCAGATGGAAGGGCAGGTGCGAGTTCAGACATTACAGTGTATACGGGATATGTTTATGCAAGTTTGGATACAAGTAACTTAGTCGGTCATTTGACGATGAATCATACCACAGGAGTTTTAACTCCTACCGGAACTATTTATGTTGGTCTTTCAACCGGACCTACTGGAATTGCCGCAGATCCTTCTGGTAAATATTTATTTACAGGAGATTTTTATGGCGGAACCATCTCTCAATTTTTGATCAACCAAACAACAGGTGTACTGACTGCAAATTCTACTCCCACTGCGCCAGCTGGTATCCAACCAAGAAACATAGTCATCACTCCCGATGGACGGTATTTGTATTTGGCCTCCCAAGGAACGATGGCCATTCGAGCTTACGCCATTAATGCCAATGGAACACTTACCTTTATCAATTCCTATTCCACATCTAATTTACAAACTCAAATTCAAATTTCAAGGAATGGAAATTTTATATTCTATTTAAGTTCTGCACAAACGGAACTTGTATCGTATCGCATTAACTACTCTGATGGAACTTTAACACAAGCTGGCGTAAGTCCAGCGTTTACTAATACTGGTTCCGACAATGTGGCAACTCATCCCAATGGAAATTTTCTTTATGTAGGATCCTATCCCGATTTAACGATTTTACGTTTAGATCCCGAAACGGGTTCTATGAACTTTGTGGATTCCGTAAATCATGCGAAGAGTATCAACGGTTCTGCCATCCATCCGAGTGGCCTTTTTTATTATTTGATTCATATGATTGAAGGAATTATTGCTTGTTATACGATAGATCCCATAACGGGAAAAATTGCATATGCGTCTGCCGTGACTGGATATTCGACCACTAGTTTGCGATTTATGGTCATCGATCCTACGGGCAGGTTTGCTTATGTTGCAGACAATGGTGGTGATTTACTTCAGTTTAGCATCAACCAAATTACAGGTGAGTTAACTTTAATTGGGTCGGTGGATCCCGGTGGAGTCCAATGGAATTTGATCTTTTTATGAGGGGTACATAATGGGATACTTTATTTACATCGTAGCAGCAATGTTAGTCGCACCGCTATTTTCCGTGATTTTTGAACTCTACTATCGTTCTTCCCAAATAAGATTTTTAGATCTCACTTGGAAGTGGTTTATCTTTTGGGCGATTGGAATCCGACTCATCACAGCGGGTGCTAGTCAAATCGCAAACCCAGCATTTACGGCAAGTATTATGCAACTCAGTGATTCGGCCCATGTTGTGATCAGGGAATTAGGTTTTGCTAATTTGCTGATGGGAGGCCTAGCAGCCTTGTCTTTATTTTTTCCCTCTTTACGTCCTGCGGCAACTCTCGGTGGTTTGTATCTTGGCCTTGCAGGACTACTACATGTCATTCGCGGTATCGAACACGTCAATTTCAAAGAAGCTACAGCCCTGATTTCCGACTTATGGGGTTTTCTGATCGTTGTGGCATATTATGTGGATTCTTTTTTATTGCGAAAATAAAAAGGGCGCCTCGTATCTTATCTTCTTTCTCCATTGGTTCGAAGCACGATCAGGCTTTCCGTTCCAATCTTCGCTTCCGCTTCGATTTCCACTGCAATCCTTGGCGCGGGGCTTTTAGCGATAGTATGGAAGTTGTTTGAATACAAAATTTTGATCTGACCAATCACCCATTCCTTAAAATCTTTTCCATCGTTTTGCCTTTTGCCAACTCATCCACAAGTTTGTCCAAATACCTGACTTGTTTTGTTAAAGGATTATCGATTTCTTCAATGCGATATCCGCAGATCGTTCCTTTAATGAGTTCGGCATTTTTATTTAATTTGGCTTTCTCAAAGAAAGTTTGAAAGGTTACATTCTTATCGATTAACTCTTTGATTTTCTTTTCATCAAAAGAAGTTAACCATTCAATCACTTGGTGTAACTCTTTTTTGGTTCTTCCTTTTTTTTCCACCTTGTTAATATAGTGAGGATAAACCGATGCAAAAGTCAGTTTGGCAATTTTTTCATTGTGTTCGGCAGTTGGTTTCATAAGTGATTTACCTTTATCTTTTATAATGGAGTGCAAAATTGGATTTTTTCATCAGACTTTGTCCAGAACTTTTCAAATCATAAGATTAATATCAAAAATGCCGATCCAATCAAAAGGCAAAGTGGATTATAAATTCGTTTTGTGTAATGTATAAAAATAGGTTTCCATTGCCTTGTTATTGGCGGGAAATATCCGAGAACTCCTCTAAGGAAAAAAACAAAGGAAACAAAACCAATCGTATAGCGAACTGCAATTACAATTTGATGCTCTAAATCTAGATAGAAACGAAGAGACCATAAAATTGGTAAAAGAGAAAAGAAGATTAAAAAAATAGCTACAAACAAACACATAAATCGAGAGGGAAACCGGTTTCCTTTTCCGAAGACAAGATCAATTAACTCTTGTTTTGTTTTTCCTGGCCAAAGTCCTCCAAAACCCCAATAAACATGGATAACCGCGAGTGAGAAGAGGAGAAAGGTAGAGGTGATTGCGATTAGGATCATGGCAATCATTATGAATTGAATTTTCTAAAGTTCTATCTTTTTTTGATTTTGAACGTACCTAGAATTTGTTTAATTTCATCTAAGATAGGTTCAAAATTATCATTGACCATTCCTGATCCTATCAGATAGAAAAAATCTTTCATTGGAAAAACCCAAATTGCAGAAACTACTTTTGTTTGATTCTGATTTTCGTCCAAGATGGTATAAGAAAAAAGTGCATACCCTGCCAAATTATCATTGATTTTGACTGTTTTTGGCTCCACTAAGTAATCAAAATTTTTAACTGCGATTGCTACTCTAAATAAATATTTACAAAGGTCAGCAAGTATATTATTAAATTCTAAATCACTTGGTTGAGCTTTAATGTTGATGATGGTTAAGAAATCTTCAGTTTCTGGATTTCTTTTGCGGATGGAAATTAAGTTTCTCTCACATTCCAAATGAATCCACAAAGAAAATAATTACTAAAAAAATATAAACCTGAATTAAAGTATCATTACTTTATTGATTCCCAAGTTCTTCTGCCAAACCGATTAACAGCTCTTCCGTTCCACGAATATAGCAGAGCCGATACATATCTTCATATTGGACGATTTCGCCAACAAGTTTGGCACCACGGGTGAGGAGTCTGGATACCAGTTCATCAATGTCTTCTACAGTAAACATCACACGGAGATATCCAAGCGAATTGACAGGAGCCGTTCTGTGGTCTCCCAAAACTGGTGGATTCAGAAACTTTGAAAGTTCAATTTTACTATGACCATCGGGAGTCACCATCATAGCAATCTCCACACGTTGGGACTGAACCCCGGTAACTCGACCTGCCCATTCCCCTTCGATGACGGCTCGTCCTTCGAGTTTCAACCCAATCTCTTCAAAAAATGAAATGATATCGTCAAGCGATTCGACAACAATGCTGACATTGTCCATTCGAAGTAATTTGTTTTTTGCCATGGTGAGTCTCCTGCCGTGGTCTCGTGTATTCTCTTATCTTCAATTTATAAATAAACTTTCGTTTATATCAAACAATGCGATGGTAAACAATTTGTTCCAGTTTATAAGAACAGGAAAAAAACAAATGTATCAAAAAATGCTATATTGATACAAATCATATTTGCTTACCATCCGAAAAGAAAATGACAAAAAAAGAAAGTTTGTTTAGCATACTATCTTACTATAAATCGGAAAAATTGAATCAAATGAAAAACCATAAACTAAAAAGAATCGTGTTGATTGTATTTTTAATCTCTTTTGTTTACTTATTTTTTTCTGTTGTATCGATCGTTACGACCGGATTACAGGAAGAAGATGATCTTACTTCAGATATTACACTTGTGCTTGGTAATAAAGTTGAACTCACGGGCGAGCCTTCTCTTCGTTTAAAAGCAAGGTTGGATCAAACTTTAGTTTTATATAATAGTGGAAAAATCAAAAAAGTAATCGTTTCCGGGGGAATCGGAAAGGAAGGTTTTGATGAATCTAAAGTGATGAAACAATATCTTGTGGATAGAAAAATTCCCGCAAATCTGATCCTTGAAGACAATTTAGGTGATAATACAGAAAAGTCAGCGAACAATTTGAATCTTTTTTTGGAACCGAGTTCTATCAATTCAATCATGATTGTTTCCCAATATTTCCATCTTCCCAGAGCCAAGGTTCTTGTAGAGAGGGCTGGATTTAAAAATGTGAAAACAAGTTATGCACGTTATTTTGAATTCCGAGATTTTTATTCTATCTTACGTGAAACGATAGCACTTCCCGTTGTCGTTTTGATTCCAAAAATTGAAGAATAGAAATTTAAATTCAATTAGTGATATTAAGAATGAAACTGTTTTTCATTCGAATGAATTTCTGAATTCTTTGGGTGTGAGTTTTGTTTTTGTTTTAAAAAGTCTGCTGAAATATTGGGGGTATTCGAATCCTAATTGAATTGCGATTTCATTCACAGACATCGAAGTAGTTGCCAATTTTTCTTTTGCCTTTTCAATAACCCAGGTATGAATGTGTTGTTGGGTGTTCTTGCCGGTAATAATCCTCAGCATATCACTCAAATAGTTCGGAGACACATTCAGTTGGAAAGAAAGGTATTTGACTGTGGGTAAACCAAGTTGTTGCACTTTACCTGTGTCAAAATATTCTTTTAACAACCCTTCTATACGGATCAAAAGATCGTCATTGGTATGTTTGCGGGTGATAAACTGTCTATTATAAAATCGATTGGCATAGTTAAGAAGAAGTTCGATATGGGAAATCATTACATCCTGGCTGAATGTATCAATTGTTGAGAAATATTCCTGTTCAATGTTTTTCATAATCATTTCGATTATCGCTTCTTCTTTTTCGGACAAATGCAGTGCTTCGTGGGTTTCATAGGAAAAAAAACCATAGTTTTTGATTTGTTTTGCTAGATTCGAATTGCGAATAAAATCTGCATGAAAGATCAAACCCCATCCCGATAGTTCGGAAACATCCGTGGATTCATCAAAGGAAAATACTTGTTTGGGAGAACTCAAACTCATGATTCCTTCGCTAAAATCATAATTTTGCCTCCCATATCGAATAGTGCCTTTAATGTTTTTTTTGATCGAAATGTTATAAAAATCGTAAACAAATTTATTTTCCAAAAAATAGGGATTCATTGTTTTCCCTGTATATTTCATAATTGATACTAACGGATGTTGTGGTTTAGGTAAGTGTAATGCTTTGTGATAAGCACCAATAGAATCAAATGTAATCAGTCCTTTTTTTGTCATAAGTTTGTCCAACAAGTTGTAGCGGGAGAAAAAACGAAAATTGGAGTTTATACTCCCGCAAGTTCTTTTTAACGATCTAAGGCAGTCATAGAAACCGCATCATAACGATCCCCAATAGAAGTACCTAAAGGAATGATTGATTCCAGTTGCTCGAGGTCTTCTTTGTTTAAAATAACATTGGCTGCCGCAATATTTTCCTCCACATATTTGACTCGTTTCGTTCCCGGAATTGTAACCACATCTTTTGATAAAACCCAAGCAATTGCCAGTTGTGAAGGAGTGATTCCCTTTTTAGTGGCTAATTTTTTGATTTCATTTACCAATTCTAAATTTTTATAAAATTGTTCTCCTTGGTAACGAGGGATATTTTTTCTAAAATCATTTTCTTCAAAATCTTCAGGAGTTTTGATTTCTCCTGTCAAAAAACCTCTGCTGAGCGGAGAATAGGCGACGAGTCCGATTCCCAGTTCCCGCATGGTCGCTAAAGTCCCAGAACTTTCTACTTCTCTTTCGAATATAGAATATTCTGTTTGAATAGCACTTAATGGATGTATTTTATGTGCACGTCTTATGGTTGAGGATGAAACTTCAGAGAGTCCGATGTAACGCACCTTCCCTTCTTTGACGAGTTCCGACATGGCGCCGACTGTATCTTCGATTGGTGTATTGGGATCTAGTCTGTGAAGGTAATACAAATCAATATGATCTGTACCTAAATTTTTTAAAGAACGTTCCAGGGCTTTTTTTACATACGCAGGTTTTCCATTGAATTGCCAGGTAAGTAATTCATTATCATCTACTTCAAAGCCAAACTTGGTTGGCAGTATATAAGCATTTCGATTGCCTTTGATTGCTTTTGCAATAAGTCTTTCATTTTTCAAAGGACCATATAAATCAGCTGTATCTAAAAAGTTTACCCCTAATTCAAAAGCCCGGTGAATTGTTGCAATAGATTCTCTCTCATCCGCAATACCATAAATATTCATTTCTGCCATTGTGGACATTCCCATACAGCCGAGTCCTTCTATGGGAACAACTAATCCTTGTTTGCCTAAATTAATTTTTCTTATGTTTGTCATAAATAAAGTGTAAGTTAAAAATTTAAAAGAATTCAATTTAAAATTAAACTTAGGCTGTATACAGATTCAGTATAATTGTATACAAAATGAAGGAATGAGTTTGGTAACCATGGTGTTTGGTTCTTTTTTTGCTTCAAATTCAGCACTATGACCCGCAATCAAAAAAATACGTTAGTTATGGTGGAGATGTCGATTTGATCAATTTAATAATTTCATATTCGTATATCCAACGTTTACAACTGATCCATACATTGGTACTTTTGGAGATCCATTCTCTGATTTTGGAAAGTTTATCGCAGGTTATTTTCCAACAGATCGAACCGGTATCATTTCAGTCAGTCTGGGAGGATTCACTTCTACGTATAATATACTCGTAAAAGGTTTTGGAATTCTTTGCCAATATGACGTAGGCGTATTTGATAATACGCGTATTTTTAATTGAAAAAATTTAAGGAAAAATTAAGAGGAAAAATCAAATGAAAGGTAGTATAACAGAATATCTACGAAGTGGCTTTTATAAAGGGGTGGGACTTACCATCGGATTCTTTACAACTAGTCTTGTTGCTGCTGCAACAGCGATGAATTTATTCGCACCAGGCGAAGTGATTAGTTCTGCAAGGATCAATCAGAATTTTCTCATTGCTGCACCAGAAGGTGCTGTCGTTGCTTTTAACTTAACCAACTGCACTGAAGGTTGGGCCCCAGCTGATGGCACTAACGGAACACCGAATTGGAACAGGAAGAGATCCCAGTGGATCACGATCAATTGGACATTACCATCATGTCAGTGGGGTGTCGGCAAGTTTTATAAAACCAGACTCTTATGAAGGTGCTGGGACCGCCCATATAGGTCAGGCATCGGTAACTGTTGGCAATCCTATACAAGGATTAAACGGTGTTCCTCGATTTGGAAATGAAACCTGTCCCAAAAACGTTGCTTTGACCTTCTGTATGAGAAAGAATTAGGTTCAACTTATAAAACTTCCGATTCGGTGATGTATCTTTTTTGATTGTGTTACAATTGTTAGATTTTAGTTTTAGGACATTATGAAAAAGAGTATTCTACTGGTTTTACTTGTGCTGAATTGTGCTACACTTGTTAAAGGTTATACGCCCAAACATTATTACTTTTCTTCCAATGAAATGGATACAAGTTTTTATGTTGATGGCGAAAAAGTCAGTGAGACCATTTTAGAAGTACCCATTCCTGAAGTTCCTAATAAAACGATTAAAATTCGTGTCGAAAAATCTGGTTTTAAACCAGAAGAAGTAGAATTACGGTATCAGTTTAATACTAATGTACATTTAAACGGGTTCCTATTGATATTTTATCCTGTTGGGGTTCTTGTTGATTACTATAACGATGCCTTCTATCATTATAGTGCAGAAAAAGATCATTTCATTCTGCAAAAAAACTCTAATTTTACTGAAAATGACATGAACAAATCTTATATTTCTTATGAAGAAAGAAGAGGAAAGTTAAAAGATGCGGATGGATATTTAAGTACAAATCGATCTACCAAAATTTTCTCAATTGCTCGTTTTGAAAAAGGCGAATATATTGAATTAACCAATCTGAACGATTCTTCACCTGACAATGCTAGTGAAATTTTCTCAGTTGCTAGCTATGAAAAAATGAGATCTGCGGAATTTGACAAGCGAATCGGGTTTTTAAAACCAGGGAAATATAGAATCAAAACCTTTTTTAGTTATTCTACAATTGTTGGTCGTCAAATAATAACGTATGAATCAAAGGTAAATGAGACAGTTGATATCGAAATTTTTCCTAGTGCTTTAAGCATTCTCTGTACAGACATTGATCTAAAGGATGGTAAGACATTGGTTCAAAGGATACAATCGAAAGTAAATCCAGATTTAAATCAATTTTCGAACCCTATGTTGGAAAATTCAGGAAATAGATTCTGTCCACCGATCAATCCAATTGTCCTTAAGGTTGAATAGTTCTATCAATAGACACAGGAATTTCTTCGAAGGTTGTGTCACCGTCTTTTCTAACTCGAAAAATAAACTGGTTGGGTAGTCTTTCTTTGAGATAAAAGAAAGTAAAAACTCGAAACATAGAATATTGTGGAGGCAACATTTCATTTTTGACATGAATGGCTTCTGTTTCATATCTAAGATCGGCTGTTGTTTTTAATTTTTCCAAAAAATTACCTGCCCAGTGAACACGAACGATTCTATGCATTTCTTGACCTTGTAAAGGTATGACTGGTTGTAATGACACTTCCAATTGGGAAGAAGAGGTGTTTTTTATTTCCATTTCGATGTGAACAGCATCAATTGACTTGTCTGTAGGATAATAACCTCTATTATGAATGGAATAGCCGGGTCCTCGGTCGATATCTAATATTTTGAATGAGACAAAATCATTTTTTCCGGACACTTTCGCTTTTGTAGCTCTTTCTTCTAAGGTGGAGCAACTAACCAACAAACAGAAAAAAATAAGGGTAAGTTTTTTCATAAATAATCTTTATTCTTATATGATTCTATTTTAAAATACAAGAAAATTATCTAACAAATGTTTTACGAATGAAAAAAAATGTTCATAAAATCTGTGTCAGTTTTTCCCGTGCGCGCCGGATAGAAGCGTAAATCCTTTGCGAATGCAAAGATTGGCGGATAGCCAGAAATATTCGGCCAAAAAGCCCTCATAAAGCCTAAATTTTTACCCTCCTGATTCCCGTCCCCGGAGGACAAGCTGATAGAAAATATGGTAATATCAGAGTCGAATAGTTGCACTTATGAGATTGAAAATAGCATTTTATTGTCTCTGCCTTTTGTACTTTCTAAACTGCAGTCCAGCAGACCTTTGCAATGCAGCTGATACTACGAGCCGATGCGGAATCTTAGAATTGGCGACACGAAATCCAATTTCGTCAAATTCATCATCTCCCACCGTTCCTCATTGTTCCCCTTGTAAAATGTTCGTTACGGCAACGACCTATAATGCCAATTTAGGAGGTATTGTAGGTGCAGATAACAAATGTTCGTCTGATGCCAATAAACCTTCCACAGGTAATTACAAGGCATTAATTGTGGATGATGTCAATCGTAGAGCTTGTACCAGCGTGAATTGTACTTCTGGTGGAGTTACGGAACAGATTAATTGGGTATTGGCACCAAATACAAGTTATGTTCAGTCTTCCAGTCCATCGACGATTATTTTCATATCCGATGCTAATGGGGTATATAACAGTAGCTTAACGAATTTAATTTCGGCTGCAGCGGCCGCAATCTGGACAGGGATCAAAAACACGTCCTCTTGGGATTGGCAAACCGATACCGCACATACATGTACTTCTTGGACCGATAGCGTATCAGGAAATTGCGGAACCTATGGGGTGACTTCTTGGACAGATAGCCGTGCGATTGCGATTGTTTCCGCATACGGAAGTGGAGGTACACTCAACAATTTACTTTGTGTCGAGCAGTAGTTTTCCTATTTTTAAAAATAAAATAAGGTTCGTAGAGAATTTCTTCAAAAAATATCGTCCAGTTGTATTAGAGATTTTAACCTATGTCATCTGTTACTGGTAACTACTTAGAAAAAGGAAGTATGATAGCCAACACAATTCGTATTTCCTTTGCGGTTGTGATGTTATCTATCAATGTTTTCTTTATGATTGCGATTCCCACAACCGAACGAACGATGAGCCTCATACTTTCATTTCTGGAATTTGTGGTTTTATCGTATGGTGTTTATACTTTCTGGCTCTATAGAAAGAAAATATTCTATTTAAAATTTGCCTATGTCTCCATTTTACTCGATATCATCATCTACTCGAGTGTTTTTGCCATTGTAGTCATTTTGTCCAAAACACCAGCAGAAAAGGTTTCCATTGCAACAATGCCCTTTGTAATGTTGGTTCTCCTCTTCGTCGTTATTTATTCCGGGTTTCTATTGTCGTATAAACTAACAATGACAGTTGGTTACATTGCAATTTCCAGTTTACTTCTGTATGTTTTTTTAGGAGTAAAAGGAGGTGCGGAAATCAAATTTATTGCCACTGCAGCAAATGAATTTGGGATTCCATTTATAGGAATCAATACAATTGCTTTGATATGCGGTGTTCATATGATGAGTGCAGTCGTAAAATTTATGTCGAATTCAAGCAATGAGGCAACAAAATCTGCTGAAGAAGCAAAACAAAAATCTGAAGCTGCAAATCAAACAAAACAAAACATCCAGTCAGAAGCGGAGACATTGAATCAAAGTGTCAAAGAAATGTTAAAATTTATGGATTCATTAAATACTGAAATCCAAACACAAGTTTCAAGTGTAGAAGAAATCAGTGCCTCCATGGAAGAACTTGCCGCTTCCATGGACAGTGCTAGTGATTTTGTAAAATCACAGTTTACAAGAATTGATGACTTAAACCAAGAAAGTTCGGTCATGGATAAAATTTTGTCTGAAGTTTACACATCAACCATCAATTTGGCACAAACCACAGATGAATCCAAACAATATAGTGTTCAAGTAACCACTGCTATGGATTCAGTAAGTTCCAATTTTGAAGAAATCAAAGAAAGTTTTCAGAAAGTAGAAGAAGTTAATCAAATTTTAAGTGAAATCGCCGATCGAACCAACTTGCTTGCGTTAAATGCTTCAATCGAAGCAGCGCGCGCTGGTGAACATGGAAGAGGATTTGCAGTTGTAGCTCAAGAAGTGGCTAAACTTGCTGATAGTGCACAAGAAAATGCTTCGTTAATTTCAAAGATCATTACACAAGCAGCCAAACAGATTGTAAGTGGAAATACTGCGGCGACTGAAACAAAAGAAAAAATGGGAATCCAAGACAAGGGTTTTGGTATTCTCGTATCAAACCTTTCTGATTTAAAGATTAAAGTGGAAAAACAAACATCGATTCATAAATCTTTTTTACATTCATTTCAAGAATTGTTCTCACTGTCCAAACAATTGGAAGAATTAGCATCAGAACAAAAAATGGGGACGCAGGAAATGTCAAGAGCTCTTGTATCGATTGAACAATCTGCTTCTTCGCTTGCATCCAATACTTCCCACTTACGTGAAAATGTGGACGGGCTCTCAAAACAATCTGAACGATTGGCTAAACATATTTAAGATTGAGTTCCCTTTTCGTTCATTGAACGTGCTGAACCTTCAGTGAACGTTTGGGTTGTATGGTCCTCCTGTTTCACACCAACCTCATTTAGGCATTGGCTCGTGAGTCGCCATTGGATTTTCGGTATCCGACTTTTTACGAGTAAGGCCGAATGAAAGTAAACTGATCAAAACATATTCGGTTTCCCGCGAATGCGTTTATTTATTTTTTTGATCGCATTAGGGGGTGGTTCTTTCGCTTGTGCCAATAACAGAAAGAGAGATATACAAATTACCATTCCAAAACAAAAGGCAGAAACAAAAATATTGGCATCGTTTTCGTAAAACGATGTGTAAGGCAAAGAATCAAACCATATAAACGAAAATCCTGTCAGTAAAAAGCCGCTAGCGAGATACATAGGCATATTTGTCATATAAAATAATACACCGAAGGCCAATTGAAATAATTTCCAGTAAGTCCACTTTGATATCCCTCGGGCTCTTTGCATTCGTTCAAAATACACGGGAGTTTGACAAAAATCAACAATGGCAACACTGCCCCGAAACCAAAGATATTTTTTGCGAAGTGAAATGATTGATTGGACAACACGATCATCGATAAGAAAAAAATCGCCGCTTCCCTTTAACGGTATTTTATTAGAGAGTAATTGTAATACTCGATAAAACATACCAGCTGTTAAACGTTTAAATAGAGAATCCTTGTTTCGTTTTGTACGAATTCCCACAACAATAGGGCTACCTTGTTTCCAAAGTTCGATGAAAATGGGAATGAGGTCCGGCGGGTCTTGCATGTCCACATCCATTAAAATCAGTGCGTCTCCCTTGTGTTCTCTAAGGCCTATGGTTATAGCAATTTCTTTCCCGTAATTTTTTTTGAGTTCAATGACAGTTAATTTATGAGTAAAGCGAGGAAAGGAAAGAATTACACTTTTCGTACAATCTGTACTACCGTCATCCACAAAGAGAATATGGAATTGACCGGGAAGAGTCTTTAGGTTTTTTCGCAAAGACTCCAAAAATACAGGAATGTTTTCTGCTTCATTCCAAACAGGCACAAGGATGGTGATCAGTCTATGTGTTTTATTTGTCATAATTTTATTGACAACAAACTTAAAATTTTGTAAAACATTGTTTACACAACCAGAAAATACTGAACCCTTTGTACATTCGGCTAACGTGGAGACTAATTATGAATTTAGTTGTCAAACTTATATTCGTCTTCTTACTAATCCAACAAGTTGCCTGCCGAGCGCCTGAACTAAATAACCCAAACGACCCAAAATCTGGGGCATTCCTACAACAAAGTTTTATCCAATTTTACTTACGCAGCCTAAAGGAAACCTACCTCCCTGACTCGCTGGCAATTCTCCGATCTGGAAGTGGCTTAAGCAGTGGTGTGCGCATTTACTCTGTCGATGCAGAATACGGCCCAAGTTCCGATGCCTATGTAGAACGTATGGCCCCTTTCTCATACGCGGGGTTTCCTGGAAACGCACCCGCAAGACTCCTCGTCCCACCAAAGTCCAGAAAGATCATTTTTGCACCAGGGGATAATGGATCATTAGTATCACTGGAATACACCGACAGCAAAGCCATCGAAATCCGGAACACTTTCCTTTACGGAAATTTGCCGTCCCCATACGTACAACGGATTGCGAGCACTCCCACAGATGTGTTCTATACCCTGAATACCTCGAGCAACACATTGCAACGTTGGAGTCTTAATTCAGAGACAGGTGCCCTTGCGTTAAAGAATTCAGGAAATTATCCTTTTGGCGTAGCTTGCAGTCCATTGTCTTTGCGTTACGATAGAAAAAATGAATCCATTGCCGTACTGACCGGTTACGCCGGTACGAGGGGCATAAGTTTCCTTAAGTCGCAGGGTGATTCACTCATACCGATTAGCCCCAATTTCGATTTCGGAACATTGACATCGAATGACAATCTTTGCATTCATCCAGAAAGAAATTTCTTCTACTCAACCATTTCAACTTTCCCCAATACCATCAAAGCCTTCCAATATTCAATGGATGGCGCTATAACGGAAGTTAGCGGATCACCTTTTGCACCAGATACAACTGCTTCTGGGCTCGCCACCGGATTACAGATGACCACAAACATGGTCATTGATCCGGACGGCAAGTATCTCGCCATTGCGTATGTTGCAGGAAGCAACCGTTATTTGAGCTTACTCGCTATCAACCGAGAAACCGGTGCACTTTCAGAAACCGGATCCAAATACTCTGTGGGTAATTCTCCTTCAAACCTCCATTGGGACAAAAGTGGTCAGTTTATTTACTTAACCTCCGACACTGGAGGATCAACTAACAATTACCAGTTGGAATACTTCAAGGTAATGTCTGACGGATCGATCACAAGAGGGGTAAACTCACCCATTACCATCAATCCTATGAGCCCAGCGATTGGTATAGCCAATATCGAATCAATCAATCCTAATTTTTATCTGCGGTATGCGCCCTGAAACTAAAGTTCTATTCACCCTTATTTGTAAGCCTTAGCCTATATTTCATTTTTCTTTTTTCTTTTGACGGCGTGCCGGATGCGGATATTTTTTACCATTTTGCAGTGGCCAAACTCTATGCATCACAGGGTTTTGTACACAGTCTGCCCTGGCCCGAGTTAGGCATCCAATCGGTTGAATTCACAGACTATCATTTCTTAATCCATCTAACACAGATTCCGTTTACTTTACTTCCACTAGATGAAAATGTAAAGATCAAACTCTATATTTTTTTCACTTTAGCGTTCTTACTTTTCCAATTATTTCGATATTTCGAATCAATCGGCTTTAAAAACTCTTATTATTTTTTAGGGGTTTGGTTTGTTTTGGGTTCCACCTTGTTTACAGGAAGGTTACTTTTCGGTAGGGGTAATGTAATTCTATTTGCCATCCTATTTCTAGCTCTACGACTATGGAACGATGATAAGCACAAGTTCCTGTTTGGTTTAGGTTTTCTTTCCGTCTGGGCATATTCGGGTTTTCCTCTCCTTTTCATAGTATTTGGTTTATTGTGTTTGGCGGACTGGAGCCGTAATAAAAGACGAAATTATTCCTTTCTTCTTCTCGGGATTATGAGTGGCCTCGTCATCCATCCTTCATTTCCGAACCAATGGAGTGGTTATTTTTTGGAACTCATCATCCAATCCTTTCCTCCTCCGGCTGTAGAACCGATCGCCGAATGGCTTCCTCCGACAAAGGAACTTCTTTTTCTAGGTTTTTTCCCGATTTTGCCTCTACTCGGCATCACCTTTCTCCAACTAAAAAAGAGAAAAATGAATTCGCCTTCCATTGTTTTTTTATTTTTAGCAATCATAAGTTTAATTATTGCAGGTGCCTCACTTAGAGTGTTTGAAGCTAGCTTTCTATTTTTTTTCTTATTTCTATTTCATAATATTCAACTTAGTAAAAATTTACAAATTCTATCTGTAATTTTTTTGATTCTATTACAACTACCGATTACTTATAAAAAAAATTCCGACCATTTCAAAACAACAAATCCAAAACTTATATTTGCTACAACAGAATGGATTAAAAGAAACATTCCTCCCAAGGAACGCATATTTTTGTCCTGGGCTGATTACCCTTATTTTACCTATAAAAACCCTGAATATACTTATCTTTTTGGATTAAACCCATTATATGCTTGGGCAAAAAATCCTGAATTATACTTGGCTGAAAAGAATTTTTTCGATGGATCAGTTAACGGATTCCAGATGATACCTCAAATTTTAGGATACAAGGTAGTCATTATCAATAAACAATTTTACCCATATTCTGCCGAAACCTTTGGCAAACTGAACAAAAACTATTCTCTCGATTTCCAAAACGAAAAGTACAATGTGTATATTTTTACAAAAGAAGCTGCAAAAACAACAATAGATAACAACATCATTGTTAAATAAATCCGACCATTCAAAACAAAACTTAAATTGAAATTTTTGGTTTTGGTTTCGCCAAAATAAGCTAATTTAGCTGTATCCGAAATATAGACATTATCACCAAAATCACGGTTTTTCGGAAAATATGATTCGCTAGTAAAATTCCATCGATTGTCTCTGATCGCAAATTTAGATTTATGATCCTGCAAAAAACCAATCATCTCCTTTTTTAATTTCTGATGGTCAAATAAAAAATCATAATTAGAAACTAAAAATACTGTATATCCCTTGTTTTCTAGCTCTTGTTTTAACGAAACATCACCTATAGAATCGCCATCAGACAAAAGTACCAAAAATGAAACTGTTTTTGGGTTTGCGAAAAACGAAGAATTATTTTCATTATCAACTAAAAAAAGATTAGTACTGATTTTCTCTGTGCAAAGAACCGCCTGAAAATAATTAGATAATTTAATAAAGTCCACTGCATGCATCGATTTACTTTCAGTTAACAAATTGGAATTTATAATAGCTACCGGGGCAATTTCGTTATAATCTTTTGGGTCTTCTAATTTAACCAATACAAAAGGGTCGAGGTCCGCAATGACTTGTAAACGATTTTGGTTTATTTTTATATACTCTTTAAATTCGGGAGACGAACCAAACATGTATTCAACCCCTGACCTTCGCAAAAAATCTAAATACAGAAAAAGGTTTGAATTGCGATCGCCAAAAATATACAACGAATCTCTCCAATCAACATCTGTACCCCAGCGAAATGAATTCCGAAAACAAAACTCTTGCCAATTGAATAATAAAGTCGCATATAGCGATGACTCAACAGTTAGCCCCATATTATTTTTAAGACCTAATTTATACAATAGCGGCAAAATATAATGGGGTGAACCGGCAAATTCTTTCATGCGCAAAACTTCTGGCTGCACTAAACTACCTTTTGGTATAAGGCTGAGAATTTGTTCAAGAGAAGCGTACGTAAGCTGATCGGAACCAATTTTTCTTTCATCCCGAAAAGGCCCGTTATACTGTTGGTGCAAAAATGGATCAAAGTTTAGAAAAATTAAAATTTCGATGATGAGTGTGGAAAACAAAAAAACTTTTCGAATTAATTTCCCTGAAATATTTTTTGCATAAACGAAAAGAGCGTAAGAGAATAAAAGCGAAAATCCTAAATAAAACAAATCAAAAGCACGATAAGTATGGATTTTAAAATTCGGGAAAATATAGCCAAAACTATGATCCAAACTAAGCCACAAAAAAAACAACACCATTGCAAACGTAAATTGGAAACGTTTTCTACTGGCAAA
The DNA here is from genome assembly GCF_002812125.1 of Leptospira brenneri. NCBI lineage: Bacteria > Pseudomonadati > Spirochaetota > Leptospiria > Leptospirales > Leptospiraceae > Leptospira > Leptospira brenneri. Next base: position 301,762 of record NZ_NPDQ01000002.1, read on the forward strand.
ATTTTTAAAGTTAAATGCAAGGAGCAGTATTGCAAAAAAAGAAACGAAGCGTCCAGTTGACAATAATTGTATAATGTATTCTATATATATGCTTCCACCCAATTCCTTATTCTTTATAGCCAAATTATAAATATCCGGCCCCAATATGGAAAGTAACGGAGGATACGAAAATCCATAATAAATACCACTAGTGTAAATGGAATAAAAGGCGTAATTGGTAATCACAGGCCACACCAAAAATAGAATGCAAAAAAAAGAAACAAGGTATGTTTTTTTAAATTTCAAAACTTCCTTACGTCGAATTGCCAAATAAAGACAAAATGCCATAAAAAAGAAAACTGTAGTAAGTAAATGCGAATAGAATAAAATACTCACAAGACCTGTAAAACGGATTATATGTGATTTTACATTCGTTATTCTGAACTTTTCCAACTCACAAAATGCTAACAATAATAAAGCATGAGAAAAACTGGAAATAAAAGTTCCTTCGATAATGCCAACAAGGCTTGTACCTTGTAAACCATCTCCCGCATAATTTAAATAAAACAAAATAGAAATAAAACCCAATATGGTTTGGATAATTGGATTATGTTTTCCAAAGAAGAAAACTTTCGAAAATTGGAAAATTGCATAAGAAAGAAAACAAATCACAAAGAACATAGCATGATAAACGGCTACTTCCATAGACACTCCCAAAACAAAAGACAATACCGTTGGGATCAGGTAAAAAAACGGCGGATAAAAATAAAAAATGGGAAATCCACCAAACCAAATATCGGACCAACCGGTGGCTTGGAAATTGCCTAATAATTTTTGGAATTCTAAACTTAATACAATATGTCCGGGTGTGTCCCAACCGTTGAGTGCTTTGCCTTCTAAAAAAAATGAAAATTTGAAGTAATATAATCCGAATAAAAATAAGATACTGACGGAATAAAAAACCGATGTTTTGAATTTACTGACAATCATTCGGAAATAACTCATTTACACCAAATGAGATATATCATTGAAAATAAATCATGTAAAAGAAAAACCAGCCAAAGAAAAATTGACACTGACTTAACACAATACCAATGATAGGAAGCCAGTCTGCTGAAAAGCGAATGTATTGTACCACAAGTAATTCGGTTTCCAGCCCCACCAATACAGAGAGAATGATTCCTCGTCCTACGATGTCAGCAGCAAGTTCTGGAGGAGTGCGCTCGAGAACGGATTTGATTCTGTCTAGGAAGATATTTCCGATTCTGGGCACCTCGCAATCATTAGCTTGTCTCTGAATTTTTTGTATATGCGACCGGGCTTTCCGTTCCAATCTTTTCACTATCGCGAAAAGGATTTCCACTGCAATCCCTGGTGCGGGGAATTAAATTGTTAGATTGCGAAGCTTCTGAAACAAAGAATTGAAAACAACCGCTGCTGAAACAGCAAAAGGCTTCTCATGCGATGAGTGAAAGATTTCACTACAATTTCCACATTCTACTTCGAATAAAGTGAATTTAATTCTCTACCTTGAGAATTTTTACGTGACAGATTGGGATTTCAATCTAGAAGTAAACAATAAACCAAACTGGTGTTATTTTAAAGTACCTTTAGGTAAAAGATAAAAGTAGAATAATACGGAACGGAATTCCAATAAAACAGGCTGTAAAAAAAATCAAAAATTAGAATATAGATATGATTTGTTAAAGGATTTTATTTTTGTATCTGTTCCCTTTGTCCAATGCATTAATATTTATTAAGTGCGATTTGATGATGATCTTTCAAAAGCTACTGGAAAAAAGGGATTAAAAACCTTGAAATCAATGAGACTACCTATATGTTTTTTCCAATTTCACGCTGTAAATTTGTGAAAGGATATGTAACCGATGATGAACCCTTTGGAAACCCTTACAAATGAAATCTAAATTCCTATTGTTTACTGTCACAGTTTCCTTGTTTTGGGTCTCTGCATGTAACTACCAAAAAGAAGTTCCTAATGACCCACTTGTGCAATTATTTGTGATTAACTTTGCAAATGAATATTATTCCAATTCCTGTAAATTTCCGAAATTGACCTTACGGAAAGATGCAGACCAAATCTTGGAATTAAAACAGAATGAGAAACAATGGTTTCGTTTTTCTTTTGAAGATTACAAATCCCTAGGTTCCAATCCTCCAAATTTATATTTAAAAATTTCCAAACAAGCGGGTACCGAGGTTTCGTTTTATACCAATAATAATTGTGGGCAGTATTCTGATTCATCCTACCAACGTTTGCCCATTTCATCTACAAGTACAGATGTCATATACGGATTGTACAAATCAGATTTTCAATCGTATGAAACTGTAAAAGCATCGGAAAATGGATACTATATAGATTACATATTTGGAAATCCAACGATTACAATTAGGCAATATTGAATTTTATGAAAATAATTAATCATCAAACAAATTTTAAACTTATATTCTTATTATTTTCTTTCTTAGTTTCGTTTGCCTGTTACTTACCATTGCTAACAGGTTCTGACAAGGACTCAGGCGGAAGTAATGCATCGAGTAATTTTATTTTTGCGTATTCATTATTACTTGTTAATCAGTCCAAAGCAAATTATTGTCCAATACCCTCACAAATCCTAAGAAAAAATACAGATTATCCCGTAACTTTGGCAATTGGTGAACCTTATTATTTTCATTACAACTATTTAGATAATGCAAAACCGCAAGAAGAAGTAAGGAACTATTTGCTTAGAATTACAAAACAAAATGGAACTAGTGTTACTTATAAAGAAAACACAAATTGTAATTCTGCCTCTTCTGGATTTTCGACAGTAACCCCAACGAATGTAACCACAACAGAACAGTTGTATGATTTATATTATTCAAACACTTTCAGACAGTCATGGCAAATCCCAAATATTTATTCTGTAGAAGTGACTTCTGGAAATCCAACGATTACTCTACGACAAGAATAAATTGGTAAACGTTATTGCTTTCCATGAAGATAGAATTGCCTCGCGCCCCGGATAGAAGCGGAAATCCTTTGCGAATGCAAAGATTGGAGCGGATAGCCGGAAATGTGCGCCCAAAAAATATTTTGTTTAAACTCAATTCACTTCTTGGTTTCGTTTCCAAATTTTTTTGGCAAGTAAACTTAACTCATCAAAGTCTTGTCGCATCAGTGACTCTTTTTTCTTTCGGGACCAACCTTGCACTTGTTTTTCTCTGTAAAATGCATGATCGATTCGAGAATATTCTTCATAATATACTAATTGAACAGGCAATCTTTTTTTCGTGAAATTAGCACCCTTTCCACTTTGATGTTGTTTGATCCTTTTTTCTAAATACTTCGTACTACCAGTATAATACGAACCATCGGAGCAAATTAGAATATACATAAATCCCATATACCTGTCGTTTCGATACGCTTCACTACTCTACGACCCCCGACAGTCAATTGGTGTTTTCTCAACGACCGACAACAACCAATTGTATCCGACCACCAATGCAGAGCATTGAGTAGGCCGAAGGCTGTATCGAAATGCGAATCTCTATCTTTAAGTAAGGTAAAAAGTACTAACTTTGGTTCGAAATTTTTGGGACTGCGTCTATGTCAAAACATTGATCAATAAAAAAAGGGAGCCAATACTTTGGTTCCCTTAAGTTTCAATACAGAATGTTTTAAATACCTGTCGTTTCGATACGCTTTGCTACTCAACGACCCCCGACAGTCAATTGGTGTTTTCTCAACGACCGACAACAACCAATTGTATCCCGACCACCATAGCCAGAGCATTGAGTAGGCCGAAGGCCGTATCGAAATGCGAACTATCGAATCCCTGGCTTAATATATTTCAATTCGTCCAAGTATCTTCCAGTTCCTAACACCACACAAGTCAGTGGGTTTTCGGCACGAAATACTGGAACTCCTGTTTCTTTGGTGAGGTAGTGTTCGAGACCACGAAGAAGGCAACCGCCACCTGTGAGAACGATTCCTCGTTCTACGATGTCGGCTGCAAGTTCTGGAGGAGTGCGTTCCAAAACGGATTTGATTCCGTCTAGGATTTCGTCTGTTGGTTCTTTGAGGGCTTTACGAATTTCGTTAGAGTCCAGTTCCAAGGTGCGCGGAAGACCAGAGATCGCGTCACGACCTTTCACTTCCATAGTGTCCACACGTTTGTCAGCAAACGCGTTTCCGATCGTGAGTTTGATATCCTCGGCAGTTCTTTCTCCGACGACTAGGTTGTATTGGTTACGAAGGTATTTCACAATCGCTTCATCGAATTCGTCACCACCGGTACGGATGGACTCTGCGATCACCATACCACCGAGAGAGATCACAGCGATTTCTGTGGTTCCCCCTCCGATATCTACGATCATATTTCCTGCTGGTTCATGGATCGGGATGTTGGCACCAATCGCAGCAGCCAAAGCTTCTTCGATAAGGAAAATTTCGCGAGCTCCGGCTTGTTCTGCGGACTCACGAACGGCACGTCTTTCTACTTCGGTAATTCCAGAAGGAACTCCGATGACGATACGTGGTTTTACAAATGTAGTGCGGTTGTGGACTTTTGCGATGAAGTAACGAATCATCTTTTCTACGGTTTCGAAGTCGGCGATGACCCCGTCTTTCATAGGGCGGATGGCGACGATGTCACCAGGTGTTCTTCCGAGCATCCGTTTTGCTTCTTGTCCCACGGCGAGGACTCGGCCTGTAGAGGCTTGGACTGCCACGACCGACGGTTCTGATAGGACGATCCCTTGTCCTTTCACATGCACGAGGGTGTTCGCGGTTCCCAAATCGATGCCCATATCGTTCGAGAATAGTCCATAGAGGTTATCAAATATCATATCAGATCCTGTGAAAGAAGTACGAAAGGCGGAATTTAAGGTGGGTAAACACCAAAACAATACAATTCTACCCGTTCCCCATAATTTTCGGCTGGTTTTTGCTTTCAACCGTAAAAATTTTCGTTAGGCTAGTTAGATACAAAATGCTTCCTTTCTCACAAATCTTAAGAAAACCCAACTCCGCATTTCGCACGGAAAAGATACTCGCTGCCATTGATTTGGGCACAAATTCTTTCCACATCGTTATCGTAAAACTAAGACCGGATGGAACACTTGAATATCTGACCAAAGAAAAAGAATCGGTTCGTTTGGGCAGTGGTAGCAGTGATTATGCGGTGATCCAAGACGATGCAATGGATAGGGGAATTGCTTGCCTCAAACGTTTTCAGTCTTTAGCAGACTCCTATAAAGCCGAAATCCGAGCCGTAGCTACGAGTGCATTGAGAGAAGCCGAGAACCGCCAAGTCTTTCTCGACCGAGCAGAGAAAGAAACCGGGATTAAAATCCAAGTGGTCTCCGGAAACGAGGAAGCAAGGCTAATTTATTTAGGAATTTTACAAGGCCTTCCCGTTTTTGACAAACGTATCCTTCTCATCGACATTGGAGGAGGGAGTACAGAGCTACTGATTGGGGAAAAAGGTGAGATTCTATTTTCTACCAGTTTGAAACTCGGTGCCATTCGACTCACGGAAAAATATCTCAAGAAAGATCCTTTGAACCCCACGGATCTTTTGAAATGTCAAATCCATATTGAATCGGTGTTATCTGCCTTTTTACCCCAAATGGAAACCTGGAAACCCTTTATGGTAGTGGGAAGTTCGGGAACCATATCTTCCGTGGCCTCCATTGTTCTGGAAAAGAAAATGGAAAAAAGGGACAGATTGAACGGAACAGAAATCACAATCGATCAGTTTAAAGAAGCTCGTAAACAAGTCTTAGATGCGGATAGTTTAAAAAAGAGACTTAAAATTCCAGGACTTGATGCCAAAAGAGGGGATATCATTGTGGGAGGAGTTTTGGTTTTGGACGAAGTGTTACAAAGGATCAAAGCCCCTTCCTTTACTGTGAGTGAGTTTGCCCTTCGGGAAGGGATTGTCTACGATACCATCGAATCCTGGTTCCGACATACGGATACATCCTTTCCTCCTCTCGACAATATCCGTGAAAAAGCAATTAAAACCGTTGCCAATCTTTATCCTGCCGGCAAAAGCCATGCTGAAGCTGTTGCAAAAATCACCTTACAAATGTTTGATGATTTGAAAGGCTTACACAACCTGGGAAATTTGGAACGCGATTATCTGGAAACAGCTTGTTATTTACATCAGGTGGGACTTTGTATTTCGCATCATAACTACCACAAACATAGTTATTATATTATCAAAAACTCCGAAGCCATGGTTGGATTTTCCAATGCAGAAATTGAGATCATAGCCCTTCTTGCCCGTTACCATCGAAAGGGAGGCCCAAAGGGAAAACACGAAGAGTTCAAAGCACTTCGTCCCGAAGACCAACTCCTAGTCAAAAAGTTGGCTGCGTTTTTACGAATTGGAGATGGACTTGATCGTTCCGAAAAATCCATCATCCAAAGGCTTGATGCTGTTTATGAAAAGGGAAAGGTTCTCTGTCGTTTGTACCACAAAAAAGGAACAGATCCTAATTTAGAAATTTGGTCTGTTGCTGAGAAAAAAGATCTTTTTGAAGAGACCTTTGGTGTGTTCTTAGAATTTCAAACTTTTACTTTGTGATATCCTCTATGACCATGATGATCCGAACTTTTTGTATTTGTTTTCTTCTCTTTCCTATTTCTATTTGGGCCTTACCAGTAGATCTGACAAAGAACTGGAATGTCAAAAAGGGTTGGTTGGAATCAGAAATTCCCACTGGCAGTGGATGGATATCTTTAGAATCCCTTCCTCTTGTTTCCATCAAATCACAATTGGATTTTCCTCTTGGAGATTTGCAAAAAGTCACAATGGTAAAACCTTTTTTGTTGTCTGAAATTGATTTTAAAGAGACAGAATCTGATGTTTTTGCCTTACACATTCCTTATCTTTCTAATGTGTACAAAGTGTACATAAATGGAGAGATTGTCAATGCAAGGGGAATTGTCGATAACAATCATATCGTCAGAAGTGGTTATAAAAGAAATATCCTTATCAAACTTTCTCGAAATTCATTACGTGTTGGAAAAAACGAAATCCGAGTCCTACTTGCGGCCGAACCTGGTGAGGAGTTAAATTATTATAAAGTATTTAATGATTTTGGGTCATCAATAGATCGTTATACGGTATTACAAAAAATTGAAGATGAATACATTACGTTTATGCTTTTGTTTTTATATTTTTTTGTGGGGATTTATCATGCTTTGTTTTATTGGAAACGACGAAATGAAGAATACAATCTCTACTTTGCATTGTTTGCTGTGTTTTTATCTATTTATATGTATTTTAGGTCACAGGCCATCTACCGTTGGGGTTTGGATCCATTTACTGCAACCAAAATGGAATACTTTATCGTATTTTTAACACCCACATGGTTGTTACTTTTTGTTGATACTTTTTTTCGTAAACGAATCAGTCCTATTACAAAAGGATATTTTGTTTTTAGTCTGACACTCGCTTTCATTCAAATATTTGTGAATCGGGCCAATTCTGTTATGCTTTTGCGGGTTTGGCAGGGATCAGTTTTGGCATTCAGTATTGTTTTGTTTTACATTACGATCAGGGCGATTCTAAAAAATAATAGAGACGCCAAGCGTTTGTTAATTGGTATTTTCTTTTTGATGTTTACTGCTATTTGGGATATTTTGGGTGCCTCTGGAATGATTCCCCTCCAAAATCTTAATTTATCTCGGTTTGGGTTTTTGTTTTTTGTGCTTGGGATTGCTGTTGTTCTTGCGAACCGATTTTTACGGGTTCATAAACAGGTAGAAGAACTAAACGCTAATTTAGAAAGAAAGGTTGTGGAAAGGACAAACGAGTTACAAGAAACTCTCACTCGTGTCCAGGAACTAAAAATCCAACAAGATGGAGATTATTTTTTAACATCACTCCTTCTTGATCCACTGAACGATTCCAAAAAATCGCGTTCAGAAATGATTGGAATCCAATCTTATACAAAACAAAAAAAAGAATTCGAATTCAAAGGAAAAACCAAAGAGATCGGTGGTGACCTCATCATTTGTGATGATATTGTTCTTAATGGTAAAAAATACTTCGTTTTTATCAACGGAGATGCTATGGGCAAATCCATTCAAGGTGCTGGTGGTGCACTTGTGTTAGGTGTTGTTTTTTTATCCTTTATCAAACGCACACAAGTGATTTTGGAAAGCCAATCCAAATCTCCAGAACGATGGATCAAAGAATGTTTTTATGAACTACAAACCATTTTCGAGTCCTTTGACGGGTCTATGCTTGTATCTGTTGTACTTGGGCTTGTTGAAGAAGAAACAGGAGTTCTTTATTATCTCAACGCGGAACATCCTTGGACAGTTTTGTATCGTGATGGTGTAGCTTCCTTTCTCGAAGATGAACTGGAACTGAGAAAGATCGGAACCAAAGGAATGGCGGGAGATGTCAGAGTTAGGGTTTTTGTTTTAGAAAAAGGAGATGTGATCTTTATCGGTTCGGATGGGAGGGATGATTTGATTTTGGAAAGTGGACCTGATGGTTTTCGTGTGATGAACGAAGATGAAACCAAGTTCTTACAAGTAGTGAACGAATCACAAGGTGCGATCGAACAAATTGTACAAAACCTCCAATCGGTGGGAAGTTTTTCAGATGATTTAACGATTCTAAGGTTAGAGTGGATGGGTACGGCAAAAAGAGTAGGGAATATTTCACTTTCTTCTATTGATTCTGATCATTTTGTATATTCAGAACTCCAAGGGGTTTTGGAATCAGGAAATGCAGAAGAAACGTATCGGACTATTGAACGAATGTTAGTAAGTGAAAGTTTGGAAGATGATGTGCGAATCAATCTTCTTAGAGAAAAAGCAAAAATTTCTCTTTTATTGAAACGATATGATTCGGCCGTTGAATCTTTAGAATCTATTTTTCCTTATTTTGTTACTGATAATGAAGTTCTTTTGCAGTTAAGTTATGCTTACAGGAAATCACGAAATATCCGTAAGGCGGTAGATATTGGAGAGAGGCTTCGCGCTCGGGATCCGAAACATATCCGAAATCTAATTAACTTGATAGAATGTTACCGACTCCAAAAAAATGAAGAAAGAGCACGTAAAATTCTCAAACGACTCGGATCGATTGCTCCAGAGAACCTTCAGTATTTGAAACTAAAAGAAAGTTTTGGATAAAGAACACAGCTTTTACCCATCTTAGAAAAAACATCCATAGAAACCATTTCATATAACAGAAATTAATCTTATTTCGTCGATTAGATTATTTCAATTTACGAATGTTTGGTGATACTCTTTTCTTTCCTTAACCACCTTCTTGGCCCCGATCCATAATTTGCTAGTTTATCATTTGGATTTACAAGTCTACATTCTGAGAGAGATAGACATCCACAACCGATACAATGAGTGAGTCCTGACTTAAGCCTCAATAGTTCTTCAATTTTTTGATCGAGTCTTTCTGTCCAGGTTTTGGATAGTTTGGACCAGTCTTGTCCTTTGGGAGTATGACCATGAGGAAGTTTTTCAATTTCTGCGCCGATTTCTTCTAAAGAAAGACCAATCTTTTGAGCAAATACAATAAACGCAATTCTTCGGAGAATTTCTCTCATATAATGTCTTTTGCCGGAACTCGTTCTGATGGAAGTGATGAGCCCACGTTCTTCATAATAACGTAAAGCCGATGCTTTGACTCCACTCCGTTTTGCTACTTGGCTGATACTTAATAAATTTTCCATAATTTGAGTTCCCGGTTTGGTCGGAACAAGTTAAAGTGCACTTTAACTTATGTAGTTATTTTCAGGATCTAAATTTTTTTCTGAAATACGAATTTTTTTTCATCTTTGGGCTTTACTTAAAGTATACTTTAACTTGTAGAATATTCAGTAGGTTTCGTCAAATAATAGAAAAGGAAAATAAATGGATTTTAAATTCTCTCCATATCATATTTTTGTAGTCGGTATTCTCGCTTTTTTACAATTCACAGTCGTTCTTGATTTTATGATCCTTTCTCCTCTGGGAGTTTTGGTTATGGAGGAATTACAAATCTCAACTCAACAGTTTGGATTTGTCGTTTCTGCCTATGCATTTAGTGCAGGAATCACAGGTATCTTTGCTGCTGGTTTTGCAGATCGTTTTGATCGTAAAAAGATGTTATTATTTTTCTACATAGGATTTGTTCTAGCAACCTTTCTATGTGGAATTGCCACTAATTATTTCTTTTTACTGAGTGCTCGAATCTTAACTGGTATTTTTGCAGGTGTTCTCTCTTCGATATCATTTGCTATTGTTGCAGACTTGTTTCCTTTGCAGGTAAGAGGTAGGGTCATGGGATTTATCATGACAGCCTTTGCAGCAAGTCAAGTTTTTGGACTTCCTATTGGTATTTACATTTCCAATCTATGGGGATGGCAATCTTCATTTTTGATGATTGCAGGGATCAGTGGACTTGTTGGATTTGTTATTTTCTTTTATTTGAAACCTGTCACAACGCACCTTGATAATCAAATAGAAAGACATGCCTTTTTGCATTTAATTAAAACATTAGTAGAACCCAAATACGTTCCCGCTTTTATAGCAACCACCTTACTTGCTACAGGTGGGTTTATGCTAATGCCTTTTGGTTCTGCATTTTCTGTTCATAACCTTGGGGTCAGTTTAAAAGATCTACCTTTGGTTTATATGATTACAGGAATTGTGTCCATATTCGGTGGACCAATTGTCGGTAGGTTGAGTGACTGGGTTGGTAAATACAAAATGTTTGTGATTGCCTCTGTCCTTGCGTCGATCGTTATCATTTACTACACAAGGATGGGAGTTACTCCCTTACCAATTGTTATTTTTGTGAACTCGATTCTTTTTGTTTTTGTTTCTGCCCGAATGATTTCTGCTAGTGCTTTGAACTCTGCCGTTCCCGACTTACACGATAGAGGTGCTTTTATGGCAATCAGTTCTTCCATCCAGCAGATATCTGGAGGAATTGCGGCATCGGTTGCAGGACTCATTGTTGTCCAAACTTCTAGCGGTTATATGGAAAGGTATGATATTTTAGGTTATGTGGTTGCGGGAGCGATTCTCATTACTATCGTCCTTATGTATAATGTAAACAAAATAGTCCATAGCAAACATTCGAAATGAAAGATTGTTTAGAGAATTTTAAGCTGATGGGCGGTGTATGATAGTTCGCCGTCTTTTTGAATCCCTGAATCGGGTAGAGAAGTCCACATAAAACGTAAAACTCTAAAATCACGGTGGGAAAATAAAACTTCCCTCCGTGATTTTGTAAACTTTTTATTTTTTCGCTAACTCATTCGCTAGATCAACTAACAGGCGCACACCATAACCCGTTGGCCCGCTAAATTGGGTTCCTGATTTTTTCTTTCTCCAAGCAGCACCAGCGATATCAATATGGGCCCAGTTGATGGACTCATCCACAAACTTAGAAAGGAAAATTCCAGCAGAGATCGTTCCTGCCCCTTTTCCACCACCAGTGATATTTTTGAGATCAGCAATGTCCGATTTTAAATCCTCACCATACTCTTCCCAAAGAGGGAGTTCCCAAACGCGGTCATCAGAAGCATCAGATGCCTTAAACAAAGCGTCGCGTAACGGATCTGAATTGGTAAGAATCGCTGCGGCTTCATGTCCCAGAGCAATGATCACAGCTCCTGTGAGTGTTGCCAAATCCACCATATAATCTGGTTTGTAGTTTTTGGAAACATAAGATAACACATCACCTAAAACAAGTCTACCTTCCGCATCAGTGTTTTGCACTTCTACAGTGGTTCCATTATAAGCTGTATAAACATCACCAGGTTTGATTGCTTTACCGTCTGGCATATTTTCTGCAACACCAATCGCAGCAATGATATGGATCGGAAGTTCAAGTGCGGCAATGGCACCAATCGCGTGTATGGTGGCAGCTGCCCCACACATATCATATTTCATTTCGTGCATTTCACCGGGAGGTTTGAGAGAAATCCCGCCTGTATCAAAAGTTAATCCTTTACCAACAATCGCAAATTTCTTTTTTGCTTTGGTTGGTTTGTATTCCAAAATCACCATTTTGCCATTGAGTTCTGAACCTCTGGCAACTGCTAAAATCCCACCGAGGCCTTCTTTTTTTAATTGTGGTTCGTCCCAAACTTTTACAGATAATTTATACTCTTTGGCAATTTCTTTAGATCGAGAAACAAAATCATCAGGAGTGAAGTAGTTGGCAGGTAAATGAGCAATGTGACGAGCACCATTTACATGTTTGGCGACAATTTTACTTTTGGAAAGTCCAGATTCGGCTAAACTTGATACAGATTTATCTTCGAATTTTAGATAAACTGCACCAACTTTCTTTTTTTCTTTTTTCTTAGTTTGTAAAACGGATACTGGGTAACTTCCGATAAAAAGTGTATTTGCAATTTGGTAAGCGATGCGGTCTGCAGAGAATTTTTTTGAAAGCGACTTCGAAATGATAATCTCAAGACCCATTCCATCATAACTTAAGATTTTTTCGCCGTATTTGAAAAAGTGAGAAATGAACTTTCTGAAGTTTAATTTCTCCTTTTCACCTAATCCTAGATAAATGGTCTGTTCTGATTCATCTCGAAATTCTTTTCCGAGTTCCCCTGAAAAAACTTTTGTTTCTATTTGGACTGGGAATTTTTTCCCAAGTTCTTCTTTCACATCTTCCCCAAAGATAGGGATCAGTTTATAATAAGAGCCAGATTTTGGTGAACCGATTTGGATTTGTAGTGGAGAGACTTCTATTTTCATTTCCCTTGGATTTCCTGAATGTCTTTGATGATTTCTTCAACGTGTCCTTTTACCTTCACGCTGTCATAGATTTTTTTGATTTTGAGCGAACTGTCCAAAAGAAAGGTGGATCTTACGATTCCCATTCCTCGTCTTCCCATAAATACCTTCTCTCTCCAAACCCCGTAGGCTTCACAGATCTCTCCCGATTCGTCAGAGATCAGGTCAAAATTGAGTTCTTGTTTTTCAATGAATTTAGTATGGGACTTGGGATTGTCTTTGGAGATTCCCACTACATTATAACCGAACTTTTTCAAACGGACAAAATTGTCTCGGAAGTCACAAGCTTCTGTCGTACATCCTGGTGTCATGTCTCTAGGATAAAAATAGACCACGACTCCATTTTTTCCTGTTAGGTCTGCGAGTTTTACTTTTTCTCCATTCTGGTTGATACTTGTAAAATTGGGGGCTTTTTTCCCTACTTCCAACATAAATTTCTCTCCTCGTAAATGCATTGTTTTAGACAATTTTCAGTTGTCAATTTCGGAATTTGGTTCGATACTCATTGTATGGACTCCAAGGAAAGAGCATCACTGATTCGCGAAGCAAATACTGCCTTCAACGCGGGTGATATTCGGAAAGCTCGTGAACTCTTCCTGAAAACCGATTACAAAGATGGGCTCATTCGTTTGGGTGACCATTTTATGTACGATCGGAAACTTCCTATGCTCGCCTTCGGATACTACAAAAAGGCAGGCCGGCAGGACAAAGTGGACGAAATTTTCCAACGTATGGTCTATGCACTTTCTGTTTGGCTCGGTCGTGACAAATGGAAATCCCCCGCAGCTGCAAACCAAATGGACACCAAAGGATCTACCGACTCTCGTCCATTAAATCCCGATGATTTTGTCGTTCATCCTATCCTAAAAGCCAAAGCTTTAGAGATACTTTCTTCTAAACGATAACCCTTTCTCATCGTCTAAGGAATAAACATGATAGACAGTTTTACCTTACAAGCTCTTGTGATATCCACACTCATATTATTTTCGATTCTTTCGAGTAAACTATTCTTTCGTTTTGGATTTCCTATATTACTCATTTTCTTAACCTTTGGAATGTTAGCTGGGGCTGACGGTCCAGGTGGAATTGATTTCAGTGATTATAGTTTGGCTCAATCCATTGGTATTTTTGCATTAATTTATATTTTATTTCTAGGTGGTCTTGAAAGCGAGTGGGATAGTCTTAAAAACTTTTTATCCGTAGGAATTCGATTATCCATTATCGGAACCATTCTTACAGCTCTTATCTTAGGTGTTGTTATTCATTTATTATTTCCTGTTCTCGGGTATATGGAATCCTTTTTGTTGGGATCCATTGTGAGTGCCACCGATGCTGCTTCTGTATTTAATATTTTCAAAACGGACTCTTCTGACCTTCCCGTACATCTTCGAAAAATTATAGAGTTTGAATCCGGATCGAATGATGCAGTGGGTGTACTTCTCACAACCATTTTTATGAATCTAATCTCAGCTGATGCAAGTTTTAGTGGATTTCAGTTTTTTCGATTCTTTGTGATGCAAGTTCTTGTGGGATCTATGATGGGATATAGTTTGGGTATCCTCATTCTTTATTTAATGAACTCCGTGAAACTAGGTTATGATGGTCTCTATTTAGTTTTTATCACAGCTTCGGTTCCCTTTATTTATGCCACGACTACTGTCTTTCAAGGGAATGGATTTTTGGCAGTGTATATCGCTGGTATCATCGTTGGAAGAAACAAATTCATTCATAAAAAGTCCATATTTCGTTTTCTAAATGGTTATGTTTGGATTTTGCAAATTGGTATGTTCCTATGTTTTGGGTTACTCGTATATCCCACTCGTATGGCGAATATTTGGGTACCTGGACTTCTCATTGGGGTATTACTCATTCTTTTAGCAAGACCATTGGCTGTGTTTATTTCCTTATTCAAAGTAAACTTACCGATCAAAGAAAAATTATTTATCTCTTGGGTGGGACTTCGTGGTGCTTCGCCAATCATTTTGGCAACGTTTCCGATTGCTCAAGGTCTTGTTTGGGGAGATTTACTTTTTCATATTGTTTTCTTTGTGGTCCTTGTTTCCCTCCTTGTCCAAGGTTCCCTCATCCCTCGGGTGGCGCAGTGGTTAGGAATATTAAAAAAAGATCCAGACCGTAAAATTTATCATCCTACTGATTTTGATAACATTGAGTTCCCAGGGATGACCTTACAAGAGTTAATAGTTCCATACAACTCGACTGTGGTGGAAAAAGCCTTGTTTGAAATCAAACTGCCGGAACAGTCTCATATCTTACTCATTGCCCGAGGGGAACAGTATTTGATTCCATCTGGCAACACACAAGTGAAAGGTGGGGATGTGGTTTGGGTTTTGGCAAAAGATGATGTGATGCCTATCATTGGCAAAACATTTATGTCTATTGCTTAGTGATTGTTCTTTAACAAAATATATTTTTAAAAACAGTTTTCGAACTTAAAACAAAACTAATCCTTTAGTTTTGTTTTAAGTTTTTGGTTTCTATCATCTTTTTATCCAACCGGAATAGATAATAGACAGGAAGTGCGATGAGAGTGATCATGAGTCCCCAAGAAGCAGTGATTGGTTTTTCAATGAAGAGGATGGCCATCACAGCAATATTTGCTAAAATATAAAGTATGATCGGCAATGGGTAAAAGGGGATTTTGTAATCCGACTTCATCCCCATTTTTTCAAAGCGAAAGGGAGTGATTGCTGTCAGGCATGACAAAATAAGGATCGAACAAGTGATCATATATAAAAGAGCTTCAATTTCTTTTACAAACAAAAAGAGAATTGCGACAAAAGCCTGAAAAAAAATGGAAACATAAGGACTGTGCCATTTGGGATGGATTTTCGAAAATGAAGGTAAAAACACTCCATCTCTTGCCATTGCAAAATAAACACGACTTCCTCCAATGAGAATGGCTGACATGGATCCGAGAATCACCCAAGCAATAAAACTAGTAGTGAGAATTGAGTAGTTAACTCCAAATAACTTCTGGAAGGCGATGGCTCCAATTCCATCTTGACCACTTAAGTCTTCGATTGGAGCAGAAATCACAAAAAGTAAATTGATGGCAAAATAAAGTCCTGCCACAAGGAAACAGGCAGTGATGGCAGAACGAACAATTGTTTTTTCGGGATTTTTGACTTCTTCGGCAATATAAGTGATCATATTCCATCCCAAATAAGAGAAGGATACGGGAACAATCCCAATCAAAACTTTAGAGTAAAATGAAAGATCCATTAGATCAGGAAGAGGAGTGTTAAACAAATAAGACCAATTGGTATTTCCAATAGAAAACCCAAGTGTCAAAAAAAGAAGTAATCCTGTAATTTTTAAAACAGCAAAAACATTTTGTACACGAACGGCCGATTTGATTCCAAAGTAATTGAGACCACTAAAAAAGAGAATGGGTAAAACACCGATAAAAGTGATGGAACTGATTTGTAAATCGAGTCCTAATAGAGTGTAGGTGGGAGATTCCCAAACAGGAAGACCTGGAAATAAAATTTGAATGTATTTCCCAAAAGCGAGAGCAAGCACAGATACACAGGCAGAGAAATTAGTGAGTAGAGAAGACCACCCACTCATAAAAGCAATGGCAGGAGAATAAGCGACTTTTAAGTAAACATAATCACCACCGGCAAAAGGAAGAAGTCGCGCTGCATAAGCATAGGTAATGGAACCTGAGAGGGCTAGAATTCCGCCAACGATCCAACAGAGGAGGACAATCCAAAGATTTCCAGTTTCTTTGATTAAATAACCTGATGTGAAAAAAATTCCCGACCCCACCATGGAGGAGAAAAGAACGGAAATGGAATCAAAAGTATTAAGGGAACGTTTTAATTCCAATTAACCGCCGAGGAGTCTTTTCACCATTGTTTCAGAAATTGGTTTCATAGAAGAAGCAGTCAAAGTTCCGATTTTACCTTTGAATTCTTCTGGGCTTAACATCATTCCAAGAGAAAAGATATTTTCGCTTTCCACTTCCTTTTTCTTAAGTTCAGCAAGAAGGCTAGAAATGTTTCCTTTGCTGTTTTCTAAAATTTCTGGTTTGGTAAATTTTCCTTCACCTAACTCTGGGAATAGTGGCTCTCCTTCAAACAGAAGTTCTTTGAGTTTGTCTTCTTCTTGAGAAGTATCTTCCAAAAGCCCAATCCGAGATTGTTCCTTCGAAAGTTGTTTTTGCAATTCCGTGAGTCGTGATTGGATATTATGGTACTGAACGGGAAGGCTGACAACAAAGTCGGATTTTTCTTCTGACTTTTGTACAGTAACTCCCGATTTTCCAGAGACATCTTTGGAATCCTTTTTGTCCTGGATTAATTTTTCAGCTAAGTTGAGGAGACGATTGAGACGAACATCCATGTCCTACCTTCCTTGGTAAAGGCCTTATGTCTCGGCGGTGCCTGGGCATAAATCCTATGACTACCTGTCTAATTTTCGGTGATCCTATACAAGAAAAATAAACTTTTTCTAAAAAAAGTAAAGAATTATTAAAGTTGACTGGGGTTTTTGTAAGGTTTTGCTTGTGGGAGTTTATGGAAAGAAACCAATTTCTTCTCTTTCTCTCCTTTTTGTTCTCCACCATTGCCACAATTCTTGGAATTGCCATCTTGGTATCGGGGTCGAGCCTTGCCCGTTTCTCTAGCGGAACTGGTGGTGGTCTGTTTCAGGCCAGTGAAATCGGTGCTGTCGTCATACCGATCGTAGGTGAGATTCACTCGGGTGAGTCTACTTTTGACTCTACTGGTGCTGATACCGTTTTACGCCAATTACGCGAGCTGGAAGAGGATGGTAATGTAAAGGGGATCTTACTTGAGATCAATTCACCCGGCGGAACCGTAGCCGCTTCTCAGGAAATTTTTAACGAACTCCTTCATTTACGTAAAACCAAAAAGATTGTGGTGAGTATGAAGGATGTGGCTGCTTCCGGTGGGTATTATATTGCCGCCGCTTCGGATTATATCTTTGCCCAGAATGGAACCATTACTGGTTCGATTGGGGTGATTTCTTTTGCACCTAACGTCAAAGGACTTCTTGACCGGTATGGAGTGGGGGTTCGCACTTACAAGGCCGGAAAATACAAAGATATGTATTCTCCATTTCGTGACTCCACAAATGAAGAAGACGATATGATCGGCAAACAGTTGCAAGACACCTATCGTAAGTTTGTGGAAGATGTAGCCAAAGGAAGAAACAAAACTGTTAAATCTATCGAAGAGTTAGCAGAAGGAAAAATTTATTCTGGAGAAGATGCATTCCGTAATAAACTCGTGGATGACATTGGAGGCAGAAGAGAAGCGCATAAAAAACTTTCTGAACTTTGTCAGTATGATGGACTCATTCCACTCTTTGAACAGGAGATCTCTCCTTTCGATCGATTTTTGCAATCTTTGGGTGTGAGTTTTTTAGGTGATAACAGCCATGTATCCAAAATCAAGTCTCTCATCCAATCTCAAGTTTTGGTCATCTTACCAACCGCTCTTGGGAAACTCATGTTATGAGAGATTTTTTCTTTGATTTAGTTGATGTATTGGAATTAGTTTTTTTGGATCCACTTCGGTATTCGGAGGAGATCCAAGAGATTCCATTTGCGGTTAGTCCTGTATCCAGTTGGATGTTCTCTATTCTTTCCGCCTTATCTTTGTCAGTGGGAATGAGTATTCTTTCAGCACCATATACGATTTCGACATTATCATTTTTGTTATTTGGTTTTATTGCCAATTTGTTTATGTTTCGATTTTTTCCTTTTTTCTTTTCTTTAGTGGCTGATTACTACGTACAAAAAAAAGGAAGATCGCAAAAACTTTTGTTTTTGTTACTTTTTGCAAGGCATTCGGTGGTATTGTTTTTGTTATTTGCTCCTGTTTGTATTGTGTTTCATGCGATTGGCCTTTCGGGGCTTGGGTCTGGATTTTTTTTACTTCTTAGTTTTATTGTATTATATTGTTTAACGGTCTCTCGTGGACTTAAATCAATCTACGAACTACGGAATCGTGATGCGCTAAGGTTTTCCTTTTATGCACTTGGACTTACAATTCTCTTTCCTTTCCTTATGAATTTATATACAGCAACCAGTATATTTCAGTCGATTTCAGGCGGGTTTTAGTTGAATATACTCATCACAAATGACGACGGAATTTCTTCCGCCGGAATTAAGGCTTTGGAACGTGTTCTAGGAAAATCGTATAATACTTATCTCATTGCACCTCTAAAAGAACGCTCTGTAACCTCTATGGCTCTTACCGTTTTTCAGGGAATGCGAGTGGAACGTATCAACGATAATCATTATATTGCAGATGGGTTTCCTGCCGATTGTGTGAACATTGGTTTGTATGCTGAGATCTTCCCCAGAATTGATTTTGTGATCTCAGGAATCAATCGTGGTGTGAATATGGGGTATGATGTCCATTATTCAGGAACAGTCGGTGCCGCCAAACACGGAGCCTTACATGGAATTCCATCGCTCGCGGTAAGTTCAGGTCGCATTGATCCAGATGATGGTTATACAAAGGAATCAGAACTTGTTTTATCATTTTTAGAAAAATACAAATCGCAGATTCAGTCTGGTGAAGTTTGGAATTTAAACTTCCCTCCCGAAATTTCTGGATCAGGAACATTAAACGAAATTGTATTTACGAGACTTGGTCGCAGACGTTATTCCGAAAAGTACGAAAAAAAACAAATCATTGAAGGTGTCAGCGAATTTCAGTTAAACGGAAGTTTGCTCGGCCACGATGAGGAAACAGGAACAGACTTTGAAGCATACTACCAAGGAAAACTTCCTGTCACACCCATCCAATTGGATCTAACGGAAAAACTCCGACTGAAAGAATTACAATCTAAGTAGGGACAATGGCGGAAGAAACAGACTACCTCGCTTACATGAACAAAGGCAATTATGCCATGGCACTGAATCTTTTAGACCAGGCCTTACTCCAAAATCCAGAAGACCCCATTCTTTTGTATAATTTTGCTTTGTGTTGTTTTCAGACCAAAAATTTTAAAAAATCAATTCAGGTTTTGGATCGAATCTTAAGTGAATACCCAGGATTCATTGAACTAGACAATGTTTACAGGCTCAAAGTATTTGCTCTTGTGGAATTAAAGGATTGGGAAACGGCTGAATCTATCATCAAAGAACGATTACAAGTAGCAGTGGATGATCCGAAGTTACTTTCTTTTTTGGCCCATGTCTATGAATACACTCACCGGTTGGAAGAGGCCATTGAAATTCACCGGCGGATTTTAAGACATACTCCTGATTACAAAAACAGTTTGAACTCCCTTGGTTACCTTTTGGCACTGAAGAAAAAAATTAGTGCCGAGGAACGTTCGGAAGCGATTCGGTCTTTGAAAAAAGCATTGGAGTTAGATCCAAATAATCCTGCTTATTTGGATTCCTTTGGTTATTTTTTACAGTCCATTGGCAAACCAGAAGAGGCATGGAAGGCTTACCGCAAAGCCTTGCAAAAGAACCCGAACCACCCTGTCCTCCTCGAAAGACTCAAGAACCTAAAGAAATAAATCTCCCTTTTGTTGACACAGTCCCTCAACCAAAAACACTGGTGATTCAGGACTTTCTCGGGATGTAGCGCAGTGGTAGCGCATCTGTTTTGGGTACAGAGGGTCGCAGGTTCAAATCCTGTCATCCCGAATCAGTTGGTTCTATCTGACCCGGTAGCTCAGCTGGATAGAGCAACTGCCTTCTAAGCAGTTGGTCGGGGGTTCGAATCCCTCTCGGGTCGATGATTGTTCTAGAAACGGTGGATGTAGTTCAGCGGTAGAGCCCCGGTTTGTGGTACCGGTCGTCGCGGGTTCGAATCCCGTCATCCACCCACTTAAAATCGCCGTCGGCGATTTCATAATCCAAATAACTTATATAAGAAACCAACAGATTGGGATTCGAACGATTTTGCGATAGAGTTCGAGTAGCAAATTTGGCAAGATACCTTGCCTAATTTGCGTTAAGCGAGAACGACCGAGCACAAGGAAGTGCGAGGGCTCGCAAAAGACCGCCTGGAACGAGTTCGACCTGGAGGGGAGAACCGTGTAAGGCGAACTCCCGTCATTGTTAATTTCCCTTTCTGCGAATATACTTACTTAGAAATGGCACAGACGCCTCGCGTTCGCCTGGCCCTCCGTGGCCAGAGCTTCCGCCCGCATCCATCCTTGGATGCTTTTCTGCGTCTGTGCCATTTCTAAGTAAGAACTCGAATTCATTGGGAAATTTGGTACAAGTGAAAAGTTATTTAAGACTAAAGTAGATTGGGATTCATTCGATTTTCGGGTGGGTATATCGGAAGCGAGTTTTACAGAATATAGCAATACTCAATCAAATGAGTTCGAGTAGTAAATTCGGAAAGACTGATTTTACTTTTATCTCTGATTAGTTTTTGAAAATTATGATGATTATTTAGTATATTAGATAAATTGAATTTATTTAAATGGATAGTAGAAAACCTATCGAGGGAGAAACTATTTGTAAGTTCAGAAATTTATCATTTTTAAATTTGCTTAACTTTTAAGAGAATGTTCTATTTTCGACTAAGGTTTGTTTAGTTTTTGATCAAATTACATGCTAACGTTGGTTAAAAAAATAGTTTTTTTCTTTACATAATGAGAAATTAATTTCCAATTTCATTCGTTTTTGACGAAACAAATTTACTCATTCAAAAAAGGTAAAAAATTTATGTCATTCCAAGATTCGATCAAAGTTTGTTTACAAAAGTATGCCGAATTTAGTGGCAAAGCGAAACGACCTGAGTTCTGGTGGTGGGTTCTCGCATGTATTATCATCAGTTTTGCACTGAATATGATCCTTCCTATCATAGGAGGAATATTCTCTTTAGCAATCTTACTACCGAGTTTGAGTGTGGGTTCAAGACGATTGCATGATGTAGGAATGAGTGGTTGGTGGCAATTGATTGGACTGACTGGAATTGGAGTTCTGGTGCTTATCTTCTTTTGGGCTCAAAAAGGAAAAGCTTAGAAACCAAGCCTAAGATCAAATTTTCCTTTAGGCGTTAGGGAGACGTAGGGCTTGGTCACCTGTCATTGTTAAATGACGGGTGACGGGAGCGTTTAGCGCACCCCGAAGTGGCCCGACCCTTTTTTGATTTGATTTCTGTAAAAGAAAGATTGGGGAACGCAAAACTTATTATTTTTCGTTTTGTAAAATGGTAAGGTAAATTTCTCGTAGCTGTTTGGAAAGTTTGCCGCTTTGGTTTGCAAAGGTAAACATTGTAGAGTTAGAAGGGCCTGAGACCATTCGTGTGATTTCGGTAGAAGCCGGCCAACCATTACAACCCTCGTGCGACCATTCATAGATAATTTCTTTCTGCGATTCTGAGATGACATTAAAAAATAAAGAAGGGCAGTTTTCAGAAAGCCCATCTTTAACGGCATTTACGAAAGCCTTCCTGTTGGACATGCTAATGGTTTTCAAAAGATTGAGTCTATAGATTTCTGTCCATGTTTCGATTTTGGTTCCTTCTGGAATCATTTCGATTAATACCTGTTCGTTGTTTTCTCCTGAGTTTCCTACATACCAACGTCTGCCATCTAAGTTTCGAAGAAAAGGTACTTGGACTGTTTCTTTTTTGATGTTTAGATTTTTTTCGATAATTAGTCGAAGAGATTCTTTGCTTTTTTCTGAAAAATTAACAGGGATGTTTAAATTCTTTTTTTCACCTTTTGTATTGATGATTTCGAAAGTAAAAAATAGGCTAGTGTTCCCTTTTTCAAAAATCCAAAGATATTCACTTTCAATGAGAGGTTCACTAAAAATGGAAAGGTTTCCTTGACCTATTGTTTTGGTTTGTGAAATGTATTTGGTTTTCTCTGGCCACTGGACTTCGTAACCTTGGATGCTTTCGAGATTATCTACTTTTATTTCAGCAAAAAAGTTCCATCGGATGTTTGTTTTATCGATCACTGGTCCTAAACTTTTGGATCGTACCCATTCGTTTTCCAATTCTGGTTTCAGTTGGGCAAATAAATTAGTGGTAAGTAATAAAAAAGATAAGATTAGGTTGGAGATTCGTAGTTTCATTGTTATGTTTTAATATTTTGATGAAGAGGAAATTGAATTGTAGTTTAGTGGAAGTTTGGATTTCGTCAACTATTTGTTAGGAAGTAGATAGTAGGTTCGAGGTAAATTTTTTGTTAGAGAAACTTTTACTTATTTTTCTTTTGTTCTTTGTTTTGATTTGTTTTTTCTATCGTATTGGTAATTCGATCTAAGGGACTTATAATATTTTCCAAACGACTCCGGGCAACTTTTGTATAAATCTGAGTGGTTCGGACACTTGCATGTCCGAGTAATGTTTGGATCATTCGTAAATCCGTTCCCAATTCTAAAAGATGGGTGGCAAAAGCGTGCCGCAAACTATGAAAACTAACTTTCTTTTGGATTTTGGCTTTTTTTGCTGCGTTTGTGAATATACTTTCTGCGGTACGGATGTGAAGTGGCCTGTTCTTTGCTCCTGGGAATAACCAAGGATTGGCTCGCATTTCGTTATAACTTTCTCTTAGGAGTAAATTGTATTCTCTTACTTTTAAATATTCTTTTAGTTCATCGATGAGTGATGCAGCAAGAACAGTA
The DNA here is from genome assembly GCF_002812125.1 of Leptospira brenneri. Classification (NCBI taxonomy): domain Bacteria; kingdom Pseudomonadati; phylum Spirochaetota; class Leptospiria; order Leptospirales; family Leptospiraceae; genus Leptospira; species Leptospira brenneri. The sequence goes on from NZ_NPDQ01000002.1 coordinate 325,140, forward strand.
TATCGATCTTTTTTACCTTTGCCTTGTGTCACTCGCACCATATTTCGTGTTAAATCGATATCGGTTATTTTTAAATGAATGACTTCGCTCACACGAAGTCCCGAGGAATAACTAATAAGAAGTAACATTTTGTGTTTTCGATTGGGAAGTGCGTTGAATATGGCTTTCGTTTCTTCTGCGGATAAAACCTCCGGAAGTTTTGATTCGGTTTTCATCCGTGGGAATTTTAAATTTGTGAACTGTTTTCTCACTTCACGAAAATAAAAAATAAAAGCTTGTCTAGAGGAACGGACACTAGCAACTTTAGTCCGTCGTTCTTTCACCAAGTGGTCTAAGTAATTTTCCAAATCGAACATTTTAACGTTCGCAGGAAGTTTCCCCGTAAAATCCAACAACTGAAATAAATGAGAGTAGTATGTTTTTGTTGTGCAAAAGGTAAAATTTCGTTCTCTTGTGGCTTTGAAATAATCCTCTAAAATTCCACATTGTTTAGGAATTTCTTTTGGTGAAATTCTGATGTCGTGTGGCTCAAAGGCATTTAGCAATTGTTTGATGATTGTTGGTTCGTTCGGATAGGACCAGGACTTATCTTCTGGATGGTAACTTCCTTTAGGAATGGATTTTGCAATGGAAACGAATGTTTCCGAAAATCGAAATCGTAAATAGAAACGATTGTCCGGGAGAGAAAATCGGAGTTTGATCATATGGCACCTAACCTTGTATTGTTAAGTAGAATAGGTGGATTCTTTTTTGTTTGGTTCTCGATTTTGGGTGGTGGAGAGAAGTTTTTTGGTGGGGGTGCGTGAATCTAGTCTCCCCGCCCTGATTTAGGGAGGGGTTCTAGACCCGCCACCCAATACGCTCCCTCTATCACGCAGTGCTCAAATCCGATACCTAAATCTGCCCGTACGTATTTTTTTTCTTGGAAAGTTCACATTCCCACATAAGTTTAAGAATACGGAGACTTATGAACCCAATCACTGTTGGACTCGGCGTATTTTTTATTCTCTACGGAACCACAACCTACTTCCTTCGGATCTACAAACCCGGATTTTTTTGGAAACTCGAACCGATGAAACAAAAATGGGGTGAAAAACGTGGGTATTTCATCCATGTCTTTAGTTATTCGATCCTTCCCGTCATTTTAGGAATTGTATATACGATCCTCGGGCTCAAAGGTGACTGATTATCGGCTGTTAGGTGTTGGATGAACGGTTGTGTTGTCCAACAAATTTTAGTTATGTGGGCGCCTCCGATTTGGTTGGTTCACTTACATTCATCCCAAAACGGACCGGGCCCTCCGCTCCAATCTTTCTCTTACGAGAAAGGATTTCCGCTAGGTTCCCTGGCGCTTTAATTTTGTTTGTATTTAAAGTTTGTGAGAAAGGATGGTATCTTGTCTCGAAGGAGTTCTGTCTTCCGGATAATCCGTACTAAAATGAAGCCCACGACTTTCTTTACGTAGGAGAGCAGAGCGAACAATTAGTTCTGCCACTTTCACTAAGTTCCGAAGTTCCAATAATTCAATAGAAACCGTGGTTCGGTTGTAATAGTCTTTCACTTCCTCGGAGATTAGCTTCAACCTGCGAAGGGCTCTTTCGAGTCGCATATCCGAACGAACAATCCCCACATAATTACTCATGATGGTTTTGATTTCCACCAAATCATGGGAGATAAGAACCCACTCTTCCGTATTTGTAGTTCCTTCTTTATTCCAATCAGGAATGAGATCTGTTTCTGCGGAATAACTGAGTTTCCCTTGCGACTCTATATCACCTGCAATGCGATGAGAAAATACAAGACATTCGAGTAAACTATTCGAAGCGAGTCTATTTCCGCCATGTACTCCTGTGCAGGTTGTCTCTCCACAAGCATATAAGTCTGCAATATTGGTTCGTCCGAGAAGATCGGTCGCCACACCACCGCACATATAATGAGCCGCTGGTACGACAGGGATAGGATCTGTTGTGATATCAATTCCTAGTTTTTTACAACGTTCATAAATGGACGGGAAATGGTTGATGATATCGTTGGCGGGTCTATGAGTGATGTCGAGAAGGACGTGTGGTTCTCCTCTTTTTTTCATCGTATCGTCTATGGCACGTGCTACGATGTCTCTCGGAGCTAGTTCTCCCATATCATGGTAGTCTTTCATAAAAGGACGACCACCTATCTCTCGTAAGATGCCACCATGGCCACGAACTGCTTCTGAAATTAAAAAACTATTTCCTTGTTCATGAAAAAGCGAAGTCGGATGGAATTGATAGAATTCCATGTTTTTAACAATGGCACCCGCTCGGTAAGCACTAGCGACTCCATCACCCGTGGCAATGTTTGGATTTGTTGTGTGTAAGTACACTTGGCCCGCACCACCCGTAGCCAGAATGGTTTTTTTAGCGAGAACAGGAAATACCTCTCCTGTTTCTGTATCTACAATATAAGCACCATAACATCTTAAAGGAAGATTGTCTTTATCCTTTAAATGATGTTTGGTGATGAGATCCACACAAGCATGGTTTTCTAAAATTTGGATATTTTTGTTAGCATGGACGTGATCAAGTAGCGACTGTTCTACGGCGCTACCGGTTCTGTCTAGAGAGTGGATGATCCTGTTTTTACTGTGTCCACCTTCGCGGGCTAAATCCAGTTCCCCAGTTTGGTTTCTGGTAAAAGGGACTCCCAAGTCCAAAAGTTCTCTTACCCGAGTGGGTCCTTCTTCTACAAGGACTCGCACGGCTTCTAAGTCACAAAGACCTGCTCCAGACTCCAAGGTGTCTTGGATATGTTCTTCGAACTTATCCTTATCATCGAAGACGGAAGCGATTCCGCCTTGGGCATAATTGGTATTGGATTCGTAGTCTGCTTTTTTTGTTACAACCACTACAGATCCTAGCGGAGCTAGTTTGAGTGCTGTAAAGAGGCCACTCACTCCGCTTCCAATGATCAAAAAATCCGATTTAATTCGAGTCACATTGTTTCCAATAATTGGTAATGATTTTAATCTTATTCCTTTCGGGATTTAAGATTATTTTGTGTTCAACATTCCTTCAATGTAATCCAAACTTCTGATGAGCATATAGTCTGGTTTGATAGCATCATTGGCATGTGATTTTAAGAAAGTATCTGCTTTCCCATTTTTCTTTGCATACTCTTTGATTGCGTTCACATTGAACTTAGATTTCACAACTCCTTCGTGAGGGATGAGTGGAAGGTGGTTCCACATATCTTCTTCACGATAACGGAAAGGAAATCCGCCATCTGGTTCTTCCGAAACTTCGATATCAGGAGAAACTCCTACCACTTGGATGGTTTTTCCAGATGGCGAGTAGTAACGTGCGTTGGTGATTTTGAGTAGGTAATCCGGATTGTTTTCTAAGTTATTTAAACTTTGAACAGTTGCTTTTCCGAAAGTTCTTTCACCTAACAAAATTCCACGACCATGATGTTGGATCGCACTTGCCACAATTTCAGAAGCAGAAGCGGATTTGGAGTTGATCATCACTACCATAGGAAGTTTGGTAATGTCTTTGTTTTTGGCATATTTTTCTTCATCGCTACGGAATGGAGTTCTTGTGAAGACAATCATTCCTTTTTCGATAAACATATCTGCAATATCAATCGCAAGATCCAAATACCCACCAGAGTTTCCACGTAAGTCTAAGATGATTGCTTTGAGTGGTTTCCCATCTTCTTTGGCTTTTTGTTCCATTTCCACAACGGCATTAGCAATTTGTGTATCAATTGGTGCTTCGCCAGGACCTGGTTTTACAAATCCAGTGAGTTTGATATAACCAACTTGAGGATTTTCTTTTACGATATGATGTGTTACGTTTTTAATTGTAATCTTATCACGGATCACTTCGATATCCGTTTTTCCTGTATTCCCTTTTCTTGTGATGGTAAGAACCACTTTCGTTGCTTTTGGTCCTTTGATTTTTTTAACCACTTTATCAAGAGAAAGATTTTTAATCACCTTTCCATCTACGGCAACAATGGTATCACCACTGCGAATTCCGGCACGAACGGCTGGACTTCCTTCTAATGGATTTTCAACAACGACTTCTCGGCTACCACCACCTGATAGAATCGCTCCAATTCCTTCAAAGGAACCATCACTGATTTTGGCCATGGACTCTTCCCACATTTCTTTCAAGAAAACATTGGAATGTGGATCAAGAGAATTCAGATAACCATTGGCAGCAGCAAGAAACACTTGTTCCATGCTAAATTCTTTTTTATCTTCCTCTTCTTCGGGAAGTTCCCCATCAAGTTCTACAAGTCCTTTGAGAACAGGAGTTTTGTAAGTTTCCAAATTGTCTTGGATGTAGGAGATAACTCGGTCAAATTCTTTACGTGAAAAATTAATTTCTTCCCATTTTGACGCGATCACTGATTTTTTCAGTTTTTCTTTTTCGATCAGTTTTTTAAGTTCTGCGTCCGAAAGTTTTCTGTTTTCGTTTTTCTTTAGTTTCTCTTTTTGAATTTTTTCTACGAGAGTATAATCAGGATCAAATAACACGAATTTATCGGAAGGTGAAATTTTGAAAGTTTTTCCTGGCCAGAGGTCTTCCTTTTCATCGTATTTTTCTCTTTCGTTGAAATAACTTTCTGGATAAATATAAAGTGGGTGAGGCATACTAAGAGCGGCAAAGGATGCAGCATCTGTGAAAGCTCGGTTTTTATTGATACTTTTATCAATATAGTACTTATCTACAGATTTGACCACTGTTTCAAAGTCTTGGTAGGTAAAATTGGTTACACGATTCGGGGCTTTTTTGGCTTCCGGTTCGCAGGAAATGAATCCTACTGGAAGGGCAAAACTGAGTAGGGTGAAAAAGGAAAGTAGGTAAACAATTCGTTTCAAGGGAACTCTCGTAAAGTGGATAGATTATCCTAAGAATTTCCGATTTTCCAGTCCATGCAACTCAAAAAAAATCGGGACAAATCTGGGACACACGTATATCATAGACGGTGTCATGCGTCCTTTCGTTGTCCTGATTTTTGCTCTTTCCCTTGGGTTTTGTACTTCGGAACCACAAAAGAATCCGACCCGGGATCCGTACAGTTTGGAAACTCTCATCTTTTTGGAAGAGGTGCTTTTGGATGTATGGGAATCTTCGGAAACCAGAGAAGGGGCTATGTCTCGACTAAGATACGTTTGCCGAACTCGGGATACTGACGATGGATACTTGTGTTACACTTGGGGTTTACTCGAATACCACCGAGGAAATTATGCAGAGAGTTATACTGCCTTTAGAAAGGCTCTAGAAAAAAATCCAAACGATAGTCTTTATAAAAATATGATGCGGATTTCCGCAGAAAAATCAGGGAATTTACCAGATTTAAGAGCACATTCACGGGATGGAGAGGTTTTGGCCGTATTTACAGAAACACAAAAACTCTGTAAGGAAAACAAACCACCCGAATTTGCCTCTTTTCGATTTCTGGCCGAACGAGGGGTTCTTACCAAAGAATCAATGCGACGGGGAGTCCTTGCTGATTGTTTCCAACGTTTGAGTGATGGAGATAAGTCTACCCTCCAAAAAGAAATTCGCATTTCCTCTCTTTCTTACAAGGAACGCCTTTATGCTGATCAAATGAAGTCCGATCCTTTTTCTCGCATTTGGGACACTGCGAGTTATCACCGTGGCGAATCAGCAAAAGAAGCAGTGGGAGCAAGTGCGGGAGTGGTTTCTGTCAATTCCTCCCTTGGAACGGAAGGGGGAACTCCTACCGAGACATCGATGGCAAAGTCAGGAGTTCCGATCACGGATGCTTGGAAAAAAGTGAAACTTGCCTCTGCTTCTGGAAATGAATCGCAAGGCAGAGAAGGCCTTCGTAGTTTTTTATCAGAGATCCAATCAGCAAAACGAAAGGGAAAATTAGAAGGGCAGTTGGCCCTTGCTTTGGAAAGAGCTGCAAAACTACTTTTGGAACAAGACCCACAGTATTCTAAACTTCGATTCCTTGCGAAAGAACTTTGAGATAATTCTGAATGGTGGTTTCCATACCATCAATGAGACTTTGGCTCACCAGTCTATGCCCAATTGAAACCTCCGCCAAATGAGGGAGTTTAGCAAAAACTTTTAAGTTGTTTGTATCCAAATCATGCCCCGCATTCACAGCTAACCCTAGTTTGTTTGCTTCGATGGCTGCAGTTTCATAACTTTTAAAACTAGATTTCCCTTCTTCAGGAGATTTGTCATAAGCATAAGCGAAAGGCCCTGTGTAGAGTTCAATTCGCTGGGCTCCGAGTTCTTTTACCAGTGGGTATTGTGAAAAATCTGTTTCCATAAACAAGGAAACTCTGATCCCTTCGTCGGTTAATTTTTTGACCATTGGTTCCAAAGTTTGGAACACTGTTTTGTTTTTTAAGTCGAACCCATGGTCGGAAGTGATTTCTCCTGGTTTGACAGGAACCAGCGTTGCTTGGTCTGGTTTTGCCGCAAGAACCAGGTCCAAAAAACGTTCACTTGGTTCCCCTTCGATATTGAATTCTTTCTCGGGAAACCCATCCCTCACTAATTTTTCATTATAAGACTTTAGAAAATTTTGTAATTCGAATACATCTTGTTTGGTGATATGCCTTTCATCTTCTCTGGGATGGATGGTGATGCCGTGGGCACCCGTGTTTAGAATGATCTCAGAAATTTGAATGACACTGGGAATGGATCCACCACGAGAATTGCGCAAGGTGGCGATCTTGTTGACATTGACACTTAATTGGGTCATAGGAAAAAAAAAACTTTTCATTAATTTTCATCCAGGAGAAAACCGTCCAATTTCAAAAAGGTTGTCCCTGAGAGGGGATTTCCAAAACTGTCAAAAGTACGTTTATGGTCGCAAAAAAAGCAGTCAAGAAGCAGGCTCCGCCCAAGAAAAAAGCGGTAGCCAAAGAAAAACCCAAGGACTCGAAGTCCGCTTCCCCGAAGGAAGATAAAAAAAAGGCCGTAGCCGGCTCTAAGGCCCCTGCTACGAAGGCGAAAGCCGTCCCAGCCCCTAAAACGGCCCCAGCCGCTGTGAAAGACAAACCGGCTCCCGTGGTTAAGGCTCCTCCCGTCAAAATCGATCCGAACAACCCACTCGGCAAAAAATTCAATTGTTACTCTTGTGGGACCAAGTTCTACGATTTGTACAAACCGGAAAAAAAATGCCCGAAATGTGGGGCAGATCAATTGGCAAAACCCGCAATCAAATCGCGAATGGCAGCCATTCGTAGTTCCGAATATGAAGTGGAAGAAGAGGAAGAGCCAGTTCTAGAAGATGACGAACTCATGGAAGAAACAGAAGAATTGGAAGAGACCGAAGAAGAGGAGGTCGTAGCCGAGGAAGAGGAGTGATTCTCCCCGTCCTTGGTGGCCCTACCGGTTCTGGAAAGACCGCTCTCACTCAAACTCTCGACCCCAAACGTTTTGAAATTGTTTCTTTTGACTCACGCCAAGTCTACCGGGATCTTCCGGTAGGCACGACGGCCCCCACTCTCCAAGAGTCCACGTATATCCCCCACTCACTGATTGGTTTTTTGAACGCAAATGAATCCATCAACGCGAGTCAGTTTTCCCTTTGGGCAAGAAAAGCCATTGAAGACATTCGAGCCCGAGGTAAAATTCCCTTTCTCATTGGAGGCACTGGGTTCTACCTCCGAGCCTTTCTTTTAGGTATGTATCCCGTACCAAATGTACCCAAAGAAATAAAAGATTATGTACTCGAACTTCCTTTGGAAGAAGCAAGGGCAGAACTTTTTGCAAAAGATCCAATTGCCCTAGCCTCTTTGTCACCACAAGATGGATACAGAATCAAAAGGGCTTTGGAAGTTGTGCTCACGGGAGTTTTGTGGTCTGATGTTTCCTCGGAAACTGTTGGAGGGTATTTAAGCGATTACCCAAATGTCCAAGTGGTTGGACATTGGTTGGATTGGCCCCGAGAAATCCTCTACCAAAGGATCAACCAAAGAGTAGGTGAGATCGCCACGGGTATGTTAGCGGAGACAAAAGAAGTAATTTCCAGGTATGGATCTGACTGTCCGGGCCTACGTACTTTAGGTTATAATTTTGCGCTTGCTTTCTTAAATGGAACCATAGACAGTAATACATTCATTGAACAGCTGGCTCAAAGCCATAGAAATTATGCGAAACGACAGATCACTTGGTTCAAAAAAGATCCGTTACTTTCACCCATTTCCTTCGAAGCAGCCGTCCAATTGTATACAAATATAGATAAAATATAGAGAAAACACTCGGGATTTCCAATGTCGGCAAAAAATAATATCCAAGACCAACTTCTAAATACAGCAAGAAAGGAGAAAATCGATCTCACCATCTACTTGTTAAACGGAGTTCCGCTGAAAGGAAAGGTTGTTAGTTTTGACAACTTCACCATCATCTTAGAAAACGATAACAAACAGAATTTGGTGTACAAACACGCGATTTCTACCATTATCCCAGCAAAACCCATCAAACTCCATACTGAAGATGCACCAAAAGAAGGTGGCGGAGCCTAATTCTTTTCTGGTTTTCCTCTGTTTCCCTTTCTAAATTCTGGTTCCAAACCCTATGGCAAAATTACCAAAAGAATCCCCGGTTGTTCTCATTATGGCTGGTGGAAAGGGAGAGAGGTTTTGGCCTCGCTCTCGTACCAATTCTCCTAAACAACTCCAGAAAGTTTATTCCAATAAAACGCTTCTCCGCGAGACCATAGATCGCGCACTCACCATCACCACCCTAGACAGAATTTATATTGGAACCAATGCTAACTTAAAAGCAGAGATCCTAAAAAAAGATCCAAAGTTTCCTTCCACCAATTTCATCTTAGAACCGGAAGGAAAAAACACGGCTCCGATCATTGCTCTTTCGGCTCTTTATTTCCAGAAAAAATTTGGAAATCCCAACTTAATCGTTTTGTCGGCGGACGCCTTTATTGATCCGATTAAAGAATTTACCAAGACCATTGAGCAGGCCTTATACGAGACAGAAAATGGAATGGTTCTACTCGGAGTGAAACCAAACCGGCCAGAAGTGGGATATGGTTATATCAGTACCGGAAAACCAACTGATGTAGGTTATACGGTAAAAGCTTTTTTCGAAAAACCGGATTTTAAAACTGCTCTAAAATACATCAAAAAGAAGAATTTTTATTGGAACCCGGGCATTTTCCTTTTCCGCACAGAAACCATTCTTTCGGAATTAGAACGCCACGCTCCTCATATCTTAAATCCTTTAAAAAATGGATTTCCTTTTAAGAGTTTTGGGGATTTAAAAACAGCCTTCCAAATGCTTCCTTCTGAGGCGATTGACACTGCCATTATGGAAAAATCCAATCGGATCCGAATGGTAGAGGCCACTTTCAATTGGGATGATGTTGGGTCTTGGATGTCTTTGGAAAGAATCTTACCTGGTGATAAAGAAAAAAACCACCACCAAGGAAAAGAGGTTCTTTATCACAAAGCTTCAGGGAATATTTCTTCGGTGCAGAAGGAACTCATTGCCTTTCTGGGTGTGAAGGATCTCATCGTTGTGGAAGAACCAGATGTTTTACTCGTTACTTCACGTGATGGAGTTGGGGACATCAAAGCGATGTTATCCACAATGAGGAAAAATAAAGTTTTACAAAAGTACCTCGACTAGAAATTTGACAGAACAGGCTTGATATAAGGAGGAAGGAATGCCTTCCGGAAAAAAGAGAAAGCGTAGAAAAATCGCAACACACAAACGTAAGAAAAAACGCAGAGCCAACAGACACAAAAAGAAGAAATAATCTTTCTTCAGTGACTTTCTTTTTCCTCCGATAGATTTGTTATGAAACAAGTCTGGAGGAAACAGAAACCCCGCACCCCCGGTTTCATCCGAGCATTTACCATGGAAACACCTCTCGGGGATGTCCTGGAGGCTGAGTTCAACTTTCACGAACGTCTCGTTCGTTTAGCTGTCGAAATCAAAGAAGAGAAGGGTCGTATGTATGGTGCCACCGTAAAAAATGGTACCGTACAAGCTGAGAAGGATATTACTTCTGGGCGTGCTTATCCCGTCTTTCGGAAGATTTGGCCCTTTCGAGAATACTTTAGTACCCTCCCCGATAAAGACATGCTTGCATGCATTGGTGGGGCGTACGAAATTTATCCCCCGTTTACTCCTGATGCTCAAGAAAAAGGTCGTTCCCAAAGATTTCCTTTGGAATCAGCGCTCTTTCCTTCCACTCGTTATGATTCTATTTTTGGGATCGTCCGTGAAACTCGGTTCCAACGTTGGAGAAGGGAAAGAAGGGAGGCTAGAGAGGCACGAGGATCGCTCTGGTTGCGTTTTAAGAGGCGAGTCTGGGGTGATTTGCAAGATATCTGCATGGGCATCGGATTTGGATGTTTGGTCTATTATCTCTACTATGATTATGTCGTATTAGGTCTCACTCTTGGGTTTTTGGGAATGGCGGCTGGCCTTCTCGATTTTCTTGTGAGAAAACGTTCGGTCTTAATGACAAAAGTGTTGTCATTTCTGAGTTTCGGTTCATATTTTTTCTACAACGGCTACGTCTACTTCTAATACGTAGTCTAGAACTGTAGAAAAGTTATATGGCAAAAGAAACATCATCGGCAAATCAATTCATTCATGAGCAGTACATTATATTCAATTTGGGCGATGAAGAGTATGCCATCCCCATTACGATTGTTGAAGAAATTGTCAAAATCACCAACCTAATTCGTGTTCCACAATCCAAAAGTTTCTTTGCGGGAATTATGGACATTCGTGGAAAAGTAGTTCGAATGATTGACCTTGCCAAACGTCTGAACATCAAAAATATTACGGAGACAGCTGACCGGGCCATCGTCATCAATGTCTCTGGTAAGTCGATTGGTGTGATTGTGGACAAGGTCTCTCATGTGGTTCATTTTCCAGCAAACCAGGTGGACCCACCTCCACCATCAGTGAAAGGAATATCCTCTAGATACATCACTGGTGTAGGTAAAAAGGACAATCGGTTCATCATCCTCATCGATATTGAAAAAATCCTAACGGTCGAAGAAGTTACTGAGTTAGCAACTGCCTAACTTCCAACCTGAAAGGTTTATATTCGAAATAATCATTTATGATCATCTCTAAGTTTTATTATTTAAGAAAGAATTTATACTCCATGGCAGAACTTGTTTTGGAGCAGGTGATTCTCTTAAGTGAAGCTTTGGAAGACGATGACTATGCCCAAGCAGAACGGATTGTCGAAAGAGATGATCTCATTGATGACTTGGAAAAAGAAAATGATAACCTTTCCCAAAATGCAATTTTAGAAGCGGTGAGCAATCGAAACATTCTGGGTATGGGTGATGTGGATAACGACATCGTTTTAAAAAAAGACCCTTTGCGTTTTGCTCTTTCTGCCATTCGGATTACAAGGAACATGGAAAGGATGGGAGACCAAGTGGTGAACTGTGCGGATGTCTTTCGTCATAAAACCATTCGTAAAGGTCTCTTTAAAAATGAAGAACCTATGACTCTCATTTTATCTCGTGTGACCACACTTGCCGGTATGGCTATCGAATCTCTTGTGGAAGAAAAAGAAAGATTTATGGGAAGTGTCAATACTTTAGAAGATGAATTGAATGCACTTTGTGACCAAGCCTTCCATAAGTATCGCTGTGTTCCTGATATGGAGAAACAAGAATTTGCCGATGTGTATCGCATCATTCTCGCTTTAGAAAGATTAGGTGATTATGCAGTGAATGTTGCAGAAGAACTCGTTCGACTGAATACCGGTAAAGACATTCGTCACTTGGAAAATATTGGTACTAACCGTTCCTCTTATCAATAACTAAGACTAAACAATTTGAACGTTTTAAAGATGGATGTCTAATCCATCTTTATCGTTTAGAAGTCTTAAATTGATTTTTGGAATTTTAAATTTGTTCTACCGGATTGGTTCAATGTCCAATTCAAACTCAAAATAATCGGGATGTTGTAGGAGGACTGGTTTTGTTCCACGAATCAGAGAGTGGCGAAGATCAACTTCAATGCTAGCATTAGGTGCAATCCATTCTGTTGAAGTTTCGAAAAAAGAACCATTTGGTACGCCACTGCACTTACCTGAAAGTGTAAATGTTCCCTTATAATCTGATGGTTTTATGAACTGGACGTTTGTTTCTGGATTGTAGGAGTTGTTACGTTTTCCATCTTTTGGATTCACATATAAAGTGTAATAATATGGTTTGTTGATTGTTGGTGAAGAATGGATTTTGGTGTCAGAATTTTTTGTCCAAAATTTCGTATCAAACTTCTCAGGTGATTTTTTATATAAATCTAAAAATCCATTTCTTTTTAGATTATACTCGAGGTTAGAACTATCCAAAGGAGTTTCTGATTCACATAATTGAAGGCGAATGTATTGACTTGTTTGATTTTTGAATTTTAGGGAAATATCGATAAAAACAAAATTAGCATTCATCTCAGTAGCTTTGATCCCTTTTAATGTAGTTTCGATGCCATTTTTAACCACTGGTTTGTTTGCATTTGGTTTTAATAATTCCACTCCGCTAGCACAGGAGACAAAAGTTAGGGAAGAGAAACTCAAAAGAGCTATTGTTTTTAGAATTCGATTCATAGTTGTTATATCCTTTAGTTTAATTTTATTGGCCAATCATATTCTCGCGATTGGCTTCACGGGCATACCATTCATAAACATTTTCTTTGGATTCTAACCATTGAAACTCAGTTAAATGGTATTCGATGATCGGCTGGCGATTTTTCAAAGGGAGTAGTGTCGGCTTGTTTTTCCAAGTTAGAATTACCGGAACCAAATTGGATGAATGAGGTTTAAATTCATAAATTTCTCCTGTGGGAATATGTCTGTAATGAGTATAAGTTTTTGACTTCGTTTTTTCGAATTCGTCTGGTGAGAGTTCTTTTTTCTCTTTAGCTCCTGCATCCAGTAATGCTTTTTTAATTCCTAAAAAAATAGAAGGATCGGAGTTGTTTTCAATTCGATTCCATGAAAGGTAAGTGTTTTGTAGACCTGCACTGTACCAATGTACGTTTGCCTTGTTCTGGATTAAAAATTCTACTAAAGATAAATTTCCCGCTATAATTGCTTGGACGAGGGGTGTTCTATAAGAAGCAGTTCGGTAATAGTTATCATAAATAATTGTTTTTCCTAGATTAATGTCTGCACCAGCTTTTAACAGTAGATTTGCGACAGGAACTGACTTTGTATAAAAAATGGCAGTTTGGCCCAGATGATGTCCTGATAATAAAGGCATGGAATCAGCCACAAAACAGGAGGGTGCTCGTAGGTTTGGGTCAGCTCCTTTGTCTAAGAGGAGTTTGACGATTTCTGGTTGGTCGGTTTCGACTGCGATCATCAGAGGACTTTTACAATCACCATCAAACTCTTCTAATGAAGATTTTGGTGTTTCAGATAAATAAGCAGTAATTTTTGAAACATCACGACTTTGAATGACAGACTGTAGACTGCTACAAGAAAGGTAAACAAATGAAAAGAGGGTCAAAACTGATAAAATTTGATTTTTTTGATTGAATCGCATACGACCTCGTATGCGTTAAAACATCATAACCTAACAATAATTACAATCAGTTTTTGGGTGACTCATCGTATTTATTTCATATTCTTTGAGGCAGAACTCTCGTTGATTGATAGTCATAAATTATGTAGAATTTTTCAACAGATAGTCCTCTTCCTTTATGATTTATTTTGCCAACCTCTAGTTTTACTGGAAAGAGATTCCAAAATAAATTGACACAGGGAAAACAAGGGGAGTAGATTTTTTCCAATGATCAAAAATGGAACCAACCAAAACCGGAAATCTTATGGATTTATGATTTCTTACCTTCTTATCACCAATTTAGATCCATTGTTTTTTTTTCTTGGAATGTTTCTCCTTTTTGGATTAGAAAACTTTGAGGCAATTTTACGAATTTTGATATATTTGGCTCCACCGATCATTGGACTTCATGCTGTTTTATTCTATTTTAAAAATCATAAATTCCACAAACAGATGCGACGCCCTGAGGGGATTATCTATACAGAAAAGGAATTAAGTTTCATTAGAGGTTTTTCAAAAGCTGGAGCATTGAACATTTTGTCTACCAATGTGGGTGGACCCATCTTGACAATGTTACTTGCTTATCATTATGGTTTAGTAAAAACTTATGGGGAAGTTTTCTTTTTTATCATTCAAGGTATTCTGCTTGCGATGTCTATTTCCTCCTTTTTTTATATAGTGGTAGAAAAGAAACTTTATGATGTTTATAATCGACTAAATCTACCTCCTTTAAGTTTATTTGCAAACTTACTTTTCCCTGTATTTTCCACTTTTGTTCTCGAATATTTTGTATTTGCTTTTTATGTTTATTCTGAGTTTCGATCACAGGTAGATCCTAAACAACTAGAATCCATTTGTATTGGACTTAGTATCTTTATTCTTTTTATGATTGCTGTTTTGTTTCTAGTTCTTTGGAAATTAACTGGCAATACTTCCGCAACCATTCGAAACGTATCATCAATGTTAAAGGCATTTGCTGATGGAGATTTACGTTCAGAGATAAAAACAGACCAAACAAAAAATGAAATTGGACTCATCTCTATTTATTTAAATGAAGCAAAAACAAAACTCAATCGATTGATCACCTCGATCACCAACCATTCCGCTCGGATTGAGGGGGAGGCAAAAAAATTGGAAGTTTTGTCTGGGGATTCTGCAGAACATTCTCAGATCCAAGCTGCTTCTTTGGAAGAGGTAGCGGCCGCTTTAGAAGAAAATGGATCCTCAATCAATGGAATTTATTCTGATGCTTTGGAACAAAAAAAGTTAACAGCTTCAACCAATGATTCCATTATACATTTATTTACTTTGTCATCTGGTTTAAAACAAGTTTCGTTACATGCAAAAGAAACAACAGATTCTGTGGAGGCAGAAGTATCAAAAAGTGCTAATTCAATTCTGACAACCATTAGATCTATAGAAGAGGTTGATAAAAACGCTATTGAAATTGGTAAGATATTGATCATCATCAAAGAAATTTCGGAACAGGTCAACTTACTTGCGTTAAATGCTTCTATTGAGGCAGCTCGGGCTGGTGATATGGGGAAAGGGTTTGCTGTAGTGGCGTCTGAAGTAGGGAAATTAGCAGAAAGAACGGCATCCTCTACAAAAACAATATCGGAATTAATCAAACGGGTCACTGCATCTACAAAACAATCAGTAGAATCAATTCAAGAAGCGAATCAAACGTTTAAGTATCTATCGGAAAGTGTAGTTGATATTATCGATAGTATTAACAAAGTCAATGAGGCCAATTTAGAACAAATCGCCGAAGTGGAAGAAATACGTAAACAATCAGAAAATATTGTAGATCGTTCTAGTTCAGTATCTTCTGCCACAGAAGAACAAAAAAAGGTGAATGAAGAAATGAGTGTTTCTGTTCACAATCTCGCAAATGATACTGCAAAGTTATCTTTGATGTCTGAGAAAACTGCCAAATCTTCAGCAGAATTAAATTCCTTGATTCTGGAACTGAACCGAGAGTTATCATTATTTAAACTGTAAAAATGATATCGGCAACATTTATCTTTAAACAAAAAAAATCAGATTCTGAGTTTGAAACTTTGGATCGTTCTATTGAATCTTATGTAGAAAATCATTCAGAGTATCTTGGAAAAGATAGTTGGGTGAATTTAGAACAGGGAACTATGGCAGTAGTCTATTATTTTAAATCATATATTGGTTTAGAGGCTTTAAAAACTTATACCGATCATAAATCTGCAAAGTCTCAGTATTCAAAATGGTATGCGGGTTATCAGGTGATCATTGCTGAAGTTACAAAAACTTATGGTGATGGTGGAATTACACATGTGACAAATCGATAAAAAGGAATGTTTCCTAAGGATTTTAGTTTGAGTTTTTCATTCTGGATGTAGTGATTTCCTGATAGGTTTGAAATAAGGTTTCTATGTAAAACGGTTTTCCAATAAACCCATCCATTCCCACTTCAAAACATTTTTCTTTATGTTCATCGAGGACATGTGCCGTCACTGCAATAATGATTGTTTTGTCTGATTGGTTTTTTTCCAGTTCTCGAATTTTTTCGGTGGCTTCAAACCCATCCATCACAGGCATTTCGCAATCCATAAGAATCAAATCGTATTTATTTTTTTGAAAGAGAGAAAGTGCGACTTCACCATTTTCAGCAACATCAAATTGGATATTAAACTTTCTTAAGAGTCCACCCATAACTTTTTGATTTAGATCGTTATCTTCAACGATAAGGAATTTATGATTTGTAAAAGTAGATTCAAATAAATCTGGATTATTTTTATTGATATTAGATGGTATTTTTGTTCGGACTAATTCTTCGTTTTCAATAGGCAAAAGACACCAAAATAAACTTCCCTTTCCTAACTCACTACTAACACCAATGGTTCCTCCTAATAAAGAAACCAAACGTTCTGAAATAGAAAGCCCTAAACCAGTTCCACCATACTTACGTGAGGTGGAAGTATCTGCTTGTGAGAATTTTTGAAAAATAGATTCAAGTTTATCTTTTGCAATTCCAATCCCGCTGTCTTTGACTTCAATTCGAATTTTATCAAGTTCTCTTTTGATATGAAGGGAAACTGAACCCTTTTCTGTAAATTTAATTGCATTGCCCAGTAAATTGAAAGTGACTTGGCGAATTCTACCTGGATCTGAATAAATATTTTTTGGTACATTCTGATCGATTTCCAGTTTTAAATCAATGGATTTCCATTTTGATTCAATCGATAACAAATCATAGACTTCTGATACTAAATGATGAAGATCAAAATTGATTTTTTCGATTTTCATCTTACCAACTTCTATTTTAGAAAAATCAAGAATATCATTGAGAATGATAAGAAGAGATTTTCCTGCTGAAGCAATCGATGTTACGAGTGATTTTTGTTCTTCATTCAAATTGGTTTTGAAAAGAATTTGAGTAAGTCCAATCACCCCATTTAAAGGAGTTCTGATTTCATGGCTCATAGAAGCTAAAAATTCAGATTTGGCTCGGTTGGCAATTTCTGCAGAATCTTTTGCTCGTTCCAATTCTTTTTGGATTTCTTTTGTGATGCTAATGTCTGTTGAGATACCGCAAAGTGCATAAATCTCCCCATCCTGATTTCGAAGTGGAATTTTTACAGTCAGGTAGGATGTGGTTTTTCCATCGTATAAATTTTTGATGGATTCTTCTTTTCTTAAGGTGATGCCATCAAAAAGAACGGATTTATCATTTGCGATTAATACCTTTGCCGCTTCTTTATCTAAGAATTTTTCATCAGTTTGATTTAATATTTCTTCGAGTGAGTGACCAAATAAATTACAAACTTCTTTGTTTGCAAATATGTATCTGCCACTTTTATCTTTTAAATAGATACAAGCAGAAACATTGTCCAAAATTTCGCGAAGTCTATATTCGCTATCAATTAACCTTTGTTTTGTTGTCTCTCCATCTTCATATAGCTCTTGTAATCTTTTTTGAGTGATATTCAATCGACCTAAAATGGAATTTTTTTGGTTTATAGGATGGATTTCTCCATAAAAATTTCCGTCACCTAGTAAAGAAATTTTTCGGAATGCTTCGTCTACACTACCACCGATGATTGTAGTTAAAGATCTATGTGTTAGAAATAAACTGATCGCGAAAAAAATACCAGTGGTTATCAGTATTCCTCTTAAAAGAAAAACTATCTTTTTTGCATCTTGAATTGCTTTTGTAGTTCGTTCATTTAACTGATTGTACAGATCATTGATCGGCCTCATGATTTCTGCTTTCGCATGAAGGTAATTATCATCGTATAATAAATTAATAGCCCGATGGTTTGATCCTCTTCCCATATCCTTTTCTGTAATGGACATGGCTTCAAATTCAATTTTAGTTAATTGGTCTGATTTGAGTTTTGATTCTGAAAGTAACTTATAATCGGATTCATGAAAATTGGCATTGCGCATGGATTCATAAATGCTAAGGACTTCGCCTTCTTCGGAGGGTGGAGGTAATTTGTTTGCAATGACAAGATCCCAATAGGCGTAACTATAGTTTTTAGGTTTTGGACGTTTTCCATCTCGAATGTCTAAGATCATCTGGAAATATGTTTTATACTTTTCTTCTCTTTGAATGACATATAACCTAACTAAGTTTGTCAATTGGTCCGAAGATTGTCTGAGTTCATTGGCGATTTGTAAAGAATAGTATCTGTTTTCCTCTGCTTCGTCGATGTTTCTTTCACTGGCCGTATAAAACACAAAGGCAATGGCGACAAAAATAAAGAGAATGATGTTTAGAAGCAGATAGGGGAATAATTTACCTCTTTTGGTCCAAATTCTCGCCGGCATGGCAGAAATTTAATGATTCGATTTTAGAGGTAAAGAATAATATTCTGATTGGCTTCGAATAAAGAATTCGATTGTTTTTAAAACAAGACCGAAGTTACTAGTAGTCCCATTTTGTTTGGGAAAAACTCGTACTGTTACTAGAGATTAATTGTGTTTCCCTTCCATATAAGCTTGTAATTCTTGTTGTAGACCTTCTGGAAGGCTAAGACCCCGCGCACGAATTCTTTCGTTATACTTATTAAAAGACATTCGATGTTGGTTTGTGTTTAAATACCCTTCTAAAGCTTCCGCAGCCCAAGACATAATTTCTTTTACAAAGTCATGGTTTTCTTCCAGTTGATCACAAAAAGGGATAAACAAAGGACGATTGACCGGCCTGCCAATATTGCGATAGAATAGTAGGCAATATAGTGTTTCATCACCGAGAACTGACTCTGTTCTAATTTTTTCTTCCACATATTTTAGGTTGATTGTATCCAAATAATCAATGTTAACTGTTTCCGGAGCCAACCTCTTCGAAACAAATTTAGAAATTTCCGTTTTGACAAAAGATAAATTTGTACAATGTGCGGGGCAACAACTCTGGTCTTTGTGAAGATCACATTCTAAGAGCAAAATGCAATCAACATCCGAAGTTGGATCCACGATACCAAAGTTAATAGATCCTAATAACTCTAAAGCCACCTCGTAACCTTTTCTTGATAATTCTTGAGTGGCAAGTCGGAAGGCTTGCATTCGTTTCAGTGCGTATTTGGTATCATAATTTCGGTATTTGTTTTTTAGGACAAGATACCTTTCGACGATGTTTTTTGACATAGGAGATCCAGTTCTGCTGGTGAATTGCCTTACAGTGAACGCCAGTCATTCCAATTATACAACACCTTTTGGTTGTCGAAATTTGATTTTTCGCCGATAGTAAGACCAGGGAACTAAAAACAAATTGATGTATCAGGATAGGACCCCTGAAAATCTGGGGGAAGGTAATCGAGTGAAAAGGGAAAGTCGCCTTCTTTGGAAATTGAGACACGCTTTTCAGTCGGTGAAAAAAGTAAGTCACTTACCTTTTCGTGCGGGTTACCATGTCCTCTGCCTAACTTTTTCCTATGGTTTGATTTATCTGGCTGTTCTGGGGAATGGGGAAGTCTGGGCAGGGGAGGAAGACCGACGAAATCCCTTATCTGGCCTTTATCTATCTCCCTTACAAGTGATCTCTACGGAAGAAGTCCAAACCTTAGATTCAGAAAAACGAATCCCCATAGACGAAGATTCTGGGATTGCTCTTCGGGAGGAACCGAAGGCTGTCGATCCCAATGCCGCAGATGTTCCCGTGGTTCCGGGAGCGGATACCCCTGTGGAAGGCCCTGGTTTGGAAACAGGTCCGAAAAATTTAGAAACTAAGATCCGTGAGGCGGAAGGTCTTCTTAAACGTTA
This sequence comes from Leptospira brenneri, assembly GCF_002812125.1. Taxonomy (NCBI): domain Bacteria; kingdom Pseudomonadati; phylum Spirochaetota; class Leptospiria; order Leptospirales; family Leptospiraceae; genus Leptospira; species Leptospira brenneri. The sequence continues at coordinate 344,917 of NZ_NPDQ01000002.1, forward strand.
TTATAGTCAGTTCATTGAAGAAAAAAGAATTTGGGAAGATCGAGAAAAAGGAAATGTTTATAATTCCAGAACGGAGATGAATGACATTCGCCTTTTATTATGGCAAAGTACTCATAAAAATTCAGAAACATATATCGTAAGGGATTCGCCATTACTATATCATTTGCATATAAAACTTGCTAAGTTGTATGTTGAGTCGGAAAAATATGCCCCTGCATTACGCCATTACCTTGCCGCATTTCGATACCATCCACTAGAGATGACAGAAGAAGGATTTCGAAAAGGGGAATGGCAAAAAGAAGATATTTTGGGATATGATGCGTCTGCTGCAAAAGAACATGATCGTTTATTTAATGAATGGAAACAATCAGAAGAAAAATTAAAAAAAACAAAAGATGAGATCCATATCAAAGAGAGTAATTGGATTCGAGAAGGAAAGAGTTTATCGAGTTTGATGCCTCAGTCCAAAATTTGGAAAGAGGATATTCGGATTGCAGAAGAAAACCGTAAAACCACAAAACAGAAATATGATGAATCGGTAAATTTGAGATATTTATCTTATCTAGATAAAAGAAAACAAGTTGAATCAAATGATCTTTACGCATTTGCCAATGTGGTGAAAAAATTAGAAGATGATAACAAAGAACGTCTTAAAATTGTTAACAAACTTGGAACTGCCGGCAAAGGGATTTATGTATTATTCGATTACAAAAGAAACACTGATTTTTTTGCTTATGAATTAATTTTAGAAAGAGCTTATCGTGTTTGGAATGAGAACCCTTCCGTTTTGACTGATATTGCAGAACAATACAGGCAAGATGGCAGAAAAGAGAGAGCCACTGATTTTTATGAAAAAGGTTTGAATGAGCTTTTAAAAATAAAGAATCCTTCACCAGAAGAACAAGAGAAAATCATTAAATCAAATCTTCGTTTGGCGACCATCAATGCTGATCTAAAACGGAATATCCTTGCAGGTCAATATTATGAAAGGTTTTTCAGTTTATCCCCTGATTCGGCTGATAAAACGAGAGTTTCCTATGAAATTGGAGTTTTTTTTAGTTCGCAGATTGGTGATCCTGATCGTGCCACTCCATTTTTGGAGTATTGGCTGGAACGAAATAGTCGAGACTGGAATCCTTCTTTAGATTCAGACACCGGACTGACTGAACTTGAGTCGATCGCTTATTATTATCTGAGCAAAAGAGATAAAAAATACAAACGTAATGAACTAGAAAAAAATAAACTCAATATCTCTTATGCGCAGTGGAAGAGATTAGATGAAAAATTGATCCTTGCTGAAAATGATCTTAAGGAATTAATTGAGAAAAAACAAACTCTTAAAAAAGATCTTATGGTCACTACACTGGATGACATTCTTTCTCAGTATAGGTTGATGGATTTAAAAATTGAAGATCAAGAAGCAGTCATTCGTATATTAGAAACTAAAAAAAGTAAAATTCCACTTATGAAAATACTATTTAGGTTGGGAGTTCTTGCAGAGGAATCGAGGGACTTTGTTAAAGCAAAAGAATTTTATGAACGTATTATCAGTGTTGGGGGCGAAACGGAAATCAGGCTTGCTCTAAAAGAATTGGAACGAGTTAGAAAAATTTTAGAAACAGGAAATATACAACCACCAATCAGCGAGAGTATTTGATGATTTCGTCTGTTTGGTCACCAGCTAATTCTTGTTCTAAGTTCTCTTGTGTGTAACCTTCATCAGGTAAAACACGAAATTTTACTTCGTCAACAGTATCACCTTCGTGAACAATTTTAATTAAATACTCACCAGTTCTTAAAAGAGAAAATTCATCTCGAATCGCAAGAGAATCGGGTTCCACTCGTTTCTTTTTGATATCAATTTCAACGAAATCCAATTCATAACGATTGAGTGAAATATAAAAATCTGTTTCTAAACCGGGACTTCTGGAGAACTGATATACATAGTGGATTGTGTCACTGGGAGAAAAAATAAGATCATCTCGCATCATTTTATAGTCGGTGATGGTTTGGATGTGTTTTTCCAAAATGTCCATTTCTTCCATTTGAGTGGTGGTCCAACCAAATTCACCTTTGGGAACCCCGCATTGGATGAGAGTGGCTAGGAAGAGAATGGGAAGGAGGGGACTGATACTTTTGGAAAAAATCCGAATGAAGGGACTTGGCACCGAATTCTGTCTCATCTTAGTTTTATCTTCGACAAAATTCCGAATTTGCCTGTTAGGAAATCAAACCTTTAGTCTATAATTTTTCCGCGGTCCGAGATGTCCTTCTCCTTGGTTTTGAATTCACTGGAGTTTCCTGGATGCATTTCCCTTTGTTTGTTCCCGAATTCTTCAGCAATCTTTGCCGGTAAAATGAGGACGCGGCTCACCCAGCGCAAAACCAAAAAAAGAAGAATCGAAAGGACTAGGATTTTTGCCATAATGCCTCAACGCGCTCGGAGGGATTTGGGAAGGTGTCTGTCTTCCTCATTTTCTCCCCAACCGAGCTTAGTAACACCATACAATCCCACTAGGAGAAAAAGGAAAACGGAAAGATAAAGTAAGGGACTGTATTCTTCTGAATAAAAAACCTTTCCTTCGCCTGGTTTGGGAGCTTTTTTCGGAGTCTGGGGTAAACCAAACTTTCTAGCAAGGGATTCAATTTGGATGAAATTGATGACAGGAACTTCTTTTTCTAAAAAGGATTTGATCACGGAATTGGGAATGTGGATTTCTTCAGGCAATCCAGTGATGAGTCCATTTTTGAAAACTTGTTTCCCGAGATTTGTTCCCAGGATGGTTGTCCCTCCGCCTACATTCACAAAAAGTTTGATGGGTTTTCCAGCGGCCAATTCTTCATATAGTTTCATTCTTTTTTCAATGGAATCATCAAAATGGATGGGATCGAGGAGTTTTATTTGGTTTCTTTGTAAAGCACGACCAAGAAGTTCTTTACCCTCTTTGGAAATTCCCATTGCCTTATCTTGAATTCCTCCAAGAGACGCATAACTAGACTTAAACGAAAAGATTCCTGATTCGACTAATTCATTTTCCATATCCAACCATAACATCTGAGGATGATTGGCTCCAAATTGTGATGCGGAAGCACTTGAGATGATAATCGGCTTTAGTTTTAATGTATCAAGAGCAGCAAATAAACAAATATTCAACGCAGGAAAAGAACCTGATACAGCCACAGCTACTGTATCACCTTCTTCTATCTTAGCTTTTTTTAAATACTGAACCATAACGGCGGCAAAATTTGGATTGATGGAAGTTTGTTTTGCAGAAAGAGATCCACTATTACTTGTAACAGGTGTTAGAAATTCGCCAATAAATCCAGAATTTGTTGGATCTAATTCTTTATAGTCAGGTTTTTTATGTTTTAGTAATTCTGGTTTTAAAATTTGAAATCCTCGTTCAGCAAGTTTTGCTGCATGAAGTTTTTTCTTAAAGTAAGGTTGTTCTTTTTTTACCTTACAAGTCTCAATTAACATAAGACCAAGAATTCCTAAAATTACTAAAAGGAATAATGCAAGCCTGGAATGTTTCCAGGGAGACCAATAAATTTTAGTCATCATAATGTTTCTAACTCAGTACCTAAAAGAAAAATAAGAAGAATTTTTACAAATATAGAGGCGAGTATGAGAACAGAAGTAGTTTCTAATACACCTTGTCTTTCATACCAAATGGCGATGAGTCCAGGTATGATAAATCCAATCCCTCTAACTTCGGAAAGATATGATATATCTAAATCTGGTAGAACCTGATAGTTTAAAAGGTATCCAAAAAAATAACCAAATAATAAAATAAAAACAATTTTCCTTTTTCCAAAGATAAGTAAAAAGTTAGATAAAATTTCCACACAAAGATAAGATAGTAACGCAATCAAAAAGGTGAGGACAATATCCTTTGGGTGATTAAATGACAAAGCTAAATAACCTGGAACAACAAGTCCAGTCCCAAGAATGCCAAACAATTCCGAAAAAACTAAACTAACCACAAGGCTGAGTCCAATGGAAAGAGGAAGAATTTCATTCATTGATTTGTTCCGACCTGTTTTTTAAATATAAAGATAAGTCCATTCCCAGACCAACTATATTTCCAATACCAAAAACTAAAGATTGTTTTGGGAGAATTGAGAGTAAAGATTCAAAAATTCCATCTAAACTCAAATGTTCCCAAACAAAGATGGGAATGTCTTTTTTTGAATAGGCTTTTAAATATTTAAAAGCAAGAGATGTAGATGTACCAATCAAGATTACCGCATCATAACCTTCCCAATTGGCAAATTCCTTTGTTAGCTGATGGCTTCGTTCCGGCCTGTCTTCTCGTGTATGAAATAAAATGTATCTTTTTTTATATTGAGGATATCTTTCGATCACTGATGACCAAATATACTTAGTGCTGTTAGGATCATTCGCAGCCATCGCATTGGCATAAAGAAATTCCTTACCAAAAAAATGGATTGTTGATACAGACAAAGCACCCGGATCTGGAGTGACTTTCCACATAGCTTCAAGGGCTTGTTTTCGATTCACACCTAAAACTTCGCAAACCTTTAGTGCCAGGTTCACATTTTCTTTGTGTTCCCAATAAGAAAACTTTGCCATTTCTTCGTCAGTGATTGAGTCATCAGAGTTTTCGTTCACTAAAATGGCATTCGTATTTCTATCCTCACAAACTTTAAGGACTAACGATGTAAATTCAATTTGCCCGACAATTAGAGTTCCATTGACTGGACAGGCAGATAATAACGATTTGGCGACGTCTACCAAATCCGGTCCCATCACCTCTAGATGGTCTTCCCTGATATTTGTAAGCACACCTATATCTGATTTTAGAATTTGCCCTTCACTTGCCCATTGATAGCGCGGTTCTAAAGCCATACATTCCAAAACAACAATTTCGGCTCCTGATTGTTCTGCTTTCTTTAGAATTTTAATTTGTTCTAAAATGGATGGTTTTCCAAATCGTGTAATTGATTCTTCTGATCCATCAGGAAAAATCATTCTAGCCATCGTCCCAGTGGTTTTTGCAAAAACGGAAATTCCTGTAGAAGAAAGTCCTGATCGTATGAGCCTTGTTACACTAGACTTTCCTCTGGTTCCATTCACATGGATTCGATGTTTGAACTTTTTTATTGTACGATTGTGTAAAAAATATTCAAATGTGTAGTAAAGTAACAGTATTAGGATAATTAGAAAAAAAAGAAAGGCGTTTGGTTTCATTTGAATTTTTCAGGATGATACATTTCCTTCAAGGGATTGTCATTTGATTGTAACCCAAAACTGAGAAGATTCACCTAGTTTTCTATGAGCATCCGTTACAAATTCTTATTAATATTGAGTGTGAGTCAAATTCTTCTTGTGATTGCTCTCACAACTAGTTTTGCCTACCTTCTGCAATCGGTTAAAAATATCCCCCAAACACAACGAGCGGAGGACCTTTCGCGGAATTTTCAAAGAGAACTGGAATTTAAAGAAGAAAAATTACGTTTGTTACTAGAAGAAATCACTTTTAATTCTCAAACTCGAGGGATTTTAGAAAGAGGACTTGCTGATCGTTCTGTTTTATCAAAGGAACTTCCTTATTTACAACAAATTTTAAAAAGATATGGCCTATCTATTTTCGAGATTGGAGACAATCAGGGGAGGGTTTTGTTTCGTGTACATCGCCCCAAAGACTACGGTGATGATAAAAAAAATCAACCTATCATTCGCAATGCTTTGAATGGGCAATCCACTGCCGCTTTGGAAGATGGGCACAGTGGACTTGGATTTCGATTGGCAGCTCCACTTTTTGGTCGAGGAACAATTCTGATTGGTCAAGTAGTAGATGACAACTTTACAAAAACCATTTCCAAAGACAACCGAATCCATTTAGCAATTTTTCAAGAAGGAAAAGTAAAAACTATTGGATCAGATATGATTCGTTTGGTGATGAATGAAAAACCTAATTTGTTAATGGAAGAACAAAGGTTTCATTTTCAAAGTAAACCTTATTATTTAGTTAAAATACCTTATGTGGGAAGTTCTCAATCAGTAAAACATTTAGTATTCCATGTGTTGATTGATGAAAATGAAGTAGAGTCAAAAACATGGAAAATTTGGTCTTTTTTTGTGATCGCATCACTAGTGTTGTGTGGTGTTATTTTCCTCATTTCCTTTTTGTTTTCCCGAGATATGGTGGAGGCAATCAAATTACTCACCACTGCTATGGTGGATTTAGACCAGTGGAAACCAGAAACTTTGCCTACTCATCGAAGTGATGAAATCGGGCAAATGGGAAGAGTTTTCGTTGAAATGAAAGAAGAGTTATCGGAACACCAAAACCATTTAGAAGAAATGGTAGAGCAAAGAACCAGAGAATTAAATGAAACTTTATCTGAGATGCAAAAACTTCAGGATAAACAAGATGGAGATTACTTTCTAACATCTTTGCTTATTAAACCTTTACGTGGTTCGTTTGCGAAATCCGAAACAGTTTCGATCAAAATCTTTGAACGCCAGATGAAACAATTTAAGTTTCGTAATAAACAATCTGAAATCGGTGGTGATCTTTCTGTTTCTGACTCTATCTTTTTGATGGGTAAAAAATATACTGTATTCCTTAACGCAGACGCTATGGGTAAATCCATTCAAGGTGCCGGTGGTGCTCTCGTGATGGGAACAGTTTTCAAATCAATCATCACTAGAACACAAAAATTGCGTTATATGCAAGATAGGCATCCCGAAAGGTGGCTGAAGGAATGTTTTCAAGAAGTTCACAATGTTTTTATCAGTTTTGATGGGCATATGTTACTATCCGCCATACTCGGATTAGTTGATGAGGAAACAGGAACTTTGTATTATATCAATGCAGAACATCCTTGGATTGTGTTGTATCGAGATGGAAATGCAAGTTTTATTGAGAATGAACATTCATTACGTAAAATCGGTTTTACTGAGATGAGTGGAGATGAAGTGGTGATTAAGATTTATCCTCTCCGTGCGGGTGATGTTTTAATTTTGGGTTCAGACGGACGAGACGATTTATTTGTAGGACAATCTGGTGGAAACCGACTCATTAACGACGACGAAACAGTTTTCCTTCGCCATGTCAAAGAAGGTGGCGGTGATTTGAACCAAATCTGTAAAACAATGTTTTTGTTTGGGGATTTGACAGATGATTTGAGTTTAATGAGAATCTCCTTTTTGGAAGAAGTTGCCCATGCTGCCAAAGAATCAACTAAGACAAATGTCTATTACCAAATGTTGGGAGAAGGAATTCAATCTTATCGTGATGGTGAATGGAATAATGCAATTTTTGCATTAGAACTAGCGTTAGATTCAGAACCTGATGATCTTTATTGTCTTAGAGAATTATCCAAATTGTATATGAAATCTAAAGATTACGAAAAGGCCATTGAACTTGCGAATCGTTATTTACAATTAAATCCAGGAGACACGGACTTTTTGTTTTATATTGCGTATGCTCACAAACAAAGAAGAGATTTTGTTTTGGCTACAGATTTTGCAGAAAGACTTCGTTTTAGAGATCCTAAAAATTTTAACAACCTTCTGTTACTTGCGGAAATTCTAATGCATAGGAGAGATATTGAACGTTCCAAAGAAGTTCTATTGGCTTTGCAAGAAATGGCTCCCGAAAATCCAAAACTTCTAAAACTAAAAAACTTTTGGAAAAAAATGGTATCTACTTCTGTAACTTGAGTTATTGAAAAGAGTTGATGGCTTCTTCTGTGCTTTCAAAGATTTGAATGACAGAAGAAATTTTAGAAATACGAAAGATCTGACGAATCGTTTTGGAAACGTTTACGATTCTTAATCCACCACCTAACTCAGTCAATTTGTCGTTTAGAGACATGATGAGGCCAAAGCCAGAAGAGTCAATAAAGCTGACTCCTTCTAAATCGAAGATAAATTTATGTTCTTCTTGTGATGCAGATTCTTTGATCCGTTCCTTTAGAATGCCGGCATTTAACATGTCTAAGTTGCCGAACAATTTTAAGACAACAATTCCATCAGATTTAGATTCTGTATATTCCATTGAACCGCTTTGAGAATAGCCAATTTTCGGATTTGGTCAATAGATTAATTCACGAACTTGTCCCATTTTTCCTCCACTGAAATGGATCTAAGGATTCGCCAAATCAGTTTGGAACCGTTTTCCGAATTGGTCATGATGACCACTCCATAACCTTTTTCTGTATTAAAAATGGCAAGTGACTTATGTCCCTTTGTATGCCCGCCATGGAAGAAATATTCTGTTTTTCCTGTGCGATTTAAGAAAAATCCATGGGCGACGAGGGCGTGGACAGTAAGATTTGCAGCACTCATTTTGGGAGAAAGTAAATACTCTGCTGACTCTTTGGTGAGAAAGTTTGATTTCCCTTGTTTTGCCTTTGCTACTTCGTGAAATAAAATTCCGACTTCTTCTGGAGTTGTCCAAAGTCCTCCCGAGGAAAGTTCTGGTGTGACAAAGGATTTTTGTGGGAGTAAATTTCCTTGTTCGTCATAACCATCACAACGATCATCTTCAGTTGTTAGGTTCTGCTTGAAAGTGCTTCTGGTCATGTGTAGAGGTTGGAATACAACTTCAGACATTAGGTTTTGAAATGACTTTTTTGTTCGGTCAGTTAGGATTTCTTGTACAATGCTATACCCACCACCGGAATAACGAGATTTACTTCCCGGTTTATAATACAATTTTAAACCGTTTCCTTTTGTGGTGTTTGTATCTTTTAATTCTCGTAAGTGTTTTTTTCCTGAATTGATTGGATCATCCCAGTTTCCTTTTTCAGTCAGTCCACTAGTATGAGATAATATTAAGTCGAGATTTACGAGGGATCTTTTTTTTGTATTAGGTACGGAAACTTTAAATGTTTTGAGTTTTCCTATCCAATTAGAATATAAATCAAGTTGGCCAGATTCAACTAATCTAAGTGTTGCGGTTGCAGTCATTGTTTTAGAAAGTGACCCTGCGCGGAAAAGAGTGTTTTGGCTTTTTGTTCCATACATTTTTTTCCAACTTAATCCGTGGTTTCTAAACACTGCAATACCAAGTGAAGGAACTTTTTCCTCTTTCATTAAGTCTTCGATATAAACTTCATTAGGAAGATTGGTTTTTTTTCTGAGGTTTAATTTTTTAGCATAAAAAATGATTTCTGTTAGTGCCGATTTTACAGAAGACAAATCCCCCTTACTTTTTCCGTAAGGACTTACAATTGTTATAAAGATCCTACTTTTTAAGTCATGATAAACAAAGTTTGATATTCCTTTTTCTTTCCCGTAAGTCCAATAAAAGTAATCTCCTACAAAAACTCCTTCTCCAAAAGCAATAGGATCTTCGGATATAGAATCAGACAAAACTGTTTTTTTAATCAAGGTATCTCTGGATAACTTTGATATCAGTTTTGGTTTTTTTAACTCCAAACTGAAAAGAGAAAGGTCTTCCGGGATAGAATAGATTCCGCTATTACCTAATAAAACCTCACCCGAATCCACTGTAGTATTTTGAAACCCAAGAGGACTAAATACCTTTTCTTTTAAATAATGGGAATAAGATGTTCCTGTAACTTTTTCTATGATATAAGACAAAAAAAGATAATCAAGTCGGCTGTATTTCCAATACTCTCCTGGAGGGAAGGCCGGTTTTAATTTGGATTCTAAAAAAAGTCGTTTGATATCATCGCGTTTTAAATGATTTTTTTCTGAATCGAAGTTGGGTAAAAATTCGATGATTTTTGGTAACCCAGAAGTATGGCGTAATAAATGTCCAATGGTGATTTTTGAATAGGGAAACCATTTTAGGTGTTTAGATACAGAGTCAGTTAATGATATTTTTTTTTCTTCTTCTAATATATGAATTACATAAGCAGTAAAAGTTTTTGTCGATTCACCTAATGGAAAATTATGTTTTTTATAAAGTTGTGAATTTTTTCTTTTTTTTCCCGGATAAATGGATTCTCGAAAAAGGATGTTGTCGTCTTGTGAAATTAAAACTGCTCCTTGAAATCCTTCTTGTTTGATTTTCCTGCGAATTTTTTCTTTGGTTTCTTCTGAAAAAGTACCTATTTCGGATTCTCCACAGTTGGTAACTAATAAACTGAGAAAAATACAGATGAGAATCCGAAATAACATTTAAATTAGTCTCTGTTGATTAGACTTGGGTGGTATCCTTCTGGCGCTTCAAACCCTAAAAGATCCATCATCGTTGCAGCAACATTAGCGAGTCCTTTTTCTTTTAAGTTCTGATTGAGTTTGATTTTTCCTTTTGGATCGTATAACACAAATTGTACTGGGTTTAGTGTATGACTTGTTTTGGGAACAGGTTTTCCTTCTTTGGAAGTTTCTGCTGTTCCTTTTTTGTTTAGTTGGTACATTTCGTCCGCATTTCCATGATCAGCGGTAATACATAAAACTGTACCAGTTTCATCACAGATTTTTTTGATTCTATCTAAACAAACATCTAGGTACTCCAAACCGCGTACAGTGGCATCCATGTTTCCAGTATGTCCAACCATGTCTCCATTTGCATAATTAACTCTTAAAAACGGAAATTTATGAGAAGTAAGAGCAAGCACAAGATTGTCTGTGATTTCTTTTGCTTTCATTTCAGGTTTTTGGTCAAAAGGAATGATGTCTGATTTTACTTCTTCGTAAGTTTCTAAAGTTTGATTAAAATATCCGGATCTATTTCCGTTCCAAAAAAAAGTAACGTGTCCATACTTTTGCGTTTCGGAGAGGGCGTACTGGGCGACTCCTTCGTTTGCAAAGTATTCTCCCATAGTACGATCAATTGCAGGTGGAGCAACTAAGTATTGTTTGGGGATGAATAGGTCTCCATCATATTGCATCATTCCAGCAAATTCGACTTTTGGAAACCGTTTTCGATTGAAGTTTGTTAATGTTTCTTCTGTAAAAGCTCTTGAAATTTCAATGGCACGATCTCCACGGAAATTAAAAAATACAACTGAATCATTATCTTCCACTTTTCCAATAGGTTTGCCGTTCGAATCTCCAACCACAAATCCAGGTAAGTATTGATCAATGACTGCTGGATTTTCAGTGCGAAAGGTTTCGATGGCTTCTTTGGCAGTTGCAAAAATTCTACCTTCTCCTTCGACATGATGATTCCAACCTCTTTCTATCATAGACCAATCAGCATCATAACGATCCATCGTGAGTTCCATTCGTCCCCCACCTGAAGCAATAAGTATATCGATCCCTTTTTTACGATATCCATCCAAATACTCTTCGAATGGATTAAGGTAGTCTAACGCTGATTTTTCGGGGACATCTCGTCCATCAAGGAGAATGTGAAGTCTTATTTTTTTGACGTCTTCTTTGATTGCGTTATCGATAAGAGCTTTTAAATGATCGATATGACTATGCACATTTCCGTCTGAGAATAGTCCTAGAAAATGAAAAGTGGATTGGTTCGATTTACAATTAGAAACCATTTTTTTCCAAATGGGGCCGATAAACAAACTCCCATTTTCGATTGATTGAGAAACTAATTTAGCACCTTGGTCAAAAATTCTTCCTGAACCTAAAACATTATGACCCACTTCGGAGTTACCCATATCTTCGTCGCTGGGCATACCAACTGCGGTTCCATGTGCTTTTAATAAAACAGTAGGATGCGAATTCCAAAGACCTTTTAAGACAGGCATTTGTGCTTTGGCTACGGCGTTTCCGTTTTCATATCCCTTTTCTGTAAACCCAACTCCATCTAAGACGATGAGTAAAACTTGTTTGGCAAGTGGACCTTTAGGTTGTTTTTTTAGAGTTAACATAGATTAGATTCTCCTGTCTTTTTCCACTCTGAGATTTATTGAAGATTTTGCAACTGGAAGATATCAAAAGGTGTTAGTTCCACGGAACTTGGTATGGGATTTAGAAGTACGTTTCCTAGGTTGGAGTCATATACATAGATACCTGGTCTATTGAAATCGGTGGATCCTACTAATAATTTGCCTTCGTTCGTTAATAGTAAACCCGAAAGGCTAATTCCAATATTCCCTGGAATTTGTAAAAGAATTCCAATTCGCTCTCCCGTTCTTGGGCGAAAGGCTTGAACTGTTTTCGTAAATCCAGAATCAAGGACAGCAGCAAAACCTAGTTCTTCATTTTTGATTTGAAAAGCGAGGATATCTCCACCTGCTGTCTCTTCTGCAAAAAGACGGTTGGGGTGAAATTGGCGAGTGCTCAAACGAAAAGCAATGATTCCTGCATCGATTTGGGATATAAAACCAACACGTCCTACACAAGAGAAAACTAAATGAGGTTCTCCGAATAGATTTACCTTTTGGATTTTGGAACTCGGATTTCTGTAAGGAAGAGTGTAAACAGCTCTAATTTGATTCAAATCCATATCGATTTCTACAAGGTAAGAATCAGAGTTAGGTGGTAAGTATCCAGATACATCGTTCCGATCCAAACGTTGTAATAATACAAATAAACTCGATCCGTCTTGGAGCATATAGGCAGATTCAACGGAACTATCAGGAATTCCTGAAGTAGAATAAGTTTCTCTTAAGGTTGTAAAGGAAACTCCACCTACTTTTGTTCCATTTGATCTAGAATAAATGGCCAATTCATCGGAATTGTATAAACTAACAAAATATTTATCGTTCCAAACGGAGATATCTTGGGGGTTTTTGCCTTGTCCAACACTAAACTCTTGTTCGGTGATAAATCCTAGCTGTGGATTTAATACCTGGATACTATCGCGATTCAAACGATTGACGATGAACACTCGATCATTGGTATACCTTCCTACCGCATCGGAATGGATTGGTATCGAAGTGGGAAAGGTTGTAAAAGAGTTTGGTTCAAAGGTTTTAAACCTTCCACCACTAGCAAAGTCAGAAGTGACAACGCCGACAGAAGTAGGAGAAGCTGATAGAAAAAGAAATTGGAATAAATTTGGTTTCTCAATCTCTAACTGGGAACATTGGAGATAGAAAAAGAATATGGGAAATAAACGTAATGCGTATAGCCGCAACATAGATCGCGATTGGAAGAATGATGATTTTGCCGCGAATATGTGTATTGCGTATATTCCCCGAACTAGTTTGAAAAGGCTTCTTCTTGGAAATAAACGTAATGCGTATAGCCGCAACATAGATCGCGATTGGAAGAATGATGATTTTGCCGCGAATATGTGTATTGCGTATATTCCCCGAACTAGTTTGAAAAGGCTTCTTCTTGGAAATAAACGTAATGCGTATAGCCGCAGCATAGATCGAGATTGGAAGAATGATAATCTTCCCGCGAATATACGCATTGCGGATAAAAACCAAATAGGTATGGGCGAAGAGATGGATTCAAACGTCGTTTTTTTCATTAGAATCGGTAACTCCCCGTAAAGTAGTAACTGCGACCTGGTAGCGGATATCCAACTAAATCTTCCACCCGTTTGTCTGATAGATTACGAACTTCGAATCCTAAAATCAATTCGTTTCCTGATTCTAAATTTTTATAAGCTGTGTATTGGATATAAAGATTCCATAATTGTCTAGCGGGCAAATAACCTAAATATTCATTGGTTCTGTCTCGAAAATTGGCACCGATGTATTGGTATTCCAATCCAATCTCCCCATACTCTTTAAAGAAAGCAAGTAAGGCACTTCCTTGGCTTTTGGAACGTAGCGGGAGATATTTTCCGTTTAATGAGGGAGATTCCGAATAGTTTTTTGCATCTTGATACGTATAATTAAAGTTAAATTTGATTCCTTTGTTCCAGATGATATTATGGCTTGTTTCTAAACCACGGATGAAAGCTTGGTCCACGTTTTCTGGTCTTAAGGTAAATTGTGAATTTGGCAAAAACAAAATCATATCGTAGATTCTTTTTTGAAAAATGGAAACATCTGATTGCACTTTCCAATTTGTGAAAGGTTTTGAGTGGAGATAAAATCCAAAGTCGCCGTTTCGGCTTTGTTCTGGACGTAGTTTGGTATTTCCTACGATACTTCCTCTTTCACCAAATAACTCCAAGAAGGTGGGAATTCGAAAATCTTTACTAATATTTGCAAGTGTTCCAAATTCCAAATTTTCTTTTTTGATCCAAACAATTTTAATCCCAAAACTTGGATTGGTAAAAGCTTGCCTAACATAAAATACATCTGTTAACGGATCAATCAGTTGGTTACGAATACTGGTTTCATCTTTTCCGAATCGGTCCGTAAATCGTTCAAAGCGTACTTGTGGAACCAAAAAAAGACGATTGGAAAATAACCTAATTTCATCTTGAAAACTCGCACTTAAACTATCCCTACGTTTTTTTGGCTCCTTTCTTTCTGTTTCGTGGTTGTAACGTTTTTCATATCTCGTAAAGAATTCTTGTTCCGTTTGAAAAGAGGCTCGGAGCACTTGATTGTATTCTAATAAGTATAAGGTTGGTGTGAGTTGAAACCCATATTGGTTGGTTTTAGTATACGAATTTGGAGTTCCGTAACTAAATTCAGATTTGGGATCAAAAAAATCATCCTTAGAAAAATTACCGTAGGTTTTTGTTTCAAGAGTTAAATTTTGCAAAAGAAACTCATTTGTTTCTGTTGTAACTGCTGATGAAAGTTTGCTAAATACTCTTTCTACTGCGACAGTCTGTCTGTTTCCTGGACCGGGTAACCCTTGTTTTCTGTGAATGTAATCGTTAAGTACATTCACTTTGGTTTTTCCGAATTCTAATGAGATATTTCCGGTAAATCCTGTTTTTCTAAATTGAGCATTGCGACGTGTGTCAATCGTATCGTCGTAAGTATTAAATAAAACAGTTCCTTTGTTATTGAGATAACTGAAGTTTTGATCAGAAGTTTCTTGGAGCGCTTGTACAAAATAAGAACCACCCGAAAATTGATCCATATGAGTTACACTAGCTTTTGCGGTTCTAAAACTTCCTCCCATCAAATTGACTCGCGTGATCGGTTTATCAATTTTTGATTTGGAAACTAAATTGATAGAGCCACCAATGGACGATCCTGAAAATCCCGTAGGTGTCCCTGATTTATAAATTTCTATTTTCTCTAAATTGTCAAAAGGAAGATCAGCTAAATTGATTTCACCCCCCATAGAGTTATTGATAGGAACCCCATTCCAATAAATTTTTGATTGGTTGGGATTGGTTCCTCTTAGAGATAAAGTAGAATAAGAGCCAAGTCCCCCATATTGTCTAACGCGGACACCCGCTTCTCTGTTTAACACATCTGGTAGGCTCGTGTATCTTGTGTTAGTTTGTGATAAATCTATTTCTTTTTGAAAACCTGTTGGGGTTTTGGCAAAATTTGAATTTTTTGATTGGTTCTCTACATTAGCTCTAACTTCTACTTCTTTTGTGCTTTTATCTTGTGCAAAAATTACAAGGGGAGTGAAACTCAAGAAAACTAGAATTGATAACCTGAAATTAGAAATCATGAAGCCGTATTTTCTCAGTACTTGCCAAACTGAAACATGAAAATTGAGTGTCAATTCCCTAAAGGAAAAAAGCATTGTCCCCATGAAGCATTACGACGTATTCGGCGTGGGCAACGCCCTGGTAGATATCATTGCCTTTATAAATCCCAGTTTTTTAGAAAAACAAAATATCACCAAAGGTGTTATGACTCTTGTGGATGAATCCCGACAAGGTCAGATCCTTGCAGACCTTCATGATGAAAAGAAAGAACTTCGCTCTGGAGGCAGTGCGGCTAATACAATGATTGCCATTGCAAACTCCGGAGGGACTTGCTGTTATACGGGAAAAGTAACACATGATACTTATGGTGAATTCTATAAAAAAGATATGGAAGAAGCTGGCGTATTGTTTGAAACCACTCCTGATAAAAATGGTCATACTGGAACTTGCGTTGTACTAACAACGCCTGATGCAGAAAGAACTATGCTCACCAATCTTGCAATATCTACGTCACTAGGCCCTAATGATATCGATGTTGAGAATCTCAAAAAAAGTAAATTTGTTTATGTTGAAGGTTACTTATGGGATGGAGATTCCACAAAAAAGGCTAGTGAACTTTCAATGAAAGTGGCAAAGGAAAACAATGTAAAAGTTTCTTTTACTTATAGCGATCCATTTTGTGTAAATCGTTCTCGGGATGAATTTATTCACCTAACAAAAGAATACGTAGATGTAGTTTTTTGTAATTCAGAAGAAGGTTTGGCTCTTAGTGGAGCAAAAACAGCAGAGGAAGCTGTCGAATTTATCTCTAAACTTTGTCCTTTGGTCTTTATGACTGCAGGTAAAGAAGGTGCTTATGTTGCTGAAAATGGAAACATTACTCTTGTTCCAGGTTTCCCTGTAAAACCAATTGATACAACGGGAGCAGGTGACGCGTTTGCTGCGGGAGTTCTGTATGGACTGACTCAAGGGTATTCAGCACAAAAATCAGCTCGTTGGGGAAACTATGTTGCTTCCCGTATTGTTTGTGAAGTGGGTCCTCGTTTGTCTGTCCGCCTTATGGGAAGACAGGATGAAATTTTAAACGGGTTTAAAGACAAATAAGGCTGTTAATTTTTTTTTGAATCTTCCCAGAGGGTTTGAATTTTCTCAGCAATTTCAAGAGGGGCAAAGGGTTTTTCGATCACACCAATGCCTCCTCTTTTTTGATACTCTAAAATTTCGTTTTTTAAAACACGAGATGTCATAAAGGCCACAGGGATCTCTTTGGTTTCTGGAAAAATTTTTAATTCTTCAATCAGTTCCATTCCATTCATTCCAGGCATTAGAACATCTAACAAAATTAAGTCGGGTTGTAGGATGATTGCTTTTTGTAATCCTTCAGGCCCTGTTTTGGCAAAACTGACTTGATAAGATGAATTGAATTCCAATGCAATTCTGAGTATCTCCACAATATCTTCTTCATCTTCAACAATTAACACATGTTTTAAGGTATTATCTGTCATTGGTTGTATCCAGCCGGAATCGATCCAGGTTGTATGATAGGAAACTCAATCGTAAATTCGGTTCCTTTATCATCAGAAGTGAAAAATATTTTTCCTTTCATTGCTTCTACAAATCCTTTGGTAATGGAAAGTCCAAGTCCAGATCCACCAACTAATTTATCTTTCGGAGGTGCTCCTTGTGCAAATCGGTGAAATAGTCTTGGTGCAAAATTGGGATCAATTCCAGGGCCATTGTCTTTAATCAAAATTCGTGCATGAGTTTCTGTGGGAATAACAGTAATGTATACTTCTGAAAATTTGGGAGTGTATTTCACTGCATTGGAAATAAGATTCGTAATACAATGATTTAACCTATCTTCATCTACATAAACAGAAGTGGAGGGAAAATTTTGATCATAATTTAGTAAAACATGATACTGTTCTGCGAAGGTTCTCATTCCGTCCACGGAACTTTGTAATATTTCTTCTAATCGATAGGTGCGGAATTTGAAATTGATATTTCCCGAATCCAAAGCTTCGATATCCAGTAAGTCCGTTACAAAACGGACTAACCTTTGTGTGTTCTTTCGACAAATGTTTAAAAGTGATTTTGTTTGGTTAGATAATTCACCAGCAACCCCAGCTAGTAGTAAATCAATCGATCCTTTGATAGAGGTTAGGGGAGTGCGTAATTCATGACTCACTAAACTAATGAATTCGTTTTTTAAAGCTTCTGCTTTTTTCCTTTCCGTAATATTTCGAACGATGGCAAGAACATCATCTTCCCCTGTTTTGGTGAAACGAGCTTCAAAGTATTTTTCTCCATCGTAATCTTCAATCGAATACTCGAATGTTTTGGTTCCGCCAACGTCTAAAACTTGCTCCAAAATGGATTCTATTTCGGAAAGTTTTCTGGTAGGGAAAAGATTTTGAATTTGAGTGAATTTAATTTCTTTTCCTTCGTGTAGGGAATCCCAACCTTTAAAGTCCGGGAATTCTTTGTGATCGATAACGGATCCATCTTTACGAATACCGTACAATTTGTCCGGAAGTGCACTTAAGATTGCTTTGTTTTTGTTAAGAACTTGGCTATAATTGTCCTTAGCATTTTTTTCGGAAGTGATTTCAGTCGCAATGAGGATGGTAAAGTTTTCTTGGGGAAAAACTTGGGTAGCAAACCATCCTTTAGATTCCAAAAAGAACTCATCTGAGTGGAATGGTTCTCTATTTTTGATGGCATAAGATAATTTTTTACCAAATTCGGTTGAATCAAGGTCTGGAAACAAACTCCAAACATTCTGCCCTAACATCTGAATGGCGGATTTCTCAACCATCTTTTCTGCAGAAGAGTTCACATAGGTATAATTTTGGTCTTGATCCAGAACAAATATGGCATTTGCACGAGTTTCCAGGATTTTGTCGAAGTATTGAGGGACAAATTTGTGCCAATTTTGTTGCAGAAGTTGCTTTGCATCAAAAAAGCTGTCTTCATCCTTGAAAAAGCTTTTGATTTTTTCCAGAAATTCATTCATAGGTGCAGGTATACGAAAACTAAACCAGAGTTATGATTCAAGTCAGCAATTTATCAAAATTTTACGGCGAAAAACGAGCCATCTCAGGGCTCAATTTTAAATTAGAAAAAGGTGAAATTGTCGGTCTTTTGGGCCTGAATGGAGCCGGAAAAACCACTACAATTCGCATTCTCACGGGGTATTTGATTCCCAGTGCGGGAGATGCTTCGATTGATGGAAAGTCCATATTTGACTTTCCATTGGAAGCAAAACAGAAAATCGGTTATCTTCCGGAAACTCCACCTCTCTATGAAGACATGACAATCACGGAGTATCTTCAGTTTGTAGGTCGAATCAAAAAAATCGAAGAGAACAAACTTGATTCTGAGATAGAAAAGGTTCTTAATAAAACTAACATTACGACTGTTAAAGATAAACTAATAGGGACTTTGTCTCTTGGGTATCGCAAACGTGTCGGTATATCTCAAGCAATCCTTGGAGATCCTGAAATTGTGATTATGGACGAACCCATTTCGGGACTTGATCCAAAACAAATTGTGGAGATTCGTAACTTAATTCGTAGTCTCGCAGGAGATCATACAGTTCTTATTTCTAGCCATATCCTTACAGAGATTTATAAAACTTGTGATAAGTTTTTATTTTTACACAAAGGAAGTTTGAAACAAGAACTATCTCTGACTCGTTTGGAAGAAGAGATGAATCGCCTCGCCGGTTGGGAAGTTGGATTATCAGGAAAAAATTCTGATGAACTTTTGAATTTTATGAAATCAGTAATTGGTGATGGGGATAGTTTATCTGAGCTCGGAACCAATAAAGAAGAAATACAATTTTTGGTTCGAACCGTCGATCCTAAACAATTTAAAGAATCTTTATTCTCAAAAGCATTGGCGAATGGAATTCAAATTGAATCTTTAAAAAAACAAGAAGTGTCCTTAGAACAGATTTTTATGGAGAAAATATGAACTGGCAAACGGCTGTTTGGATCTATAAAAAAGAATTACGATTATTTTTTGGAACATATATGGGACCTTTGGTTCTGGGCGGAACTGCATTTCTCAATGCACTTTTCGTGATGATTTTAAACTTTAATGGTACTGCCAATTATGAAATTGCAACTTACATCACATTCATTTCTTTTATGACAACCATTCTCATTGCTATGGTGATCATATCTATGGGATCGATTGTAGAAGAAAGAAACAAAGGAACATTAGAATTACTTTTTACTTCCCCAGTTACCGATTTAGAGATCGTATTTGGTAAGTTTCTTTTTGGTGTTACGGTTTGTGGAATCATCACCATTTTTATCAATGGATTGTTTCCATTACTTCTATATTCCTTTTGGAAAGCTCCATTTTACATGGTAGCTTCGGGAAGTGTGGGAGTGTTTTTGTTAGGTGTATTTACATTTACCATTGGAATGTTTGGATCAAGTCTTGGGAAAAACCAAATGATATCCTTACTAATATCAGTTTTAATCATACTGACACTTTGGGTTGTGGGATATTTTTCACATTTATTCCAAGCAACAACAAGAAAGGTTTTGTTCCATTTACATATTTTTTCTCACTTCGCTGCTTTTGCAAAAGGAGTAGTCCCTTTGACCGGGATTGTGTTTTTCTTAAGTGGAACATTTTTGTTTTTATACCTTACTGTAAAGGTCTTGGAATCCAGGAGATGGAGGGGGTAGACCATGTTTTTAACCGCAGATAGAATTTTACCATTTATTAGTTTATTATCACTTTTCGCCTATTTCTTGTTTGATGGAATGGTGGTAGATCCCAAAAGAAGAATTATTTTTTTGGGAGTCGTGTTTTTATTTTTAGCTTCAGATACGATTATCAGAGCCTTTTCCAAAGGACTCCGAAAAGAAGATCAAAATCGATACATCGCTGCTGGATTTGGGATCGGTGCATTTTTATTATCCGTATTACGTGATTTTTTAGATTTAAAACCAGTTGCTGGATTAAATGAAGAAGTCAGCGCCATTCCTAAAGTCAGAGAATTTCTTCTACTTTGTGTGGTTTTATTTTCTATCGTATTTCTTCTGCAAATTATTTTGCTTGAGATCGGAAAGTCATCTTTAGAGGCACAAAGTAATTTAGCCAAATCGAAAAGTTCCCTTTTGCAAAATGCAGTTTTAGGATTTTTGTTTGTTCTTCCGATTGTAGTGGCAGTCAATTATTTTGCGATCAAACGCAATTATAATTTTGATTTGAGTAGCCAGGGTAAATTTTCCCTTTCGCAAATATCTAGAAACTTAATCAAACCAATCACAAAAGATGTTACCATCACTGCCTTTTATCCCCGTCCCTTAGAAGCGGATGGACCTGCAAACGGTGATAAATTAACGGCTTTTGCGCTCACTCGTGTTCGCCCTGATATTGAAATTCTTTTGGACCAAATCAAAGCAGAAAACTCACACATTACAGTGCAGTTTATCAATGCTGACGTTGAAGTGGATTTATTAAAGGAGTTTGGACAGGTTTCCAATGGAACTATCTTTGTTCGTTCCCAAAAACAATCTTTATTAGCATCAGGAACTCCTTTTGCAGAAGAAAGGGTAATTGCAAAAGAAACTAAAGACTTAGAGGACCTAGAACGTAAGTTAGTGGGTGCACTTTTGAATGTTACCACAGAACAGAAAAAGGTTTATTTTACTGTTTCCAATGGAGAAAGATACGGGATGTCTTTTAAGGCACTTCCAAATGAACAAGTAAACCGATTTGTATCTTCTTTACAGTTTCTGAATTTCAAAGTGGCTGAGTTAGGGTTTGCACAAGGTTGGCCTTCGAAATTACCAGAAGATGCAGATATGTTGGTGGTTCTTGGACCAACAGTTCCTTTTTCCAAAGAAGCTAAAGACGAACTCACAAAGTTTGTTCTGGAGAAAAATGGAAAACTTCTCATCACTATGGAGCCCAAAGGAAATGAAGACTTTGTTTGGTTACTTGCGAGTGCTGGTCTTAAATATAAAACTTCACAGTTGATTGAAAGGGAAGAAAAACCTGGGTTTGTTGTGGCGAAACGTTTTCCAGATCACAGACTGACTGATTTACTCCAGAAAAAAGATATGGGGATTTTATTTCCTTACAGTGGTTATTTGGAAACAGATTCAACTGCTCCCTCTCCACTTACTTTTAAGTCCGATAC
Organism: Leptospira brenneri; assembly: GCF_002812125.1. Taxonomy (NCBI): domain Bacteria; kingdom Pseudomonadati; phylum Spirochaetota; class Leptospiria; order Leptospirales; family Leptospiraceae; genus Leptospira; species Leptospira brenneri. Next base: position 366,472 of record NZ_NPDQ01000002.1, read on the forward strand.
TTTGCTCGAATCTGGTTTTGAAGCTTATACTGATGAAAACAATAATGGAAAATTAGATCCAAACGAAAAGAAAGAAAGTAAAATCTTGTCGATTGCGATGACACCAATGACACTGGCTGGTGACAAAACAGGAAAGATCATTCTTCATTCAGGAACCTCCTGGATAACTGATCAGTTCATTCCTTATGCCATGAATTCTCAATTTTCAACAGTTTCCATCACTGGACTATTTCAAGATGTGGCTGTTGCTGAGATTCCACTCAAAAAAGAAGAGTTGGATACAATTTCTTTGTCCGACAATCAAAAGTTAGTCGCTTGGGTGATTGGGGTGTTTTTGTTTCCTGGATTTATTTTGGCAGTGGGATCTTACTTTGTATATTCCAGAAGAAAAAGTTCTATGATTGAAGTATGAAACAGAAAGTTAGTTTAGTTGTTTTAGCCTTTGTTGGATTATTTTTACTTTTTTATTGGATGGAAGACCATCCTGAAAATATTTACGAAACGAATTATTGGAAAGAAGATTGGAAATCCATTCAATACATTCCTCCGAAATCTGATTGGTGTGGTGTTTTGGATCCCAAATTTGCGGAAGAAACTATGGTGTTTCGGAAAATTCCACGTGGTTGGAACCAAACTCCATTGTATACGGTATCTTTGACGCAGAATGGAAAGGTCGTTTCTTACGAAGCCAATTACAATGTAAAAAATAGTTTTTCAGAACTCAGCGTTCTCAAAACAAAACTGATTGAAAAGGCAACAGAAGAGATTCAAAAATCCTATTGTTTAGGGATGAGTTCACCTTCTTTGTCTTTGTCAGAAGATAACGGTGAAAATATTGAATTTTCAAAAGACAAACAATTGTTTTTTGGCAAAAAAATCGGATCGGATGAAGGTCGTATTTCTGTTTTAGTAAATGAAGAAATCATAGCTCCTTATAACTATTTGATTGAAAAGTTTCGAACACCAAATACAAATTTCCGGGAAAAAATGTATGTTACGTTTAGCAATGGTTATCTGAAAGAACTTTCATTTTCAGGTCAAGTTGTGAATGTAAAATCAGAAAACCGTGCAAAAAAAAATCAATACAATGTGTATGTGAATGATTGGAGTCGAACGACTGGTGAAAGAATTGTGTTACCACCCGATGTCGGCAATCAATGGGAATCTGTTGTCAAAGGACTAAAGGTCGAATTTTATTCCGATGAATCTGGTGCCCCATCGTTTCCTGAACTTTCCTCTACGCAAGCACCAGAAGCCGTTTTGGATGTGGTCCAGTCGGAAGGGATCAAATTTCGCCTTTCCTTTTTCCCTTTATGGGAATCGGATTCGGGAAAGTGGAGGCCTGTGCGCCGGGAACTTCTGCCTTATTTTTCAGAGACTGTCACTTGGATGAGAGAGGAAAGCTTCCAAAATTTGGTGAATGCCGTCATGAAAGTGAAAAATGCTTCCCGTTACGAGCGTCCCAACCAGAAAATCCAATAAGGTGCAAAAAGTTTCTACAATCGCATCTCGGATGGAAATGATCCGAGATTTATTTTATTCTCCCATGTCTGCCTTTGAATCCTACTATCACAAAACGGATTTAAGTGGACGTGATATCTGGTTGGCACATCTCCAACTCATCCTTCTGGCACCCATTGCTAAGTTTTTTGGAAATCTCTTACAAATCCTTCTCTTCAAAGTTTCCACAGTTGATGAAGAGACGAAGCTCACCTATACACAAGGAATGGCGACCTTGTTCTTTTTTTATTTGGGTTTTTATATTCTCGTTCGGCTTGTAGATAGTTTTCGAATGTATCATCAGATGCGTGACCGAACCAAAGATTGGGACGGCCCAGAACCACATGTATTTTTGATTTCTTATCTTCCATTTAGTGCAACGGGAATCTTTTGGATTTTTCCTGCTCCAATCCCCTTGCTAGTGTTAGGTGTTGGATTTCTTTATTCCTTACATTTAGCGTATTATTATCTTTCCCATCGAAGAGAATGGTCATCCTTTGATTTTTTATTTTTTCTTATGAAAGTGGTTTTGTTTTTTTTAGTTCTTCTTTCTGTTCCTCTATTTATTTACAACCTGGCTAGGACGGTACTCTTTTGAAAATCTTTATGGTCGGCATTGGTGGGATTGCTATGGGTAATTTGGCCTATATGCTGAAACAACAAGGTCATGATGTATCTGGATCGGATCAGAATCTTTATCCTCCTATGTCTGATAAGTTGGTGGAATGGGGTTTGTCACCTAAATCGGGTTACCATAAAGAAAATGTAAAAGGTGCGGACTTAGTGATTATTGGGAATGCCATCTCACGTGGTAATCCTGAAGTCGAAGAGGTTCTGAACACGGGAATGGAATATATGAGTATGGCACAAGCGATTGGAACTTTTTTCCTTAAAGGAAAAAAACCAATCGTGATCTCAGGAACTCATGGGAAAACAACGACTACTTTTTTAACACATTGGATTTTGGAATCGATCGGACTCAAACCAGGTTTATTTGTGGGTGGGATTCGCAAAGATGGATATCCAGGATTTGCAATTGGCGAAGGTGACTACTTTGTCATTGAAGGAGATGAATACGATTCTGCATTCTTTGATAAAAGTTCTAAGTTTTTACATTATAGACCATATTATTTAGCGATGAACGCATTGGATTTTGATCATGCTGATATTTTTGCCGATTTAAGTGCAATTAAAACTATGTTCAAACGCCTGTTAAATCTTGTGCCTGGACGGGGAAAGGTGTTCTATTGGAAGGGATCCAAAAATCTGGTGGAGATTACCAAAGAATACAAACATGCACCTGTGGAATCTTTTGATTTAGGGGATAAAAATTCCATTTTTAAATTCGAAAAGGGTGTATTATCCGAGATCAGAACCAAGGCCAAATTAAAACCATCTCTCATTGGTTCGCATAACTATAGAAATGTGGAAGTGGCAACACGTATCTGTTTAGAAATCGCACCTCAAAAAAGAAAAGAAATTATAGAAGCAGTGGAATCCTTTCCCGGTGTCAAACGTAGACAGGAAAATCTTTTTGTTTCTGAAAAAAGTCTACTTGTGGAAGACTTTGCCCACCATCCGGTTGCCATCCAAGAAACCATCAAAGCTCACAAAGAAGCATATCCAGGTTATAAAATCATTGCTCTTTTCGAACCAAGAAGTGCCACTTCACATAGAAATGTTTTCCAAGATGATTTTGCAAAATGTTTTAAAGGAAGCGATGTGAGTGTGATTACAGAAGTTTACCAAGTCGATAAGGTAAACAAATCTCTTCGTCTAAATGTAAAAAAATTAGTAAAAGACATCGCAAAGAATACAAAGAAAGAAGCTTTGTATGCAAAAGATCCCAAAGAAATTCCTACTATCTTAAAAAAGATTCTACCAAAATTCCAAAAGGAAAAAGTCATCATCCTTGCGATGTCGAATGGAGCTTTTGGTGGAATTTATCCTGAATTAAAATCATTAATAGAATTACGAGAATCTGTATGAGCCTATCCCAAGAAATCGAATCTTTAGTCAAAGAGGCCGAATCTATTTTATCTTCTGCAACCTCAGAACAAGAATTGGATTCTTTAAAAAATCAATTCCTTGGTAAAAAGGGAAAACTCACTTCTGTTTTAAAAGGCCTTGCTTCCTTATCCGTAGAAGAGAAAAAAACAGTGGGGAAACAAGCGAACGAAGCACAAACTAAACTCGAAAGTTTTGTGGAAATAAAACGTTCTTCTTTAAAAGAAAGTTTTTATGAAAACCAACTAAACCAGGAATTTTTTGATAGTTTACGACCGCTTGCTCCTAAAGAACGAGGAAGCCTTCATCCTATTTCCCAAATCCAATACGAAATCGAAGATATCTTTACTTCGATGGGTTTTTCTGTGATGGATGGACCAGAAGTAGAAACCGATGAAAACAATTTCGGGGCTCTCAATTTTACTGAGGATCATCCTGCACGTGATATGCAAGATACCTTCTATACAGAAGATGGAAACTTACTTCGTACTCATACTTCTGCCATCCAAGTGCGTGCCCTTCGCAAACTGAAACCCCCATTTCGAATCATTGCACCCGGTCGTGTGTTTCGATACGAAGAGGTGGATGCATCTCATGAAAATACTTTTTACCAAGTAGAAGGGATGGTTGTGGGCGAAAATATTTCTGTCGCACATTTGATTTATACAATGGAAACACTTCTTTCTCGTGTGTTTCGTAAAGAAATCAAAACTAGACTTCGTCCAGGATACTTTCCTTTTGTGGAACCAGGCTTTGAACTTGATATCAATTGTTTGGTTTGTAGTGGGGATGGTTGCAGTGTATGCAAACATTCCGGTTGGTTGGAACTCCTCCCTTGTGGTCTTGTCCACCCCAATGTTTTAGAAGCAGCAGGACTTGATTCTAAAAAATGGACTGGGTTTGCCTTTGGGCTTGGACTGGATCGACTTGTCATGATGCGATACGGAATCCATGACATTCGTTATTTCCAATCTGGGAATTTACGATTTTTAAAACAGTTTTGAATCAGGTCACTTCGGCGAGCTCAGTGACCTGACCTTTGTAGGAGTAACGTTATTTCGGTGAGCCAGTGACCTTTTATTCGAGTAAAATCGCTTGGATCTTTCCGTCCTTCTCTTGGAATTCTATTTTTGATTTTCCTAGTACCAATCCTTCTTTCGATACAATCTCTGATCCATCTTTACTAAAAAGATTGGTCAGAACCATTTCTCCATTTTCTTTGGTCGAGCAGACAATGAGGTAAGGTGGTTTTTTCTCCCCACCGGGATTGAAATAGATGGTACTAGCTGTGAGAATGGTTGCCTTTTCTCCAACTTTGGGCATAGGAACATTGACTTCCAATGGTTTTAAAGTGAGTGGTTCTTTTGCTTCCGATTTTGGTTTTTCTTTGGAAAATATAACAACAGAATTAATACTATCAATCCCTCCATTTCCTCCCAGTAAACTTACATTAGGTGGATTTTCTAGTTTTTCTGGAATCGGATCAACGGCAAGCCCATATTGACTAACAATGTCAATGAGTCCTGTGGCACCAGAAAGGGCCATAGCTGCTTGGTAATTTAAAATTCCTCCACCAAGGTTGATCGGAATATCTTTGGTTCCATTGGAGATTTTACCTTTGCGGAGTGCCGTTGCTGTTTCTTTGGGTGAAACTCCAAAATACAAACCTGCTTCATGAATGATCATTCCCGTAAAACAGTCATAAATCCAAGCGTAGTCGATATCAGAACGTTTCCATCCAGAGGAAGCCACGGCTCTTTCGCAAGCAAGGGCGGCTGGACTTTTTAAGTCTTTCTTTTGGATGAAGTATTCTGCATGGGCACTGTGGCCAGAACCTGCTAAATAAATATGTTCTGCATCTTTTTTGATGATTTTATTTTCGATTAACTTCTGTTTCATGGTTTCAGAAGTGATGAGGGTAGCAAATCCATGATCGGTGACAATGGCAATCATCGGTGTGCTATAAACGCCAGAAAGGGGTTTCTTTAATTGTTTTTCTGTCAGTGGTTTTTGGTATTGGAAGGCACGGGGATTGGTTTCTGCTAAACCACGAAAGTGTTTTGTGATTTCTTCCAAATCTTCACTCGTCACTCCTGTATCAAACATCATTCTTTCACATAACAATGAATATAGACCAATGAGTGTAGCTCCATAAGGCATTTCCCAATCTTTATGACAGACGGTAGCAGTGAGTCGTTTTAAGTCAGAGACTTGTTTGAATACGGATTTGGGAACATCTGCGGCCGCTACGAGGACAACCGCATAGGGATTGGCTTTGACAATTGTATGAGCCTGCTGGATGGCACCACCTACACTGGCTCCACCTAAATCCACAGTATGGCAGGCAAGACCACCAAATCCCAAATCATTGGAATCTTTGACTGTAAATCCATAACCCTCGCGACCAAGAGATTGAGCTTCGATAGAAACAAAATCTGTTAGATATGGTGCCATTTTAGCACGATCTGTTCCGAGATATCCAAAAAGTTTATCTACGGAACGAAAAAGGAGTGAGTGGTATTTTTCTAAAGGAGAAAGATTTTTGTAAACTTCCGAATCAAATTCAGATTCGATGGTGTCTGCGACACCGAGGAGAATTGGGTGCATGATGGCACATTGGAATTATCCTTCCATATTCATCAACGCATTCATTCGAAAATCTTGTATGATTTGTTTGCATCGTTCAGTGATCCGAGTGAGGCTTTCTCCAAATTTTTTACCGCCGAAGGAAGCATGTGCATGGGGATAATCTTTTTCATTCACTTGCACAATCATATCAGGATTGATTCTGTTTTTACTCACCAAGTCCTGAACGGAAACGGTAATATTCTTTAAGGCAATACATCCATCTTTCAAAAGATTTTGAGAGGCTTTTTCGATGACAATATTATTTCCATTGGCATCAAGTAAGGTTTTGATAAACTCTTGCATCTTCATGGATGGAAGGCCACGTCTTGTCATTCCAATCCGTTCCACTTGCAAAACAGCATCTTGTAAAAAAGAATACTCTGGTGTTCCTTTGAAGATATAAATGAGAACAGGAAGTTCTGTTTCTGTAAAATCCAACATGGCTCCATAGAAATACCTTGTTTCTACTTTGGCGAGTGGGTGGAAATCTACCTTCTTATAATTAGCTAACTTTTCAATGGATTCATCCATAATCCGATTTAAGGTTTGTGCTTTGGCGGCTTCTTTTTTCGCAGCCAGTTCTTGGAATTTGGATTTTAATTGTTCTAGGAAAGTAACTTCTTCCGTTAGAAATTTTGTGATGTTTCCGCGAAGTTTGAGAACTTGTAAATATCTTTGTTCGAAACCCGTTTGGTCGAAGGCTTTGGGATTTAGTTTTCCGTGTTCTTTGTATTCAGATCTGATTTTTTCTAATATTGCTTTTGTTTCTGCTTCCGACAGTTCTTTCATTTCGATTGTTTCCAGTGCTCTATATCAAGTATGGTTTTATCCAAATCTTGTGCAAAATAAAGAGATGCATTTTTTGCATCTACGTACATTAACTGATTTGCATATTGTAATTGTTTGACCTGAATTTCATTTTTCAAGTTCAATATATTCAACAATTGCAAACTTAGTTTTTTGAAGTCTTTCACTATAGTATCGGAATGTCTTTGCATTTCAAACAGGTGGAGTTTGTTTAATTTTTCCTTATCCGATTCAATAAATTTCATTTCTTCTCTTTTTTCTGCAGGTGCTTTTGAGATATAATACGTAATAGGACGAGGATATGATGTCATTTCTTTGTGAAGGTCGACCATTTTATCGATGGACTCGAAAACCTGTGATTCCATTTCACGAGCAAAGTTACCAACGATGTTTTTATTTTCGGAAGGATCCCCTGTCAGTTCGAAGATTCGAGAAGATTGTAAGTTACGAATGATGGCAGTGACTCGTTCTCGATAAGTGGATAATAATTTGATAAAGTCTTCTATACTTTGAAATGCAGTTTTTTCATCGGAATCGGCTCCAACTTGTAGGTTAGGTTCTTCACTTACCGTTTCTTCTGTTTCTTTTGGACTTGGCAAATCAGGAGTATTGAGGAGTCCGTCATGTGAAAGTGGTTCTTTGGTGGGAAGGGGTGGTGGTGGTTCTCCATCAAATATATCCAAATCCACGTCTTCGCGCATTAGGTTTTCTTCTGGGGACGAACCAAGTTTATCTTTTGGCGATTCTTGCTGTTTTTCATTAGGACTAGGTTGTGTTTGTGTTTGAGATCCAACTAACTTTCCTAATATGGGGTTTGATTTCAAACCTTCAGAGATCTGAGTTGTTGTTTGTGAGTTTGTGGCAGTCACCGGGTTTGTCGAAGGTTTTGGTGTTTCCGAAGAAGCGGAAAGCGAAGACGGCGGAACCACTTCAAAATGATTGCCAACCAGTTTTAAAATCTCGATTCTACGTGTATCTTTGTTAAAACGGAGTGCATAACGATTGTTATCTTTGTCGATATATCTTTGTTGGATTTGCGAAATTGATAATTTGATGGGATCAATTTCTGCAATGGAACCAATTTTTATGTAATTGTATTTTGATTTTTCAGGGGTCACAGTCGTAAAATTTCCAACAAAGCTTCAGTGAAAGCATACGAGAGTAATACGTTCGGGTCAACTTCCTTCTCCCGAGAAATTAAACTTAAGGTAAAAAAATCATACCGGCTAAGCTCCATACGTTCGTAATGGCCAGATTCTCGTTTCTCAAAGGTTCCCGGCTTCATTCCCTCTATTTTCAGGGACAAAATAGCCATTTTTATGACAAGGGCCAGATCCAAATGTTTTTGTTTTAGGATTTCATAGAGTTCGGAATCAATCCAGAGTAGGATGGGGAACATAGTTTTCTCCTAAGGGAGGAGGTTTTTGGAACCCTCTTTGGTTCCATTTTTTTCTCTTTCGCCTTGACCGGCAGGGTGGTACTCAAAAGATAAGTAAAAATTCCTCATAGGGGACATTCCTTGGCTAATTTAAGATCATCTAAAAAAGACATTCGTAGAACCGCTCGTAGAAAAGAGCGAAATGGTGAGGACCGCACTGAATTGCGCACTTATGCTCGCCTTCTTCTCAAAGCAATTAAAGCTGGAAACAAAACAGAAGCGCTCACTGTATTCTCCAAACTTGCTTCCAAGTTGGACAGAGCTGCAAAAACGAAATTAATTCATAAGAAAAATGCGGATCGTAAAAAGTCACGTATGGCTCTTCGTATCAACGCCATCGAAACAAAAGCCGCCTAACATTTGGTTTTAGCTAGAAGGAATGAGGCCACCAATGGTGGCCTTTTTTATTTCTAAATCTGATTTACAAAAATCTGCACTCCGGTTCACTGGTCATAACAACGGGCGATTAGCTCAGCTGGGAGAGCAGCTGCCTTACAAGCAGCGGGTCGGCAGTTCAATCCTGTCATCGCCCAAACCGTTTTTCTTTTTATCTTCACTTTTATTCCACTCCACTGACACATTCCAAAAAGCAAAAAGATAGACTTGCAGTGGGAATCCGCGAGCCTTGATAGTATTGTATGCGATTTACGAAAGAGTATGATCTGTCCTCTCTGATGATTTCCATCTCCGGTGTTCGGGGTAAAATTGGGCAGGGATTTGGTTTGGAAGAGGCCTTGGCGTTTTCAAAATCCTTCGCTTCTATGATGAATGGTGGAACGGCTGTGATTGGAAGGGACTCGAGACCCAGTGGTCCTTATTTAGAATCACTTCTCACCTCGGCGTTGTTAGCTTCTGGAAATTCTGTTTTAACATTAGGTCTTGTTCCGACACCGACTACTAAAGCTGTTGTGAATCTTTCGAAAGCCAATGGCGGAATTATGATCTCTGCTTCTCACAATCCAATGGAGTGGAATGCATTTAAATTTATTTCTAAAAAAGGATTTTTCTTTTCTGCTGAAGAAAATAAGAAACTTCTTTCGATCATTCAAAATGGCTCTTATCCCAAAGAACAAATTGCACCTAAAGGTTATATTGATTCTGGGGAAGATTATATTGATCTCCATTTGTCTTCTGTTTTGAAACGTGTGAATGTCGCCAAAATCAAAAAGAAAAAATTTACCGTCTTTGTGGATGCGGTTGGTGGTGCTGGATCTTATGTGGTTCCTAAATTTTTACAAATGTTAGGTTGTAAAGTGGTGGCTCACAACTGTAACCCTGATGGAACTTTCCCCAGACCTCCAGAACCTACGGCCGCTGCTTTAAAATCAGTCGAACCTTACTTTAAAAAATCCAAAGCAGAGATTGGTTTTGCTTTGGATCCAGATGCGGACAGACTTGTTTTATTTTCCCCAAAACGCGGTGCAGTTTCGGAAGAATACACATTGCCGTTGGCATTAATGAATGTTTTATCCAGCGCCAAGAAAAAATCGAAGGTCGTGGTAAACTTATCTACTTCTTTTTTGAATGAAGAAGTGGGTTCACGGTTTGGTGCCGAAGTCATTCGCAGCAAAGTGGGTGAAGCCAATGTTGTGGAAGAGATGATGAAAACCAAAGCGGTGTTCGGTGGAGAAGGAAACGGTGGTGTGATTGACCCCACCATTCCATCTTTTGGTCGGGACACTTTGTCCGGAATCGCTCATATTCTAAACCTTATGGCAGAAACTGGAAAATCTGTGGATGCTCTTTTAGATGAACTGCCCGCGTTGTATATGGACAAACAATCCTTTCCTTTAGCTAAAGGGATGTCTCTCGAAAGTCTTTATGAAAAATTTCAGTCTGCATTTTCTCCGAAAGTGATTTCAGAGAAAGACGGACTTTGGATGTATGTATCCGATTCTTGGATTCATATACGTCCTTCCAATACAGAACCAATCTTTCGTGTGATTACAGAAACTAAATCCAAATCCGATTTGGAAACTACCTTAAAGAGGGTAAAACAATGTGTGGAATCGTAGGTTATTTAGGAAAAAGGGAGGCACTCCCTCTCATCATCAAAGGTCTTAAACGTTTAGAATATCGCGGTTACGATAGTGCCGGCGTAGCTTTGTTAAACGGTGGACTTGATATCGTTAAAAAGAAAGGAAAGGTTGCCGACTTAGAAAATGAAATCGGCAATCGCAAACTAGTAGCAACTCTTGGGATTGGACACACTCGTTGGGCGACTCACGGGGAACCAAATGACCGTAACGCCCACCCACACACTAGTTCTGATGGGAAACTTGCCATCATTCATAACGGAATCATTGAAAACTATGCATCCATCAAAAAAGAATTAGAAGGGAATGGTCATGTTTTTAAATCAGATACTGATTCTGAAGTTCTCATTCACTTAATCGAAGAAATCAAAAAACAAAATAATTGTTCGATTGATGAAGCTGTCCGTCTTGCTTTGAATGAAGTGGTTGGTGCTTATGCCATCGTAATTCTTTCCAAAGAAAACGATCGGACGATGATTGCTGCAAGAAAAGGATCTCCTCTTGTGATTGGAATTGGTGAGGATGAATACTTTGTTGCTTCTGATGCCACACCTATCATTGAGTATACGAATAATGTAACTTATCTCAATGACCAAGAAATGGCTATTATCAAAGACGGAAATTTGGTAGTTAAAAACTTAGAAAACGTAACCAAAACTCCATTCATTCAAAAATTGGAACTTGATTTAGAAGACATCGAAAAGGGTGGGTATCCACACTTTATGTTGAAAGAAATCTTTGAACAACCAAAGTCTGTCCGTGATGCGATGCGAGGTCGCCTTGTTTCAAGGGAACACCATCTTTTTATGAGTGGGATAGACCAATACCTCAATCGGTTTTTAAATGCGGATCGTTTGATCATTGTGGGTTGTGGAACTTCTTGGCATGCCGGCTCCATTGGTGAATATCTATTTGAAGATCTTGCTCGGATTTCTACAGAAGTAGAATACGCATCCGAGTTTCGTTATCGTAATCCCATTGTGACAGAAAGAGATGTGATCATTGCCGTGTCTCAATCAGGAGAAACTGCGGACACTCTTGCTGCCATCGAACTTGCTAAGTCCAAAGGTGCTTTGATATTTGGGGTTTGTAATGTGGTGGGTTCTTCCATCGCACGTGCTTCTCATGCAGGTGCTTATCTCCATGCGGGTCCTGAGATTGGTGTGGCATCCACAAAAGCGTTTACATCACAGGTCACCATCTTAACGATGATGGCTTTGTATTTGGGATTGAAAAAAGGTTCTATCTCTTTATCTGAATACCAAACTTTACTTCAAGAATTGGATTCCATCCCAGATAAAGTAGCAAAAATTCTAACAAAAGACGATGAGATTTTAAAGATTGCGGAAAAATACTACCGTGCGTCTAACTTTCTTTATTTGGGACGTGGATTCAACTTCCCTGTTGCATTGGAAGGAGCATTGAAATTAAAAGAAATTTCATACATCCATGCCGAAGGGTATCCTGCAGCAGAAATGAAACATGGACCAATTGCACTCATTGATGAGGATATGCCTGTTGTGTTCATAGCTACCAAAGATGGATCTTATGAAAAAGTAATTTCTAACATCCAGGAAGTAAAAGCAAGAAAAGGAAAAGTCATCGCCGTTGTAACCGAAGGTGATACAGACATTAAGTCCATGGCAGACTATACATTTGAAATTCCTAAAACGGCTGACGCGCTTGTACCTTTACTTGCGGTAATCCCTTTACAACTTTTGTCTTACCATATAGCAATCCTTAGGGGATGCAATGTGGACCAACCTAGAAACTTAGCAAAATCTGTAACTGTGGAGTAAACAGTGAACCTCCTACTTGACGATTCTAAAAGAAATCCGTCTCTCCAACCTTTATCTAGGTTTCATTCCTTTTTTGAATGGAACCTAGGTGGAGTCAGTTTACTGGAAAAACTAGAACGGAAATATCCGGGAGCAAAGATTTTTTATAAAGGTCCGAATCCGGATTTTGAAACATTAATTTTTCATAGATATCCACATGTTCTGCCTGCAAATCTAGAGTCTTACGATTCGATTTATAGTTCTGATTCGTACCTTCCTTGGGAACTTTTGGGAACTGTAACTTCTATTATAGAAGACACTTTAAGTTTGGAAAAAGATTGGAAACGGTTTCGTCAAAAGTACAAAGCAAAACAATCAGGATTTCATATTGTAGGAAAGGACAAACATCTTTATATCCACCCTGGAGCATCTGTTTACCCGGGAGTTGTATTTGATACAACCCATGGACCGATCCTCATAGAAGATGGTGTTAAAATATCTTCCTTTAGTTTTTTAGAAGGCCCACTTTTTGTTGGAAAAAACACTCAAATTGATAATGCTCGGATCACAGGTGGTTGCCTTATCGGAAACCAGTGTCGGATTGGTGGGGAAGTGGAGAACTCGATCATTCTTGATTATACCAACAAACACCATGAAGGTTTTCTTGGTCATAGTTTTGTCTCTACTTGGGTGAATTTAGGTGCCTTATCTACAACCAGTGACTTAAAAAACAATTACGGAATTGTGAAGTTAAAGGTAGGTGATGCGACTGTTAATACTGGCACCATTAAGTTTGGGTCTCTCATTGCCCCATTTACAAAACTTGCTATTGGAGTGATGTCAAATACAGGTACTGTTTTTGATATTGCGAGTAATATTGTTGAATCTAGAATTCAAGGGTACGTTCCTGCATTTACTTGGATTAAGCCAGGTGGTCGTTACCGTTTAGAAGAGTTTCTTTTTGATACCAAAAAAATTATGGCACGACGTGGAATGAATCTTTTTGATTTTGAAGAAGAGTATTTAAGAAAGTTATACGGAAATCTTGTGGAGTAAACATGACGCCCAGTTTGTTAGAACATATCAATTCCGGAAAAACAGTAGAAATTGATGATTTACGTTTTTTTTATTTAGATGAAGGAAAAGGTGAAGAGATCATTCTTCTACTTCCTGGTTTTTTGACAACGTCATATAACTATCGTAAATTGGTAGATTTGTTATCAACTCATTACCGAGTGATTGCACTTGATTTTTTAGGAACAGGGTTTAGCTCAAGACCTGATGGACCACTTTCTCATAGGCTCCAAGCACATTATTTAGCTCCTTTTTTAGAGAAGGTAGTGGGGGATAAAAAAGTTCACGTTGTAGCTTTTGATTATGCTCTTCCCATTCTTTGTTTTACGTTTAAAGAACATGCCAATCAATATAAATCCTTATCCATTTTGGGTGGGTTTATGAACTTACCAAAGTTTCGGTTTTATTTTCCCTTACATTTTCTTCGTTTGCCGTTAGTGGGTGAAGTTTTTTCTTTTTTATTTCGCCCGCCACTCCTTCGTTTTTTTTATAAACTATTTTTAGTAAAAAAAACACACCATCTCACTTATGAATGGGAAAAAACAATGTATCATTTATTATTCGAAGGGAAAGCTCGAAAAAATACACTGGAATTTGTTCGGAATGTGGATCGTTCTACCCATGCGCTTCGTGAAATTGAAGAGGGTGCAAAAAACTTTGTAGGTCTTCGCCAAATTTATTTAGGAGAGGAAGACTTCCGTATTTCTCCAAACCAAACCGAGTATATGAAGGAAACTTTGCGAACAAGTAGTCTTGTTTTCCTTCCTTCCAAACATCTTCCTATGGAAGAATGTCCTGAAATTGTTTTCGAAAAACTTCACTACTTTGTAGATTCCTTCTCGCATAAAAAAACAAAAACCTTTCATTTTAATAAACAAAATAAGGATTAATATGGAAAGAATCATCTCCAAGGCGAACCCTAACACGTCCGAATTTATTGCCAATCGTACAGCATATTTGGAAACCATCGTCCCTATTCGTAAAACAATCGAACAAGTGAAGTTAGGTGGTGGTAAGAAAGCTCTTGAAAAACATAAATCAAGAGGAAAACTGACTGCTCGGGAACGTATTGCGGAACTCATTGATCTGGGAACTGAGTTTATGGAGATTTGTGGTCTTGCGGGAGAAGGAGTTTATTCGGATCCTGTTCCTTCTGCAGGAATCATTACTGGGATTGGAAAGGTAGAAGGTGTGGACTGTATGATTGTTGCCAATGATGCCACAGTCAAAGGAGGAACCTACTATCCTCTTACAGTAAAAAAACACGTTCGTGCCCAGGAGATTGCAGAGAATAATTCTCTTCCTTGTATTTATTTAGTGGATTCAGGTGGGGCATTTTTACCCATGCAGGATGAAGTGTTTCCGGATAAGGATCACTTTGGAAGAATATTTTTCAACCAAGCACGAATGAGTGCTAAAGGTATTTCGCAGATAGCAGTCGTTATGGGGTCTTGCACAGCAGGAGGGGCTTACATTCCCGCTATGTCTGATGAATCGGTGATTGTTAAGGGTAACGGAACCATCTTTCTGGGTGGTCCTCCTCTTGTAAAAGCAGCAACGGGAGAAGTGGTCACTGGCGAAGAGTTAGGTGGGGCTGATGTTCATTGTCGTGTTTCAGGAGTGACAGACCATTATGCAGAAGATGATTTCCATGCTTTAGAAATCACTCGTTCCATTGTTAAAAATTTAAATCTGAAAACCGAAACGCTTCCTAAATCTACAGAAGAACCTTTGTATCCTACAGAGGAAATTTATGGAATTATCGAAAGGGATTCTAGAAAATCATACGACCCAAGAGAAATCATCGCAAGGATTGTCGATGGCTCAAGATTTCATGAATTTAAAAAACTCTATGCCACAACCATAGTCACTGGATTTGCAGAAGTCTATGGTTACCCTGTGGGAATCATCGCAAATCATGGAGTTTTGTTTTCTGAGTCGGCACTCAAAGCTTCTCATTTCATTGAACTTT
Source organism: Leptospira brenneri (assembly GCF_002812125.1). Classification (NCBI taxonomy): domain Bacteria; kingdom Pseudomonadati; phylum Spirochaetota; class Leptospiria; order Leptospirales; family Leptospiraceae; genus Leptospira; species Leptospira brenneri. Next base: position 381,712 of record NZ_NPDQ01000002.1, read on the forward strand.
GTGACCAAAGGAGAATCCCTCTTTTATTCTTACAAAACATCACAGGGTTTATGGTAGGAAAAAAATACGAAAACAATGGAATTGCACGTGACGGTGCCAAGATGGTAAATGCGGTTTCCACTACTACTGTACCAAAGTTAACTATTGTTACTGGAGGGTCTTACGGTGCTGGAAATTACGGAATGTGCGGTCGTGCTTTTGCTCCCGAATTTTTATGGATGTGGCCGAATGCGCGAATCTCTGTTATGGGCGGAGAACAAGCCGCAAACGTTCTTTGGACTGTGAAAAAAGACCAAAAAGAAGCAGCAGGCGAAACCATCGCAGAAGGTGAAGAGACCATTTTTAAAAAACCAATTTTAGAAGATTATGAAAAGAAATCTTCTGCCGTCTATAGTTCCGCTCGCCTTTGGGACGATGGAATCATCGACCCCGCAGATACTAGAAAAGTTTTAGGAAGGGCTTTGTCTGTTCTCAGCCGAAGAAAAGAAGAAAGAAAACCATTTGGTGTCTTTCGAATGTAATTTTTGTCTTTTCATTCTCATTCAGAATGCAAACTAACTACAAATGATCATCCAAGAGAAGTCATCCAACCAAGTCGCTATCATCTCCATAGAAGGTGAGGTTGATTTGTACAATGCAAAAGAATTGAAAGACATTCTGGATGACAAGATGCGCAAACACCAATACGAAATTGTTGTGAACTTGGAAAAGGTTCCCTTTATGGATAGTTCTGGAATTGGGACATTGGTAACAGCCATGTACAAACTCAAAAAATACCATGGAAACCTAAAGGTATGCAGTGTCCACGGATCGGTAGCGAAGGTATTCAAACTCACTGGAATGGAAAGTCATTTAGAAGTATTTGATTCAGAAGAAAAGGCTGTTCTTTCTTTGGTCAAAGAAAGAGATTCTTCCGAATAGTTTCTGTAACAAATCGAATCAATTAGAGTCTTCTATCTTTAGACAAAATTGATTTTATCTATCCTACTTTGTTTATTTAGGTAGATGTAACCCCAGTTTTACTTTTTCCATCACATCCTTCCCTTCTAATTTTTCTAAAATATACAAAGCAAATTCAAAAGCAGAACCAGGCCCAATACTCGTATGAATGTTGTTATACGATTCTATCCTTTGGCCAGTGTATTTTCCTCCTTTTCCTTTGGTTAGGTCTTCGTTGGAAGGAAAAGCTGTATAAGGATCTTCTCCTGTGATGATGTCTAAGTTTCGTAAAACATTCGGGGCGGCACAGATGGCTCCGATCATTTTATTTTTTGTTTGGAATGATTTTAAAATTCTACTAATCTCTGGATCATTCATGAGTTGTCTCGTTCCTTCTAAACCACCTGGAAGAAGGATGGCATCAAAATCATCGGGGATGATTTCCGAAAAAATTTTGTCTGCTAAGTGGAGAGTTTTTCTCGAAGCTAAGATGGGATCTTTGGACTTACCACCCGAAACCACTTCCACATTCCCTCTTCGTAAAACATCGATGAGGATGATGGCTTCCATTTCTTCGAAGCCCGTACAGAGTGGGATAAAAACTCGTTTTGCCATAGAAAGACTTCATTGACTTTATACAAAATGTTCAAGTTTTTTTGTAAAAAAACGATCCCAAGAAATGAGAACTTTCCTGGAACTTCAGGGGTCTTATATAGTAGGAGAGAAAGTTAATTGTCTATGACTCTTAAAAAAACGAATCCTTTACGTTACCTTGCGATTGCCTTTAGTTTTTTACTTTTGGGAACATTTTTGTCACCCATACTTACATGTGGAGATTCATCCGAAAATCCTCTGCAACTCAAAGCAGATGGAAGTGATAAATTGTCTCCGGCTCAGACACAAGCCGTAGCTCTGGAAGATGCTTTCCAAGAAGTTTTTGATAAAGTGTCTCCTAGTGTGGTTTCGATTGCCACAGAAAGGACAGTCAATTTCCAACAACATCCCTTTTCGGGAGACCCGTATTTTGATCATTTTTTTGGACGCCCCAATGGTGGATCGCGTGTCATGAAACAAAAACAATCTGGCCTTGGTTCTGGGATTGTTCTTAACGAAGATGGTTATATTATGACAAACCACCATGTGATCAAAGACATGGACAAACTTACAGTTAAGTTTAAAAACCAAAAAACCTTTGAAGCCAAACTCATTGGTTCTGATGAGACCATGGACATCGCCTTACTCAAGATAGATGCTCCTAAGGGAACACTTCGTCCGATTGTTCTTGCTGATTCCAACAAAGTCAAAGTGGGAAACTGGGCGATTGCGATTGGTGCTCCCCTGGGCTTTGAACATTCCTTCACGGTTGGAGTGGTTTCTGCGGTGCAACGCGGGGGAATTGATTCTTCCGGACTTTCTTATATCCAAACGGATGCTGCCATCAACCAAGGAAATAGTGGAGGTCCACTTCTTAACATCAGAGGAGAGGTCATTGGAATCAACCGTATGATTGCTTCTCAGTCTGGTGGGTCAGTGGGAATTGGATTTACCATTCCGATCAACGAAGCACGCCGGGTTGCGGAAGAAATCAAAACCAACGGTAAAGTCACTCGTCCTTGGATTGGTGTTGGACTTGATGCAGTGAATGAAGAAGACATCGAACAATTAAAACTAAAAGATAATAAAGGTGCCATTGTGCGCCAAATCATGAAAGGGTCACCAGCGGACAAAGCAGGTTTGAAACTTTTAGATGTGATTGTGGAAATGGGCGGAAAACAAATCCAAACTCCAGAAGAACTCATTGGTTTTGTCAGATCTTCCAAAATTGGGAAACGAATTGAGATAAAAATCATTCGAAATAAAAATGAAATCTTGACTTCCATCACTCCGGAGCAGAAACCCAATTGAGGTGAGTTTAAGAGAAGATTGGATCCAACCGGGCGAAGATGAACCTAGCCTTCGCCCCACAAAATTATCTGAGTTTATCGGACAAAAAGAGGTTTTGGCCAATCTCTCGGTTTACGTGGAGGCAGCTCGGAAACGAAAGAGCCCCCTCGACCATGTTTTGATTTCCGGCCCTCCTGGGCTCGGCAAGACCACACTCGCCAATATCATTGCCAATGAATTGGCAGTGGCTTTCACCCCCACTTCCGCTCCTGCCATCTCCAAAGGTGCAGACTTGGTGCGTTTTCTAACCCTTCTCAAAACAAATGAAGTCCTCTTTATCGACGAGATCCATGGTTTTGTCAAAAAACAGGAAGAACTTTTGTATCCTGCCATGGAGAACTTCTTTGTAGATCTTGTGGTTGGCGAAGGAGTCACGGCCAATGCCCTTCAGATCCAACTCCAGCCCTTTACCTTGGTGGGTGCCACCACTCGTTCCGGACTTGTGAGTGAACCCTTAAAGACAAGATTTGGGATCCATCTAAAACTTGATTTTTATACGGATGGGGAGATGCAAATCATAGTGGATCGCTCGGCTAAACTACTTGGAGTTTCTCTCGGAGAAGGGGTCGCTTTAGAGATTGGAAAACGAAGCCGTAAAACTCCCAGGATCGCTAACCATCTTTTGAAACGAGTTCGGGATTTTGCAGAAGTTCGGAACGAAACTTCTGTTAGTTTAGATACCTGTCGGTTTGCATTTGAAAGGATGGGTGTGGATCATTTGGGCCTTGATTCCGTGGATCGTCAAATCTTGGACATCCTCATCAATCGCTACGGCGGAGGCCCCGTGGGGATCAAACCCATTGCCGTTGTCCTTGGAGAAGAGGAACGCACCTTAGAGGACACTTATGAGCCCTTTCTCGTGCGAGTAGGTCTCATCGATCGTACCCCGCAAGGCCGAGTGGCTACGAAAAAGGCTTACGAACATTTGGGAATTGTGTATACTGGAAATATAAGTGAAAATCGTGAAAATGGCCCAACTCTCTTTTGATTTCCGATTGCCTGAAAAGGAAGAAGGGGAACGCAGACTTTTCTTTGCATTCACCTTTGTTGTCCTTGTGTCATCCTTTGTACTCGCACACCTCATCACTAGAAATATGCTTTGGAAGATGTGGGCCGAAGAACAAGCTTCTGAGATGTTAGGGCCGAAAGAACAGGAAAAAATTTACGAAGTTCTAGTAGAACAACAGTTCATCAACCCAGATAAAAAAGATGAATACAAAGCTCTTTCGAACAAAGATTCGTCGGGTGGTGGTGGAATTACTGAAAAACAAGGTTTTCATACTCTAACACAATTTCGTGAATTCATCATGGGTAGTTCTGCCTCTACTCCGAGCAAAGCCCAACCCAAATCAGAACAATCCAAAGAAGAAGAACTCTTTGAAGTAGGAATTTTTAAAGCGGATCCCAAAACCAATTCTAACTCCGAAGAAAGTCCAAACCAATCCGCAAGTTCTGGACAAATGACAAAAATTCCTTTTAACTATCGCTTCCAACAGGATTTTTTATTTCGATGGGATGGTGCCAAGGCTCTTACCATCCCCACCAAACAATTAGCAGGTTTTTATTATTTTAAAAATATGTTAAAACGAATTGAGGAATCTTTTGCTCCCCCTGGTGGTGGAAACTATGCCTATCGCGACATTGCAGGTGTTGTGGCAAGAGAAGGAATCAAAGAAGGGGAAACCAAAGTTTTGTTTATGTTAAGCGAACAAGGCCAAGTGTTGGATGTTCGACTTGTGAGTTCACAAGGTCAAGTGGTGGTAGACCAAGCTTGTTTGGATTCCATTCGTGGTCAAAACTTTGGTCCTGTTCCAGAAGAAGTTAAGTCCAAAGGCCTTATCTTTGGAATCAACTTCATTTTTCCTGGAATCCGCTACTATCGTTAGTTACAAATTACGAATTAATCTGATACAAGAGTGCAGCCATAATCTTTGGAAAGATACTTGGTTGTATTGGTTCGTCCAAGTCCTTTCACAGTTACCGACTTGTTTTCTTTATCTAGATTAAATTCACTGATAGGAACCCACTGGCGAGCAAAGTTGTGACACTGTTCTTCCGAAAGTTCCATCACAAAGTAACAACTACAAAATTCCTTTGAATAAAAACTGGAGATGATGGATGGAAAACTGGATAAATGTTTCCAATTCCATTGTGCCCAAAACAAAAGGAATAAAAATAATAAAGAAATGAGAACAGAGATTTTTCTTTTCATAAACTTACCGAATTACAGACTCTTTTACTAATTTTAAAAAATCATTTTTGATAAACGCTTTTTCGCGATCATCTCCAAACCGAACCACAATTAAATCTAAACTAGGAATTACATACAACATTTGTCCCCAATGCCCAAGACCAGCAAAGGTATCTTTAGGGGCATCTGGCCAAGGTTCGTGGATTCCTCTGTCTGGCACTCCTGTGTTGGCATACCAATGAGCTGTATAATTGTCTTCTGCCAAGTCTTCTGAGTAAGGTGTTGTTTTATATCCAGGAGCAGGAGTTCTAGTGAATTGAACCCATCCTTCAGGTAACAGACGTTCACCGTTCCAAACTCCATCATTCAAATACAAATAACCTATTTTTGCTAGATCCTTGGCTGTCATATAGAGATAAGAAGACCCAATATAAGTTCCAGAACCATCTCTTTCAAAAGTTACATTGGTAATCCCTAGTGGTTTGAAGATTTTTTCGAAAGGAAGTTTGTCGTATTCTTCAGCGCCATATACTTTTTTTAGAATAGCAGAAAGGATATTGGTGTCACAACTAGAATAGTAAACTTGGGTTCCAGGTTCCGCACGAAGAGGTAGGCCAGCACAGAATGTTCCCATATCTTTACGACCCCTCGTATACAACATAGCAATCACAGATGATTTGAGTGGCCCACTTTCGTATCCTTCTTCTGCAGCAAGGCCAGAGGACATATTGAGTAAATGTCGAATGGTGATTTTTTTATGAGCTTCGTCACGACTAAGTGGTTCATAATGATAATAACCAGGGTCATCTAATTTAACAAGCCCAGCTTTGACGGCAACTCCATACATAGTTTGTAAAATGCTTTTGGAAACTGACCAAGTTAAATGCACTTTGTCTTCGGAAAAATTTCTCCCATACTTTTCATATATGAGTTTTCCATTTCTTAAAATCACAAGTGCATCGGTTCTTCTTCCTTTTCTATCAGTTTCATCTCCGGTTCTAGTGAAAGCATATTCTTCTACTAACTTAAGTTTGCTTGTAGACACTCCAACGGATTCGGGAGAAACTACTTTCCAGTTGGGACTTGGCCATTCTGGTTTTAATCGTTCGGTGAGGGTTGTGACTTCAGGTTCTCCTCCAAAAGGAGAGAGGTCTTTACCACAGTGTAGAAAGGTAAATAAAATAAGGAGGGCAAGGACAAGGCTTTGTTTCATAGAATTCCTAATTCAGATTCGTTTCAGAATTCTATGCGGGGTTAGATCAGATTGCAAAGGAAAAAAGAAAGAGATTATGCTTTTTCTGCATATCCCTTTAGTTTTTGTACCATGGAAAATAGTCCGTTTCTTCTTGAAATAGATAAAAATTTTGCAAGACCTACTTCTTCTATAAAACTGAGTGAGGCATTTGCTATATCTTGTGGAGATTGTCCTGAAAATACTCGTATCAGAATTGCGATTAGACCTTTGGTGAGAGCAGTATCACTATCAGCATCAAATTCTAATTTTCCTAATTCGAGTTTCGGTGCGACCCAAACTCGAGATTGGCAGCCAGGGACTATATATTCTTCTGTTCGTTTTTCATCTGGATAGGGAGGGAGTTCTTCACCTAACTCAATCAAATATTGAAATTTCTCTTCCCAATCAGTGAGATCGGAAAATTCAGCTATGATTTCTTTTTGAATTTCCTCTATCGACTTACTCATGTTTGATACTCGGTACAGGGATTTCTGAAAATTTTTCTTTTTTCCTCATGTAGAACTGATTAAAGTTTGCAGTAGTAAGATTTTTTAAATCGACTCGATTGACTGTGGAAACCGTTAGTTCGTACAACTCTCCATTGGATTTAAAAAAATAATCCATTCGGAGTTTTTCTTCCAAAGTATATTCTACACCATTCCAAATTAATTTTTTGGATTCAAAGTCTACATACAAACATTCGGGAGGTTTCGTAAGAACATAACAAAACTCACCTGCCTTAGGAACTCCTTTATAAAACAATCCGCAGTTGAAAAAAGAAACGGAAAAGAATATAAAAAGAAAACTTTTGTTTGAGATGATAAAACTTTTTATCAAGTTTTTGGATGAAAAACTAGATAGTCGGGAAACTAAACCAATCATTCTTTTTTTTCCGGTGTTAAGTCTAATTTTGTTTTGGTTCCCGGTTTTTCGGAAATCATTTTTGCAACAAGGAGAGGGATCTCTGGATTTCTTTTGCCCGTAGAAAGGTAAAATTCTTCTAATAAATCAATTCCTTTTTGGGAAAGATTTTGTAAGTGAAAGATTGTGGCTTCCGTGATGATTGAAGTTTCGGTAATTCTATCTGGATTATTTGACTTCGCTTGTCTGAGTAGTGACAAAGCACCTACATAATCTTTTTTATAATACTTCCCAAGACCACGTAAAAAATTCTCCTCTCTAGGAGTGAATTGAATTCCCACTTTGTAAGTTGGATCTTTCGTGATGGTTATGAGTTTGTCGAGTCCACTAGCATCACCAGCTAACATAGTATTGAAGGTGAGTAACCAAATATAAACGGTTTGGAACTCTGGGGAGAGTTTAGAACGATCCAAACTTCCATACTCATTGATGAGAACTTGTGGACGTTTTACTTGGCGGTGTGTTTCTCCAAGGAATAACAATACTTTGTTATTTTCCCAGTCAGAAAATGGAGAGGAGGCAAAGGACTCGGCAGTCCTTGCATTCCAAAATATGGAATCCAAAGTGGAATCCGCAAGAACAGAAGATCCTAGAAAATCTTTGAATTCGGATCCCAAATGTAAAATCAAACTATCGTGATCGAAATAGATTCCAATTCGATATAAATTCCAAAATAAACTTCGGGCAATCAAATGAAAAGCAACGGGGTCAGTGGGATCTTTTTCCGAATAGGTGGTTGCAATCGATTGGAAGTCTTCTATGTCCTTTTCTTTCAGATTTCCTGATTTCCAAAGTTCGATTGTTTTTTCTTTGGTTTTTTCCGCTCTGACACTTTGGTCTTTTGCAAAAAGAAAATAAATTTCTTTTCTATAGGTAAACCCTAACACGGACAGACCAAGCGCTAAAACCAATAGAAATAGCGGGGTCTTTGATTTCTTCTTTCTGTGCGGTTCGTACCGGGAGTAAATCGCCATCGTTGGTTCCCATTTTTTTTTGCCCTCCCCACTTGACACGGCTTTTTCTTTGTGATTTAGTGGGAAGGGTATGGAAGATGACTTTTTAGATGATGACGAATTCGATGCTGATAGCCTCAACGAAGACGTCGTAACGTATGCTTGTGAGGATTGTGACCACCGTTGGGAAGCCGAAGGGGAGGATGAATACCTCGATTCTTGGGAATTGATCTGCCCTATGTGCGGATCTTCTAATATCACCGAATTGTAATTTGTCTTATTTTCAGTATATTTTTGGTTTTTTGATTCTACCTTCCCTCCTTTGGGGTGAAGGTTCTGGTTTTTCGACCCTTTATGCAGAATTTAAAAAAGGAAATTATGCCACAGTATCCAAAGGATCCCTTCAGTATTTGAATGGGTCGGAAACGGAGAAGGATCCTCGGATTTTTTTTCTTTATGTTTCCACGGAAGAGAATTGGACCCAATTAAAATCTAAGGTGGTTCGAGATGTTCCACCTAACTTTAGATCATCGGTTCATTATTGGAACGCTGTTTACCTATTTATGGAAAGAGCACTTGTTTTTGGTGAGCCTGATTTACTCATTGAATGGGGAAAAGAATTTCAAAAGTCGGGAAAACAAAGCCCTAAGTATAATGATGCCCTTCTTTTGTATGGGTTAGGACTTTTGGACCTAAAAAACGAATCAGAAGCAAAGAAGATTTTTTCAGAAATTGAGGCCAACTCTCCCTCCAAATATGTGTTATCTCAATTAGAGGAAATCAAATCTTCGGGTAAATAAATGAAAGGGTTACGTATATCACAAGGTAAGTGGAAGGGTAAAGAAATTCCGTCACCACCTGATGTATCAGGCCATTTGAATTTTACCAATAGTCTAGTGAAAAAGGCAATTTTTTCTTTGATGGATTCGCGGTTACTTTCCTGGGGAATTGGTTTTGATTCGATTTTGTTTTGTGATTACTTTGCTGGTAGTGGACAGATTTCTGCTGAAGCTTATAGTTTATCAGCCAAACGACTTCTTACTTATGAGTTGGACCAAACTAGGTTCAGACAACTCCATTCTCTATTTCGCGGTCTTCCCAATGTTCAGTTGTTTCGGAAAGATGCAACCAAACATGCGCTAAAGTGGGAGATCGGAGAAGAAGAAGCTTATATTTTTTATTTGGATCCACCTTATACGTATTGGTCGGAAACCCCCACCAGAATGAAAGAGATGTTGGAGCAGCTCCATTCCTTTTGTGTCTCTTTAAAAAAACCATTTTTAATTTTATGCCAAATACCGGAACACCAACCTACAAATAAAATTTGGGCGGATCTACCACATAAGGTGAGAGAGTATGGAAGCCACTTGATCATTGAAACAGGTTATGAAAATGCCGAGACTTCTGATCTGTAAAACAGATCGTTTTGTTTCTAGATCCATTCAAAATTTAGTTTTTATCATTTTATTTCTACTTTTTGGATCTCCACTTTTCTCTTTACCAACTTACAATGAAGTAAAATCAGGATATCTACCTTCCGACATACAAGTATTTGATCGAACTGGAGATCTCATTCAAAGATATCGAATTAGAAATGATTACCGATCAGAAGAATGGACAGAATACAACCAACTCCCAAAATTTTTAATCGATTCAGTGATTCATGCAGAAGACAAACGTTTCTTTGAACATACGGGTTTAGATTCGAATGCACTTATATCTTCTTTTTGGAGTAACTTAACAGGGTCATCCCTTCGCGGTGCTTCAACAATTACGATGCAACTTGTTTCTCTTTTGGACCCAGAATTAAAACCTTTTGAATCAAAACGAAAAACAATCTTTCAAAAACTAAAACAAATCCAAAGAGCCGTGGACTTAGAAGAAACTTGGTCAAAGGAAGAAATTTTCACAGCTTATATCAATTTGATCTATTTTAGAGGAGAATTAAGGGGAATCACTTCTGCAAGTAAAGGTCTTTTTCGAAAATCTCCTGAGGCTTTGACACCTAATGAAAGCTATTTGCTCGCGGCCCTCATTCGATCTCCTCAAAGTTCCATCGAAAAAGTAATCAAACGTGTTTGTCTTTTGAAAAAAGAAAGAGATGGGATAGATGATTGTGAATCTATTTCTCGTTTGGTGAGAGAAAGTTTATTTCGGAATTTCGAGTATTCACAATACCCATCTTTTGTTCCTCTTTACACAAAAGCAGTTTTGGATTTTTCCAAAGGAAATGAAAAACCTTATTCGAAGTTGAATGTTTCCCTGTCTCTTAACTTCCAGAGAAAGGTAGAAGAGATTCTAAAACGAAATGTAAAAACTCTCGCAAATAAAAATGTGAGTGATGGAGCTGTGGTTGTAATCGATAACCGCACAGGCCAGGTTCTTGTTTATGTTCCCAATATTGGAGAAGAGAGTTCTGTTTCAAAACTCGATTTGATTCGAAGCAAAAGACAAGTAGGATCCACTTTAAAACCATTCGTTTATGCACAGACCTTTCAAGAAAACAAACTCACTCCTGAATCAATTCTTTCCGATTCTCCTGTTGGAATCCCTGTTTACCAAGGAATTTATCGTCCGTTAAATTATGATAAATCTTATAAGGGAAATGTGACGGTAAGACAAAGTCTGGGATCTTCTTTAAATATTCCGGCCATTCGAGCTTTATCGTTTTTAGACATCAACGAATTCGTTTCTGTATTAGAAAGGTTAGGAATCTCTGGGCTTCGATACCCAGAGTTTTATGGTCCCTCTTTAGCATTAGGAACAGCAGATATTAGTTTATTGGAATTAACAAATGCCTATCGAAGTTTGGCAAATGGCGGTCTTTATTCTTCGGTAACATTCGATCTTTCCGAAAATTCATCCAATCAGAGAAGGGTTTTTTCACCTATTTCAAGTTATATGGTATCAGAAATTCTCGCCGATCGAGAGGCCAGATCTCTGGGCTTTGGTTGGGATAATTTTTTATCTACTTCTTATTATACTTCTGTTAAAACTGGAACAAGCCAAGATATGAGAGACAATTGGTGTATTGGTTATTCGGAAATTTTTACGGTAGGGGTTTGGGTGGGTAATCCGACAGGAAATCCTATGTTAGATGTATCGGGGATTACAGGTGCTGCTCCTGTTTGGCGTGAAACAATGGATTTATTTCATGAATCTCTCAGTTCAAAATTGAATCGTCCAGAAGAAATGAATTTAATAAATCCAACTTCTACTTCGTCTAATGAGAGTAGAATTGAAAAGACAAAGTCACAAAGGATACTTACTCCTGTAAATGGAAGTATATTTGCATTGGATCCAGATATTCCTTTGGGCCGTCAAAAAATCCTCTTTACTTTCAGTTCTTACGATATTTCTTATTCTTATTATTTAAACGATGAAAACATCGGTTCTGTCAGAGGGCCTTATCTCTGGGAACCGAAGAAGGGAGAATATCGTCTGCAAGTAAAGGATAGAGATGGTAAAGTTATCTCTCTTTCTTCATTTGAAGTTCGATAATCAATCATGCCAAAACCAGTCAAATATAAACATAAATTCACCCAACAAGTAGTTTGGGGTGAGATGGATGCCTTCGGTCATGTAAACAATGTTACGTACGTTAGGTACTTTGAGTCTGCAAGAGCAGATTATTTTACAAAAGAAGGTTTGTGGGATTCTCCATCAAAACCAGTAAAAGGCGGACCCGTTTTAACACATCTAGATATGGACTATCGCAAACAGGTAGTATTCCCCGCAACTTTGGAAATTACCTTAGAAGTAGATTCCATTTCTTCTAGAGCTTTTACAGTGGTTTGTTCTATGTGGAATGAAAATGAAGAATGTGTTTTGACGGGGAATGCTGCTTTTGTTTGGTTCGATTTTGAATTACAAAAACCTTCCGCACTTCCAGATCACTTCAAAACAAAATTTGGACGAGACCATTTGGTATGATGAAAAAATCTTTCCAAGAACGATTTAAACTTGATGACGAGGTGATGAAGATTTCTCGGATTTGCCTTGTTGTTTTTTTTAGTTTTATCGGATTTGGAATTTTTGCTCCTACTAGTGAATTAGGATTATATGATCCAAAATGGATTCGTGTTTTACATGCTCTTTTAACCTTGGGATTTTTCTTTGCCACTTATTTTTCTGATTGGGTTCGTAAACATATCCAAACCATTATGTTGTTTTTCTTTTATACAATGAGCGCTCATTCCCTTGCTCTTTTGTATTGGAATTCACTTTACATTGGTTATTTGGTGGGAATGATTTTGGTTTTGTCTTGTATCGGTGTCAGTTTTGTGGATCGGAGATCTCTTGTTTCTTATTTAGGGACTGTCACTTCTGCGGGAATTCTCATTGGTCTATACACAAAGGAACCACAAGTAGATTTACCTTTATACCTATCAGCAATCATCACACCAACTTTGGTTTCTTACCTTACTCTCAATATCCGACTGAGTTCTGTGGAAAAATTAAGAATCTCTGAGTCAAAACTCAAAGGTTTTCAGGATCGAATGTTGAATGAATTGGAACAGGCAAATGAAACTCAATCCAATCTTGTAACTTCACAATGGCCAAAAACAAAAGGAATTAGGATTCATTCTTTTTTTCGATCTTTTGGGCAAGTAGGTGGTGATGCCATTAGTTATTTGGAAAGAGAAGATGGAAAGTTGGCTCTTTTTTTTGCAGATGTTTCTGGCCATGGAATCGCTTCGGCTATGGTTTCTGCCATGGCTGTCCTTGCTTTTAAAATTCATGCAAATGCGCCAGAACCATCTACTTGTTTAAAGTCGATTCATACCGATTTACAAGGGTTAGTTCCGAATAACCATATCAGCGCTTGTGTTTTATTTGTAGATACGGTGACAAAGGAAATTCATTATTCGATTGCGGGTCATCCACCCCTCATCCGAATCGAGAAAGATCTTGATCCAACCTTTATGGAGGGTAAAGGAACCCTCATTGTATCTTATTTAAAACTCAATTTGAAAGATTTTATAATTACTCCTAACGCCGGAGATCGAATTTTAATCTATTCTGATGGAATTTTGGAAGTTTTTGATGAGGCCGGTGAAATCTATGGAGATGAACATTTACTAACATCCATAAAAAATCATTCTGACAAAAAAGGTGAAGAATTTTTGAATGCTTTATATGAGGACTCTATGTCATTTTCGGCAAAACGAATTTCCGACGATATGAGTATGTTACTACTGGAAATTTTATGAATTTGTTGTTAACACCATTTCTTTGGTTCAAAAGAGAGTTCATTCCGTTTCGAACTTTGGATCGTTATTTATTTTTAGATTTTTTTAAAACCTTTCTTGGCACTCTCATCATGTTAACATCCATGATTGTGATTTATAAATTCACAGACGTGATGAAGTATTTGGTTTCTTCCAAGGTAAATCAAACGCATGTATATTTACATGTTTTATATTCTTTGCCATCGATGGTGGATCAGGTAGTGGCTCCTGCGCTTATGTTCTCTGTTTGTTTTGTCATCGGCCAATTCAGTGTGAACAAAGAACTTGTGGCGATGATGGTAGCAGGGGTATCCTTCATACGTATCATCACACCAATTTTACTTTTTGGAATCGCAATGTGGCTCATTATGACTCTCTTTGGCCAAACGGTTGTGATACCAGCCAACAAAAAAGCACAGATAGAATTTAGTATCATGGCAAAGGGTTCCAATCGACTGATTGATTTTGTCTACCAATTGCATATCAAAGGAAAAAAAGGATTTTATTACGTCTATTGGATCGATGAAAAAGAAAACACCGTAAAGGGTGGATTCAATTATATTGAAATCAAACCTGACGGACATCCTACCTATACAGTTTCTTCGCAAAAAGCAAAGTTCATTCCTTCTCCTCATAGTTGGGTTTTGTATGATGCCGAAGAAGTACGATTCAATGAAAACCTAGAGCTTGTGTCTCGGATCAAATATCCAGAAAAAACTTATGACTTCCCAGAAGATTTGGCTTATTTTTCCAAACCAATTCGTAACCCAGAAGAAATGAATTTTTTTGAATTAGCAGATGAAATTGAATCTAGAATTACTAAAGGAATCCCTTTTCGAAACGTAATCATCCAACAACACATGGCTTTTGCCATGCCACTCATGGCTTTTGTTGTAGTAACCTTAGGGGCACTTGCTGGTGCCATCACCAAACGTTCCGCAGGTGTAGCGAGTTTGGGCCTTACCATTGCAGTTGTACTTTTGTATTATATTTTAAATTCAACAGCCAAAACTTTGGCTGAGAACGGTGCCTTACCCATTTGGATTGGAATGTGGATGACACCGGTAATTTTTACTTCCGCAGCGTACTTTTTGTATAGAAGAATGAATATTTAAAACTAGTTGATTTTTAGTTCTAAATATTCATGCTCTGCTTAAGTTTGTTTTAATGACCGTTAAAGATTTAATTCTCTGTTAAAAACACTCGTTTGTAGAGATCGGTTTGTAAAATTCCTTTTGGATCGTATTTTTTCTTCAAAGAGTAAAATCTTTTTAAATTGTCCTTAGGGAAATAAGATTCCATCACTCGTTTACGAAGAGTGGAATCTTTTGCAAAATAAAATCTACCTTTGTGTTTTAAAACAATTTCATCCATCTCTTTACAAAGAGACCAAAGTTTTTCTCTATTTCCTTTCGTTACAGGAAAATCCATCGCCATAGAGAATCCATCTACAGCATGTGTGAGTAAAAATGGATCTGGTTTGTGTTTTTTGAAAACAGAAAGATAATTCACAATCCCACGTTCTTGACAAATAGTGAAAATTTCACGGAACGCTTGTTTTGCGTTTTCCTTCGGAATGAATACTTGGTATTGGATCATTGCTCCTGGTTTATATACAAATTTCCAATTCGGAACATAGTCTAAAAGAAACGCATATTCTGCATGTCCTTGGTAGTATGCTTTATTGTTTACTAGAATACTCGCAATGCATTTTGCCAAATTAATGAGGCGCATTCCTAAATTAAAACTGAAAGGACGCATGAGGATCCACATCCACTTTTTAGGAATTACATAGAATAGGCGGGAGGGGAGGTGTTGTCTTTCTAACAAACAGTTACCTGGAAAATCAGGATCTTCTCCTTCTTTTAGGTTGGTAGCCTTATGAATTTGGCCGCGACCCATCGCTTTCCCTGAAGCAAAAGCATCAATCCAACCAACTAAATAATCAGAAGATTTGTAATGTTCTTCAAAATATGCAAATAACTCATCAAAGTTTCTTACATAAACTGGATCAATTTTCATTTTGCCAGCGTAGATCGGTTTCATTTTGATTTGCACTGTTAAGAAACAACCTAACATTCCAAAGCCGGAAATGGCAGAATAAAATAGGTCTGTATTTTTTTTAGGAGAACAAACTAAGATATCTCCTTTTGCAGTGAGAAAAGTAAATTCTTTGATGTGTTCGCCGATGGTTCCCACTTTAAAATTATTTTTCCCATGAATGTTCATGGAAAGGGCCCCACCAAGTGTAGGCATCATGGTTCCAGAAACTACTGGAGGCCAATATCCGTTTTCAATTCCGGTTTCCCAAAGGTCTTTGATCCTTGCTCCTGATTGAACTGTCATCACACCAGTTTTTACATTAAAATCTAAAACTTTATTAAAATGAGTTAGATCTAAAACGATTCCATCTGTATTTGTTGAGGCATCCCCATAACTACAACCGCCACCACGTAACGCGACTTTGGTGCCTGTTTGGTTCGCCCAAACAAGTAGTTCTTTGATTTCTTCTTCTGTTTCTGGGCGAAATACTGGCGATAGGGAAAAGGAACTCATTCCCCAAGCTTCAACTTTTTCCTTTTGAGGTATTTTTAAATCAGAAATGGATTTTGTTTTTTTTGCTACCATGTTATATACTCAGTTTTTTAAAAATGAAATTGGGAATGTTTCGAATGATAAGACCAACAAGAGCCCAGATTCCAGGAACAAATGCCTCATCTTTTCCAGCACTTACGATGTTACGAATTTTTTCTGCGGCTTCTTCGGCAGTGATTGCTTTTAGTAATCCCTTTTCAGGAAGACTTAGGCCTTTTGTCATTTCAGTAATCACGAATCCTGGTTTAATCGTTGTTACCTGAACGTTGGATTCTGAAAGTCGATTGCGTAGTGCTTCCAAATATGTGTTGAATCCAGCTTTAGATGTATTATAAACTGGATTTCCTTTTCGGCCTCGCTCTCCAGCAATGGAGGAGATTCCAATGATTTTACCTGACTTTTGGTTTGTAAAATAAGTAGCCACTGGATTTAAAAAGGCAACAGCACCAAGAAGATTGATGTTTAACATTTCTAAATCTTTTGTCGTATTGTACTCATTAGGAGAAATCTGTGGCATCACACCCGAAGCAAAATACACCTCGTCCACTCCTCCGAGTAAACTCACTGCTTTCTGAAAGGTTTTTTCTGCTGTGGAAAACTTGGTCACATCAAAGACCAAAGGGAAGGCTCTTTTGTCTTTGTTTGTATTTGCCTTCTTGGCAATCGATTCTAAGGACTTTTCCCTTCTAGCTAAAAGAACCACGGAATTCCCTGCGTTCAATTCAGCTTCTGCTATGGCTTTTCCGATCCCACTAGAGGCACCGACGATGATTATTTTTTTCCCCATGTTTACGTTTTTTTGGTTTAATCGGATCTGGCAAGTGGTTTCAATAGAGTTGTGCCCGTAATTGAGAGAATCCTGATCGATGGGATGAATCTAATGTATAAATTTCCCGATTTGGCTTTTTGTTTAGGTGAATATCGCCTACAAGATGCCCGGGATGGGTTACTCCTCCATCTAGATCGATTCTATTCTGAGGATCAACACTCCAAAATTTTGGTCTTTTTTGACGGAAAAAAGGATCTTACCTCTGATTGTTATTCGGAAGATTGGGGTAAGTTTTCCATCCACTATAGCCATGAAAAAAAAGCAGACGAACTCATCATCGGTTATCTCAACTTATGTCCAGTACCTGCGCAGTGTTTGGTGGTTACTACAGATAAGGAAATTATCCGTTTTGCCAGAAGGCTTCGTGCCAAACGAATGAGCTCAGAAGAATTTTATGCAGAATGGCTCAAAAGAGAAGCCGAAGAGGACGAAACAGAATTTAATCACCTGAAAGAAGGATTGACACCAAGTTCAGAAACCGATTACTGGGAGAGACAATTCCTTCCTTGATATGTTGTTCAACTCAATCCCATTTTTAATCTTTTTTTCCATTGTTTATTTGCTCTATTGGGCCATTCCAAGAGAGTTTCGAAAGTATTTCCTACTCATTTCAGGAATTGGCTTTTATGCTTATTTTTCGCTAACTCTCACTTTCCATTTTCTGATCGTCATCAGCATCAATTATCTATTGTATCGAAAAATCAAATCCACTCCGACAAAGTTTTGGATTGGGATTACAGTTTCCCTCAACCTAATCAACTTAGGATTTTTTAAATATATATATTTCTTTAGTAAGGTTCTTGCTGATCTAACGAACTATCCGTTCTTTAAACAAGTTCCTGATCTCATTCACATTGCATTACCACTCGCGATTAGTTTTTACACTTTCCAAGTCATTGCCGCAGCCATTGATACCTATCGCGATTCCTCAAAACCTCTGGTAAAGGTAGACGATTATTTTCTCTTTGTTGCTTTTTTCCCTGTACTCATCGCAGGACCAATCATGAGAATGTCTGACTTCTTTCCAAACTTAGACAAACTCGTTCCGAACAAAGAAAAAATGTATCGGGCATCTTATTTACTTATGTCAGGACTTGTAAAAAAAGTTTTGGTGGCAGACCCAATGTCTCTTACCATATCACCAGTGTTTGGTGCTCCTGCCGAGTATGATTCCTTCTCTCTGTTCATGGCAGGTATCTGTTATTCCATCCAAGTATATAGTGATTTTTCTGGTCTTACCGACATGGCGCGTTCCATTGCTTTGTTTTTAGGTTTTGAAACTCCGGAAAACTTCAAAGCTCCCTTTTTCTCTACATCGGGAAGGGAACTCTGGAAACGTTGGCATATCACTCTTTCTTTTTGGCTCAGGGATTATATTTATTTTCCACTCGGTGGATCTCGCAAAGGAGAACTTCGCACTTACTTAAACCTCATCATCATTATGACTCTAGGAGGATTTTGGCACGGTGCTGATTATACTTTTATCTGTTGGGGATTTTATTGGGGAGTGATTCTTGCGGGGGAAAGGTATTTTGAAGACAAACTTGGTTGGAAGTTAACTCCTGAAAAAAATAAGTTTCTTATCGTTTTTAAGGCCTTCATTGTTTTTGTTTTGTTTTCTATTTCTGGACTTATGTTTCGATCCAACAACGCAACCAATATGGTCGATCATTTCTACGGAATTTTTACACATTTCACACATAGTTTAGAAATCATGTTTTCTGGTGATTCCAATGAATGGTTGGTTTCTGCTACATCTTTATTTGGAAATGGTTCTTCGTTTCGGTTCCAACACATTGAAAACTTGGAACGAATCTTTTATACTTCTATTGCTCTTTTATTTTTTCATCATATCCAGTATGTTCCTGAGTTTTGGGATCGGATTCGTAAACATGATGTATGGCTTGTTCCCATACTTGGTGTTGTTACCATTTTCCTTCTCGCCACACTTTCACAAGATGGCGGAGAATTTATCTATTATAAGTTTTAGGAGACATTGTGGATTTAATTCGTAATCGATATTTACTTGTCCCATTTCTAGTTGTATTTTTAACCTTTTGTCTAGATAAATTATTACTTTTGGAAAATGTACATACTTATTTTTCCAAATCACTTTCTGACATTAATTACATTCAAAAAAATCAATTATACGAAGACTTAAAAGTTTATCTATCGAACAAAGATAGAGACAAGGTACTTGTTTATTTTGGAAACTCACGTGCTTTATTATTCGATAACGAATACATTCATAAAAAATATCCAGGTTGGGTAATGTTTAACTTCTCTGTTCCTGGAGGAAAACCTGATTATGTTTTGCAATGGATGGAAGAGTTTCATAAAGACAAAGTAAAACCAGATTTCTTTTTGTTTGATCATTCTGTGGAAATGTATAACTCCGCAGCGACATTGAAAGTGGATGAAACACTCACAAACGGACTGAATGTATCTTTTGTTTTAAAACATTTTTCATCATTTTCAACAGATGATATCTCAACTCTTGTTGCCAAACGAATGTTTCGAGCTTACCAATATCGTCCTAAATTAGAAGTGATTGTGACTCGTGCTAAAAACAAAGATACAATGTTGATTCCGTATCGAGAATTACGAAATAATTTAATGGAGAATTTGAGTCGGGGGAAGGGTTCTGCAATGACACCTGGAACTCATAAATCTGTTCTTCCACAAGAATTATTAAAAAAATCTGCGTTTGGAGATTTTCATTCCTATTTGGTTCCATTTCATTTTTCGGATCAGATTTTGAGTTTTACAGACCAATCTCTTATGTTAGCAAAAGAACTGGATGTACCATCTGCTGTGATTTGGGTTAGGTTATCTTTACCATATATGGATCACATCCGAAATTTAAAAGTTTCTGTAGGGAATGGAAAAGAAGACACTGTCTATCACGATTGGTTTCCAAGAATGTTAGAGTATCATAAGAAAAATGGGATTCCATTTTGGAATATGAACGACGATCCAAATTATACCTGCAACAACTTTAGTGATGCAGGTCATATGTCACCGACTTGTTATGATGAGTATACTGATTTTATTTTTAAAAACTTGTTTCAGTCTTTAGTAAAAGGTGCTCGGTAAAACTCAGTTCTATTTTGAACGTCATTTGGTGAAAGTTTTTCTGGATCTGTAGGATTTGGTTTGGTTGGATTCTGTGGTTGGGGTTTGTTATTGTTTTCTTTATCCACTGAATATCCATAATAATAACCATGAACAATTTCTACCACGGTAACAGGTGTATCAGAGTTTACGTTCTGAATTTCTACAGTGATTTCGTCTGGTGGGGCTAACAATTCAAAGACCCACTGTACTTCCCCTTCAATTTTTTCCTTTCTTAGAATGGATGGGTTTTCGTTTTGTCCGTTGCCAGAATAAACAGTTAGAACCCATTCTTTTAGTTTTCCATCAGTAGCTACCCCAATGCCTATGGATTGAGGTGAGGCTTCTCCGGCTTTTAAATCAAATCGAATGGCACCACCTTTGGCAACAGCACCATAGAGTCTTTTTTTCGAAAGAGTAGGATAGAGAGCCAAATCTTGGATTCTAGTTGTGACTTCTTTTACATTTTGGCTCAGGACGGAAGGTTCGGAATGGAGGGTTTGTATGGTTACCAGTACAATTCCAACCGAGGCGATCAAAGAGTATCTCATTCTCTTAATAGGACTAAAAAAAGGAATTCATTACAAGCAAAAGAAAAAGAAATTATGGCGAACAATTTCGAAATTTAGCCAATTCTTGGACTAACGATTGGCGTTCTTCCGGGGCTAGATTACTTCTATTTTTCGATTGTACTTCCATTCTTTCCAAAGCAGGCCGAAATTTAGGGGAACAGTTACTACTAAAATACTGGTAAGCACTAGTCCTGTCAGATTCATTATCGCTAATCAATTTATAAAACTCAAATACGGAATGATTGTCCTCACTTGAAAAGTTCAAAATAACATATGTTTTGTGACATTCGCTGAGAGTGAGGGCTGGGACTTTTGTATGTCTACAATTGAGCGCAACATCTGATTCTAAAAATGCTAACATTTCCTCGTAAGAAAAATCTCGAAATGGTTTGCCTTTTGGAACTGAAACTTTTGAATTTTTAGGTCCAGAATTTTCTTTTGTATTAGTTTTTTGTGAAATAGTAGATTCTTGTTTAGTTTCTGCAGTGGGGGTATGTTTTGGTTCTTCCACCTGAAGAAAATTGGTAACCACTTTTGGTTTCTGGTAAGGGTTGGTTACTGTTAAATCATAAGGTCCTGACTTGGCATCTGTTGTATCTACTTTTAGGTCGATCCGTTCAGATGATTTTACTTCCTTACTCAAAATGGGAAGGGATTCATTTTTTTTAGTGATATCTACTTTTGTTGCATCTAAAAAATGTTCTCCTTCAATGGTTAGGTTGGAAATTGTTTTTTCTGACTTAGTTTCTGATTTGGGAAGAACGATGGGTTTTTCTTCTTCTGTCACTACTAGAGGTGGTTCAGAAATGATGACTTCTAAATCTTTCCATACAGACCAAACTGCAGGTTTCTTAAATAAGTTTAAGGGCGCAGTCCTTACTAAGTACATTCCTGAAGGGAGGTCTTCAATGGAATGATACGGTGTATCGATCTTCTTATCAGTAATGATTTTGCCAGACTTTTCTTTGATTTGGATTTGATACCCACTGGCATCAGGAATGGGTTTCCAAGCAATGAGTTTGGTTCCTTCCTGAGCTCCGATAGAAAACGAAACCAAACATAAAAATAATAAAAATTGTTTTGTATTTAGTTTCATCGTTTCTCTTTATACAATCGTTTTGGTGAAATGAATTCAATATCAGAAGGTTTTAAAGATTTAAACTGATCTAATGCCAGAATAAAACTTCCCTTTCTCGACAATAACAAGTTGGAATCTTTATATACACTGAGGTCCCAAGAGAAGGTTCCTTCATCTAAGATTCCTAAATCTTTTAGGCTGTGTTTGGATTCTTTTGTTGTGATTTTATAGATTGCTGATTTTTTGTCGGCTATATGTTGGTATAAAACCAAATCATATTTGTCTGGGGTGGTTCCAGATACCTTCCATTGAAAGTCTAAACTATTTTTTCCCTTCATTTGAACGATGGTTCCGTTCGGTGACATCATCTCAAGTTTAGGTTCTTGTTTGTTTTCGTTTGGTTCTTCTATGGGTTCTTGTTTTTTCTTTTTATCGACAACAGTAAAACTAAGTATTGTTGAAGTTTCCGTTTCTTTTCCTTCTTTTGATTTACCAACGAGACTCGCATAAAAATTTCCTTTCCCGAGTTCGTTCCAGTTTGGCAGAAGAAAGTTAGAACTAGTTTCTTCGGAAAAAACAATGTTTTTCATTTTGGGATCATTTGCTATTTTTAGTTGGTAGGATTTTAATTCTGCATTCCCATCCCAAATGAGAATTGCTTGGTTTTGTTTAATTTCATCAGCAGAAATTTCTGATTCATTTGTTGGCCTTAACCATTTAGGTGCAGGAATAGAATTTTGTTTTTTGATGATAAAGGATAAAACTTGGCTTTCACGATCCTTGGTATCAGGAAAAGAAGATTTCGCGATTACCTTCCAGTAGTATGTTCCTTCCTTTAAATCATCATAAGAAATCTGATTGGCCGTGGTTTCTAATTGTTTGATTGGGTTTGTGAGTTTTGGAGAATTTGATAAAACTAATTTATATGAATTTGCAGTTGTTAGTTTTGACCAAGTGAGTGTGACCAATGGAAATGTTTGAACAAAAGGAAAAACTGCTCCTTGTTCTGGTGATTCTCCTTGGAAGGACTCAAGTTTTGTGACAAAGAATTTATTGATTTCGCTAAATTCAAAATCTGTGCCTTGTTTATTTTTAACTTTTAATCTCCAATAAAAGGTTCCTTCCTTTAGCCGGAAAGAGGTTTGTGTTCCTTCCACTTTTTCGTTAATTAACGTCATTTGAAAGTTAGGTGATCTTGAGATTTCTAAATTAGAATCTTTGTATCCTGGTTCCAACTTCCACTGGAAGTGGACTGAAACATCGTCTGGCTCTGTATAAAATAATTTTTGAGAAGTAGGAGCGACAAGAACAACGGGTATTTTTTTGATTTCAATTCCTGTTTTTTTGAACTCAGCTTTTTTCCCTTCTTCCACAGCTAGAGATTTACCGTCCTTTTGTTTAACTGTGGTTTTTCCTTTTTCTACAAATAAACTAAGTTCTCGTTCTTTAGATTTCTCGATTTTGACATTTCCAGAATCTACATTGATTTCGCTTCCTGAACTTGTGATTTTTAATTGGTTGGGTTTAGAATCATCTTTTTTCACTTCCAGTGAACCTTGAGTGAATTCTAAATTTGGTTCTTCTCCCGTTAAATCCAAGTTAAACATTGAGTTTTCATCAATGTTAATTTCTGTTCCATCTTTTAATCGAATCAGAGCGTCAGAAAATGCTTCCGATCGAATCGTATCTTTATTTGTCAGAGGGCTATTATTTTCTAATTTTTCCCATATGACTTCGTCTTCAAATTTTCTTTGGACAATATTGTTTTTAAAAAAAATAGTTCCAACAACTTCGCGGTCGCCAATTCCAATTTTGCGATTTAAATCCAAATAAAACAATATCGAAAATAAAAAAGCAACACCGAGTAGGGTAAATAAGACGAGACGATCTCGTTTGTCTAAATTCATTTTTTCCCCTTTTTCACTGCTGTGATTCCAACTAACTTTTGTAATTCACTTAAGCTTTTGGGGCAATCGGGATCTGACTTTCTGCCAAGAACTGCATAAACTTTCTGAGCTTTGGATTTTCCTTTTAGCTCAATCTCTCCCATACTGATGACATGGTAATCTGATTTTATTTCTTGGTAAGTGGTATCCGTAATTAGAATGTCTGTTTGCGTTTCTTTGTTTAGAGACTCGACACGGGAGGCAAGGTTTACTGAATCTCCGATCACTGTGTATTCCATTTTATCTGAGCTACCGATCTGGCCTGCAATCACATATCCAGTGTTAATCCCACATCCAATTTGGATGATTGGTTTTTTGACACTCCCTCTTCCTTGGTTAAATTCAATGAGTCTGTCGCGCATACGGAGTGCTGCATCCACTGTTGCTTTCGCATGTTGCCTGTGGTCACGAAGAGCACCCCAAGTTGCCATGATAGCATCCCCGATAAATTTATCTACAGTCCCTCCGGTTTCTTGAACACATTTTACCATCTCTGTCATGTACTGGTTTAAAAATTCTACAACCTCTTCTGGTTGTAACTTTTCGGAGATTGATGTGAAACTTCGTATATCTGAGAAAAAGATTGTACAATACTTTCTCTGGCCTCCAATGGAAAGTTTTCCTTTCGCTGCAAGTTCTGCAATGTCTTGGTTCACAAACCTTCCAAAGGAATCTTTTAGTTTTTCACGTTCTTCTAAACCGCGTCCCATACTCACAAACGATTTAGTTAATGTTCCAATTTCATCATGAGTGGTTGCATGAAGTTCAATATGGTAATTACCTCTTCGAATTTCTTCAGAAGCATCTACTAATTTTAGAATGGGTGTTGATAGTGACTTTGCAAAAATATAAACAACAATAAACGATAGGGCTAGTGAAACGATTAAGATATAAACATTTCGTTTTTGAATGTTATTAACTTCTTCAAAAATTTTTGCTTCACGAACTTGAGAGATTACCCCTACACCTCCGAGTCCCAGTTTTTTGAATGATCCGAGATAAGACACACCATCTTTGGATTCATAACGAAACTGACCGTTATCAACCGTAGACTTTTTCATTCTTTCTACAATAGGCAGATCATTTAAATTGATTCCGGACAAAACTACTTTGGCATCAGGATGAGCAAGGACACTTCCATCTTCACTAACAAGAAAGGTTTCTACTGGCCCTGAGGTTTGAAAGGCATCAAGTAGGCTATCCAGTTTGATTAGTGTAACTAGAATTGTATGTGTGTCTTTTGATTCTGATAGAGGGAAACTAAGACAAAGAATGGGATGGCGGAAATAGGGACTTGCATTCCATATAACAGTAGTTCCGCTGAATGATTTTTTTAATTTTGGTTGGATGTTTTTTAGTAATGTTCTTACTTCTGCTTTTTGGTAATCGTATTTTTGTAAAAATTCATCATTGAGTGCTTCAAATTTTGGATTTAGGCTAACGTCATAGGCACCAATCAATAGAAAGTTTTGGTCTTCTTCAAATAACTCTTTGGCAATGGCATTACTTGAATTGGGATTTCTAAGAATGGCCGATGCAGTAATATGGACATCCTGTTTCATCGAATGTAAATCCGACTTCACTTTTAAAGAAAGGATTTCATTGATTTTGATGTTGTTTTCTTTAACTCGAACCTCACTATCTTTTCTGAAAAAATAAGAAGCAAGAAAGATGATCCCCGACATCGAAACAAGTAAAACAATCGAGGTAATGAGTAGGAGTTTGTATCGAATTGGAAATTGCAATTCCCCGTGGGACAGGGAATCCTTGGAAAAGAGAGAGCGGAGTTTTAGCAATATCGTTTTCATATCATTGGTACTTTTACCAACTTCACAAAAAACGGTGCCAGAGAAAAAGTAAAATTGAAAGGGTAAGTTATTTTTTTACTATGGGCAGGCCAAATCGACGTTATACGTTTGTCGGAATGGATATTCAGGAATCGTAAATGTAGTCTGCCGTACTACAGTGTCAGGATAACCGTCCTGTTTCGTCAGGTCTCCCAAACAAACGGCTCTGTATGTTCCTGGGTTTAGGTATTTGATTTTAGCATCCTGTTTTGCTGGTGTCGCAGCAAGAGGCAAAACGTTGATAAATTCTTCTTCGTGATACCGGAAAATGCCATAATAATGTAACAATGAGTTACCACCACCAGAGATAGTGAGGCTGGATGCCGTTTCTGGATAGATGATTCTCGCTCTTGTCAAGATATTTCCGCCGGCGTCTCCTTCCCCATTATGGTCATAAAAAATATCGCTTACGCCAACATAAGTAACTGGAGTTCCTCGAGTGGATAAGTAAGAATGCAACATTAGGTTTTCTTTTAAATTGATCCTTACTTCTAAAATGTAAGGATCAAACCCATCCCGAATCATCATATCCGATTGGATCGCTTGAGTAAAAAGTTGAGAATATAAGGCAGGAAACATTTTTGGAACAATTGTGCTTTTGGCAGAAGAAGTAGTGCCCGCTACATAGTTGTTACGTGGAACAATATTCAAGGCATTGATGAGAGGCCTATTGTCAAAACGACTAGATATTGGTGCTCCTGCATCCAGTGCGTACCCTGTCACAAGCGAACGAAAATAAATCCCTGCATAGTAATACTCGCGTCCAAACCAATACCTTCCGGTCGTTAGCGCTGATGCAACTCCACCAACAGTTTCAGAAGAAGGATCATTGGATGGGAACTGAGCACCGATTCCATTAAAAAAGTCATAGGCTTTCATAATCCCGTTACTTTCTGTACATGTATTGTTATCAAAAGAGTAAGTAACCGTACAAAACACCTGCCTGTTAGGTGCGATGAAGTCCCAGAATCTATTGGAATCTATCGTGTCTCGAATTTGTGTCAGTTCATTAAAACCTTTCTCAAATTTACTGGATATCCTTACCTCTCCAATATCAAGAAAGATAGGCATATTTCCGGCTTTGGGTTGGTTGACCAAAGTCATTATTGGATCAAGACCTTCCCCTTGAGCATCAACATATAAATCTCCGGTTCCATTATTCAGTTCACTCCAGTCGAGTGGATTGTCTGTAGCGTAGGTTCCCTTGAGGAGTAATAACATTCTGTTGTTGAAGAGGGTGGAAATTACGGGAAGTTTGGTTTCCTCACCTAAATCCAATCCTTGTTTGCAGTTTAGGAAGATTGAAAGATTAATAATAAGAATAAGGACTGATAAATACTTGTGATTCATAAATCAAAACAACACTCCAACGGTTAGACCGAAATAGAAAAAATCTACGTTATGCAAAGTGTAATTGGCTGGGTTTTGCAAACGAGGGTCATCATAAGGACTGGCCAGTGGGTATCTGTACTGGTTGGGAACATCCATATTGGTTTCAAAAATCTTATAATAGTCCAATCGAACCCCAATCCGAATTCTACGGCCAGCAATAAAACTTGCTTCTAACCCAGTAAAGGCGGTTGGGTTCCAACGAGCCGTATCGGAAGGACGAGCAACCACATAAGAGGAGCCTCCGCCCCCTTTGATAAAGAATTGGATGGGAAGCTCAATGGGAATTTTATATGCCAAGGCAGCATAGAGTGGCATAGCAGTGAGAGCTCGTTCGGATCTGGACAAAAATACAGCGTAAGAACCACCCACTTCAGTGTAAAAAATCCAAGGCCAGGGCATTCGTGCGTAAAATCCTCCACCGAGGGTTGTGTCCAAAATGCGAACAGTAGGGGTTCCTGGCATGGGGTTTGCAGCTCCGACCCAACCCCCAATTTCATAGCGTCGTTTGTTGTATTCCTCTAGGGTTTGTGCGGAAAGAAGACCGGAAAATAGAGTGAGAGCTAAAAAAAGGCTAAGGAAGAGTGATTTTATACAATTCATGAATTTCCGGATAATCTTCGTAATATGCGCGGACAAAATAGAGTCCATCCGGCGGGAGGGTGGTCCCTGCTGTCGAACGGTTCTTCTCTTCCAAAATGGAGCCGATGGATCTAGAATTCCAACGTCCCTTCCCAATGTCCAGTAAAGTTCCTACCGTAATACGAACCATATTATGCATAAATCCATTGGCACGGATCCGGATTTGAATCCAATCTGGTGTCAATCGTTCCAAACGGATGTCAAAGATTTCACGAACTGCTCTTTTGCCTGCCATAGATTTTGCTTTCGTTAAGGAACGAAAATCCTTTTCTCCAATTAGGGTCGTGAGTTGGTTTTCTACAAAATCCCAGTCCACATGATGTTTGACCCAAAAAGCACGCCCTTCGACAAAACTACTTTCATATTTATTATAATAAATTTTGTAAATATACTCTCTGCCTGTGCAACTGAACCGTGAATGAAACTCTAAAGGAACCTCAACGACGTTTTTAACAGAAACACCCTTAGGAGTCAGTGCATTGATGGAAACAAGAAGTTTATGAAAATTAGGAATGGGAAATTCTGTTTTAAAATTACAGACCATTCCAAGGCCATGGACACCTGTATCGGTTCTCCCGGCAACTGACAAACGTGAGGCGGGATTTTTGTTTAATATGATGGCAAGAGCTGATTCAATTGCCGATTGGACTGTTGGTAAGTTTTTTTGTTTTTGCCATCCGTAAAAATGAGTGCCGTCGTATTCGACGAGAAGAGCGTAGTTGGGCAAACCCTTACTTCTCGCCGCCCATCGCTTCTAGAATGGCATTATATTCGTCATACAATTCGCGTGTCATTTCTACAATAGGACCTGGTTTTCCCTTGGATGCTTTTCCTGAACCATAAAGTCTTGCAAGTGTGCGTTTTGCGCGAGATAAAAGTAAAACTTGGTCTTCTGGTTTGGGAGCCATCTGGTCTTTGAATTTTTTAGTGAGAAATGCATTCAAATAAATTACACCATCGAATCCCCAGTTGTTGTCGGTGTCGGGACCGAGCATTCCCGCAGCTTGGTCAACGGGTTCGTTTCCATTCTGCATCAGTTCTAATGTATAACCATAGATGACAGCTGCTTTTTGGTAGAGTAAGTCTCTGATTTTATCATAACCAATATGTGGAAATTCATCATGAAGATCAGAAAAATACCAAGCGGCTCGGATAGCACAAACTGCTTTTTTTGGAGTAGGGGCAACACTCGCCCCGCGAAGTTGGTAACAATCCATTCCTAGTAGGTAGGATGCAGCACCTAACGCAATTTGGCGGTCACCCGTAAAATCAAGGGGGCCAAGGATTTTTTCAATATAACTTCTTCGGCTATCGGTGGCCATTCGGATGGCTTCATTGTCAGCAGGATTCAGTGCATTCCAATCTTTTGGAAAGGAAGAGTATAAACAACGAGGGCAAACGGACATGACATAATCTAGTGGGCTGACACGACCAAATTTTCTATTTTTTTCATACAAACGTCGTAAATCTTGGGCAAGCTTTCCTGCGATCAGCCGACCACCACCCTGAAACATTTGTTCTTTTTGGTGATTTTCATCACAAATCGGGCAGGCTGTGGACTCTTTGGCGCGAAAAGATACTTTTTTGGACTGGGCTGCGGCTAGGGACATAGGAAAAATCTAGGAAAAGGCTCAATTTTAAAATACAATCTGTCAATCCAATATCAGAAATCTCCGATAATACTCACAGGGGCCACCCCGAAATTACTTGTAAGATTTCTTCCAAGGAAGGAAAATACGGAAACGGAATGAACGGCAGAGCAATGAAACAATCCCTTCTTATTCTCATGACGAGTCTCATGGTGCAGGCACCTATGTTTGCAGAATCGGTATCTAGTAAATCATACCACAAACGCATTGAGCTTTTGACATACTTACGAGAGTTAGAGCCAATTGTAAAAAATTTTCGTGGTGAAGATCCAGAAGGAAAACCTACGGAAATCAATGCTCCGGAAGGGAAGGAAGGCTTTCGTATGAAGAAATATAACGAAGCCAAACGGATCTACCAAGAAGGAATCCAATACCATTTCGAAGGTAATTATTCTTCTGCTTACCAACGTTTTCTCGAATGCCAATTGGGAATCGAGAAGATGACAGAGGAAATTTCTCAACTCTATATCTTACGTGCTGAAGAAATGATGAAAACGGCTATGGAAAGAAAAAATCCAAACAATCCAATGGATAAAGCCCTTCTTGATATTTCTATTGAATATGGTAAAGGATCGTACTTCCGTCAAGATGTGATGGACATTCCTAGAGAAGCTCCATACTCACGCCGAATGTATGATCCAAAAGAAGCTCATTACAGTTATAATAAATATGATATTGAGAAAAACTTGGAGTTAGGATACAAACACCTTGGTCTTGCCAAAGAAGCGAGAGCCAATGCTTTGAAAGTGGAAAAGAATTTGGAAAAACACCAAAAACTCCAACCAACTCACAGAAAGTATCGAATTGATTTGTATTTTGGTGCAATCAACCTAGCTCGCGATTCCAAAGCAAATGCAATTAACATCTATAAGTTGAAATACCCTTATGATAACTATTACTTGAACAATTCCCAAGCAAAATCAGAATCTCTTAAGGATGAAAATGGTGTGGCAGTGGAAGGGCAACCGGTAAAAGTTGATGGTGTCACTTACGATTTTACAAAGAACCCTTACATCAAATATGACAATAGATTACAAGCTATGTTTGACGTTCGTGTTCCAGAAGACTATCGTGTGGATCATGCTGACGTAAGAGGTCGGGTATATGATTTGGATTCCAACAATATGGTATTCATGAAATACGACCAAGAACGTAAAAAAGCATTAAATATCCCTGTGAAACCTGCCGCTGGATCCACATCCACTCCGCAACAATAAGAAACGTTAATTAACACTGTTTCCGAATGATGAGCCCAAGATTTTCTTGGGCTTTTTTATTTCCACAAAATGACCTCTTTTGTCTAATTGTTGCTATGGCGAAAATTCCGGTCGTTGACGATCTCATCAAAAAAAATTTACACGGACTCAGTGTCCATTACGGGCGTTTGGTGATGAAGGTTTATTTAAGAATCACCCTACTTGTTTTTGGAAAAGCAAGCCCATATCTGATCAGAGGGATTTATCGTTCACTCACAGGGAACAAAGAAGCACGTATCCGTGAATTTCTAGAAGGAACAAAAATTTGGGCAGAAGATGTCCTAAAGATTACTAAAACCAAACTCATAGTATTTAATGAAATTGATGTACCTGAAAAAGGACATATGATTTTTTTGAATCATGTCAATGAGATGGATTTTCCTTATGATTGTTATGTGATTAGAAAACCGTTTTTGGCAAATCAAGTCATTAAAAAAGCCTGGTTTGCTTATTGGTGGATGGTTGCCATGGGTTCTCAGGTGTTTGATAATTCTAAAGCTATGTCTGTTGCCATTTCTGTAAAAAACTTAATCGAAGGTTTAAAAACTACTTCATACATTGTTTACCCGGAAGGAAAAAATACCTATTCTGAAGAAATCATTCCTCTAAAAAAAGGAATGGTGAAAATAGCTTTCGATCAAAAAATTCCTGTTTTTGTTGCTTTGAAGTCTGGACTAACCACTTACCAAGAATACCAAAAAGGAAATGTTGTTGGTTATTTAGGATTAGGGATTCATGACCCTACCGATTTTTCTTCTTGGGAAGAATTTCAAACCTATTTAAACAATCTAATGAACTCCAAAAAACAAGAGTTAGATGTCATGTTAGAAGCAGAAAGAACTAAACAGGTAAGTGTTTAAATTTTAGCTTTTACTTCTTTTTCCCAAAATTTTAGGAATCGAATTTGTTCGAGTGACTCCACTGCTCGTTCACTTCTCGATTCCCTTACTTTTTGGATGGCGGATTCTGCATCCAAACCGTGTTTCCAAATCAAATAAGCTGCGGCAACTGTTCCTGACCTTCCGAGACCTCCCACACAATGGATGAGAACCTTTTCTTTTTTGGAAAGAGCTTCCTCCATCCAGTCCATAGATTCCTTCATTTGTGTGAGGCTTGGAACTCGTTGGTCTAAAATAGGAATATGTTTTTGTTGGATCTTATTTTGAGTCAGTTCTGACTTTAGATCAGGAACTCCATATTGAATGTATTCTTGTTCAGTGATCAGACTTAAGATATGAGTGATGCCTTCTTTTTTGATGGTATTTATATCATCAGCTAAAACACGGGCTCTATCCTTTCTACCGGGAAGGATGGTAAGACCAATCCGAGTGATTCCATCTGAATCTGAACTAACTAAGGGTTTTAAATAATCAATTCTCAATACTTTGGAACGTTTGATAAATTCTTTAACTTTGATAATCAGTTTAGAACCAACATACAAAGCCCATTTCCTTTGCCATTCATTACTTTCATCAAAGGATAAGGTATGCATTGCGTATCTTAAAGCACCCACATGCATTTGATAAGGGTCTCTATCTAATTTCACCAAACGAGGATAATAAGATCTTAATTTGGCGATCACTCGGTAGGCTTTTTTCAATTTTTCATTGGTTAGGAATTCGGGAGACTCAAAACTAAGTTCAATTCCCAAATCTTCCCTGCTATGTAAAAAGTCGGTAAGTTCGACTGCTTCTTTCCATTCCATTTCCGATTCAATTTTGCAAAAAATAAAGAGGATATCGTTTTCTAATTTTAATAAATCGCGAATGATATGCCCTCTATGAGTATGAAAAAAGTCGATCATCCAAACATTGTCTTGCCCATCAATAATGATATTGGCCCCATTCAAATCTCCATGTATGTAAGATGTATTGTGAGTGATGGCATTGTATTCTTTTAGTTCGAGTAAATCTTTTTCATAAAAAACACAAGGATTGGGAAGTTTATATCCAGGAAGAATTTCGATTTCTGAATTTGTTTGTGGTCCACTGAGTAAGGATTCCACTCTTGTCCGAACGGAACTAGCGTATTTAGGTTGGAAGTCGTAGTATTCTAATAAATTGAGTTTTTCTGTGGAAGCTGCTTCAAACAAACGGCCTAGTTGTTCCCCAAACACCGTATCGATGATGCGGTCGAGACCTGTTCCATCTGGCATAGAACCATATACCTTTTGAAAGGTTCTGACATTCCCATCTAACATCGCCGCATAACGATATTTAATAGCACCTCGGTTTTCTAACTCGCAAAAATCGACTATGGAAGGGGCATTGTTTCCGAGAACTTCTTGGATTCTTTCGAAAGCGGTTCTTTCTTTTGCAATTAAATCCCGGTCTCCAATTTTAACAACACAAGGTACTTGTAAGTGTCCCAAATGATCTATGGATTTAGATTTTAAAACTACGTTTCCGGAAAATCCTCCATCTAGAGTTTTGAATTCTACTTCTTTACAATCTCGAAAGAGATAAAGTAAAATTTGAATGTCAGTTTTGGTAATTGGGTATTTGGGATCTAACTTTAGTTTATCGCTTGATATCCTTGAATTTGTGGAAATTCGTTTTTCTAAATTGGGTTGGCTTCCTGTTAAAAATTCGGTAAAGGCTCCAATGGAGGAAAATACTTTTACTCCTAAAATTTGTTTTAATTGGTCAAGGGCAATGAAGTGCATAGAAAGGGAGGAACTTGCCGTGAGTGCAGAACAAACACCAATTTCAAATTCTGGGTATCTGGTTTTTAAATCATAAGCTAGAAAAGTAACTTTTGCTTCTGTCCAAACTCCAGTGATTCCTACTTTTATTTTTTTACCTTTGTATGGGTCGAGTATAGACTCTAAATTTGTATCCACAAAGTCATTCAGTCCAGAAGCGTCGACAATGACCCCTCGATCAGGTTCTTCATCGATCCATTTTTGAAATACAAATTCAGCACCCGTTGTATTTTTTAAACAGTGATCACCAAACTGCATTAGGTGGTCTTCTTGTAACTTTGCATTGGGATCATGCCAGTCTCGAATGTGAATGAGTTTTAATTTTTTGGGATCGGTTTCATAAGCCCAATCTAAAAGAGAAAATACCGGCCCTTCTTCCATCATCTCTCCGAGTAATCGATTTGCTTCTTGGTATCCAATATGTAAGGAATTAGGAAGTGGATCATACTGATCTAAAAGAGCAGCAAAATCATTTTGGAGGCATTGGGTGAAGAGAATGGCTGATTCCGAATTCATGGACAAAAGGATTGACAGGTTCCAAAATAAATCTAGAATTTATTTCTTAAAAAACAGGAGTTTGTATGAAGAAGTTACTTGGTTTATGCATGGGAATTTTATTCACAACTACGCTTTTTGCCGGGGAAGTTGGTTCTGATTGTACGTTTAAAGGAAAAAAGTTAAGCGGAAAGGTTCAGTTTGTCACGAGTTTCCCTGATTTCAAAGTACAGATTGTAGATAGTTTTCCCGACTTAAAAGTGCAAAGGGTCAGTAGTTTTCCTTCTGATTGTGGAAAGTGGCAAGAAGTTTCTTCCTTTCCTGATTTTAAAGTTCAGATTGTTACTAGTTTTCCTGACTTCAAAGTTAAGTATGTGGATTCATTTCCTGGAGTACCTTAAAGATCCTTCTAATGGATATACAGAATTTCGATTCATTAGTTCTAGTGATAAATTAAAGAAGGCACGTGCTTTTACTGTTTGCTGAAGGCAGTGTTTTCTATCCAAACGGCAGATTGGATCTTCTCCGTATGGCGGGACCATTTGAAAGATAAATTGAGTGTCACCATCCACACTTTGGTAAAGAATTTTTTCTTCATCAATCCAACCACAAGCACTCCCATAAGCAAAGTAAGTACTTCCTGATTTGACTGATTTACCCCGTAAGTCTTTTCCAAAACCAGCAAAGTAGGTTTCTTTTCCCACCACTCCCAAGATCGTAGGAAGTACATCTAATTGGGATCCAATTTTTTCATCTAACTTTGGTTTGATGTATTTAGGTGCATATAATAAAAATGGGACCATCCGATCTTCATAATATGACAAATACCGATGATGGGTATGGTCTCCGACAAATACAAATAAAGTATCTTCAAAATACTTTCGTTTTTGTATTTCTTTCATAAACATTTCTAAAGCTGCATCAGAATAGTGATAAGTATTGAGATAATCAAAATCAGTGACACTCGAATCATAAATTTCATATTTTGAATTTGGAACTTTATACGGATAATGTGTTGTCATTGTCAGAATGGTCATGAGAAAGGGTTTATTTTCTTTTTGATATAAATCCATTTCTTCCAATGCTTTGGAATAAAGATGTTCATCATCATAACCCCAAGCACCAATTTCATATTTTCCAGATTTCCGAAAGTCTTCCTTTCCAATCAATGTTTTGAATCCGAAATGAGGAAGGATGGTCGCCAAACTATCAAATTTTAAATCATCCCCCGTAATAAAACTAGTTTGGTATCCGAAGCCAGTAAATAGATTTCCAATGGCAGAAAAGTTACTTAAAATTTGTGGTGTGCGGATTGCTGTTAAGCCTGGCCTATCAGGAACACTGGTGAGAACAGAAAGTAGAGCATTACTGGTTCTTCCACCATTCGCATAGAACTTTTGAAAACTATGTCCTTTTTTCGCCAAAGAATTGTAATACGGTGTTACTTCCTGACCCGACCAAATTCCATTTGATACTGGCCAAACATATTTTCCGGTCCAAGATTCCTGGATGACCAAAACCACATTGATAGATTTTCTACCAGGAATGGGTTTGATTTTGCGTACTAAAGGAAATTCGGGATCATCAACAAACTCAGCACCTTCATAATGAATTTCTTCTTTAACCACTGCCAACATGTCCTCATCCGTCATCTTTAGGTGTTTGGGAATGGTTTGGCTTTTGATATCATTGATCGTTGTATAAATTCCATTTAACGCAAGTTGATTGATTAGGGCGTCATCGGAGATGATTGCTTCACTGGCACGTAAAGGTGATTCTTGTGGGCCACCACGTAGGCCAATGAAAAAAAATAAAATCCAAGCGGCAGCCTTTATGAGTTTGAAACGAAGGTTTTCCTTTTCGTTTTTGAGATTCAAGATTTGGTGTTTACTCATCCAGTAGCGAACACCAAAAATATATAAAACAATCAAAATAATGAAAAATAAGATTTTAAAAGGAGCTTCTTCCAGAGCTGAAGAAACGAGCACATCTAAATCACCAAGAAAAACAATGGCTTCGTATCCAATATGTTTGTTGGCGTTTTCAAAGTACATTAAGTCGGAAAATAAATGTACCAAACAAATTGGATAAAGAACAAGAGGTGTGATGATCCAAAAATATCGATAGAGTTTAAATTGGGAGGCCTGGTTCCAAAGGGATAGAATGTAAAAACCAACTAACAAAATCGATATGGTAACCCAGTCGAAACGAAATCCTATTAAAAAAGCTTTCAAAAGAATCCAAAAAGGAAATTCTTCCAAACGATAAGAATAAACTGCTAAAAACAAAACTCGGCTAAAAAAAAGTGTAAAAAACCCAATGAGGAAATAGGTTAGAAAGATTCGATCTGAAAATTTAAATCTGGGGAACAGTTTCACCATAAAAAAAGAATTAATGATTGAATGACTTGGTCAATCGACTTACTATCTTTCTGTTGATTTATTTTCACCTCCCTTTAGTTTTGATCCTACTCACATGAAGACGATCCAAAAAATACTCATCGCCAACCGTGGTGAAATTGCCGTTCGTGTCATTCGCACCGCAAAAAAAATGGGCATCAAAACAGTTGCAGTTTATTCCGATCCAGATGCACAAAGCCTATTTGTTCGTTCTGCCGACGAAGCGTTCTCTTTGGGGGGAACAGATGCCCGGTCTTCTTATTTAAATGTAGAAAAAGTGATTCAGGCCTGTCTCGAAACAGGAGCAGATGCGGTCCATCCTGGGTATGGGTTTTTGTCAGAAAATACGGACTTTGCTGCTAAATTAGAAAAACATGGAATTCGTTTCATTGGTCCAAAACCCCATTCCATTGAAGCTATGGGTGATAAAATCGGCTCACGTTTGTTAGTTGCAAAAAGTGGTGTTCCTGTAGTTCCCGGTTACGAAGGGGCTTCCCAAGAAATGTCCGTATTTAAAACGGAAGCAGAAAAAATTGGATATCCCGTGATGGCCAAAGCAAGTGCTGGTGGTGGGGGAAAGGGGATGCGTAGGATCAACTCGCCAGAAGAGTTAGAAGCAGGAATTCTATCTGCAAAACGCGAAGCCCTTTCTGCTTTTGGAGACGATCGTATTCTTTTGGAAAAATACATTACTAACCCTCGTCATGTGGAGTTTCAAATCTTTGGAGACAGTAAGGGAAATATCATTCACTTACATGAGAGGGATTGTTCCTTACAAAGACGCCACCAAAAAGTGGTCGAAGAAACTCCAGCACCTAGATTCAGTTCTGATTTAAAATTAAAGATGTCGGAAGCAGCAGTGATGGCAGCAAAAGCCGTACAATATGAAGGAGCTGGAACCGTAGAGTTTATATTAGGTGAAGCAGGTGAGTTTTATTTTCTCGAGATGAACACTCGTTTGCAAGTGGAACATCCTGTCACAGAGATGACAACAGGACTTGACCTAGTCGAATGGCAGATTCGTGTTTGCCAGGGAGAATCATTACCAGAAATCAAAACTCCACCACAAAAAGGCCATGCCTTAGAAGTTCGAATTTATGCGGAAGATCCAAAAGAAGGATTTTTACCTTCTACTGGAAAAATCCACCATCTATCTTTTCCCACTAGAGAATATTTGCGTATTGATTCTGGGGTAGTTTCTGGATCTGAGATCACTATGTTTTATGACCCTATGATCGCAAAGATGATTGTATGGGGTGAAGATCGAATCACTGCCATTCACCGCCTAATTGAATGTTTATCGGAGACAATTGTGTTTGGTCCCAAAACCAACTTACAATTTTTGCAAAGGTTAGTTTCTACGAAAGAGTTTGCTGATGGACAGGTATCCACACATTTCATTGCAGATAATGAATCAGAGCTTTTAGCAAACAAAACCAAAGAAGATTTAAAATTAGCTCTTGCAGGTGCTTTTTTCACTTCAAAGAAACCAACTGACCCTTGGTTTAAGGAAACCATCTAATATGGATTATTTATTCGAAACAAAATCTGGTTCTGCTTCTGTTTATGTAAGTGGTTCTGTCATACGTGTTCGTTTGGAAAAAGATACTTCTTCTTTCCACTTAGATGACTTCATCCAAGAAGAAATCCATCTTTCTGATTCAAACTCACTCGAATCTGTAAAAATGAAAGATGGATCTATATTAAAATATCTTAAAGTAAGAAATGAGATTTTTCTACATTGGAAAGGAGAAATTTGGAGTAGTAAACTAACGGAACGTTCTTATGAAGGTGCAGGCCAAACATCTCCAGAAATCAAAAGTCCTATGCCGGGAAAAGTAGTGCAAATCTCTACTGAGGTTGGAAAGGAACATAGAGCAGGCGAAACCATCTTAATATTGGAAGCGATGAAAATGGAGAACGCTGTTAAGGCTCCTTATCCTTGTCGTGTAGAAGAAATTCGAAAATCGCAAGGGGATCTCGTCCAACAAGACGAAGTGCTCATCATTTTACACAGAATCGAACCGGAAAAAACATAAATCTCCGAATCTATTTGACATATTTTTCAAATTTCCCAGCATAAGGCAGTTTCTTTGGCTGATAGGTAGAGAATGTACAATCATATTTTAAGAAGTTTGACACTTCTGTTGTTTTTTTCGTTTTTCCATGGGGTTTTCGGTCAGGAACGTCAACCCCGTACCGACCTGCCGTTTGAGATCTCTGAAAAAAAGAGGCTGAGCGAGCGGGATTTTAAGAATAAAAAAGAAGGAGGATACTTTACAGGTCTTCCTTTGATTAACTCCGATCCTAACGTTGGCGTGGGTTATGGAGCTCGTGTGCTTTATTTTTACAATGGCACAAAGACATCCCCTATGTTTGAATACACTCCATACCGTGTTCGGGTGTTTGCTCAGTATTTTAATACAACAAAAAGAGCACCTTACCACCAATTGAGTGTGGATGCTCCGTATATCTTTGATACCAAGTGGAGACTTCGTGCGGACTTAGTTTATGAACGAAACCCAAACTCTCTTTTCTTTGGAATCGGATCTGATACTCTCCAACCCCTTTCCTACTTACAAAGAAACGATCCGAATGGTCAAATCAGACGTAACGCACCTTTTGCTGATTACGAAGACAACTTGAACTATCGCCGTCCGGGGGATGCGGGAGTGGGAGAAGCTCCTATCGTCAGTGATCACAGATACAATCGTTATGATATTGAGAATCCTAACTTTAGTACTTCGGGTGAGTATTCCTTCTTTGGGGGAACACTTCGTACGGTAACAGGGGTTCGTCTTTCGAAACAAATCATCCGTACCTACGACGGAAAGTATAATGATGCTCTATTAGGACCTGCAGACGGAGTTTTAGGACTTTTGGGTGTGGAACGTACGTTTGGAACACCACAAGGGGAAACCAAGTTAACCCGTGATGATAAAGATGGTAAAATTATTGGACTTAATGGTGGTTATACGAATACAGTTCGAGCAGGGATTGTATTTGATACTCGTGACTTTGAGCCGGATCCAAACCGTGGGGTATTTTTAGAATATACGCATGAAAGGTCAGCCAAAGCAATTGGTTCCACTTATGATTTTAATAAGAACTTAGTATCTGGTCGTATTTTTTTAAGTCCGGTTCAGTGGTTCACAAACAAACCTCCAGAGATTTTGGAAAAGTTTGTTGTTGCTGCCAGAGGAACCATGATCCAAACGAATGGGGACGCTCCGTTTTATGAATACCGCAATATGTGGGGAACAGAAACCAACCAATCGGGTCTTGGGGGAAGAACTACCATTCGTGGTTACAAACAGGATCGTTTTGTAGGGCAAACGATGGCATTCGCCAACTTCGAAATTCGTTGGAAGTTTGCTGAAACAGAATTTTGGGGCCAACACTTTGACTTTCAATTGGTTCCGTTTTATGATGTAGGGCGAGTATGGGATCGCACAGAAGATGCGAATCTTAAAAACTATAAACATTCGAGAGGATTGGGTTTACGAATCCCTTGGAACCAAGCAACTGTTATCTACATTGATCATGCAATTTCAAATGAAGATAGACAAACATTCATTAACTTTAACCATATATTTTAGGAGGGCAGAGATTATGAAAAAACTTCAATATTGTTTCGCTCTTTTGGTCTTATCTTTTTTCATGAATTGTGAAATGAAACCTGTAGAAGATGTCTACGGTCTAAGCCCAGAAGAAACCAACCAACTTTTCGCAGGTCTCATTGCAAACCAAAGTCTCAGAGACAATGGAAATGGAACCATTTCTGATCCAGTAGCCAATTTAGTTTGGCAAAAATGTACTCACGGCCAAGTCTATCGTGCCGGATTTAATGATTGTTTGGGAGCTCCTCAAGGATCCATTTTTAATCCTAATGATACGGCTCGAGCTGGGGCAGTGCAGGTGGCATATTGTGATTCCAAAACCCATGCCTGTAACTCGATTGCTTTCCCACAAGTGGTGCAAGGTTTCTCTTCCATTGCCATCGCGGGAGCAAGTGAACTTTACGGAGCTTGCCAAAATAGTAACTATCTAGGTGCAACCTGGCGAGTTCCTACAGCGGTTGAATACCAAAGACTTGTGGTTCCGGGTCGGGCGGCCACTCTCCAATTTTTTCCTTCCACACAAGAGGATGACTATTGGACAGCATGGTCAAATAGCGAAGACATTCCTGGGGAAACGGCCCATGCCATTTCCTTTGACAGGCAGTCTTACGGGGTGGAAAAAACCATCGTCAAAACACAAAGGAATTTTGTCCGTTGTGTTCGTACAGGCCCGTAAATTACGACTAAAACAGGTCAATTGTATTCACTCTCCTGAGTCTTCAGGAGAGTTTTCGCTTTCCAAAAATCCAATTTCCTACTAATATTTTCTAAGAACAAACCGAAGTACCCATTAGGTGGTGAGGTTTCCATGAGAATTGACGAGTCCCCATTCAATCGTATGAATGTCGATCTTCTGAAAGATCGCAGGGTGAGTTATGTCGGCCATGGACAATTGGAATCTGCTCCAGAATCTCTTTCTGCCCTCCATGTGATTTCTCATGAACTAGGCCATGCCGCTGAATTCAAAAATGAAGCCTTCCGAGAAGGACGTGATGTTCAGTCTGTCCAAGTCAAAATCAATTACGAACTCCGTGACGGTCGTATGGTTGCAGTTAGTGGGGAGACACATGCGGTCACTAAGGCAAAACCAAATTCAGAAGAAGATCCTGCTTTAACTCCTTATTCCGATGGAAAATCAATTAAAGATCTTTTCCAACTGAAAGAGGAGGATGATAAAAAATCTAAATCTTCCGAGAAAACCAAACTGAATGCGAAAGAGCAAATGCAAAAAACGCATGAGAAAGATTTGGAATCAAAAATTAAAGAACTAGAAACACGTTTAGAATCTGAGAAAACAAAAAAGTCATCATCGGATGTTCATTCTGAGGAACGTTTGAAAGAAATGGAATCAGAGAAAAAACGTTTGGAAGAAGAAGTTCGACTGATTCGTGTAAAAGAACAATTAAGAGAAACTTTTGCACTACTAACTGACTTTCGTAAAATGATGACTTCGAATTTATTTGGAATGATGAACATTCAAACTGGATCAAACTCAGGAAATTATTTAGACACCTTTGTTTGATGGAACCATTGTTTCCACAATAAATTCACGTAACTCTCCCACACCTCTTCCTGTTGTTGCAGATAGATAAAAAACCCGAAAAGGAACTCCAATTTCATTCATAGCTGATTCCATTTCAGTGCGAACTTTGTGTTGTTCGCTTTGGTTGAGTTTGTCAATTTTAGTGCGAATTACCACAGGTTTGATTTTTTTCTCCATGGCCACTTCGATTGTAGATAATTCTTCTTCTGGAAATTCTCTTTGTGAATCACAGAGAATGAATAGAACTTTTAAATTTTGCCAATGATTTAGAAATCCTTCTAAAAGTTTCATCATCTCTTTGTGTTCTTTATGAGATGCTTTTGAGTAACCAAACCCAGGTAAGTCGATCAAATTAAATCCGACTTTGGTTCTGAAAATATTGATGAGTTTTGTTTTTCCTGGTGTTTTAGAAACCTTGGCAAGACCTCTATGATTAGAAAGTGCATTGAGTAAACTTGATTTACCAGAATTGGATCTTCCCATAAAGGCAATGGACTGAACGGAATCCAAGTCTTCTTTTTCATTTAGCTGGGCAATGGAGGTGAAGAACTTAGTTTCCGGAAAGGGAATTTCTTTAGAATACTTATGCATCTAGTTCATCTTTCCAGATAGATTCGTTTAGGATAATTCTTTTCACTTTTTGAAAACAGAGAAAACAAAATTTGAATGGGTTCTCCTTCAAAGGATAGGATAGGAATATAAGTCCTGAGGAAGAAAGGAATTCCATTTTCTCGCATACATTCTGAAATTTCCTTATTTCCTGAGCGAATTTGAATTTTTTGGCCATGATGCCAAGATCCTAGATTGTATTTTTCCTCAGGGTCAGAGAGTTTAAACTTATTTTGATTCCATTCAATACATAAATTGTTTCCTTCTCTGTAGGAGATCGCTTTTTTAAAGGCTGGAGATTTTTTATCAATGATGAATAAGTCACCAAACTTTGATTTGTATAAAAAGCAGTTTTTGTTTTCTAAAAATGCTCTTTCCCCTTCCGATTGGAGATGAAAATTATCAAATCCTGATTTGTATAAGGGGTAATGCCCTAATAGTTTTAAATGGAAATCGATCAGTTCTTTTTTTGCAGATAAATTTAAACTGATCCAAGTTTCGTGTGGGATTCGAAACAAATGTGGTGTCGGCTTTTGGATGTTTTCTCTTTTTAAATCAAATTGTAAATTGAGTTGGGATCTATCATGAAAGTTCCAATATGTTTTATGAAAATTCCAGTTTTCTTTTTTTAAGATAGGAAGTAATTCCATTCGAAGTCGATTCCTTTTGTATACGGAATCTTTGTTGGATTCATCTTCAAAAATTTTTAAGTGATTGGATACAAACTCATATAGTTCATCTAATTCTTTATCTTCAAAAAACACCAAAGGTAAAAAACGTTCTCCATCAAATGGAGGAAGTGTATAAAATGCTTTTTTCCCACCACCCCTTGTTAGGTGTAAAAAAATTGATTCTGTATAGTCTTTACAGTGATGTCCTGTTAGGATGATGGAGGGATTTTTATCGGTAATTTTTTTGAGTTCGTGATACCGAACGAGTCTTCCCGTCTCTTCTAATCCCTTTTTTAATTTGAGAGATAGATTTGGGATTTTTTTTTTACAAAAAGGAAAGGAAAGTTCATAGATTCCAGAAACTGAAACAATTCCTTCTCTTCCTGTTCAATGGAACGAATGCCATGAGATAAATAAAATAATTTGGGAGTTTGGATTTGGTACCTGTCCATCAAATACTTCCAAAACAAAACCAAAATAGAGGAGTCTTTACCCCCAGAGTAAGAGATAAGAAACTGAGTTTTGTTTTCTGCCCAGAGTTTTGGGAGTTTTGTTCCCATTCTGGC
The DNA here is from genome assembly GCF_002812125.1 of Leptospira brenneri. Lineage (NCBI taxonomy): Bacteria > Pseudomonadati > Spirochaetota > Leptospiria > Leptospirales > Leptospiraceae > Leptospira > Leptospira brenneri. The sequence goes on from NZ_NPDQ01000002.1 coordinate 424,649, forward strand.
AAGAGCCATCTCGAAAATTTTTGCAATCGGAGCTGGAATTTCCGGGATCATATCTTCCTGACTGCCACCATAGTGATATCATCGTGTTGTTCCAGTTCTTTGACAAATTCTTTTAATTCAGAATAGATCTTCTCGAGAATGTTTTTTGGCTCTAGACTGATCCAGGAAAGAAAACTCGATTTGAGTTTTGACTCCCCGAACTGAAGTCCCTCGGTGTTCCGAGCTTCCGTCACTCCATCCGTATAGAGTAGTATGGTGTCTCCTGATTCAAATCGTAATTTAGATTCATTCCGAAAACTTGAAATATCTGCTTGGATGCCTAAAATCACCCCTTCCGTTTCGATGACAGTCAGAGAATTCGAATCTGCATGGTGGTGGTAAAAATTTCCATGACCAGCACCCGAAAATTGTACTTCACCTGTAATTAAGTTCCAACGAAGTAAAATCATACTCATAAACCGGGGAGTGATGGCTTCTTTATAATTAGAATATAGATAATTATTGATATCGTTTAAGATTTCCCAAGGAGAGTCCTTAACTCGAACTAAAGAATGGAGAATGGTTCGTACTGTTGCCATCACAAGGCCTGCGGCAACTCCTTTCCCGCTGACATCACCAATACAAATAAACAGCTCGTTTCTGTTAGGTGAAAGAATGAAGTCGTAATAATCCCCTCCAATCCCACGAGCAGGAACCATAAAACCACCAAAAGAAAATCCTTCGGCTTCGGGAGCTTTTCTTGGTAAGAGGGTACTTTGAATTTCCTTTGCAATTTCAATTTCTTTTTCCAATCTTTCTTTGTTCGAAAGGTTTTGGAATAAGTTGGAATTTTCCATCGTAATTCTAGCTAAGGAAACAAAGGCATTCAGTGCTTCAATTTCATCATGAGGAAATCTACTATTTTGTTTTGTTAAAATGAATAGAAGGTGAGTTCCATTTTCCAAGGTCAGGGGAAAGAGTATGGATTCTTTCCCTTCGATTCCAATCGTCTCAAAGTTAGGATTAGTGATTGGATCAATGGTTCTGTTTTCTTTTATTTCTAATAATGAAAGAATCTTATTTATATCAATAATCTCTGTTTTGGTTTGGATATAATGATTTTCCAAATCTCTATAAAGTTTAAAAACTTTTGTCTTTGATGAACCAATTTGATTTTCGATTAAACAAGTGATCGACGATTCCACAATCCCTGATAGCGTTAAAAGAATCATCCGAATCATTTCATCATGGTTGCCTAAGTAAAGTTGACTCAATGTGAGAGCGGCCGTATGTAAACTTTGAAAATTTTTAGATTGGTTTTCTGATTTGGAAAATAAAAGAGAATTTCGAAGTGAAACGGCAAATTGGCCCACTACAATTTGCAAAATTTCCTGGTCTTCAATAAAATAGGTTTCATCTTCTTCTTCATAATCAATCGACACCATACCTACGGCTGTATTTGCATAAAGGATGGGAATGACTAGTTGTGACTTTGTTCCTGTGAGTTTGGAATAAAACTCATAGAATGGATGCGATTGTTCGGAGAATTTATAAAAACAGGGTTCTCTCTTTGCCAAAGACTCAATCAAAATTCCGTAACTCAAATCATAATCCAAGGTGATTCGTTTAATGGCTCTTTGTAAGTTCTTTTGTTTGGTAGAATAATAGGCTAATTTAATTTCACCTAACTCTAGATTGGTGATGAAAACAGCAACCTTATCTCGTTTCAAACGAACAGAGATGAGTTCGGTAAATCTTTGCATCAAATCTTCCAAGTCGATGCTTGAATTGAACAGGGAAAGGTTGTCTAGGAGGAATTCTGTTTTCTCTTGGGAGGTGAGGATGTTTTTCCCGATTCGGGGAGTTTTCCGTTTTTCTAAAATCCATTCCCGGTTACAGGTTTGGCAGAAAAAGCGCCCATTTTTCGTGATCCCGTTGGGGAGCTGTGGTTCTGTGCAGAGCAAACAGATTCGGTCATCGGTGGGCTCGCGGTCCATTCTAAGCCAGGTTATTCGATTTCTTTTTTCATAAGCTACAAGAATTTCCTTAAAATAAAAGAAACCTGGTACGATTCATGCTTAATCTATAAGCAAAAGTTGTTTTTTCTGCAGAAATCGAAAGGATGTCGGTAAATATGATTAAAAAATGGTTTATTTGTTCAGATAATAGGCATACTGTTTTTGTCACCGGCAACCGCCTTCTGTATTCTTTCGAGGCAGAGCGTAATACTAAAGAGCAAGAAATATGAGCGTCAAAAAATTCAATCCCATCCAATCCATTCACGAAGTCGCAACTGCCATGAACTCTACCCAGGATCCGGACGGGCTTCTGGAACTGATTTTGGATCGCTGCATCCAAATCTGTGGGGTTGAGTCCGGCTCGCTCATGCTCATCGATGAAAAAAACGGATTCCTCGATGCTGTTACTTCTCGGGGGATGAACCAACAACTTTTACGCGAAACCAAACTAAGAATTGGGCAGGGGATTACTGGGGTCGCGGCTTCAACGGGCAAAGCAAAGTTGGTGAATGATGTTTCTAAAGATCCGGACTACATTCAAGTAAAAGAAGAAATCAAATCAGAGTTAGTTGCCCCGATGATTGTTGAGGATGATATCATTGGAGTCATCTCACTCGATTCGAACAGGTTAAATGCTTTTACTGCAGATATGTTGGAAATTGTAAGTGTACTTGCTCACCAAGCTGGTCAAATTTTTAAAAACTTACAAACCATTCGAAGTCTAGAACAAAGAACGAAAATTCAAGCAACTCTCATTGAAATTTCCAAAGTGGTTAGTTCCACTTTGGATCAGAATGAAGTTTTTGATTCGATTATGGTCACTATGGAAAAATCTCTTCGATTAGAAAAGGGGAGTATTGTTTTATTTAATAAGGAAGAGGCTCTTCTTCGAATTGTGGCCGCGTCCGGTCTATCTCCAGAGGAAATTGATAAAGGAACATACCAACCAGGAGAAGGAATTACGGGGAAAGTATTTGAATCGGGAGAGCCGATCATCATTGAATCCGTTGCAAGCCATCCAGATTTTCTTAATCGTGTAGGATACTTGTCTCATTTTAAACATGATCCACATAACGTCAGTTTATTGTGTGCTCCAATCTTGAGTGAACAAACTATGCTCGGTGTTGTGAATGCTTTTATTGTTCAAAACAAACATACTGATTTAAAATCATTTTTAGACTTTTTGCAGGTGGTTGCATCCATCATCTCTCAATCGATTAAAATTCAGAACTTGGTGGAAGAGGCTAAAAAAGAAATCTCTCGAGAAAATATCCAATTAAAAAGAGAGTTAAAGAATAAGTATAAATTTGGATCCCTGATTGGCAAAGCAGCTAGTATGGAAAAGATGTTTGAAAAGATTCAGTTAGTTGCTGATTCTAGAGCTTCCGTTTTGATTACAGGAGAATCGGGAACAGGAAAAGAGATGATTGCCAATGCCATTCATTATAATAGTTCACGATCCGAAAATCCTTTCATAAAAATCAACTGTGCTGCGATTCCTGAAAATTTATTAGAGAGTGAACTATTTGGTCACAAAAAAGGATCTTTTACTGGTGCGGTGACCGATAAAAAAGGAAAGTTTGAACTAGCAGATACAGGAACCATTTTTCTAGATGAGATCGGTGAAATGGATTTAAACTTACAATCAAAACTACTACGTGTTTTGCAAGAGAGAGAGATTGAAGCAATTGGTTCTACAAAAGCAAAAAAAGTAGATGTTAGGATCATTGCGGCAACCAATGCAGAATTAGAGCAACTAGTTGCAGAAAAGAAATTTCGAGCTGATCTTTTTTACAGGCTGAATGTGGTTAAGATCAACACACCTGCGTTACGTGATCGTGTGGAAGATATTCCTTTGTTAATGAATCATTTCCTAGAAAAATATACAAAAGATAATAATAAAGTGGTAAAAGGAATTTCTCGCGAAGCTTCCAAACTCCTTTTAAAATACCGATGGCCAGGGAACGTTCGTGAATTAGAGAATGTCATCGAACGAGCCGTGGTTCTTGCTCAGGATGAAATTTTAAGTGAAGATGATTTTTCAGATATTCTTTCTAGTTTGGAAGATTTACCGGAACATTCGAATGAAGTAACCCAGTTGAATCATGTGGAAACTGTATCAGGAGCAGAACCTTTAGATTTAGGTTCGGGTCGATTGACACCAGGCCAACTTGATGGCCTTGATGGTCGTGCCATGGAAATTGTGGTGAGCGAAGTGGAATCAAGACTCATCCAGTATGCAATGAAAAAGTTCCGTTATACGAAAACACGGGTCGCAAAGTATTTGGGAATCAACCGCAACACCTTAGATAAAAAAATCAAAGAACTGAATATCGAATACTAAGTTCTGATTTAATTTGTTGGTTCTGGAAAATGATTCAAATGGGAGATCGGTCCTGTTTGGATTTCGTCTTCTAGTGCTAAATGTAGGTATTCTTTTGCAGAACCAACAGCTTCCGGAAGATTTTTTCCATGTGCCAGAAATGCAGTGATGGCAGCAGAATAAGTACAACCTGTTCCATGAGTGTTTTTACCTTTTAAAAAAGGTTTTGAAAATAGATAGGATGACTTACCATCAAATAAAACATCCGTAGCTTCTGTTGCATTTGGTAAGTGCCCCCCTTTTAAAAGAATAGGAACTTTGTACTTTTGGTATAACTTCTCCGCCATAGGAACTAGTTGGTCGTATTGGTTAATTTTTTCACCAAGTAGGAGAGAGGCCTCATCAAGGTTAGGTGTGATTAGTTTTGCTAGTGGCAAAAGATCTTTGATTAATGATTCGATGGCATCATCTTGTAGTAACTTGGCACCACTTGTAGCAACCATCACTGGATCCACTACCAGTTGAATGTCTGGATTTTCATAAAAAAATTCGGCTACTGCCTCGATGATTTTTGCTGAGTATAACATTCCTGTTTTTGCGGCTTTGATGGGAAAGTATCCTGCCACAGCTTTTAGTTGTGCCGAGACAAAGTCTGGAGAAATTTCAGAGATCCCAGTCACACCATCGGGATTTTGAGCTGTCAAACAAGTAAAGGTTGTCGTTCCAAAAGTTGCGAGTGAAGAAAAAGTTTTGAGATCGGCTTGGACACCTGCGCCACCACCGGAATCGGAGCCTGCAACCGTTAGAGTAATGGGAAAATTTTTGGTCATACTAAGGGAACCATCCGTACTTGTCAAAATTGATCGTATCATCGTTTAAATCAAAGGAAACACCTTCTGATTCTAGAATTTTTTTCTGTAAGGAAGCTCGGAAAACTTCACCTCGAAAGGAAATTCTTCCTTGGGCATTGATCACCCTTTGCCAAGGAACCTTTTGTTCCGCATCTTTTCCCAGTGCATTCAATGCATAACCTACAGCCCTTGCCGCTCTAGGATTCCCAAGAAGTAGGGCGATATGTCCATAAGTGGTAACTTTGCCTTTGGGGATTTTTTTTACGACCGCATAAACAGAATCATAAAAATTCTTACTTTTAGTTTTTGAACTGTCCATCGAATTTGGATTTATATCGTAGTTTTTAATTTATTCTTGTAAATCTCTTTTCAAAACCAAATCAGAATGAAAGTCTCCGAATACGCAAAACATTTGTTACTTGCTCCTACTTTAGAAGATAAACTCCTTCCTCCAAGTAGACCTTGGGAGGAAGAAACAGATTTTACACCCATACGAATGGAAAGACCTGGTCGTTCTCCCAAACTTCAGTTTTCTGATAAGAAGGTAAAAATTCCTCGTTTAGAACATCTGAATTTGGTATCCAATCGGGGCCTCAGCCTTCATCATTTTGCAAATCATGAGCTTATGGCAATTGAGTTATTTGCTTGGGCTCTACTCGCCTTTCCTTCGGCACCTAAATCGGTTCGTAACGGTTTTTTAAAAACTATAGAAGAGGAACAAACACATTTAAAGTTATATTTACATCGTATGAGAGAGTTCGGTGTTGATTTTGGTGATCTTCCATTAAATTATATTTTTTGGAAACAATTAGGGCAATTTGGAAGTTTGGAATCTTTTGCTGCAGTCATGTCTGTTTCCTTTGAAGGAGCAAATTTAGATTACGCACAAATTTATGCCCAAGTTTTTTCTTACTACGGTGATCATACAACATCAGAGATCATGTTAACAATTTTTGAAGATGAAATCAAACATGTGAAAAGAGGGCTCCGTGCCTTTGAACATTCTATCCCAGAAAATAAAAACCAATGGGAACATTATCTTTCTTTAATTAAATTTCCGTTCACACCTAGACGGGCGAAGGGTTATCTTTATCTTCCTGAAACAAGGATACTTGCGGGTATGGATCCAGACTTAATTCAATCTATCGGCAACTACGAAGATGAATATACTGGTCGAGTGAACCTGGAATCTGTAAAAAAATTTGGTCTTGGAGAGACGATCCTTCGTAAAAACAGGCTTGATTCTCATTTGCCTAGTCCTTAAGATTTCTAGCGGAAGGTAATTATGAAATTGAGAATGGTATTGAGTTTATTACTGTTTTTTTCTGCACTCGGAGTTGTACTGAACGCAGAGAAAAAAGCCAAACCAAATACGGAAATGAATCTTCATGATTTTATGGAGGATTTTACAAAACCGGCGACTAAGTTATATGATAAAAAGGATAACCCTGATTATCTTAATAAAATCTTAGAAAAAGTTCCTGACATGGCACCGGATGATCAAAAAGCAGAATGGAAAGAAATCATTGATGCCAAACTCGCTGTTGGAAAACCAGATGAGACCTGTAAGTCTTGTCATACTAAATTTAAAAAAGAATACAAAGCGAAATATAGAAAAAAATTAATTGTGATTCCAGATGAACTTCTTGGATTCCCAAAAGAAATCAAAGAACTTCTGAAAAAATAAATTAAAATCTCCGCTCTTTCGGGGCGGAACTCCATGAAACAAATCGTTAGTTTAAAACTTCCAATTTTTATTTCTTCTTTGCTGTTTTGTTTTTCGGTATTATCCGCTGAAGAACAAGTGCAACCCAAAACAGGAGAATCCGTATCTACAACATCAGTAGTAACATCGAATCCAAATCCGCTCCCTGCTAGTTTAAAGTTTGGAGCTTTTGTTGATACTTATTACTCGCATAATAGAAACCATCCCATTTCGAAAGAAAGACAGTTTACCACACAAGCTGTTCGTAATGATGAGTTTAATATTAATTTAGGATTTGTGGATGCCAAATGGCAAGAAGAGAAAGTGAGAGGACGCATCGCCTTGCAGTTCGGAACATCGGTAAACACGAATTATGCTCCAGAAGCAAACAAAGATGTAAGTTCTAATCAAAATTCAGTCAAACATATCCAAGAAGCTTATGTGGGTGTGAAGATTGCAAAAGACACTTGGCTCGATGCTGGAATTTATTTTGGTCATATTGGGCATGAATCTTGGATTTCTTCTGAAAATTGGAATTATACAAGAGCGCTGGCTCTAGACTTTGTTCCTTATTATGCATCGGGAGTTCGACTCACTACAAAGTTTACTGATAAGTTCCAGTTTCAATTCCATGTTATGAATGGTTGGCAAAACATTACGGACCAAAATAAAGATAAATCTCTTGGAACTCAGTTTAAATTTTCGATTGCTCCCAATTTTACAATCATAGCCAATCAATTTGCCGGAAATGAAGCCCCTGACTTTGAACGAAAACAAACCAGATTCTATAATAATACAATTCTTGAATGGAAGGCTTTGGATTGGTTGTCTTTTGCGGCTTCTGGTGATGTGGGAGCACAAAAAGCTAAAGAATCATTTCAATATGAACCTTGGTGGAAAGAAATCAATCCTACTCTTGGAATTTATACCAATAGAGAATCGAATGTTTACAACCAGTGGTATCATGGAACTTTTTGGGCAAGTTTTCGTTATGAAGATTTGTATCGATTGAGTTTTCGAGTCGAAAGATTTTATGATCCCAAACAAGTGATGGCGACCACTTATACACGTAATGGATTTCTTACCAATGGTTATACGGTTACCTTTGATTTTTTAGAATGGCATCCGGGACTTGTTCGTTTTGAAGTCATTCAAAGAGAATCTATGGATCCTGTATTTGAAACTGACAACAATAAACATACGAGGGTTGAGCGTTTAGTTGTTGGTGCTTTTTCTGTTCGGTATTAAGTTTTTAAGAAAGAACTCCAAACCACTATACTGGTTTGGAGTTTAAAATAGGAGAATTGAGAGAAAGTTCTTTGTTTATGGAGGACTTTTAGGTTTTCCTCTTTTTCTTAATTGGTTTTTTCTTTTTCTTCGGAGATCCGTCTTCGTCATCTTCTTCTTCCAAAGGTTCTTCGCTTAGTTCACTAACAAAGTCGAGAAATGGGATATGCTTTTTATGACTCATCTCTTCTCTTTCTGCTGCGTCTGGTTTTCTTTCACCCACAACTACTAAATAAAGGGAAGGAAGGATTGTTAGAACCAAGCACATTGCAGAAAATAATCCACCTACGATGACTGTAGCGAGTGGTCTTTGAACGTCAGACCCAACTCCTGTTCCAAGAGTTGCAGGGATGAGTCCAAGGAGTGCAAGCAACATGGTCATAAGCATTGGACGTAATTGAATGACCGCTGCCTTTTTGACTGCTGCTTTTGTTGTGATATCAGGTTCTTCGATTAACAAATGGTTGGTTCTTGAAACAAAGAGTACTCCGGCCATAGTTGCAATTCCAAAAAGTGAGATAAAACCTACACCTCCAGAAACGTTGAAGTAGTAACCTCTAAATAACAATGCATATATACCTCCGAGTAATGATAATGGTATACATGCTAAAGCAACGTATACGTATTTGAGGTTTCTATACAACATATACAAAACACCAAAGATAATTAGAATGGTGATTGGTATTACGATTGCTAATTTTTTACCAACCCGTGCTAAGTTCTCATACTGTCCTCCGAATCGGATTTCATATCCATCTGGGAGTTTGATTTTTTTCTTAACACGTTTTTGGAGTTCAGAAACAAATCCACCTTGGTCACGACCACGAATATTCGTTCGAACGGTAACAACTCGGCGTCCTTCTTGTCGAAAGATCATCGTTGGTCCATCCACAACTTCAATCTCAGCTAACTGGGACAATGGTATCCTTTCCCCTTTTGGAGAAATGATTGGCATGTTTTCGATAGCTTGTTTGGAAGCACGGTAATCTTTTGAAAATCTAACAACAATTCCAAATCTTGCAGGGGTTTTGGGAGGATTGTCTGAAGGACCTTCGTATAGAGTACTGATTCGTTGCATACCGATGGCAGCTTCAATCATTTGTTGGATATCAATCACATTGATTCCGAAACGTGCAGCAGCTTCTCGATTGATACTAATGGTTAACTGCGGACTTTCGGCCTCTTGTTCAATACCGAATTCGCTCGCACCTTTCATTTCTTTGATTTCTTCCAGGACTTCGTTACCGATTCCACGCATGATCTTTAGATCGTTACCTGAAACGAAAACTGCTAAATCCGCAATGGTTCCCATAATTGCTTCGGAAAGGTTATCCATAATCGGCTGAGAAAAACTAACTCTAGCCCCAGGAAGTGTTGCCTCTAAATCGTTTCTCATTCGAAATAGTAGCTCTTGTTTGGTGATGTTCTCTTTCCATTTATTATAGTCTTTCAAACCAATTAAAACTTCGAGTCGGTTAGGTGGTAGCGGGTCAGTACCATCATCATTACGTCCCAACTGAGACAATACTACGCTGACTTGTTCATTTTTATAAATGGTTTGCCTAATTTTAGGCATAAACTTTCTTGCTTCGGGAAGTGAGATCCCAACAGGAAAGAAGATACGAATGTTGAATCCACCTTCGTCCATCTCAGGGAGAAATTCTGTTCCAAGAGAGAACATCCCTATAGCAAGGAAAACAGTGACGACACTGAAAGTGTATTTTACTGCTTTTTTAGAGCGGTTAACAATGAACTCAATGATTCGTTTGTATCGAGCTTCGATCCAATCATAGACTGGGTTATGCCATTCTATCGGCCCAGGATTTTTTGATTCAAAGTATGTTTTGTAGATAATTGACATGAGGACTGGAATGACAGCCATCGCAAAAATCAACGCACCTAAAATAGCGAATGAAATCGTAAAAGCCATTGGTTTGAATAAACGGCCTTCAATTCTTTCGAAAGAGAAAATCGGTAGATAAGCTAAAATAATGATCAGAATGGAGAATAGAATTTCTGTTCCGACCTCAGAAGCCGCATCTCTAGTAAATGCTAAAATTCCATGGGATTTTTCCTCTGGTGTTGCATCCCGATACCGTCGCATGATATTTTCTACCATGATCACAGCACCATCCACAATAATACCAAAGTCAATTGCACCTAACGAAAGTAAACTTGCTGGAATTCCAGTCATATTCATCAGTAAAAATGCAAACAACATGGCAAATGGAATCGTAGCAACAACCACAAGAGATGCACGTACACTTCCAATAAAGAAAATCAATACTAAGCTAACTACAACAACACCTTCTACTAATGTTTTACCAATGGTTCGCAGGGTATAGTTTACTAAGTCTGTTCGGTCGTAAGTATTTCTGAGTTGAACACCTTTTGGTAAATAGTTTTCGTTGATCTCTTTTACCTTAGCACTAATTCTTTCTCCCATCTCGTTAGGATCTCCCCAACGACGCATTGCCACCAAACCTTGAACCGATGAGTCAACATCAATCAGACCTTCTTCTTCGTTTTGAATGGTATATCCCAAAACACCGCTGGGGATGGGGTGTGAAATTTCGACAGAACCTAAATCTCTAATAAAGACAGGAACCCCGTTTACGGTTTTCACAACGATGTTTTCAATGTGTTTCGGATCTCTAATGGCTCCAAGAGAACGGATTGGGAATCCTTGTTCCCCTTGTAAAAGTAAGTTACCACCTGTGTTTAGGTTGTTTTCTTGAATTGCTTTAATGACATCGCCAATGGTTAATTTATATCGAATTAACTTATCAGGCGATGTAACTACATGGTATTGCTTAGGAAGACCACCGAATGTTACAACATCAGCTATCCCTGGAATTTGTAACATCTTTGGCATTACAATCCAGTCTTGTATAGTTCGAAGTTCCATTGGCGTATGGTTTTCTGAAGATTCAACGACATAACGATAAATTTCACCAACAGGTGAACTCATCGGCCCAAGTGCCGGTTGTACATCTTCTGGGATATCTGCATCGGCAACTCGTTCCATAAGTCGCATACGAGCAAAATAATCATCTGTGCCATCTTCAAAAACGAATTGGAATACAACGAGTCCGTTAATTGTTCTTGATCGTCGTACCGCAACTTTGGGAATTGCATTTAACACCCGCTCAATGGGAAGGGTAACACGTTCTTCAACTTCTACAGCGGCTTTCCCTGGAAATTTTGCAATGAGTCGAACCTGCGTATCTGCAATATCTGAATATGCTTCTTTGCGGATATCAATCCATGCCCATGTTCCGAAAAGAATTGCAACCGCGGCTGCAATCAGTGTTGAAATACGGTTCTTAAGAGCTATTTCAATAAAATCTTTAATCATGATATTCCCTCGTATTGAAGAGGTAACCCATCTGTAGTAATAATTGTGGGTTTCTATAGTCGCCTTGTCCAACCCCACCACCTACTTGTAAAAAGAAATTTCCAAGTAGGAAGTCGTAAGTAAGACCGATGTATCGTTGGGATAAATGTACCCGTTGTCTTTCTCGACTTTCATATTCTAAATAAGCTCCAACATTACTATCAATGGAGTTTACGTAGGATCTGATGAGTAAATCTGTTTCGGAAGGGTCCCTTCGGTTGTATCCAGGAATGTTAACTCCAGTTGGATAAGAAGATTGTCCACCACGCCCAACTTCTGGTGCAAATGGATTCACTTCAAAATATCCGCCAACGATGGAAATACTATGAGCAATCACAGGTGTTTTCCAAAAAGTATAACCTAGGTCTACTTGACCACCATACCAATGTGGTCCCCAAGCACCACCTGAACCTCGTAATACGACGTCTTTAAAATAGTAACCGAGATTAAAGTTAATACTTCCAGGAGAACCGATGGAAGCACCGTAAACCCAGAAATTTGTAGATTTAGGGAGTCTTTTGGCATCTAAACTATCTGCTTTCAGTTTTTCATCTTCACCAAATGCCGACTGATCGGACTTAGTTGGGGTCCATTCTGGTTGGAGTTCTTTTCCTTCCATGTCCTTTGGATAAGGTGAGGATTGGGCAGACAATGAGGACCCTACTAAAAATAATATAATTAGTAAAAGGATAAGTTTTTTCATATTAAAAACCAAAACTTAGGCCTTTTAAGAGAATAGAGCCTTGGATGGCTATTTTCTCTCCAGGATTCAGTCCTTGAATGATATTGACTCTTTCTTTTGTAGAGATACCTAAGACCACTTCTCTTCTTTTGAAAGTGAGTGGCTCCTCTTCAACAAAAACGTAATTTTTCCCTTCAACGGTTACAATGGCAGTGTAAGGAAGAACCACGCTGTCTCCACCTGTTTGCTCTGGGAATTTTACAACTCCAAACATACCTGGTTTTAATCGATATTTGTCGTTCACCACAATAATTCTCATTTTTGCAGTTCTGGTGAGTGGGTCTACGTTATCTCCGATAGCTTCTGCTGTTCCGATAAACTCTTCATCAGGAAAAGAGGCAAAAACTACTTTCACTTTTTTCCCTTTGCGTAAGGTAGAAATTTGAGATTCAGGAACATCTGTGATGATCCATGCTTTTAAACTTCCTGCTGTACTTAATTCACTTGGGTTTAATCCTTGTGCTCGGAGTTTACCTTCAAATTCTGCGAGTTCTGCTGCATCGTTTCCTGAATCTGTTTCTGATTCGACTAGGTCTTTTTCAGTTGCAACTCGGTGAACAAACATATCTTTGATCCGGCTTAGGTTTTTATTTGATCGATGCAGTTTGTTTTTTGCATGAACATATCCTACATAAAGATCATTTAACTCAGCAGATTCGAAGAGAATGATTCGTGCACCATTACTTACAGAAGGTGAAGTCGAAGCAATTAGTCTTGCTGGTGCCTCTAAACTAACAAATTCTCCACCGCCGCCAATAGCAGTTGATTTAACAATCTCAAGTCCTGGGCTGTTCGGTTTGAAGACGATTCGAAGGCCACCATCAAAAACTTCCGCTTTTTCTGGATGTTTATGAACTTGTTTTGCTGGTTTTGAAAAAATCATAAATAGGACTGCAGCAACTACAAGAAATACTCCTGAAAGCAGGAGGATTTTTGCTTTTTGGTTTAAAGATTTTAAAGTGATTAACATTTTATTCCTCGGATTTCGGATTAGTTTGGTTTTCAGATTTAGGGATAAAGATTCCTTTTCCCACGGCATAGTTTACATTTTCAATAGCTTCCATTCGATCTGTTTGGAGTTTTAACATCTCCACTATACTCGAACGGTAAGTTTCGAAGAAGTCGGCAAATTCTAAGATCGTTATGTATTTCTTTTCATAACTCATAATCATATCCAAAGATAAACTTCCATAATCTTTTATATAGGCGTTCATGAACCGCTTATATAGTGCATCCTTGATTCTTGCAGCTTGGTAAGCTACTGCTACTTCGTTTTCTACTTCGAGAATGTTGTTCTTTAACTCTTGTTTCCTTACAAGTATGGCTTTTTCAGCTGCTTGAATATTCCCTTGATTTCTATCAAAAAGGGGAACGTTTAGCTGCGCTGTGATTCCCCAATAATTTTGGAAAGCAGTTCCACCACGATTGTACATTGGCCCAAACGATAAATCAGGTATAGCATTCGCATGTTGAAGGTCTAAGTTAGCTTCTTCATATCGTAAGGTTTGTAGGGATTTCTTTAGATCAGGTCGATTTTCTCGTGCGATTTCGACTAGGTCTTCTAGTCGCAATTGGTTTGGCACGAGTAAATCTAATTGCGTTTCATTGACTTTAGGATTGAACTCAACTTGGGCATTACGATATAGATCATCATTTAAGAGAACTTTGAGATCCGCTTCTTTTTCATAGACCTTGATGGCTAAATCTTCTCTTTCCTTTTTTAAGAAAAACAAAAGGGCTTTTAATCGTAAATGTTCGGCTTGGAGGAGGGCTCGTCTTTTGTATGCAAGTTCCGAAGACTCGACTGTTTTTTCAATGGAAGCAATACTTTGATCGTAAAATACTACCGCCTTCTTATAGAAATATATTGTGTAAAAAGTTCTTCTTAGTTTGGTAATGACTGCTCTAGCAAGATCATAAAACTCTTGTTCTGAAATCTTTGCGTTTAACTCAGCAACTTTTACGCGTTTGTCAATTTTTCCTCCGAGTAGGAACACTTGTTGAACTTGGATGACCGATTGCCCTGATCTTGTTGTATCAAAATATCTTTGTGTGGGTTCAGCAAAGATACTTTGGTCAATAAAAACATTTGGGTTCGCATAGAGACCTGCTTGTAAAATTCCGGCTTTCTTTACATCCACTTGGAAACGGGAAGCAATGAGTAGAAGGTTATTTTTCCAGAGCAAACTTTCGGCAGACTCTAAATCAATCTCTCGAGTTAACCTTTGGTCATCGGGATAGAGACTCGAACCCAAAGAAGTTCTTGGATTTTCATCTGAAAGTTGCCTTTTCAGGGCTTCACTTGCTTGTGCGACTCTATCTTCTCCCCATAAATAGGAGGTAGAGAATACAAGAAAGAGGTAGATACCAATTCTATTGTAAAAACTCATAAATTACCAAACATACAAAATTTAAGAAAAAAAAGAAAACATAGGTATACCACTATCTAGAAGTTATAGGTATACTTCTGGATTCAGCGAATGCTGAAATATACTAAACGAAAAACACTGGGGGAGGAATATTTAAGAGAAGAGAAGAGAGTAAATTAGATACAAAAATTCCATCAGAAATCAAATCAACGAACGAAACCAACATAAATGCTGATAACAAATCAGATTTGCTTTCATTAAAAAAATCTAAAAAGTCCGCTCTGGAACGACTGATGGTCGCAGAATCATCAATAGCTGAGATTCTTGGATCATCAATGGATGTATCTTCTGGAGTTTCTAGTGAGGCTGAAATCGATTTCTTGATCTGGTGGATATTGGCTTCTAAAGATTCTGAAACCGCGTCTGACATACCGTCCAACGGGAAACCAATGGTTATCGTTAGGAAAAATGCTATCAGTTTTGCCGACCAATTTGCCGTCATAATGTCCACTCATTCATTTGGATCTATGTACTCAATTCTAAAATACTTCTAACAGTTTAAAGGTAACTCAAACATTGATCAAATTGAATATGATATGGTATATAGGACGAAATAGGATCTAAAAAAAAGACTGCCCAGAGTCAGGAAATCCCCGGAGCAGTCGCTAAGAGTCTTTGGCAAATGAGAAACAAATCGTAAAAAATGTTATGGATATATAAAAACATCCTGTGTCCCTCACGGGACACAGGTTTAAAGAGATAGAGAGGAGTTAAACGGGTGGAGGTAAACTCAGGTAACGAGAGGCTAAAAGCCCTGAAATAAAGGAAGTATGAAGATTTTTGTTATGTGTTAGGGGTGAGACCAAAAAAACAGACTGACCCTTTACATTTGATGTAAGCACATCTTCTAAATCTTTTGTACCAGAGGATTCCTCAGAAGAAGATCTGTTAATCGCACTTGAAAGTGAGCCCGTGACTTGGCTTTTGCTGCCCAATCGACTGGACTTGGCACCACGAGTACGAACGAGAACGTTTTCTTCTGAAAGAAAAGCACTGCCCAGAGAGAGTGTGAGAAGGGAAATCCCAAATATTTTTATCACTTTCCTGAACATAATTACAGTATAGACGGCTCCTGATTAAAATCTAGCATTTTTTTTGGAGTATGCCTATAAATTAGGCAGATCGACCAGATTGTTCTGAGAGACCTGCCCTTGTTTGGATTTAGAGCACTTTGCCCGGGTTTAGGATCCCTTTGGGGTCAAATGCCAATTTGATGGCTCGCATCGTGTCAATTTCCGACTGAGACCGGGAGAAATTTAAGTAATCTTTCTTGAGAAGTCCAATCCCATGTTCTGCAGAAATGGACCCTTTGAACTTTTGGATGAGGGTGAACATTTCTGGATCTACTTGTTTGCATTGAGAAAAGAAGTCTGCGTCCGTTAGATCTTTGGGTTTTACGATATTTAAATGCAGGTTTCCGTCTCCGATATGTCCAAAAAGGGCGATATGAAACCCTTGGTATTTCTGGTTTAATAGGGAACTCATCTCATCCAAAAAAGCTTCCATATTGCGGAGAGGGAGTGAGATATCATTTTTATGAACTGTATAAGCAAGAGATAAGGATTCGGAAATTCCTTCTCGGTATTTCCAGAAGGTTTCGTTTTGTCGTGAGTTCTGTGCAATCGAACCATCGGTGATCAGTTCTTTTTCGGTGATGGATTCTAAAATGGAATAGAGTTTTTCTTCGTCTTTTTCGCCTGTTACTTCAAATTCCATTAGCACATAATATTTGCTAGGTGCTTGGAAAGGATCGGGAACTCCTAAATGTTCTTTCACTTTGTTCAAACAATAGTCTGTCAAAAATTCAAAAGCAAGTAGAGGTAAATCAAAGTTATGTGTTTCTCTGAAAATTTCTAAGATGTTTTTATATTCGGGTACGGCAAGGAAAATCACACGAATGTCTTTTGGTGGTTTTGTGAGTTTGACAACGGCCTCAGTAATGATTCCTAGAGTTCCTTCTGAACCAATAAACAAGTGTTTGAGGTCATATCCTGTATTGTTTTTTAGGATTTCACCATTAAATCGGTAAACTTCACCCTTCCCATTGACTACAGTAAGACCAAGCACCCAGTCCCGAATCAGTCCATAGTGAACCACCCGAACACCACCGGCATTTGTTGCAATGTTTCCGCCGATATGACTGGACCCAGTGGCCGCAAAATCTACGGGAAAATAAAATCCACGTTCTTCCGCTTCTTTGTGTAGATTTTTTGTGATCATACCAGCTTGTACGTGTAAGGTGCCAAGGAAAGGATCAAAGTCTACCACTTGATTCATTTTGGATAAGGAAATCACAATTTCGCCATTTTTGGCAACGGCACCACCGGCATAACCGGTTCGTCCCCCGGAAGGTACTACCGCAATTTCATTTTGATAAGCATAAGCGATGGTGGCAGCTACGTCTTCGGTAGATTCTGGAAATACAAGGACTTGATAATTGGGAGGATAAACTTTTGTTCGATCGGTTCCATACGAATTGAACAAAGATTCATCCATAGTCCCGTCGTTTTTTAGTATGACTTTTTTTTCGCCAATCAGTTGGCTTAATTCGTTTTTTGTTTTTGTAAAATCCATTAATTTTCCTTTAAATATCCGCCATATCGATCTGAGAGTTTACAGCTGGGTCATCATCTCCTGGTGTCAATCGTGTGTAAGATCCATCAGATTCGAGAGCTCTTGCTTGGGTGTTGTCCCGAAGGAGAAGTTCTAAAATTTTAGCGATTCTTTTTTTATGTTTATCCTGTAAGATTGGGAACATAACTTCGATTCGGCGAAGAAAATTTCTTGGCATACAATCAGCAGAAGCTAAATACACTTCTGGTTTCCCGCCATTTTCAAAACTATAAATCCTAGAATGTTCTAAATACCTACCCACAATGGAACGAACGCTGATGCGATCAGAAACCCCTGGAATTCCAGGTCGAAGACAACAAATTCCTCGGATGATTAAGTCGATTTTAACGCCCGCTTGTGAAGCCTCATAGAGTTTTAGAATCACATCGGGATCCACAAGGGAATTCATTTTAAAAATCACACGTGCTTGTTTTCCGTTCTTTGCATTGTCTGTTTCTCTTTGGATGAGGTGGAGAAACTCTTCTTTTAGAAAAGTAGGAGCTGCATAAATTTTGGAAAGTCTTGGCATCTTTCCAGAACTAGTGATGGTATTAAAAAGAATCGCTACATCTTCTGTAATCTCCGGGTTTGCAGTGAATAAACTTAAATCAGTATAAAATCTAGCTGTGGTAGAGTTGTAGTTTCCTGTTCCCAAGTGAACGTAACGATTTAATTTATCATCTTCTCTACGTACAATGAGTAACATCTTACAATGAATTTTAAGTCCAACCACACCATAAACAACGTGAACACCACTATCTTCTAGTTTTTTTGCCCAACGGATATTTCTTTCTTCATCAAACCTGGCTTTGAGTTCAACGAGAACCGTTACCTGTTTTCCGTTTTCGGCAGCTTCCCCTAAGTATTGGATGATGGGTGAGTCTCCAGAGGTTCTGTACAAAGTCATCTTGATCGCAAGAACCTTTGGGTCTTGGCTTGCAATCTTTAACATATCCTCGATGGATTTAAAACTTTCGTAAGGGTGGTGGAGGAGGTGATCATTTTTTCGAATTTCAGAAAAGATAGATTCACTTTTTTTAGCAGCAAATCCAGACTTCGGAACAGGATAAGAATACTTTAAGTGGCTTGTTTTTTCCAAACCTTGGAAAAACATCATATCGTTTAAACTAAGTAAGGTGGGTATTTCCATTACTTGGTATTCTTCTAGTTCTAAAAGCCCTCGTAATAGTTCTTTGATATGGCCGGCACCGGAATGAACATCCAATCGAACGGCATCTCCCCACATCCTATTTTTTAGTTCGTTTTTCATGGTGGTGAGAAGGTCACCAATATTTTGTTCTTCGTTGATGGAGATATCAGCATCACGAACAATTTTGAATGTATGGATTTGTTTTACATTCATTCCGTAAAAAAGGTCACCTAAATGAAGTTTGATGATTTCTTCTAATGGGAAGTATCTTCTAACATCCGTTTCTTTATTAGGAGGTAATTGTAAAAAACGAGGGAGAACGCTTGGCACCTGAACGATGGCAAAAAGTTCTTTTGCTTTGTTTTTATCATCATCCGAATATAGGGTGATTCCAAGATTTAAAGTTCGGTTGAGAATGTGAGGAAAAGGGTGTGATGGATCGATGGCAAGTGGAGTTAAGATAGAAGACACTTCCCTTTTGTAATAGTTTTTTACAAACTGGATGTCATCCCCAGCAAGTTCGCTTGGATCTTGCACCACAACAATTTTGTTTTCTTTTAGTTCAATTAGGATCTCGTCTAAGGATTCGTATTGCCTTTTGACAAACTGTCCCACTTTGGAATAAAGTTCGGCAATGGTTTCGGAAGTTCGTTTTCCATTGAGGCTTCGTTCTTCGATTCCTGCATTTTTTAGGTTCAAAAGTCCGGCCACGCGGACCATAAAAAACTCGTCTAAATTGGATTCTGTGATACAAAGAAATTTAAGGCGTTCGAGAAGAGGGTTCTCTTTGTCAAAGGACTCCTCCAGAACACGATGGTTGAAGTCGACCCAGGAAAGTTCACGGTCGAAGAAGATATTTTGGTTCCCCAGTTCTATTTTTTCTGTAGGGCTAGCGGTCATAATTCTAGGATTTGGGAAGGAAAAAATTCTGTAAATTCCTAATCCTTTTGTAGAATTCGACGACATTAGATTCAGAGGAATTTGAGACGATATGCCAGCATATACCATGCCGGGTTTGATGACCGGTCAAAATACAAACGATATCGTTAAAAAACTGGTCGAACTGGAACGCCGACCCATCAAACGGTGGGAAACGGAAAATGAATATTCCAAGGCTCAGGTCCAAATTTGGGGTGAGGTCAAAAACTTAACCACAAACCTCCAAACGAAAAGCCGTGCCCTTGTTTCCTTTACGGCTCCCTTCGCTACCAAATCGGTCTCTTCTTCGGAAGAAGGGGTAATTACTGGTGAGGCTTCTCGTGCAGCCAAGTCCGGAAACCGGGCTTTAGAAATTACAGAAATGGCAAGCAAACATCAGTTATCTGGTGTTGCGGTCGATACAGACATTCGGATCCCAGAAGGTAGTTTTACGATTTATTCTGGAAAGTCCAAAGAAACCGTCACTTTCCCTGGTGGGGGACTTTCTGAACTTACAAACGCTATCAAAAACATGGCTGGTGGTCTTGCCGAAACTTCTATCATCAAAATTGACAAAGATTCTTCCATCCTTACAGTCACTTCCGTAAAAACAGGAAAGAAAAACGAACTCCAGTTTTCTGATCCAAATGGGATTTTGAAACTGGCAGGTCTTGTGGGTGAGAATCAAGCTACCTCAGAAGACACAAAACAATTATTATCCCTGGATACTCTCAAATCCAAAGTCTGGGAACCGACTAAGTTTAAAAAATCGGAGACAGAAACTGAGAAGTTGGTTCAAACAGAAGAAGGAATTTCGATCAAACCAGACACTGCTTTTGCGGTTCCAATTGCCGTCACAGAAATCAAAGAGAGAGCCTTTGTTGAAGTTGAAATTTTAGGAGAAGCTCCAGCGGTGATGGAGCTTGGAATTGGTTTTGAAAAGGAAGGCAGTGTGCGAAACAAATTCCTTCCTATTACCAAAACAGAATCCAAATACATTTTCCCTGCCGGAGATTATGCTTCTGATAAAAACCTAACAACAATTATCCTGTCAAATGCTGCGACAACTCCTGTTCTTATTAAATCAGTCACTCTTGTGACTCCACCTGCTCCAGGAACTGCAGAACCACTGAAAGTATTACAAGAAGGCAAAGATCTCAAAATCAAAATTGACGGTGTGGAAATCACTCGTGAGACAAACGATTCCATTGCCGATGTTTTAGAAGGAATTTCCTTTAATGTGCATAAGGTGACTGAAAAACCTGTCACTTTAAAAATCCATGTGGATCATGCCAAAGGATCTCTTCTCATCAAAGAATGGGTGGATGCTTATAATGAACTTATGAAGTTTTCGAAGGAAGTTACATCCGTTGAAAAGAACGGAAAAATTTCTGATAAAAAAGAAAGTGATGATTCTAAGTCTGCGGATATCTCACGCGATTTCTGGGACAATAAATCTAAATCCGGAATCCTTGCCGGTGAAAACGCAATTTTAAGACTCATTGCCTCTTTGAAAACAACAGCAAACTCGTATTATCCGGCAACAAAAGAAAACGGATTTAGAGTGCTCACTGATATTGGAATTTCTACCGGTGCTGTGGGCTCCAACTGGGAAAAAATCCAAGATGGTCTTTTGCAAATTGACCAGGAGCGACTCATTGCTGTTCTTTCGGAAAATCCAGATGGTGTTCGTGATTTATTTGCTTCTGACCCAAATAACGATGCGAAGATGGAAGAAGGGGTAGGAATTCGACTACTCGAAATCCTAAAACCATATAACCAATATGCTTCTGGAATTGTCACAAGCAAAGTGAAACTTCTGGAAGAAAGTGTCGCAGGAAATAATAAAAAAATCAAAGAACATGAGTCTCATCTCATTAGTTTTGAGGCCAAACTGAAACAAAGGTTTCTCTACATGGAACAAGGTGTGGGGAAAAACAAATCAGTTGGGAACTATTTGCAGAATAATATGTTTAGAGGTAATGGTGGGGAATGATGAATATTTATATCAACGAACAACAACTAGATACTAAATTAGATGGCGAAACTAACCTCGGCCAAGTGCTTGATGAAATTCAAAAATGGATTGAATCCAATGGAAAGTATCTTCGTCATTTCACTGTGAATGGCAAAGAGTTCAACCGTTCGGATTTAAATACAGTTGGCGTTGAAGAAACAGAACGTTTGGATCTATTTGTAGGTGAAGAATTGGATGTTGTGGAAGATAGCCTCTGGGAAGTGGATAATTACGTAGATAAAGTAGGTTCCACACTTGTTGGTCGTGATTCTTTAACGGAAAAAGAAACTGAAGATTTAAAAGAAGGAATCCCATGGATCATTTCCATGATTCGCACCACCACTAAAATTCTGAATTTAAACCTAAACCTCATCCAACCAATGGGGAAAGGAAAAAACGTAGAAGAGATTTTGGAATCCTTACAAAATGGATCCGAAGTTTTGGATTCCACAAAAACCATCGAAACCTTTTTGGAAGACCTTCGTGATGTAAAACTTTTCTTAATGGATCTTAGCACTAGACTTGCTGTGATGCGTATGGAGGAAAGTGAACTCATTGAAATCATTACGCGTTTTGTGGATGATAAAGCAAAAATCATCAAAGATTTTATGTTGGTAAATGAAAACTTCCAATCAGGAAAAGATCATTTGGCTTCTGAGATTTTAAATGATGCGGTGGGAAGACTAACAGGCCTTATGTCGGCTCTTGTAGCCGTTCAAACTCGTCATTCTGAACTTGATTGGCAATCCCTTTCGGTGGAAGAGAAAAAACTCTCCGATGTGATTGGACAACTGAATGAAACCCTCTCTAACATTGCTTCTGCGATGGAAAAAAATGATATTGTTTATGCGGGCGATATTTTGGAATATGAACTTCCAGAATTACTCGATGCCTTCATTCCTTTTCTCTCTCTTGTTTTAGAAAGAGTCGCTGTTTAAAGGTTTGGTTCTTTGGGGAATCGGGCAGAAATCCGGTTCCCAATCCCAAACAAAATCCCCACCAAAAAAACAACTCCTCCCCAAATTAGATTTAGATTCCAACCTAGAGATTTTTCATACATAGGATCGGGCCAAGTCCAAACTCCATAAATGGATAAAACTAACCCAAGGATCATAAACAAAAATGCCAGAATTGAGGAGAGAGAAATCATGCCGCTATTTTAGTGGAACAAAGATTCGATACAAGTAATTATTCCAACCAAACCGTTGACAGAATGACTTCCCCCGGTTTTCTTTTCTGATATGGCTTTGTTTTTGGATTTGGACAATACCCTTTTACCATCGAAACCGGCATATGAATTTGCCATCACAGAATGTGCTAAAGATTGGAAGGAGCGAGAGTTAGGTGGAGACTTTTTTCTCTTATACGAATCTGCTAGAAAAAAGGTAAAAAACCAACTCATGGGTCATAGTTCCAATCGGTTGCGACTCTTGTGTTTTAAATTGATGTTGGATGAAGTGAAAAATAATACCGCCGTAAATAATCATTCTAGTGATACTGACTCAAAATTGACGAACGGATTTCAAACCAAAGACATTGTTGATTTATTATGGATGGAAGAAAGATACCATTTCCATTTTACCAATTTCCTAAAAAATGAATCTAAAAAAGAATCTTACCAAACAAAGTTATTTCCTAAACTTGTAACCTTATCCAATCAGTTTCCAGTTTTTTTAACCACCAATGAAACTTTACGAACGCAATTATTAAAAATATCTGCTTTTTTACCAGATGACTTCCGTTTTACGCTCATCACATCAGAAGAAGTGGGATTTGAAAAACCTGATACAAAATATTTTTCTTATGTTTTGGAACAGGCAAAGGAAAATCCAGAGGATTGTATTTTACTTGGGGACAATTGGGATGATGACATTCTCGGTGCCAACCGACATGGAATTGTTAGCATTCACATTCCTGACATGTGGGCTGATGGTTCCGAGGTGAAGGAATATCCGTTTGAATCCTCAAGCGCGATATGGAAGGCGCCGAGTACGATGACCGCACTTGACTTTGCTGAATTATGGCTTTCGAAGCGTAAGAAATAAAGTATTATTCCAATTAATGGTTCCAAAACTAATTGCAAAAATGAGTTTTGTTAGATAATAATAACCTAACTTAAAATAAACGGCGAGTTTACTTTTGCTTCCAGATACAGAAAGAATGGGCATCAGCACTTTGTATTTTGGATCTTTAAATCCACATTGTTTTCCAAGCTCCGCCAGAGTATGCATTTTGTAATTGTTCACATGGTCTTTGACTTCTAAGTAGTGAACTCCTTCCTTCATTCCTTTTAGTTTTACCTTTAGATTGGCTTTGGCTAGTTGGATCGGGAAGTTAGGAGTTTGTAAAAAAAGAATTCCACCGGGTTTGAGTAGTCCATGTAGATAAGTAAGTAGAGAATGTGGTTTGGGTATGTGTTCGATCACATCCCATAAAGTGATGATATCAAAACTTTCTTTGGGTAGTTTGGAATCCTGCACAAGACCGGCATAAACAGTTTTCATTCCATTTTGTTCGTTGGCAAATTTGACTGCTTGTTTTGAAATCTCATACCCAACCGCAGACCAACCTGGTTTTTTCGTTAGCACCGCTTTCACAAAAAAACCCAGTCCACATCCTACATCCAAAAGGTTTCCTTTGTCTGATTTTAAGTAAGTAGAAATAAAATCGGAATACACAGCACGGTGTGCATCATCCCACCATTTTAAATCATAAGTTTGTTCTGCCCCGTCCCAATAACCTTCGTAATGTTCTTCTTGTTCATAAGAGGAATATACATGTCCACAGTTTTTACATTCTAAAATGGGGGTTCCATTTTCATTGAATACGGATTTGGACTCGGAAGATTGGCAAAGGATACAAGATTTCATGGTCTGTGGGTCAGTCTAACCACTGAGGGCAAGGGTCAAACCAAAAACCTTGATCTGGCTTGCCAATAGCTATGGCAAAAAAATCATGGGGTGAGACAAGAGAGGAACCAATGAAAATCAACTTCACCAAAATGGAAGGAATTGGAAATGACTATGTGTATATCGACGCAACTAAAAACGATATTCGCTTAAGTTCGGAACAAATCCAAAAACTATCCGATCGTAACTTTGGAATCGGCGGTGATGGGGTGATTTTTATTCGTAATTCAAAAACAGGCGAATTCCAAATGGATATGTACAATGCCGATGGAAGTTCTTCCGAGATGTGTGGGAATGGAGTTCGTTGTGTTGGAAAATTTGTTTTTGACCACGGCCTTACTAAAAACCAAAAACCAACAATCGAAACAGGAAAGGGTGTCCTCACTCTCGATTTAAAAACCGGAAACTCTGGCAAAGTAGAAATGGTTACCGTGGATATGGGTGAACCCATTCTTAAACCAACACTTGTGCCTATCGTTTGGCCGGGAGAGGAACCCGTCATCAACCAAGAGATTGAAGTCCAAGGAAAGAAATATCACTTTACGGCCGTTAGTATGGGGAATCCTCATTGTGTGATTTATGTAGATGATGCGGATGCCTTTCCGGTTCGCGAAATTGGACCAATCATTGAAAACCATCCCTTATTTCCAAGAAGAGTGAATGTGGAATTTGTCTCTGTCAGAGGAAAAGACCATCTTTACCAAAGAACTTGGGAGAGAGGAACTGGGGAAACCTTGGCCTGCGGTACAGGAGCTTGTGCTGTGACAGTTGCTTCTATCTTAAATGGAAAAACCGGACGATCGGTAAAGATCGATCTACGTGGCGGGACTCTCCATGTGGAATGGAAAGAAAATGGATCTGTGATGATGACTGGACCGGCTAAAGAAGTATTCTCAGGAGAAGTGGAAATTTAACCTAAGGAAACGGTCAAACAATCGACAGACGAGTTTTTGAGTCGTTTTTCTTGATCACTACCAACGAATGAAGGTTTACCGATTTCTTCCAAGACTTGAAGTCGGATAAACCTGATAATTTCGATTATTTTTTTAAATAATCTACTTTTTGTAATTCACCCATTCTGCGTTTGGTTTCGTTAGAAACTTCCACCATACCCTTGTCAAGCGGTAGGTGGGCGTAGTTTTCATACTTAATCACTTCCCCAAATACCACATTGATTTTTTTGTAAACCACTCTGCGTTTGATATCACAAACCTCTTTGGGCATTCCCATAAAGGCGCGCACTAGTGGAGGAATGGGATAGTCGGTGACTGTTTCTTCGTCAGGAATGATGACAGTAGGAAGGATATCCACTTTGTTCCGAAGGCTAAAGGCGGCAAATCCAGAATGGAAGTTGGCTAGGGGTGCGGAAAAATCGTTTTGCACCATATAGTCATGGCCTTCTGGAAAGATTCCCAGAACATCCCCATTCTTAAACACTTGTTGTACCTTTTTGATACTGGCCATGGAGATATTGCCATCGATGGCCATAGGAATGGTTCCTGTTTTTTCGACTAAGTCTTTGAAGAGAGGAATTCTCGTCGTGTACTCTGCAGCAATCCAGGAAATGAACCGGGGAAAAACCGATCCAATGACAAAGGGATCCATATCACTTCTATGATTGCAAGTGAGGATGAGTTTGCCATTGGGTACAATGTTATGGTAACCGTAGACAGTTGTGTTGACTGCCAAATTAAAGAACGGAGTGACAAACTTTTTGATGTTCTCAACATTCTTTTTGATTTGGTCTACGGTGTTTTCCATTTCATTCTCCTAAGATTTTTTGCCACCAAGACTTGGTCTCTGGGTCTGCGATTTGGTTCCGTGGCTCGGGACTCATTCCACCGCCTCCATTGGACTCCCTGGGATCACTTGGATTTATATTTTCTCTACGTTTTTTTCCTACATGAGGGCTGGGAACGGTTCTTTTAATCTCTTCCAACTCTTTTTGAGCAGATACATTCGTTTTTAAAAATGCACGGATCTCATCCCATTGGGGATCAAAATCATTTCCGTACATGGCATAATTCATAAGATCAATACGATCAAAATCGGGCATGATCAAGATTGAAAGTGATGCCCCGACAAATTCAATCCAATTTTTATTTGAGCACTCTAGAATGGGGGAGGGCAGTTCCGAAAATAATAAGGTGAGAGATAGAATCGAGTCCAAGAGACATAAGATCAAAAAAACAAACCAGAACACATCCTTATTGCCGCCGAATGTAGTGCGCTTCCCCGTACTCCCGAATAAAGAGAAAATTTTCCATCTTTGTGAAGATTTGTTTTGCGAGCCGGGTGACGAGAGGGAAGCATAGAAATGATGGCAAAACGAATCATCTTATTATCTGCATTTTTCCTTTTATTTCAAAACTCTATGTGTTTGAAACTTTGGATTGTTTCTTCTAAATTCAGAACTACGGAAGACGCTCGGGACCATAAAACCTACCAGAAAACTCGAAGTTTTCTAAAGGCAAAACAATGGTTGGAATACAAACTAGATCCAGAACTTTCTAAAATAGAATTAGAAAACCAAGAAACTGGGGAACTTCGAGGAACTGGGCTCATTAAATGTTACGTTCCCTATGGAATTGGGGAAGTGGATGCCAATGAACATGAATTCGAATACATCGTCAAAATTCGAGATGGTCATGCCGAGATGCAAGTGAACAAAATTTTCTCCTTCATTCGTGATCCGAACGACATTGTTTTGAATTATGGACCAAAAAATGAGAAGGTAGCAAAAATCACCATCAGGTCTTGTTTTCGACCGATGATGGACGATTTTTTTGAATTTATCAAATAGCGGAAAAAATTAATATCCGAGCGGGTTTCCCACTGTGGTACCCGTGGAACCGTAGGTGTTGGTTCCGGTGGCTCGATCCGTCAGTCCGTAGTGATTTAAATTGTTCGAATTGCCGGTGTTAGTGGATGATCTAGAAGAAGAGTCAGAAGAATCTGAAGAGGAATATCCCCCTTGTGTCCCATCTCCTTCCAGAAGATCTAAGATGTCCTGAGTGTTGACTAGTTTGATCTCGTTACAGGAAACAAACAAGAAACTAAAAAATACCAAACCAAACGTTATCTTCATTCCAATTCCATTTTGGATTGTTTTTGAATCCTCTTCAACCATTTTATTCACCTAAAGAATAGGAATAAATCTTCTCTTTGGTCTCCCTACCTTTTAATTCATATTCACCTTCCGATTGGAGTTTGGATCTGATCTCTTCTGGTAAAAGTAGGGAAGTATTTTCTGTGAGGAGGAGGTTTTTCTTTAACCCCTTACAAAGTCCTTCCACTCGTGAAGCAGTATTGACCGTATCTCCAATGACCGTAAATTCCATACGATTTGCGGAACCGATATTTCCTACAAGAAGGCTTCCTGTGTGGATTCCAATTCCCATCTTGAGTTCCGTAAGTCCCTCTGACAAAAATTTTGTATTTAAGGCATCCAGGTTTTTTTGCATCTCTAAGGCCGTTGCAAACGCACGTTCGGCATGGTCATTCATCGGCATGGGAGTTCCAAATACCGCAAGGATGGCATCCCCAATGAATTTGTTAATAAAGCCACCATGCATTTCGATGGCATTACTCATTTCTTGAAAGTAACGGTTGAGAATATACAGTACTTCTTCTGGTTTTCTTTTTTCTGAAAGAGTAGTAAAGTCTCTGAGGTCTGAAAACAAAATAGAGGCTTCTACAACTTTGCCACCTAAACTATGTTCGTTGGACAAAAGATAGTCCCTAACTCTCGGATCTACGATCCGGCCAAAGGTATCTTTGATTCTTTCTCTTTCGGCAAGCCCTTCTGCCATCTCATTCACTGCATCCCCAAGTAAACCCAATTCATCAGAACTAAAGATTTTTACCCTTGTATCAAACTTTTGTTCTTTGATGAGTTCTGTGGCTTTTTCGATTTGGTTGAGTGGATGTTGTAAACTGGATGCAAACGACATAGCAAAGGCAAATGAGAAAAAGAGCATGATGGCAATGACTTCAAAGAGAACATCATTGTGAACGAGGTCGTGGAGGTTTAAAATACTTTGGTTGGTTCGTAGTAAAATTCCAAAGATGAGTAATACAATTGGGAAAAGTGTGGATGCGGCCCAAAAAATAAATTGTTTTGTGACGATGGAAAATTGTTTTCCATGGGCGTATTTACCAAGTCCCCCTTCTGGAAATACAGAAGGGATGATAAGAAGTTTGTTTAAGTATGTTGTTGTGGCATAAGAAAAAGCAAAAGCAAATAATCCCCAAAATGCAAACAAAATGGAAACGGTAATGATACTTTGGTGGGGTGCTTCTGGAAACAGGTTATCAATCCGACAAACACTTAAAAAGTTTGAGATTTCCCAACCAATAAATCCTAATAAACTAATAGTGAGTGGTGAATGAACAATCCTGTGACGAGCTCTTTCTTCAGAGATAAAGTTACAACCTTTGGAAGAAAAAAGAAATTTCGCAATGGGTAGACTGTACACAAACAAAATGAGAGTGATGATGGGAAAAGGAGCCCAAGTGAAAATACCAAGTGTTATATCTTTTGTGACTTGTGTAGCTTCAAAGAGGCCGAGAAACTTTGTTGGTAAAAAAGCCGAAGCTGTATAGTTCGCAAAAATCAATGTGAACAAACAGGCACAAAAAGGAACGATGAAGTAAATTAATAAAAAAGCAATGAACTGTACTTTGCGGCCTGATTTCATATAAATAATTCTTCCTTATACATTGTTTCTTTTTGTATTCCGTTTCAATAAGATTCTTTGGACTTGGATGTGTTTTTCGTCGGTTAGAGGAAAAAATAAAAAGAGAAGGGAACCTAAAATAAAAAAGAATCCAACTCCCGGGCCAAAAATCATTGCAAGTCGAAATCCCACTTCAGGGGACTGGACGGTGGCCCCATTTTGAAATCCGATGATATCCAGTAAAAAACCTGTGAGAGCAATTCCAAAGGCTTGGGAAAACTTCACTCCCATCTTCCAGATTCCAAAATACAATCCTTCTCTTTTTTCTCCGGTTTTCAATTCATCGTAATCGACAACATCTGTTAGGAGGGAGTCCATGATGAGAATGGAACCTGCACAAATCCCACCCACAAAGGCAACGATGAGCGGCGGTCTTAGTTCTCCATAAGGAAAAAGTGGATAGGCGATCACCGTTAGAACCCCTAAACCAAAAACTCCGAAAAAAGCGGGGATCTTTTTTCCAATTCTTTTGGCGATCCAAACCCAAAACCCAATCGAAAGGATGAGAACTAGAAAAAAAGGAAGTAGGATATTGATGACAACTAATGATTCTTTGAGCCCCAATCTATACTCGTAGTAGTAGAGTGCAATGGCTGAGTTGAATGTCCTTCCGATGGCAGCGGTGACGAAGGCAAAGAGTAAAACTAAAAACATTTTGTTTTTTAATACAGAGGCAAAAGAAGAAAAAAAAGGTAATGCCTCTTTGGGTTTTTCACTTGTATTGTCTTTCCCTCGGGTGACTAAAAAACTGATTACAGAAGAAAGTAAAATTAAGAAAGATACAATTTCACCGGCAATGATCCGAGAACTGATGATATTGTTTTGGTTTGATTCATCACCTAAAGATTGTAATATGGCTGCCGGTACAATCATTCCCACTAACATTCCAATATTGCTAAAAAACAACCTCCATCCAAAAATGGATGTCCTTTCATTCCTTTCAAAACTAAGTTCACCACCTAAAGCAATGTGTGGGACCGAGATGATGGTCATGGCTGTATTTACAAAAAGATATACAGACAAAAGATAGGCGAACTTACCAAACTGAGTGGTAAGGTGAGGAGGGGAAAATAGAAGTAAAACTGCGATTGATAAGAGAATTCCACCAAGGAGAATGTAGGGTCTACGTCGTCCCCATCTTGAATGGGTGTGGTCAGAAATTCTTCCCATCAAAGGATCGCTGATTGCGTCCCAAATGACAGAAATGGCAAGGGCAATCCCTGCCAAACTTGAGTTCAATCCTACAATCTCTGTATAGAATTTTAGCAAATAAATTTGTGTAAAAAGTTGAACAGCTGTTATGCCAGTTTCTGCAGACCCATATCCCAATTTTATGGGCAGTTTTAATTTGGTTTGGTTCATCCCTGGACTCAAGTATTGGACGGGGGATGGGGTGAGTCTGGGATCAGAAATTTGTATCCTTTTCTCGACTTAAGTTTTGGTTTCAGAGTTTTTTGTTGGTAAATAGCAGATTCGTATCAAAGAAATATCATCGATGACCTGTCCTAGGGACTCAATTTGTTTGGAGATAGCAAGTAGATTGCCATGAGTGGATTCGACTAGTTTTAAAAACATCTGTTCATCGGAATTGATTTCCCATTTGCCGGTTTCATCTAAATGGAGTAAGTCGTCCTTTCCATCGGAACCAATGATGAGAACATCTTCCGATTCGAGTTGGAATTCTTTTATGTTTTGGATGGGTGTTGCTCCCAAAGTTCCGAGTTTTCTGTAGGAAACATCTGCCTGTAAGTATTCTGCTTTCCCTTCTCTATACAATACGATGGGAGGGTGTTCTGCATTTAAAAAATACAACTTACCGGTATCCTCTTCTAAAAGACCCATGGTGAGAGAAACAAGCATAGTGCCATCAAAGGCTTCAAAGATCATATGCATTTCTTGAAGGCTAGATTTTAGCCAGTCTTCAGGTCTGATTTGTTCGTAGTTAGGATCTGTTTTTGTCCTTTGGACAATTGATTGAAAAACAGCCCCAAAAACAAGAGCACCACCAGCACCTTGCATGGACTTACCCATCGCATCAGCATTTACAAAAAGCAAAAACTTTCTTTTTTGTAAAGTAATCGAATGAGAAATGTTGATATCACCTCCGATGTCATACCTTCTGTCTTTATATTCGAAAACTTTTTTTTGTCGGACTAAGTGATCTACTTCCAGCTGTTTCGAAGATACATTTTTGACCGCAAGAGGACTGAGTAGCTGATAGGTGAGAAAATAGTCTCCATCTTGTTGGATTTTTAGTTTACTAATGTCTTGTAAGGATAACTTGAGTTCATTGGTTCTTAAGGTAACCTTTTCTTCCAATCCTTCGTTTAGGTTTTTAATCTCTTCATACATCTCTTTTAGTTTTGAAATCACAGAGTTGAGGTACAGAGCTTGTTTAGCAAAATCATCGCTCGACTTTGCTGTGACGATTACATCAAAATTACCTTTTGCAAGTTCACCTAAAGATCGACTTGTTTCGTTTAAACCTTCATTCACGGACTTGGCTACCACGTACGAACAGACAATCAAGGGAACGATAAATATAAATGAAACTGTGACAATTGGAATCATTGGTTCTTCGACTGCAATTTCTCCCATGGAGAGAGAATAGAGAATATAGGAAAAAATAACAAAGGGAAGGGCCGCCAAACTAAAAAAGGCAACGAGAATTCTTTTGAAATAATTAAACTTAGGAATGTCTTTTTCTTGCAGTTCTATATTTTTAATTTGTGGTACATCAAATAAACGACGGATACAACTTTCTGAAATAAAATAATAAGTCACAAATGAAATTGGCGCGATCATTAGAAACGTAAAAATCGCAGAACGGACAACGGAAGGCATATAAGTCACTAAATGAAAAAATAGTAAACTGATTGGGATTACGCCAGATAACCAACGTATTACGATGATGATGGCTTCGAGTAAGGGATATCGAAAAAGAAGTATTTTGACAGACTTGGCATAATCGATTTCTTCTTGGGACAAAGAAGAAATCCCTGAAGATGGAATGGGTATCCTTTCAATTTTTGCATAGACATATTTAAGAAGGAGGAATCGAACAAAAGTACCCAGTAGACCAATCCCAGTTGCAAAAAACAAACAAAGGGCAATGAAGATCTGCCAATGTTCTGGTTCCATTTTTTGAGTGATGATGGCATAATACACCGCGAAGGGAACAGGAACCGTATGGGTAAACGCTTCGAGTTTTAGGGTTAGATCCCAAAAGAGAGTTTCTCGTTTCACGTTTTTGCCTGATCCATCGAATATAGGTTTCTCAAATTCTGGGTCTTGAATCCCGAGAGAACTTATGACAAAACGAATACAATGTCAAGCCAAGTCCCACTTCTTTGAGAGAATTCTAAATTATGACTTTTGGTCTTTGGTTGGAAATATTCTAATTTGTTCTTGGATGATTCTAGGTTTCGTGTGATAACGAAAGAATGCGCAAGAATCTGCCCGTTACAGACAAAGAAATCGAATTTTCGGAAGAGACAACGATCACTTCAAAAACGGATCTAAAGGGAATCATCACTTATGTGAATGAAGATTTTATGCGAATCAGTGGATACTCAGAAGAGGAACTGGTAGGGGAACCACATAATCTCATCCGTCATCCCGATATGCCTAAGCTTGCCTTCCAAGATTTATGGGATACCATCAAGGCCGAAAACTCTTGGGTGGGTGTTGTCAAAAACCGCGCTAAATCGGGAGATTATTATTGGGTCGATGCGAATGTGTCTCCCATCTATGAAGATGGAAAACATGTGGGTTATATGTCGGTGCGAACCAAAGCAACAAGAAACCAGATTCGTAATGCAGAAGAATTATATAATACAATCAACTCTGGAAAATATAAACCAAAGAAAAATGGTTTATTGACTAAGTTATCGACTCGGATGATTTTCATTACACAAACGATTGTTAGTGGAATTTTGTTAGTTTTGTTTTCAAAAGATTCAAATCCAAGTTTTTCTTTTTTTTCAAGTCCTTTGTTTTATGGAATGGGTTTTGGATTATTTTTCATTTTGTCTGCAATCGGGTATTGGAAGATTACTACTAATTCCAATGCTTACAATCACGCAAAAAGATATCTCGAAAATTTAATTCGGGGAAAACTTAAGTTTGATGTAGATTTGGAAAAAGTAGGAGAGTGTGCAGATCTTCTTATTTTGATCCGAAAAACTCAGGTAGAATTTCGTGGGATGATCTCTCAACTAATCGGAAATGCTGAAATTGTAAAATCACAGATTGGAGGCCTTACTTATGCAGTGGAACATATCCATAAAGCATTTCAAGAACTCTCCAATGCCATGTTTACGTTAGCAGATTCTAGTAATGTGACTCGTGAAAGTTCGGAAAACATCTTTCATCAAATGGATTCACTGAACCATCTCATTACAAATATACGATCGGAATCCAATACAGTACAACTCGAATCCACAGAAGCGTATCAGTTTTCTCTGATAGGGAAAGATCGCTCTGACAAAGCAATTGCGCAGTTTCTAAAGGCCAAAAATCAAATTTTTAAAACTTCGGAGACCATCAAAGAATTGGGAGAAAAAACCAAGGCCATCCGAAAAATTACTGAAACGATTGCAGCTATTTCAGAAAAGACCAACTTACTTTCCTTAAATGCATCCATTGAATCTGCAAGAGCAGGAGAGGCTGGAAAAGGTTTTGCAGTGGTTGCAGGAGAAGTGGGAAAACTTGCAGAACAATCAAATAAATCCGTGAAAGAAATTTCAAGTTTTATCGCCGAACTGACAACGAAGATTCTGCAAACAGTGACTGATATCCAAGATGGACTTACAGAAGTGGAAACTGGTTCTTTGGAATTTGAAACCGTTCAAGTAGAAATGGATAAAATTTTAAAGAATGCAGAAGAAACCAAAGTGAGCGCTGAAAAAATTCATGGGTCTACAGAGGGAACGGAATCGATGTCCGGGAGTGTTCTAGGGAATATAGAAAAGATCCAAACTCAACTGGTCCATACTTCTTCGATTGTGGAAGAGTTGTCCGCTGCTGCAAACGAACAAAAACAAACGATTGCTGCGATTGAAGGATCCATCGCCAATTTGGCACAAGTGGCGGACAGATTGGATTCTGTTGCCATTCGATTTCAGTTTTAAAGATTAAGGAAGAAGAATGGAAAGAAAGTCCCTGTCTATTGTTTGCGGAATCGTGAATGGATTCAGAAAAGGATTTGTAACTTAAGAACCAATAAAAAAACCCAAGGAGAGATTCCTTAGGTTTTCTGTGGTCAGGATGATCGATCGGCTCGGAAATGCTTAGTCTTCTGAATTCCAACCTATTGAATAGATCACTGCTGTGACTGTTGTAAAGATCGCGTAATACGCTACCCAAACCCAAACAAGGACAGTCGGAGCAAAGTTTGTAAGAGAAAGTGTCCATAACATAGGTGAGACAAATCCGATCACGGAAACTAAAATTCCTAAAAGAAACCCACCAACAAGACCTTGGGGTAAAGATTCTTTCGTTAAACTGTATAACAAACCGAAGGAAAGAGTAAATACTAAGTCACTGAACACAGGACCAAGCCAGAAAACATCTGTTATGGGAATGAAAAGGTTTCTCAAGTTTGGATCAAAGTAGAACTTTGAAAAAAACAACATCCTGAGGGGGATGGAAACTGCTTCCCAAAATGAAAAGGCCAGAAGGAACCGGACTAAAATCCGATTCCATTTTTCTGTATTCAGCGAACTCAAAATCTACTTCCCTAAGATGAACACGAAGTTCGTAGTCGCAGATCCACCGATGTTAAGCATAAGGCCATTTTTAGCACCTTTTACTTGGTAATCACCAGCTGTGTTTGTGACTTGTTTGTAGAGGTCGAGCATCATACGAACTCCAGAAGCACCTACTGGGTGACCCACACCGATCAGTCCACCGGATGGATTGATTGGTTTTTTGCCACCAAAGTCAATGGTTCCTTCTTCGATTGCGATATGTTCTTTTCCTGGTTCAGAAATTCCAAACGCAGAAATCGCAGCATATTCAGAAGAAGTGAAACAGTCATGTGTTTCAAACACATCAATGTTTTTTACATCTAAGTCAGCACGTTTGTAAGCATCTTTCACTGTTTGGCGAGTCCATGGAAGGATGTATTTGTCCCCAACGGATTCGTTCTTTTTTGCTTCGAAAGTGATAGGAGCCACTCGGTGTCCCCAACCTTTTACTCGAGGAATATCGTCAACTTTACGGCCAGTTTTCTTCGCGTATTCTTTTGTGTAATCTTTGGAAGCAAGGATAGTGACAGCAGCACCGTCTGTTACTTGAGAACAGTCAGTGATACAAAGTCTTCCACCCACAGCCATATTGTTGTCACCACCACGAGCCATAGCATGTTCTTTGTTCATGAACCATGTACGAGTTTGCGCTTTTGGGTTACGTTTTGCGTTTGCGTAGTTGATACGAGAAATTTCAGCAAGAGCATCCATAAAACGTTCTTCTTTGAGTTCGTAACGTTCGAGGATCACATCTGCTAGTTTTCCGAAAAGTTTAGGGAAAGGAAATTGAACACCTTTTGCTTCTTTGTCGTAGTAAGCAGCTGTTCCAAGAAAGTCACCACCTACAGAAGAAGAAACTGTTTTCATCACTTCTACACCAAGAACGATCGCTAAATCGTAATCTTCGGCACGGATATGTGTGATGGCAGCGTCAAGGGCAACGGAACCAGAAGCACAAGCTGCTTCGTAACGAGCACCAGGAACTCCAAAAAGAGCAGGGTTTACTTCTGTAAGGAAAGCGCCCAAGTGACCTTGGTTGGCATACTGTTCTGCATCGAAGTTACCAACAAAAACAGCCACTCGGTTTTCTTTGTTCAATCGTTTGATTTCATCATAACTGATGCCAACTTTTTCAAGAGCATCATCTAAAACTTCACGCATCATGGACATGAAGGTTTTTCCTTCTTTGGTCCAGTTTCTTTGGAAGTCGGTTTGTTCTCCGCCTAATACGAATACTTTTTCACTCATATGATACTCCTAATTAACCTTTGAAGAGAGACCTTGCATCAAGTTTGTCGCCAAGTTCGTAGAACTTTTTGCCTTCTTTTGCATCTTTTAAAAGTTTTGGAACTGGTATTTTAGACGCTTCCATTAACTTAATTGTTTCTTTTGGTCCACCAAGGAAATCAACGAAAGCAGAAGCAGGAACCCAGTTAAAACCGAAACCCATAGCGCCATCAGTGTTTTCTTTAGTATCAACCACTTCTCCCACGAGAGAGAGCGAGTAACTAATGTAACGTGAAATGAAATAACGAGCAATGTCAGCTTCAACGCCACTTGCTTTTTTTACTACATCCATCGCACCTTTGTAGTCGGAGTCTTTGATTTTTTGGCGAGCTTCTTTGATAAAAGGAATATCAAATTTTGGATACGGATCGTACTCACCCGTTTTGATATTGTAAACAAACTTCTCACGTTTTCCGTCAGCGTGTTTCACAACTTTAGTAAGACCACCACCAGATTTCATACCGAGTTTACCAGCATCGATTAACTTTTGGAAGTAACCAGGTAGTTTGAAAGTTTCGTGAGCTTCGTCTTTTGTATTGTCGTAGATATTGTCTACGATGGCTTTGTGAACATCAAGTCCCACGAAGTCAGCAGTGGCGAGTGGTCCCATAGCGCGACCAGTGTAACCAGACATGATTTCGTCGAGGAGGGCAATCCCACCTTTGTCAGCATATTTTTCTGCAAAGTGTGCTACTTCGTTCATTAACTGAAATCCAATGCGGTTTCCAGCAAAAGCAGGAGTGTCATTTGTATAAACAACAGCACGGCCTAGAACTTTGTCTAGGTATTCACCTAACGCTTGTGTGACTTTTTTATCATTTCCGGAGTGAGTTACGAGTTCACAAAGGATCATTTTATAAGGAGGGTTAAAAAAATGCGTTCCGTAGTAATGTTTTTGACCATCTTCATCGTAAGCTTTTGCCAAACGACCGATGGAAAGTCCAGAAGACACAGTGGATACGATGGTTCCGGGGCGACGTGCTTTTGCAATACGAGTATTGATCGGTTCTTTGACTTCGTAACTTTCCGCCACGAGTTCGAATACCCAATCTGACTCTGCGACAGCTTTTTCCAGATCCGCATCGTAGGAACCGGGGATCATTCTTGCGCGGATTGTATCCGTTTTTACGGATGCGACAGCGGCTTCGATACCCTGTTTTGCTTTTTCAACATCTCTAGCGAGCATATAGACTTTAGCACCACCGAAGGCAGCAATGACGCCCGCACTTCCAGAACCCATGGCTCCGTTGGCACCTAAAATCGTGACAGTTTTGATTTCTCTCATGAAGGAATTTCCGAATCTAAGTTTTTACTTACCTTTGTAGAAATGCGAGGTACCCCGAAAATCGTTTTTTTTTGTCAGATTTGTTACAAAAGAGGGTCGGAGGGGGTTGGGGTGTGGGTACAATCTCCCCGCCCTGAATGAGGGAGGGGAACTAGACCCGCCACCCAATGGTTCTCCTTTATCATGACCTGCTTTCTACGGCACGCCACTTCCCAAAATCCCCGATTTTAATTTCGATAAGTTCATAGTTTATGCTTTGGGCACCCGGGCGGGCTCTCTTCGGGGTTCGCGTTCGCTCCCGTCTTCAGAGGCTTACCGCCTCTTTCGACCAAGCCCTCCGGATCCTGGTGCGGGATTGGGTCGGATTCAGTGAGAAATCTTTTTGTTGATTGAGTGTGCTGTTTTTTTAGTAAAAACGATGGAGTTCAAAAATTTAAACTATTTGGGAAAAAAGAAAAACGGATACAGACCCACGAATGGGAAA
Organism: Leptospira brenneri; assembly: GCF_002812125.1. Taxonomy (NCBI): domain Bacteria; kingdom Pseudomonadati; phylum Spirochaetota; class Leptospiria; order Leptospirales; family Leptospiraceae; genus Leptospira; species Leptospira brenneri. The sequence goes on from NZ_NPDQ01000002.1 coordinate 462,532, forward strand.
GTTTATATACTACAAAAATTTAGTATTTTAGAATTCATTAAAACATTAATTTTTTTAAGTTAAAATTTAGTATACTTCGAAAAATGTTTGACCTAACGAATGTTTAATTTTTAATTTTGTCCATGAATTTGAAAGAAAAACCCCCCAACAAATGGGTCATATTTGTTTCAGCTTTTTGTTTAGGAATATTACTTAATTGCATTTCCTTTGTGAAGTATGAAAATCCATCATTGGCAAATACGCCAAATCCTGAATTTACAGAAAAGAAAACTATTTTGTTAAAATACTATGGTGATTACTTACTAAATGGGAAATACAGCAAAACGTATCAACACCTACCAATTTTAAAAGAAAATATGGTCGATACCCTGAAGGATACAAATTTATTTCAGAATATTGTGACAGATGAAAATCAGGCTCATGATTATGTTATGTATTATGAATCCGATGTAAATGAAAAAAGTTCTATGGTTTTAGCATTCCTTTCTGGTTTAACTGTTCTGTTGTTCCCTTTGAGTATTGATTTAGATCGTAATATAAAAATTTCCATATATGATACAAAAAACAAACTTTTAGCAACAAACCAAGAAAAAGTTAATACTAAACATTATGCCGGGTGGATACTGATTCCAGTTTCGCCTTTTTTCTTTACCCCAGTTGTAGAAAAAAATACAGTTAGAAATATTTTGTTTAACGCTATGAATCAATGGAAATCAAAAGGAATCATCAAATGAAATTTATAGTTTTATCTATTTTGGCACTATTGAATTTCGTTTCTTGTGCTGAACTTCAGCCTCTGAAGTATAAAAATTTCAAAGAAGGGAAATTCAATTTCTCAATAGAAGTTATCGAACCGAACACCACACTCGATAAATATAATAAAGAATATTCTCAAATCGCGATGCGAGCAATTCTCCGAAAAGGTCTGATCGAGTCGGATTTATTTAAATCCATCGTTAATTTTAATGGTGATGTCCAACTTCGCGTTCTTAATAACGAAAAAGAGGAAATTCAAGAATTTGGTGGATTCAACGCCAGGCATAAACTCTCTTTAACTTTTATTTTATTAAAAGATAAAAAGGAGATTTTTTCTAATTCTTACTCGGCTGACGAAATAGCGACGGGTTCTGAACAGTTCAGTGGACGCTTAAGACAAGTACATGCAGCTGACAAAGCGACCAATCGATGTTTGGAACAGTTTTTAGAAGATATTTCCAAACAAAACCTTTAGATTTATTTATCATTATTACATAAAGAAATCAAAGGAATTTCCTGGTTTTCGAATCCCTTCTAGTCAACTAACGGATTCGAGGCGCCCAAAGGAGAATCCAAAAAATTCCCTTTGGGCTTTGTTCCTAGAAAAGAATTTTTAACTTTTCTTCTCCTGCACTTCTCTTTCCAAAAATTCAGTGAACTCAATTTGGCTGTTAATGAATGTTAGGTTGTATCTGCTTTCATAAAATAAAAGGGCACTGGCGAGAAACAAACAAATTCCGCCGGATATTGCGACAACTGTAGGAATCCAAGACAGATCTTTGGCAAAAGCAAGAGTGATGGCAAGGGACAAACTAGAAATTACAAAGAGAGAAGTGGCCAAATACAAAAAAGCCATAGAACGTTGGATGAGGACGGCCCGTTTTTTTTGAACCGAAAGTTGTTTTCGAAGGTAAACCATTCTTTCCTTTTGCAAACCTCGTTTGCCTTCTAGAAGAAGTTCCACTTCGGACTTTAAAAGATTCACACGATCAAAAATTCGTCCCAGTCGATTGGCTGTAGAAAATATCAAACTAGCGCAGGCAGAAACAAGAACCGCAGGTGTGATCATACCGGAAAGGATTTCAGAATTAGAAAACGAATCGAACATAATGAACAGTGTAAAGAATCTTGTTGGTTTTTAAAGAAAAAAATATCCAGATTCTTTTAAAGAAATCTTTGGGAGAGTGGACTCTCTAACTTTAGCGAAGAAAGTTTTTTATACTGCTAAAGTTGGAGAGGTAGAACCAAGGTATTTTTCAAAAGTTTCTAGGTTTGTGAACCGTTTTACGGTTTCAAATTCTTCTTTCGCTTCGGGATACTGAAGCGAAAGATAGTGTAACCATTGTTTAATTCTTCCGATTCGACTTTTTGTTTCCATGGATGGTTCTAGATTTCGCCAGTACTGAAATAAAATTCCTTTGATTTCTTCCCAAGCCAGATTTTGATTTTTATTTCCTCGAATCAAAAGAGCAAGCATTGGATTTGCAACAGCTCCGCGTCCAATCATAATGTCTGTGCAACCTGAAACTTCTCTACATCTTTTGGCGTCTTCTACAGTCCAAATTTCTCCATTGGCCACAACGGGAACTTCTACTACAGAGCGAATTTTGTGAATCCAATCCCAATATGCAGGTGGTTTGTATCCATCCGTTTTGGTTCTGGCATGGACAACAATTTCTTCGGCCCCACCTTCTTCTAGGGCTTTGGCACAAACAAGCGCTTGTTCGGTGGATTCGTATCCGAGTCGCATCTTAGCAGTCACAGGAATTGTTTTGGGAACGGCACTACGAATTGTTTTCACAATCGTAAACATAAGATCAGGTTCTTTGAGAAGGGCTGCTCCACCACGATTTCTATTCACTGTGGGAGCCGGACATCCAAAATTAATGTCAATTCCGTAGGCGCCTAGGGATGCCACCTTACTTGCGTTTTCTGCCATACAATTTGGATCCGAACCCAGAAGTTGGACCTTTACGGGAACTCCTGATTTGGTTCGGCAACCTTCATATAACTCAGGAACATATCTGTAGAATCGATGCGAAGGAAGCAATGTGTCATTCACACGAATGAATTCGCTGACACATTCATCATACCCACCAACTTGCGTTAGAATATCTCGCAATCGAAAATCAAGAAGTCCTTCCATAGGAGCAAGTAAGATACGCAAAAAGTAAACATCCTAACCCGTGACTCTCCGCACTAGGGCTCTACCTATCATTCTGAGTTTGGCAGCAAAAGGCAAGCGCTTTAGATTGGTTCCTACAATCCCTTGGGTGAAACGAGTTTTTTTACTGTAATCAATGTGCACATCTAGGATGACAGGTCGGCCTTGTCCTGCCAAGTTCCAAGCAGTTTCTAACTGCCTTTCGATGTCTTCATTGTTTTCTATCCGCAAGTATTCGGCTCCGGTTGCTAGAGCAATTCCTTCAAAACGAGTGTTTCCAAGAACCGTACACGTTTTTCGATTGTATGGAACTTGTTGGGCTTGGGCAATCTGAGACAACTCCCCATCATTGAATACAGCAAACACTGCTCCAATATTGTTTGTACTAGCAGTCACAATTTCCATACAAGTCATAAGAAAAGCCCCATCACCAATAATACTAACAACGGCCTTATCTGGGTTGGCAAGTTTTGTGGCAATGGTGGCTGGCACTGCATAACCCATACAATTAAAATCTGTGGGAGAGATCATATGTCTTGGTTTGTGAATCGGCATCAGTTCTGCCGTGAGGAAGGTATGATTACCATCATCTACCACAACAAACCCATCATCTGGCAATGTAGTTCTTAAGGCGGTGAAGAACCTTGCTGGGTTCACTCGATCTTTACTATCATGTTGGAACCATTCCTCTAGATAGTTTTGTTTATTGAGTTTAATCTCGGATGAGACAATTTGCATTCGGTCTTTTCGGCTCAAATCATTCAGGAGAATTTTGGCTTTTAACTTTTTCACAAGCTCTGGCAAAATCAGTTTCGCATCACCTTGGATGGTCACTTTTGCCGGATAATTTGCGTTAAATACATTGGGGTTGATGTCTATATGGATTAAATTTTTAGGGACTGTCACTCCGAAACTAGCTGTCGCAATTTCAGCAAAACGAGTTCCTACTGCGAGTAAACAATCACATTCCGAAAAAGCCTTTGTGGCTGCTGGAACGGCAGCAGGACCAAAACTCATTCCGCAATGCAATGGGTGGTTGGCTGGGAATGCACTTAGTCCCTGTAAGGTGGTGGCCACTGGTGCACCTATTAGTTCCGCAATTTCTACACTAGAATCTGCTGCATCTACTGCCCCCCATCCAAGAAACAATCCTGGTGATTTCGCCTTACATAATAACTCAACAGCTTCATCGAGACTTGATTCAGAAAACGTAAGGGTAGTTATATTTTTTTCTTTGCAATATTCTTCATAACTTGGTAAATTTTCCACTTCACCCGTGTAGAGTTGGATATTTACCGGAATCTCCACAAATACTGGTCCTGGCTCTCCACTAACAGCAATTTGATAAGCTTCGTAAAGCGTTTTTACTACTTCCTCTTGTGTATTCACTTTGAAGGTTTTTTTTGTTATGGGTTTGAGTAGGGTATGTTGGTCCATATCATGTAATTGATATTTAAATTGGGAATCACTTCTGACTCCACCAGCAATGACGAGCATCGGAATCCCATCTAAAAAAGCTTCGCCAATCCCACTGGCCGCATGAGTCACACCTGCTGCTGGCACGATGACAACTGTCCCAATAGAATCACTCGTGCGACTGATGGCATCAGCCATAAACGCGCCACAACCCTCGTGGGTCACGAGCATCGGTTGGATTGAATCAGAATTATTTAACTCATCATAAATTTCAGTATTGTGAACTCCTGGAATGCCAAAGGTATAACGAACTCCAATTTGTTCCAAAGCATATCTTACTAACCAAGCACCTGTTTTTTTCATATTAATACTCCTCTAATTTGTTTTGTTTTTTATGAAAGGTTTTCATGGATCGACTTAGCGGCTGCTCTTGCAGTGAGTATACATCCTGATAAAAAAGTTCCTTCTAAAGATTTAAAACCACTAGCACCACCACCCCCAAATCCTGCGGCTTCACCAACTGCGTACAAACCATCGATAGGAGCACCTAACTTGTCCAATACGCGGCTTTGTAAATCGGTTTGAATCCCACCTAAACTTTTTCTTGTAATTAATCGGAGTTTAATGGCAATGAGAGGACCTGCACTTGGATCAAGAATCGGTTTTGGCGCGCAAGTGCGGAACTTATCAGAACGCCAAGACCTAGCATGTAGGATTCGTCTTAATTGATCATCATTCCATTGTCCTTTCCCACGTTTGATCACATCATCATATTGAGTGATTTCTTGTTTTAAAACTTCATAATTGATGGACTGGTCGCCATTTAATTGATTCATTTTATCAACTAATTCATGTAAGTTCTTTGCCACGATGAAATGATCACTTTCTTTTTGTAACTGGCGTATCAGACGGTGGTTACCAAGTAAAATTTCCTTTAGGAAAGAAACCAACTTTCGGTCACGGATCATCGGGTTATGTTCCGAACCGGAAACTGCTAGTTCCTTGGCAGCAATTCTCCAGTTGAGTAATTGCCAAGTATGGGGTTTTTCTAGTTGAGAGATACGTCGACAAAGTTCATTGGTATCAAATCCTGTCATCATAGGTTCGGGTCCAATTCGACGACCCGAATGATCCAACCATAAAGCTGACTTACAAGGGATCAAACTGAGTCCATGTGCTTCAAATTGCGGTTTTGGATTGGGAATCCCTGCGGCATAATTCCACATTTTATCTAGATGTGTTAGATTGCCCCCATGCCGACTCACGGCTTCATGAACCAAACCATCCGCATAGGGATGGGAACCGTTCAGCATTTCTTTCGGTGCTTGCCCCCAAGGTTTGTACCAGTGTTCTCTTACTTTATCCAAACAACCTGTGATCCCACCAGTTGCTACAATCACATGATCTGCATAAAATAATAGATCTTTACTCTCCGTTTTTTCTTGTTCGGCGATGCAACCAACAATCCTTCCATTTTCTTTGATTAAATCAGTAACTTTGTGTTCAAAAAGATATTTTAATTTTCCATTTTGAAGATATTTCTTTAATAATTCTTCAAATCTTTCTACGAGCCTGTACCCTGTTCCCCAAAGAACATGATAACGAGGAACGGAATTTCCTCTATGGTATAATCCGCGTTCTACCCAATTGACTACGGGAAAAAAATTCAGATCAAGGTTTGCAAGCCAATGATACACTTGCCCCACACTTTCGTGAACATATTGTTCAGCCCATTTTTTTGGTAAAACATCGTCTGCTCCAAAATTGGCAAAAGAGTTCCAATCTTCCAAAGCAATTGCGGGAGTATCTTTGATTCCAAGACGTTTTTGCAGTGGAGTTCCTACTAGGGCCATACCACCAAACGATAATTTTGCGAGACCGCCGAAATGTTCCTCGGTATTTCTTTCAATAATTAAAACAGATTTCCCTTGGTTTAGACATTCATATGCCGCCACCAAACCAGCGATTCCCGCTCCGACTATAATGACATCGCTTCTTTTTACGACCACTACCAGACCCTCCATCTTCTTATGAAGCATTTTATAAAATTTTGAATGATTATAAAATGAATCGTAATTTTTGATTCATCGAGACATATTTATAACACAATGTACACAGTATCTTTTTAAAATAAACAAAGGCGACTTAAATTTTTAAAATTTAATAAATTCAAATATTAGAATGAATATAAGATTCAAACGATGGTTTTATAAATTATAATTATTATTAGAATAGTTCGAATATTGTTTATGTTTTTTGTCATTTATCAATTGTTAGTATAATTTTCTTAATTAAAAATACTGTGCTTATTTTCTTTGATGTTTCCTTTGGCTCTGATTATAGATGAGTTATTTTTTTTGGATCATTAATTCGAGATCGAAATCATAAAAATGGTGTTTGCGTTTTTATTTATATAGTTAACGAGAGTTATGTTTTTTTTGTTATCTCTTGGTTTTGCTAAGAAGAGAGGTCGTTTTTTAGAAATTCCTGGAAAAAACTAGAAACTTGAGTTCGGAAGTCGTGTTAGCTGAGGAAAACTCCCCTCTAGGGAACTTATTTTTTTTGAATATCTCTAAAAAAAGAATTTCCAAGTCCTGTCAGCTAGAGATAAATATCTGATAGTTTTAACATATTTTCATATTCGTTCGTTCATTTTTCATTCTTTCTAGATTCAATATTTAGTTTGGAGCATCGGTATGAGTTTTCAGGTTAAAATCCCACAAAACACCACTTTATCGATTAAAACCGACCTTGCGGGTAAAATCGTGTCTGTTAACGAAGATTTGCTGAGATTCAGTGAATTTGAACTGAATGAGTTATTGGGTCAGTCCTTTCAAAAGATACAACATCCTGAAACTCCTGAATCCATATACATAAACATTCAGAAAACCTTAAAATCGAATGAACCTTGGAATGGCTTTTTGAAAAATCAAACCAAGTCGGGAAATTATTTTTGGGCTAATACAACCATAACACCTTATTACGATACCGAAGGAAATACTTTGGGGTATATGTATGTCATAAGGTCGGCTTCAGAAAGGCAAATCACAGAGGGTGAACGTTTCTATTTAAATCCCGAGACAATAGAAGCTGGTTTTAGTTTGAATCCGCAAAAAATATTATATAAGTTTAAAATAAAGACCAAACTTCTCTTTGTGTTTGGTCTTATGGCGATCCTCATGTTGGTTTTGGGTATCAATTTGATTTTAATTAAAAACCAGGAATATGAAGGAGCTTTTAACCGACTCAAAGGAGCAGAATACAATTTAAGTTTAGCAAAACTAATGCGGCTTACCGCAAAACACCGTGGCTTTATGGCTCGAGTTTTGAGTGGAGATCTCACAGCCAAAGAAGGTGCTGTCGCTATTGAAAAGGAACTAGAAGTCGCTTTTAAAGTGTTTTTAGATTTAAATGAGACGGAAGGAAATCGTTTTCAGGTTTATGAATTGTCCATAGAAATATTCAAAAATTGGAATCATCTAAGAGATATCAACGCAAACTTAACGACAAAGGAAAGTTATAAAGAACATGTTAGCCTGATTAAAAAAATGTTAAATGTAAATAATGAAGTAGGTGAGTCTTCGGGATTGTTTTTAGATCCAGATAAAGATACTTACTTTATGATCGATGTATCTTTGACCAAGTTACCATATTTAGCTGAAAAACTGGGACAACTTCGGGGAACTGGACTTGCTTATTTGGTGAAAGGAGTGAACGCAGATCCGTCAGAAAAAAATTTGATCCAAGAGATCATGGGATCTGTTTTAGGTCATTTTGAATCCATTGCCGTCAGTATGTCATCAATTACCAAGTTCAATCCTGATAGCAAAACGATTGTGGATGCATACAAACATGCGGAAGGAGACTTCCCTAGTTTACGTGAACTGATTCAATCTAGAATCATCAAAGAAAAAATACCAACAGTAAAACCCCTTGAATATTACAATGCGACAACGAATTTGGTGGATCAAATCTTTAATGTAAACGAACTCATATCCAAACAACTCTCAGAGAAGTTTACAGAGAGAGCCAATCTTGCAAAAAATTCTGCCAGGGCCATCCTTGTTCTTACTTCAGTGACCTTAGTTTTATTAGTGATTCTCCAATATCTAATTATTCAAAGCATTATGTCCGTGATTAGAAATAGTACAAATATCATTAGCCAGATCGTACGTGGTTCAGGGGAATTAAAAGAAAACTTGGATTATGGAATTAACGATGAAATCGGAGGCCTTCTCAAGTGGATGGGAGTTTTCATCTTAAATATAACTGAGATTGTATTTGTTCTGAGACAAGTATCTGGTGAGTTATCCGACAAATCAAAAGGTGCAGCAAGTTTAGTTCGTAATTATTCGGTAACAACGCAAGACCAAGCCGCCTCAACAGAAGAAACATCTGCTGCCACCGAAGAGTTGGCGGCTTCCGTTGAGAATGTTTTTGTTAGTATTTCTGCACAAGCAGATCACTTGAAAGAAATCGAAAAAGTAACTTTAGATTTTAAAATGGCAATGTCTGAGGTTGCTAATGCAATGATGGCAATGACCAATCTTACAGAAGAATTTTATAAAAAGGCAAACGATGGGATGTTAACAACAAAAGATACAGCAGATTCAATTTATGTTGTAAATAAAAAAGCAGAACTCATTGATGAAGTTGTAATTATTATCAACGAGATTTCGGAGAGAACTAATTTACTTGCACTCAATGCCTCAATCGAAGCTGCAAGGGCTGGTGAACTCGGCCGAGGGTTTGCAGTGGTTGCACAAGAAATTGGAAAACTTGCAGAACAAACGGCTCTTAACACAAGAAATATCCAATCGCTAACCACCGATACAAAAGATGCTATCAAAACAAGTGTTGGCCTAATGAAAAATACGGAAGAAAGTTTTCTTGATCTATTAAACAATATTTCTAAAATCCAAGAAACGGCGAAACTCGTGAGGATAGCTCAGGACAAACAAACTTCGGATACCAATCGGATCGTGGAGTCAGTGCATAGGATCAATGAAAATTCTCTTCAGATTCTGAGCGCCGCTTCTCAAGAGAGAATAGCGGTTGAAGAAATTTCTAAATCTATAGAGACAATCGCTACAGGCACACAAGTAATCGCTGATAATTCCTTAGTTCTTCTTGAAACAGCAAAAGACATTGAGGTTACAGGGGAACATTTACAAACTGTTGTAGAAACTTATAAATATTAGAAATTCTCAAATAATTAATGGTTTTATTTGGAAGGCGCTGATTTTGAATCTAATCATTAAAAATTGATTGTTTCTTATCTCTATTTTTTCATTTATTTCATATTGAAATGAAATCTATATTTTTAAATAGCATTACGTGTGTTTTGCTTTTATCTTTTTATTCTTGTTCAACGCAAAAAGTATACATACCAAAAGAAAATCTTAATACTGCGCTAAACCCGCCACAATTTGTCAAAAAATTAGAGTTTTCCGAGTCTTTGCTTCCAGAGGTATCCGAACCTATAGAAAGACCCTCGTCTCATGGAGAAATGTATTATGGACTTCTTCGAGATAAAAAATCCAATCGAATTGTAAGAAGTATTGCTATACTCGTTGATTCAAAAGACTTAAATCTGAGCCCAGAAGAATATTTACATTATCCAGTTTACTATGCTGTGAATGTTTCGAAACATTTTTCTTTTGGTTATCGCTTTCGTACTGAGTATGATATTAGAAGGGCCGGAGATAGCTCTCCTGTTTATATGCCTGTGTATGCCACCTCGGCTGTAGTCGCCTTTGCTGCTTTTGGTATCGTATATGTTGCTTCTACTGGGACTGCTTTTGTGGTCGGTTTGGGAAAAGGAACTTATGAGTTCACCGAGGATATCATGGACGGAATCATTGTTTCTAATGAGGAAATTGTTTTGGGTTATAATGATTATCAATATGATAAAGAAGGACGTTTGACTAAGGTTTCTAGTTATCTTCCTTATCGTTCTATTTCTAAATCAGTGATTCCATTTTATGATCGGGATGGGAAAAAACAAATTGGCCAAATGTACCCTTCCTCTAAACCGATTTTGTTGTCAGAAATAAATTATCAATATACCAGTGGTAACAAAAATATTAAAATACCAAAATCAGCAGAGATTATAGAACATATTCCGAAAAAAACGAGAAGGGTAGTTGTTCTTCCAATGAAAGAACCATCCAAAACAACAAATTAGTTTTTTAATCAGAAACGATGTATTGTTGATTCAATAGGAATAAAGTTCGAGGGCCGAAAGAATGATCATTAATTTGGTTAAAAATATTTTTATTTTCGTTATCTTTATTTTTTCGTATGGAATTTTCTCAAAAACTTGGGCAGATTTGGAATCTGAAAAAGAAATACAGGTTTATGGAAGTGAAAGGAGTGCTAAGTTTACATCCAGTAATATTTTTTATGATGTAGAAAATTGGACAAATCATTATTCTGTTCGTGCTCTTGGAATTTATCGCTTTTATGATTACCCTAAAGCCAAAACAAAGTCCGTGTTTCCTTTTTACTATCATATTCAAAGTAAATCGGATCATCGTGAATATAAACGAATCATCAACTTAAACCGAACAGTAGAAAAGGATGCAGTTGACCAATCTTTTTATCCTTTTCTGTTTTGGGGAAAAGATACGGGGAGTTCTTATATGACTTCCATTCCATTTTTTTTCTCAAGTAGAAGTGAAACAAAAAGTAAGTTGGGGTTTCCCGTTATTCCATTGTTATATTACCATAATCGAGATATTTCTGGTGAAAACAGAAATCATTACACTCGTTTTTTGACATTATTTCACTCAGAGGTTAGTGATCAAAAAGGGTTTCATAATTTTTCTATTTTCCCTTTAATTTATTATTCGAAAGATAATTATTTATTCCTTCCTTTGATTTTGTTTTATCAAAATCATCATACGAATATTAACGAATATTGGTTCGGCCCAATTTACTTTTGGACAAACAAAGCCAAGGAAGAGCGATTGTTTGTGGGATTTCCGTTCATTGCACATTACCGTGCAGAAGGGAAAGAATTTGATCTAGTTTTTCCATTGTACCTCAATTATGCGAACGAGGAAGAAGACTATCATATCAATTTATTGTGGTATACCAAAACAAATTCTGCCAATGTAAATCTAGCGACCAATGATGGAAATATATATCTTGATTTTGACTTTGGTCTTTTTTATAATTTAGTTGGATTCTCTCAGAGAACGAAAGTATTGAGTGGTGTTGGTTCTACTCCAAAAAATAAAACTATAGATTCAACTGATCCGAAGGTTGTGAAAAAAAGAGAATTTAATCGGGAAAATAGCAATAGTTTTATTGGTTATCAATTACTTTTTGGAATTTTTTCATACGAAAAATCCGATTCGAAAAAACACATTCGATTGTTGCCACTTGCTTGGTTTACCTGGGATGAGGCTTCTGATGATAATGTTGTTTTACTGCCTCCGTTTTTTCCAATCTGGCTGAGTTACCAATCAGATGATTTAGAATATAAAGTTTTGTTCCCATTGTATGGAAAACAAAAAGATAAAGATTCTGAATTCAGAGCTTATTTACTTAATGTATATCTGACAGAAGATTCGAAAGAAGACAATCGAAAGGAACGATCTTACCTTTGGCCCATTGTAAATGTTTATGAATCTGATCAAGGTTCGGGTCATAGGGTTCTTCCTTTCTACATTCATCGTATAAATCAAAAAGCAGAAACCAAGATAAGTAATACATATACTTTATTTTCTATTTATCAGAAATCAGAAAACCCATCTGGATCTCATCGTGATTTTCTATTTTGGCCTTTATGGATTTCTTATGAAAACCGAGATAACTCTAATTACCAAAAAGAAAGTTCTCTTTGGGTCACTCCTTTTTTCTATCGAAACTGGAGGGAGAGCGGGACAAGAACAAATATATTATGGTTTATCGATTGGGAATGGTCTAAGGAATCAGACTTAGCAACAAAGTTTCAAACGAAACCTGTCATCAATGTCGAGAAAAAAGAATCATTATCTCATCTTTTGATATTCCCCTTTTATAAATCGAATACTAGTTTTTCAGTGATTCCGCTTTCGTTTAATTCTTGGACAAAGGATAGTTTTACTACTTTTACTTTGCTAAATTATCTTAGCTGGAACAAAACAGGACATTATTATAATTTCCTATATTTATTTGAGTCGGAAAATACAGAATCAAACTACAAATTTAAAAGTTTGGGTGGTTTGTTAAGTGGTTTTCAAAAAAAACCTTCTGAGATGGAAAGAATTACTTTTTTATGGTTAGGTTATGATGATAGGTCTTATAAAACCATATATAATTTTTTCCCAATAGTCAGAACTGCGGATGCGGACAAAGAGAAGTCTAGGCTCTATGGGCCGTTTCTTTATTATCTTTTTGATTCAGAAGAAGAAAAAACAGAACTTATGCTCGCTGGTCTCGGTTACTATCACAATAAAACAAAATCAGATCAACAGTATTCGACATATATATTACTCGGAGCCTTATACCAGGAGAAAACAGAATTGGAAAGAGGTTATTTGAAAAGGGGAAGCCTTTGGGGATGGCTTTGGGAATACCAAACAGAAGAGAATGGATATGAAAAGTTTTCTATATTAAAATTATTTTCTTATACAAAAGAAACGGACGGAACAAAAAAAATTATGGGTATATCAATTTAAATCATGAAAAATTCAAAACCAAAAATCCTCGCAATCTCTGGAGGAATTAGTTCTACCTCTTATAATAAAAAGATTTTGCAAACCATCCTCCTCGATTTTTCAAAAGATTCTAATATCAAACTATATGAAGGGATTTCTGAATTTCCATTTTTTTTGTCGGGAATTTCGGATGAAAACATTCCGAATATTGTGAAGGAGTTTTTAAATGAAATTCAGAATGCAGATGGTATCCTGATTTGTTCTCCTGAATATGTATTTAGTATTCCTGGTGTTTTGAAAAATGCATTGGAGTGGGCAGTTTCATCTGTGGTGTTTACAGATAAACCTGTTGCGTTGATTACTGCGGCTTCCGTTGGGCAGAAAGCCCATGAATCTTTATTATTAGTTTTAAAAACAATTGGAGCAAAGTTATCTGAAAATACGAATCTTTTGATTTCTGGAGTCAAAGGGAAAGTTGCCGCAGATGGTAAGATTATAGATGAATCTACAAAAAAAGAAGTTCATGACATGATGGATTCATTTCTGAAATCACTAAAAGTTTAGTAGAATTATTCTTTAGATTCTAAATAGAACTGTAACGAATTTGCTGATATCCATTAAGATGACGTTTGTTAGTTTAAGGGAATACGATAAACTTAGGAAATAAATTATCATTTTTTTATTATTGGTTGTGAATATACCGTTTTTATCTCTATTGGTAAACATTCTTCCTATTCTATGTTTCGATTTCTTTGTCTTCCTTTTTTCGTTTTGGTTTTATCCTGCAGTGATAAATCTATGAACAATGCTTGTGATATCAATTCCGATTCCTATTTAGAATCTACAATTCTTTTTAATTTGTTAGGTAATGGAAAGGGATACTGTTCCACAGGTATGATTGAATTTTTTCCTACCGTGATTTCCTTAAGTTCAAAATCAGGAGTGGTTTCGGAAGAAGGAGGAAGTTTACTTTTTGGAAGTCCACTTGATTTTACGGTTAGCCTAAAAGAAAAACCGGAAACACAAGTGCAAATACAGTTGGTTGTTTCTGATCCTATTTCTGCACGAGTTTCTCCAACTACGCTTATTTTTGAAGCGGACAATTGGTCTGTCGCACAGAACATTCAAGTGACAGGTGTTAACGATTCAATATTTAACGGGACTCGTAAATTTCGTGTAATTTTAAGTCCGAGTTCAGAAGATAAAAAACTAGATTTGAATCCTGCAGAGATCCAAATGGAAATTTTGGATAATGAAAAAAGATTATTTTTATCTTCTGGTACATACCAAGGTGGTGGGTTTGGCGGGGTAGCAGGTGCCGATGCCATTTGCAATTCAGATCCTTTATGTCCACATGGTTCGACATGTAAGGCAATGATTTTGAATGGAACCACTCGCATTGCATCTGTTACTGCGAATTTAGGTGATGGGCAAGTCAATTGGGTTTTACATCCCAATGCACATTATTATTTAACTGGTGGATCTACTTTAATTTCGAATACAAACAATACCTCATTACTGCAAATTCCGTTTTCCAATGCGATTCACTCAACAAATTATGGAGCCTGGTTTGGTGGTACTGCCGGATGGGTTTATGACACAAACACTAGTTGTTTTACTTGGACGTCGCTCGTAAATAATGATTCAGGACTTATATTCAGAACTCAGGAGGTTAACAATTTATTTTTTGGAACCAACTATGGTTGTGCAAATCCGCTAAAATTATCCTGTGTTGAATATTAATTTTCTGGCGTTTCATTTGTGTTACGTTAGCTGAAAAGTATTTCTATTTATCATTGCTTAGATTTACTAACTCCAAGATCTGGTAAAGGTAAGAGATATTTTACCCATGTTTTTTAGAACCTTTCTATTGAGTGTTCTTGTCCTTTCTTGTAGCAGAATTCCCCTCAACAACCCTTGTGACCCCAATACAAACGCTTACGCTAAAACTACCTTGGTAGCGGAACTTGTGGGGGATCATAAGAATGTTTGTTATCCGGGAGTTATCATAAAAAATAACCCTGGTCTAAATCTAAGCCAATCGTTTGGCCAAATTTCTGAGTATGGCGGGAGTTCAGTTCAGGGATCTTCTTTAAACTTTACTGTATCTTTTGGATCAGAACCCAAAGAGGAAGTAAATGTTCAGGTGATTGTTTCCAATCCTGCATTTGCCACTGTAACTCCAACTTCGTTTCAATGGAAACCTTCGGATTGGAATTCGGAAAGAACAGTCACAGTCACCGCAGTCAACGATTCACTTTTGAATGGAACTAGAGATTTTTTAATTCGGGTCGTTCCTACTTCTTTGGATACATCGCTAAAACTCCAAGAGCAATTTATCTCTATGAAAATTTTGGATAATGAAAAACATTTATTTCTCAATGCAAATACCACTAAAGGCAATTTAGGTGGTATTTCTGGAGCAGATGCCACCTGTTCTTCCGATCCGAATTGTCCTTTGGGATCTCAATGCAAGGCAATGCTTGTTACTGATTCAGGAATACGCAGGGCAACCGTCACTGGAAATCTTGGTGATGGGCAAGTGGATTGGGTTCTAAAACCATTTACCTCATATTACCGCTCAGATAATATAACTCTGATTGGAAGTACCAATGCGGTTTCATTATTAATTTTTCCACTTCAAGCTGGGATTGACTCTGCATCTGTGACAACATGGACAGGAATGGGAAGTTCTTGGGATTCACAGCCGGATCATTGTTCGAACTGGGGTAACTCAATTTCTGGCAATGGCGTTGTGGGTGATTCTATCAGCACATCTGCTTCGGTTCTCAGTAATTTGAATGTAGGATGTACGAGTGACTTAAAATTTTATTGCGCTGAACAGTAAGATTAGTAAAAAAAATGTCTTTTTCGTGAATAATGAGTATCTAATAGATATATCTATTAGATACGGTGGTATATGAAAACAAAAGATAAAAATATTCTTGTGATACTTGGTCATCCGAATACGAATTCACTATGTGGACATTTAGCAGAAACCTATGTAAATGCTGCAAAAGTTTCTGGCCATACGGTGAATTTCCTAAAACTTTCAGAATTAAAATTCGATTATAATTTATATGCAGGTCATAAAAAAGATTCTTCACAAGTCTTAGAACCTGATTTGATCCAAAGTCAAAAATTAATTGCGGAAGCAAATCATTTGGTTTTTGTTTTTCCGAGTTGGTGGGCAAGTATGCCAGCAGTTCTAAAAGCTTGGATCGATCGTGTGTTTTTGCCAGGATTTTCTTTTAAGTATAGGAAAGATTCTCCATTCCCTGAAAAACTTTTGTTAGGTAAATCAGCACGTATCTTTGTAACGATGGATGCCCCAAGTTGGTATTATCAATGGTTTAATAAATCTCCTGGAGTTCAATTGTTGAAATTTGGAACTTTAGAGTTTTGTGGAGTCTCTCCAGTAAAGGTAAAAATATTTGGTCAGGTGCGAACTCGTAAAACTCGCGATTTCCTGAAATGGACAGAGTTTGTTCAGTCGTTAGCAGTCCTTGGGAAATGATTTATTAAATGAAACGAGAAAGTAAAACTCAATATGCCCTATTAGGTATCCTTTCACAGTGCGAAATGAATGGATATGAAATTAGAAAGTATATTGAATCCACCATAAGTTTTTTTTGGAATGAGAGTTTTGGTCAAATTTATCCAACGTTATCTAAGTTAGAAGAAGATGGTCTAATTCGAGAATGGGAAAAAACAGATGTTAGTGGAAAGACGAAAAAAGTCTATAAAATTACGCGTCCAGGTTTAGATGTTTTTCGTCGATGGATGGAAAAATCACCCATTCAAACGAATCAAAGAAACGAATTATTGTTTAAAGTTTTTTTTGGAAGGCATATGAGTCCTAAACTTTTGACGAAACAATTAGAGGAAGAAGTTCACAAACAAAAAGAAGATTTAAAATCGTTAAAGAGCTTTCAGAAAGAATTAGACAGAGATTGGAACAAACATCCCGATCAAGAATACTGGTCGCTCACACTGGAATATGCAGAAAAACAAACAAAGTTAAATTTAGATTGGATTGAAAAAGTAAAAAATAGAATAAAGGAATGATTCTTTCCTTGGTAGGATCCGATTCAAGTTTCACACTGTTCAAATAATTATCACAAAATAAAATCCTCAAATTAATTTAATTTATTGATTTGAAAAATTAAAGTTATATATAAACAATCTATGTGCGGGAGAGCTAACTTTAAAAAGTTTTACTATGTCTTTTTAGTTTATCTTGTAATTCCGTTTCATAATCCAATTTTTGGGATGGAAAAGGTCACTCTCCATCTTAAGTGGTTCCATCAATTTCAATTTGCAGGTTATTATACAGCTTTAGAGAAAGGATATTATAAAGAAGCTGGGCTTGATGTAGAACTTCTGGAAAGTACAGTTGGAGTCAAAGGAATTCATGAGAAGGTCATTCGGTCTACAGGCCAGTATGGCGTCGGTAGTAATGAATTAATCCAAGAAAGATACCACGGAAAACCAGTAGTCATTCTTGCTGTTATCTTCCAACACTCGCCTTCTGTTTTGTTTTTTAAAAAGAGTTCAAATATCCAAAGCATTCACGATTTGTTTGGGAAACGAGTGATGTTGACCCCAAGAATGCTTGAAATTATTGCCTATTTAAAAAAAGAAGGAATTGATTTAAAAGACTTACAAATATTAGAGCACAGATTTAATCCTGATGATTTAATTTCAGGTAGAGTCGATGCATATTCTGGTTATGCAACGACTCAAGCTTATGATTTTAGGAAAGCAGGTTTCCCTTTTGTGGAATATTCTCCGAGAGTTGCGGGTATTGATTTTTATGGTGATAATTTTTTTACAAGCGAAGCGGAAGTTCGTGAACACCCAGAGAGGGTAAAAGCATTTCGAGAAGCAAGCCTTCGAGGTTGGCACTATGCGATGAGCCACCAGGAAGAAATTGTTGATTTGATTTATGAAAAGTATTCGCAAAAAAACTCGAAGGAAAAATTACTTTTTGAAGCAAAACAAATGACTCCGCTCATCCAACCAGTCCTTGTGGAAATTGGATATATGAATCCAGGACGGTGGAAACATATTAACGATATTTATTCTGAACTTGGAATGCTTCCTAAAAATATCAATCTAAAGGGATTTATCTATGATCCAAATCCACCAACTAACTATGATTTTGTTTATTATTCTTTTGGAGTCATTCTGTTTTCTTTAGTAGTATTTGGTGTGATTCAAAGAAGAAGATTAAATCAGAAATATGCAGAGAATCTAAAAAAACAAGTCGAGGTTAGAACCGAAGAATTAAAACATTCGAATGACTATCTGCAGGTTCTGAACCAAAGTTCGCTAAATACTCTTGGAGAATTAACGGAAGCACAAGATAGACTTCTTGCTTCAGAAAAATTGGCCGTTCTCGGTCAGTTGGCAGCCGGAATGGCCCATGAATTAAACACACCACTAGGAGCTATCGTTTCGTCGAATTTTTCACTTTCTGATTTTTTGAATCATAAATTAAACAGATCAATCGATGCCATTGTTGGGTTTAATGCTGAAGATTCTTATCGATTTCATAAAGTATTAGAAGAAAGTTTAAAGAATCAAACTTTTATTGAAGGAAAGACAGAACGTTCGATTAAGAAAGAGTTGGCTTCTAAATATGTATCCATTGAAAAAATGAATTTGTATGGAGAACATATGCAACTTGTTCTTGAAACGGGGGCTTTTCGTTTAGGTGATGAGTTAATTGATTTATTAGAAAGTGAGAATTCATTAAAAATCTTAGAAGTTGTTGCCTGCATTTCTGCAGCATATCGTTCGAATCAGATTATCTCTGTTGCTTCTGAAAAGGCAACACATGTGATAAAAGCTTTAAAAAGTTATTTGGTTTCCGAAAAAGATATTTTGCATAGTAATACGAATGTCGATATCATTTTTGAAATGGAAACTATCCTTTCTCTTTATCATTACAATTTAACTAAAGTAACAATCGTTAAATCTTATTTAACTGATAAAAAATGCAAAGGAAATAGAGATAAATTAAATCAAGTATGGATTAATTTATTGAATAACGCGTTACAAGCAATGGCTTACAACGGTATTCTAGAGATCAAAATTCAATGTATCGACCAGTGGATTAAAGTATCGATCATCGATTCTGGTATTGGTATTTCTGATTCCATTAAAGGAAAAATTTTTGATCCCTTTTTTACAACAAAACCAGATGGTGGTGGGATGGGGTTAGGTCTCGATATTTGTAAAAAAATCATTCGGCAAATGGATGGAACAATTGAATTAGAAGAGGTTCCTCGGGGTGCTTGTTTTTCAGTTTGTTTGCCTATTGCAGATATAAATTAACTTTTGTTTAATGAGTAATATCCGATTAGCAGATATTCTCTGGATACTATCCAAATTCCCTGAAAATTTTTATTTTTGAACCTTCCCAAACAGAATTACAACTTAGCATCTTTTAGTTTGCGAACTAACAAACTGGCTGGCGAGATATACGCGTATCCGCCACTCTTAGGCAAATTATCATGATTACCCCCAGAAAATCGGCTAAAATTGCTAAATATGCGCATTGCGTAAATTTTCTTAAATTGTTTTTTCGATTTCATTGGGAGTAGGGAAATGTAATTTCGTTCTAGTTTGTATGGAACCTTTGAAAGAAATGTATTCCCCTGATTGGGTTCTCGAATTGGGAAACCACTTAAATCAAGTGGATGTGAGGATTAGTCCACTGGAATTCCAGAAACAAGTTTTTTCCTCCCCCTGGAGGGACATGGAATTAAAACAAAGGATAGACCGACTCTCTGATGTATTGATCCAAAATTGGCCCGGGCCAATTGCTGGTATTTATCCAAATATAATCTCATTAATTAGTAACCTTCGCGAAAAAGGGGTCGCTGACTTTAATTTCCCCTATATTTTTTTAAACGATCTTGTCACCAAAACTGGGTTAGATGATTTCGAAACTTCAATGAAGGCATTAGAAAAAATTACAGTTTTCTCTAGTGCTGAGTTTGCGATTCGTTTTTTCTATAAACACCATTTCGATAAAACTTTAAAACAAATGCAGAAATGGTCGAAACATAAAGAGGCTTTTGTCAGAAGGCTTGCAAGTGAAGGAAGTCGCCCTATGTTGCCATGGGGAATTGGGATTCCTGAAATCAAACGAAATCCCGAAATTCATTTATCGATAATCAAAACTCTTTGGGATGATGAAAATGAAATTGTCCGTAGAAGTGTTGCCAATCATTTGAATGATATATCTAAATTAAATCCAAATTTGGTTTTAGAATTTTGTGAGGGTAAATTCGGTAAATCAAAAGAGTTGGATAAAAATCTAAAACATGCATTGCGAACCCTTCTGAAAAAAGGAAATAAAAAGGCTCTAGGATTCTTTTCGTATAATACAAAATGGAAACCGGCCAAAATAAAACTTACTTTATCAAAAAAAGAAGTTAAGGTTGGAAGTTCACTTGAGTTTGAGGTTTTTCTTGAACAAACACCAAAAGATAAAACAAAAATAAGATTAGAATATAAAATTGGTTTTTTATTATCAAATGGTTCTTATGGCCATAAAGTATTTCAGTTAGGTGAAAGAGTTTTATTGCCAAAAGAAAAAATAAAAATAAATAAACGACATTCTTTTGCACCGATCACTACCCGAGTTTATTATCTAGGAACACAGACCATTTCCATTTTGCTGAATGGAAATGAATACCAATTGCAAAAATTTGAATTGAAAAAGGAAAAGTAGCCAAAATGTATAAAGTTATCATCAATCGTATTGGAATTTCTATTTTCTTTCTTACTTTATCTTCTTGTGCTGTTTTTTATTCTTCCGAACGACCCAAAATTGATTTTCCTACTGGAACAAAAGATAAGTCGTTAAGTTATGAATTGATAGGATGGGATGGTGAAACGGATCGTCGTCGTGTTTCTTATATTTTAGCAGCTTTACAAAATTCAGGAAAATTTTCATCGGTCAGGTACCAAAACCAACCGAATTCAGATATCCATTTACAAATCATTTTAGAATCGAGTCCGAGGTTTGTTTTTTTTCTAGGTGAATCATCAGAACCTGTTTCGTATTTACCGGAGCGTAACCCGGAAAGGTTTGGTGCTTATTTGTTGAATCGCTTTATTGCAATCAGTACTTTTTTTGTGGTTCCTGATATTGATCGGGATGATGACCACTTGGTCTTTAGGCTGAGTAAAAAAGGAAAACTTGAAAAAGAATACAGGTATCCGATGGAATCCTATCGAGTGTTTGGTTGGGTCTCGCTCCTTTTGGTTTGGGGTGATGATCGTAAGGAATGGAAACCTATCCTTACAGAAAAAGTATCAAAATTTTTAGGAGATTCAGGTAATGAAATATAATTTTTTAATTCATTTGTCCATTCAGTTGATACTTCTGATTTTTTCTGTCGGTTGTGCAGCATTTCCTGATCCTGTGACTTCAAGTGAACGTAAGTTACAACCGATCGATAAAAATAAGATAAAAGTTGTATTCACTGGGTTTTACCGTTATGAACAAGAAAAAAAGGTATTACTAGAAACTCTCATCAAACGAGGATTAGTAGAAGATTCTAATTCAAATTTGGAGTTGGAATTAATTTTACAAAAAAAAGACCCAGTTTATAAATATTTATTTTTACATCGGATTAATTTATTGGCTACTTTTTTGTCAGGTGGAATGATTCCTTCTCACATTCGGACAGAACAAACCCTTACATTTCGTTATTCCAAACTTGGTGTGATAGAAAGGGAATCTGTTTATCATATTGGAATGGACCAGTGGAGAGGGATACCTGTAATCATTTTGATGATCATACAATGGCCTACACGAATTTATAAAGAACAATTGGTGGAAGCTACCGAATTGGAGATTAAAGATATATGAAAATTCTAAATATCTTATTCGTTTTTATTTTAGCTTCTTCTTGTATGGGATTTTTTCGAGAATTGGCTCCTAACGAAAAATTAGATTCAATTGAAATTCAAAATCAAAAAAGGACGTATATTGTACATTATCCCAAAGGTTGGAACGGATCACCAATACGATTACTCGTGGCATTACATGGCAGGTTTGGATCAGGAAATTCTATGATCAAACAAACGAAGTTGGATCTTTTAGCAGATAGGAAGGGTTTCATTGTTGTATTTCCTGACGGTTATAAAAGGAGCTGGGCCGATGGGAGGGGGAATACCCCTGCTGATGAAAACAAAATCAACGACATTACCTTCATTGAACTTTTGGTAAAACGATTGATTGCAGAAGGTTCGGTAAATCCCAAAGAAATTTTTCTGGTTGGGCATTCTAACGGCGGTTTTATGGCACAAAGATTGGCTGTAGAAAAACCTGAGTTATGGAAAGGAGTTCTAAGTGTGGCGGCCCAAGTTTCTGTTTTCACTCTTAAAAGAAAATTAACTTTAAAATCTAATCCTGTTTCTGTTGGTATTATGGCAGGGACAGAAGATCCTATTGTTCCATTTAGTGGAGGTTATGTGAGAGATGGGGGTGAAATTCTTTCTGTAGAAGACTCTATCTTAAGGTGGAAAGAATGGAATTCTTGTAAGGAACCTGCTAACCAAAAAACAGAAAATTATAAAGAAGAATCTACCGAACTAAAAATAGATTTTATTCGATATGAATCCTGTGCGGAAAATACTAAAGTTGGTTTGATCCAATTAAATGGTCTAGGACATAGTTGGCCTGGAGAAACTCCAATGATCCCTTTCATTGACCAAGGAAAAACAACAAATGTTTTAGATGGTTCTAAACTTGTTTGGGACTTTATGGAAAGCCTGTGACCGTACAAAAAGTTGCTTTCGTTACTGGTGCTTCTCGAGGGATAGGACTTTCCATTTCCCAAATGTTAGTTAGATCGGGATACAAGGTTTATGGGATTTGTAAACATCCAGAAAAATGTGATTTTAAACATGATTTGTTCCAATTGATTGGATGTGATCTTTCTAATTCTAAAGAAATAGATCATTTAATGAACCAACAAATCCTTGAGAAAAAAGATATTAGTTTGTTGGTTCATAATGCTGGCCTTGCTTATTTTGCTCCTGTCGAAGAACTATCCTCTGAAAAAATTCGAGAGATGGTGAATCTTCATATAACAGCTCCTATGTTGCTAACAAGTCATTTCACTCGTATTCTAAAGCAGAACCAAGGTCGAATTATTTTTATTGGATCTGTTGCTGGAAAAGAAATTTCCCCTTGGGGGAATGTATATGCTTCCCTTAAAGCAGGGATCCATCATTACGCAAGAGAGTTATTTGCTGAACTTAGAAAGTTTGGTGTAAAAGTTCATTTGATCATCCCAGACATCACCAAAACGGATTTTTATAATTACTTAAACTTTGAACCTGATGATGATCCAAAATCATATTTGTTACCCAATCAGATTGCAGAAGTGATTGAAGATTTGATCCTAGAGGATAAAGGCTGGGTGGTTCCGGAAATTCAAATTTCACCCGAACTATTTAAGTTAAAAAGAAAAAAACAGAACTAACGGAAGTTCACTCGCCGACTGGTGTTATATTTTCTGCAAATGGATCTGGAGGTGTTTCTGTTCCATCACCTTCTTCAGCAGAATCGTTTGGAGATGTTGTTACCTTGGCAATGATTGAATCTTCGTCTTGTTTGCGTTTGATGGCTCTGATTTTTCCATCGGTTTCATAAAGTCTTTCAATTACTTTTTTCAGTAATAAAAAAAGAAACTCCGGACTTTCCTGACCCATCTGAACAAAAGTGGTTCGATTGATGATTCCTAATTTTGCAGTTTCCGAAACTACAACAATGGATGCGGCCCTTGGGCTATTATTAATGATCGCCATCTCACCAAAAAATTCACCAGGCAGGATACTTCTTAGTTTGATATGTTTCCCTTCGATTTGTTTATATATATCTAACTGTCCTTCGAATAAAAAGAACATAGCACCGTTGGAAGGGACTCCTTCTTTAAAGAGCACCTCTCCACGTTTGATATTGATCATACTTAGTTTTGCGAGAGATTCTTTAAGTCCCACCACTTGACTCCGTTAGATCTTTTAGTTTTTGTTCTGCTTCAATCAAACGTTCTACGTAAGTTTGTAGAAGGGCATAAACAAACATTGGATTTGAATTTGCAATTCGAGTTAGATTTTGTTTATCTAAAATTCCAAGTTGCGCACGGTCCGAATCTATAAAAACAGTCATCGCTCTTGGATGACTTGAGATGAGCGCAATTTCACCAAAAAATTCACCAGTGGAAAGTTTTCTCACTTCGTGGAAGTTTCCTTGGTCGGGTGCTCCCATCCCTACAGAAAGAGATCCGCTTAAGATGAAATACATCTTCTCGTTAGATGGTTCTCCTTCTCTGACAATGATTTCCCCTCGTTTGAATGTCTTGGTGGGGACAGTATTCACGAAGTCAAAGATGTTGATTCGATTGTCTTTTTTAGGAATGGACATTAAAGGCCGCGGTAAATCTCAATCAGTTCTGGTATTCTCTTATCCTCTGCATATTCCAGAGGGGATTTTCCTGTTTTATCTTCTAATTTAGAATCTCCGCCGTTCAAAACGAAAACTCTCGCCAATTCCAAAATGGAATCACTTTTACCAGGATCAAACTGGATTGCTAGTTCGGAAAGTATAGTTTTCCCTAGTTTGTCTTGTTGGTTTAAGTTCGCTCGTCTTTCTACTAGGAATAGTACTAACTTCTTATAGGATTCTGTTTGTGTGTTCTCCCGAGAAGAGAGAAACTTTTGTACTGCTTTGTGTAAAACAGTAAGACCATTATTGTCTGTTAGGTTAGGATCAGCACCTAAGGTAATGAGCTGAGACATGGTTTCGATTCGATTTCGATTCAGAGCGATGTGAAGAGCACTTAACCCCCGTTTGTTTTTTGTGTTGGGGTTTACCGATTTTGTAACAAGTAACTTGATTGTTTCATCAGCAAACTTTTGTTCTTTTTTATCAATGTCTAATTTACAAACGGTTGTGATTAAGTTTTCTCCTTCCTCATTTAACATCTGCAGGTCTGCCCCTGCTGCGACCAAAAGTTTAAATCCTTCTGCATCTTTTCTTTCGATGGTTGAGAAAACCAAACTAGCCCCATCTTTTTGTTTGTGGTTTGGATTGGCTTTTTTGGATAAAAGAAATTTTGTGATTCCAAGTTGTTTGTTTTCTAAAGCTAATGCAAGGGAAGTTTCACCAGTTTTTTCATTTAAAACATCAACGGGAACATTCTTTTTCACTAATTCTTCGACAGTTTTTTGTCCCGATTTTCTAGAAGCCAAATGAATGGGAAGGTAACCAGATGCATTCGGTGTTAAGAGATCTGCATTTTTTTGAATTAGAATTTCGGTTACCGACCATTTGGATGATTCAATCGATTCTTCTAGAGGATTTTTGTTTGTAGAAAGTAGTTGGTTCGGGTTAGCACCAGCATCCAAAACTAATTTTAATAAATTAGAATCATTTTTTTGTAATGCGAGTTCAAATAAAGTTTTTCCACTTAAATTTTTGGAATCTACAGCTAGTCCTTTTTTAAGTAGTAAGCTCACTGCAGATAGATTCTTTTTTTCTACTGCATAAAAAAGTAAGGATTCACCTTCTGGTGTTTTGGTATTTACATCAGCACCACGGTTTAAGAGAACATCTAAACCTTGCGTAAAACCTTTTTCAATGGCAAATACAATGGGTCGAATTGACTTTGTGTCTTCCACATTTGGATTTGCATTGGAATCCAAACTTAGGTTTAATAGTTTTAAGTTTTTTTGTTCAATGGACACAAAAACCACAGTCCTTCCTGTAAGGTCCGGGAGATTGATGTCCGCTCCATTTTGAAGAAGATAAGTTATAGAATCTGTTTTTGATTTTTCAAATGCCAAATAGATAGGAGACTTTCTTGGGTTGTTTCTTAAATTTACGTCGGCTTTACTTTCAACAAGTAACTTCTGTACAGCGAGATTAGATTTGAGTATCGCCACATGAAGGGCTGTATTCCCATCGGCATCATAGGCATTTAGATCTGCCCCTTTTTCAACTATAGTTTTGATTTGATTTGTGAAACGAGAGGTGACTACATAATGTAATAATGTTTTACCGGATAAATCTCTTTTGTTTAGGTCAGCACCATGATTTAAAAGGATTTCAAATTGTTTGGGTTTATTTTTTTCAACAGCAAGAACGAGGAGAGATTTTCCGGATTCATCGCTGGCATTGATATCACCACCATTGGTTATAGCAGTTTCAAATTCTTTAAGATTCCCTTTGGATAAAATCTGCACCATGTCGGGAGCCACAGGTGTAATTGCAATGGATTCGGTAATATTTTCTTCAGCAAAAGAACTTCGGGAAAATACAAGTAAAAGGAGTAAACTAAAGGTTAAAAGTTTTTGTTTCATTTGGGTAAATAGGCATCTGGATCCAATGCTTGTTGGTCAGGGCCTTTCCTAACTTCAAAATGTAAATGTGGACCGGTTGATTTTCCGGTATTTCCAACCTGACCAATGATGTCACCAGAACGGACACTGTCACCTTCTTTTACTTGGCGTTCATTTTGGTGAGCATAGTAGGTGAATATATTGTTTTTATGGCTTAAGATTGTCAACATCCCATAACCACCGCTAGTTGTTATGGTTCGCCATACCTTCCCATCACTGACAGCTTTGATTGGTGTGCCAATCGATGCAGGTAAATCAATTCCCGAGTGGAAGGCTCCTTGTTTCCCTGTGACGGGATCAACTCTGGTTCCAAAGTTAGAGGAAACATAACGGTCGTTATCTACTGGAATCTGAAAGTATTTGGAAATGTCGTCGTTATCCACAAGAGGCCCTCGTTCTTTGGAAACAAATCCACCAAATACCCAACCTTCCCACTCATCATTCCAAGAAACATACAACCATTTGGATCTAACTCCTCCTATGGTTTCTATTTCTTTTTTAGTATCGATGATTTTGATTTTTTCATCTCCAGGAATGGTTGAAACAACCGAACCATAATCATTTGGTTCGTCTCTCATTCTTAGACTGATGGAGCGAACATATCGTTTCTCTCCTATTTTTAATTCATCAGGATTTTCTTGTGGGAAAGAGATTTCTCCAGGTTGGACATCATAAGGAACAACTTCTGAAGAACTTAAATAACCACCAAATACCCATCCATTTCCGTAGGCAGAAGAAATTTGGTGCCATTGTGATGTGATCCCATCAATGGTTTCTTCGGTAGCACTTGATGTTTCCACTTTTACTTTGAGGCCTTTTGGTAATCTGGCAATTACATAGGCATTGACATCGGGTTCCCCTCTCATATTGAGAGAACTGGCACCCACCCATAGATCCTTTCCTTTTTTAGAATCATTATAGCTTGTGTTAGGTGTTTCTGTAATTCTACCAGAGAGGGTCGATAGATCTAAAGATAAACCTTCTGTATTTCTGGATTTTACTGCTGGTTTGTTTGGTGAAAGCAGGTCTTGTGTAACATATCCTTCCTGTTTGGATTTGGTTCGTACCAGTACCCAGTGAGGTTTTTCGGACTTTGCGGTTACGTCTTCCTTTAAAACCATCACCACTTCTAGAGATTCCCCTTTTTTTACTTTCACCGAGGCATGAGCGGATGGATTCTTAGAGGGCTCTAATTGTAAGTAAAAATTATCGGAAGCGATTGCTGATAATGATTTTGATTTTTTTTCTTTGGCACCAGGTGCTGCATTATGATCCGCGATTCCTTCTGCTAGTTTTAAATCAATGGGGGAGGAGGAGATTTTGAGCCCAGGAAATCTGTTTTGAATACGATTTACAAAGTCATTGTATTTTTGTAAAATTTCTTCCTGTTTCTTTTGGTTTGTCGTGACAAGACCGGATTGTCTTTGTTTGTCTTTTTCTTCGAGGCTATTCTGCGAAAGAACAGGCAAAGATAGAAAGATTAGAAAAATAGACGTTAGAAGGATTCTCTGATTTTTCATAAAACAGTCTAAAAAAAACAAAGAAAATGGGAATGGTCAAGGTTTTTTGTTTAGTCTTCTTCGGGGAGAAGGGGAGTTAGAAAGTAAGAAATAAATTCTAATTTCCCTCGCATGGAAGATTTTTCGTAGATGGATGCGGTTTGGTTTTCGATCGTACGGAGGCTTTTTTTCCGAACGGCAGCAATTTGTTTTTGGGAAAATCCACGAAGTAGCAGAATGGCGATTTCTGTTTCGGCTTCTGACAATTTCCACTCTTCCATTTGTGCTTTTGCCTCGGCCCAGAATCCGAGTTCTGGATTTTTTAAGATTCTGTTGGTACGTTTTAAATCATGAATTTGGGATTTTGCATGTACATTCTCAACAGCCTCAGCTTTTAGTTCTTTGTAGAGGATAAAGACGACAAGAAAGGAGGAGAGTGCAATGAAGGATTCAACCGTAGCAATGATGATTCGAAAGCGATCAAAGTAGGATGGATTTGTTAAAGTGAAAACTTCTTCAGCGATCCAAACGATGAGAGATAAAACATAAAATGCTAAAAATAGAATTCTTACTTTGCGAGTCTCCATACTTCTATCTAAACTTTGTGACTAGTCCCTAGATAGGCAAGTCAGTTTCTTAGGTAATCTCCACATTTGCGGTTTTCCTCCATGGAAAGGTTCTAGAAACCATGAGATCCTATTCGCATGAACCGATGGAAATTAAAAGTTTGGTTTTTCTCTTTCGGATTTGTTTTGGCTTTTTGGGGGTGTACCAATTCCAAAAACTATGAGACAAGATCGGAGTGTATGGATCGTTGCGTTCGTGAACAGTATGTCTGTGCTCTCGCTTTGGCACCTCAAATGGACAATGCGGCGGTGGCCACCGTTACTTGTGTTAGTTTGTATGTTATGTGTTATGAAAAATGTCCCGTTACGACTACGACTAGGTCTACCACAACAACAAGATCCAGCAGTTCTTCTAGTTCAGGAAATCGCGGAGGAAGTAGTAGTTCCAGTTCGGGATCAGGCAGTGGTTCCGGTTCCTCTGGAGGAGGGAATTAACTAGGATCCGGTTTGTCTGTAGATGATTTTGGCACCGATCTGTAAGTTTTTATATAAGTCCAAAAAGATTTGGTTGGGAACCATTCCCTCTGCATCTCTTGAAAATTCAGGACGGAGTCGTTTTAAAAAATACATCCCAAGTTCACCTTTGTTTTTTGCTTTGACTTTACCCCTGTATTCACATTCAAAGAATCGTTTCACTTTGTCATAAGTCGTTTCAGAAAGATTGATTTCACCAGCATCTCCCGAACTTTCCATACGACTGGCTGTGTTGACCGTATCTCCCCAAACATCATAAGCAAATTTTGTTTTACCAACAACACCTGCGACTACGGGACCCGTATGGATCCCAATTCGTATTTCCCAAAAATCTTGACCTAACATCTGTTTGAAAGATCGAATTTGAGTCATAAAGGATTTGATTTCCATCGCAAATAAACAGGCATCCACTGGATGGGTGAAATTTCCTTGAGGAATTCCTCCCGCGGCCATATAAGAATCGCCAATGGTTTTTAATTTTTCAAAATTATGGCGGACAGCAATATCATCAAACTGAGAAAAACATCCATCCAATTGTTCAATCAAATCTTCTGGAGAAAGAGATTCTGCAGCAGTAGTAAAATTTTTAAAGTCCGTGAAAAGAATACTAACGGATTCGTATTCCATAGGGACAACTTCCCCTCTCTCAATCAGTTCATCAGCCAAATCACCTGGTAAAATGTTTCGAATGAAGTGTAGGGTTTTTTCCCTTTCTTTTTCTAAATCTCTTCTAAGGTTTGCGTTGTGAATTGCACCAGCTACTTGTTCACAAAACGAAGTGATTTCTCCAAATTCATCTTTTGTCCAGTCTTGTTCTCTGGTGAGTCTTGTAACACAAATGATTCCAATGGTTTGGCCTTGGACTACTAATGGGATTTGTCCAAAGAGCTCTAGTTTGAAACTATCCACAATCGAAGTGTCAATGGTGGACAGCTGTTTCCATTTAATTGATTTTTTTAAATAAACCGGTTTTTGTTTTTCATAAGTTCTGAATAGAGAACCTATGTTTGAAGATAATACAGGTCGAAATGTTCTTAGAAAATTAGTAACAAGAAGGCCTTTGTTAAAAACTTCCGCACCTTCCATAAGAGGAACAAGAGAATGCGTTTTTGGATCCACCAAAAGAATAAAACCAAGTTCTACTCTGTGGTTGATTTTGAGATATGTAAAAACCTCTCTAGCAATGTCTTCGATTTGTGAAAACGAATTGATCTTTCGATTGAAGCGGTGTAAGTTTTCCAGTTTCATTCGATTGATTTCAATATTTTCTTTTTCTTTTTGGATGGTGAGATTTCCTTCTTTAAGTTCATTGAGTAGGTATCCCGTTTCAATGGTCCCCGCGATATAATCGGCAATGATTTTAATTTGATTTAATTGTTGTTCGGTGAGATCAAAAATCCCTGAATAATCCAATAAATCCAAAGTCCCAATGAATTTATTACGTAAATAAAGTGGTACAATGAGTAAAGATTTTAAGTTGGCAGATTTTTTATTCGCAAGCTCAACCCCTTCTGTTTTGTAAGATTCAAAATCCTGAATGTAAAAACTTCTTTTGCGTTTTCTTACATATGCATGTGCATACATGGTAACATAGGAGTCTGAAACAGGAATTTTCCTGCTCATAATTTCTTCTTTTACTTGTTCGGTGAGTTCTTCTGGAAAGTTACTGTGAAAAAATTCTAAAGATTCTAATTCTTCTTTGTAAACATAGAGAAGGTAATGTGGAACTTTGAACTTCTCTCGGATATAACGCCCTAAAATCTTAAGGATGTCTTTTAAGTCAGAGGCAGAATTGATTTCTCTAAGGAGACCATCCAAATCAGAAAGTTGGCTATAGGAATCAACTAGTTTGTCTGAAAAATCTTCTGAAATGGATTTTGTGTTAACTAGTTCTTTTTCCTTTTCTTTTAATTCCTCTTTTAAAGAATTTAATTCTTCTTGGAGCTCTGAGAGTTTATTCTCTTTATCTTCCTTTTGTTTGTATAAAGAATAGGCTCCATAAAGAATTCCAACAAAAAGAATCGCGATACCAAAAAGTCCGTAGATCATTTGATTAGAATTTTAGCTCCTCGTTTTTGTTGGGTGTATAACCTTCCAAACTTTTCATTGGGTAGGGAACCTGTGTCATCGGACAAATCAGGTTTTAAGGATAATAGTTCGTAAATGGGAACTTGGTCACCTTCGTATGTATTGATTTGACGTTGGTTGCCGATATGGAATAGCCGTTTTACTTTTTCCATAGTTTCCTGTGAAATGTTGATAGGAACTCCTACGCCACCCCTCCGTATCGCTTGGGTTTGTGTTACTGTTTTTCCCCATACATCATAATTAAACTTTGATTTACCAATCACTCCTGCAACGACAGGCCCTGAATGGATGGCAATGGTAATTCCATTGGGACGGAAAGGAATGTCCCTAAAGTCTTCTATCATTCGATTGACTTCGTCTTTGATTTGTAAGGCGGCAAGGCAAGCATCAACTGCATGAGTGAAGTTTCCTAAGGGAAGTCCTCCCGCTGCGAGATACATATCTCCTGTCATCCGAAGTTTTTCCATTCCTTGTGCCTTGATGATTTCATCAAAACGTGAAAAATATAAATCCAATCCTTCGATGAGTTCTTCTGGTGTGAGTTGTCCCGTGATTTGAGAGAACCCAGGAAAACTGGTCATTAGTAGAGTGACATTTTCAAATTCAACGGGATTGACTCTTCCTTTTTTCTGTAATTCTTCTGCTACGTTTTTGGGAAGGATGTTGAGTAGAAGAGAATCAGATCTTTGTTTTTCTTCTTCAATTTTTTTCAGTAAGAAGTGGTTGTTGATGGCACTGGCAATGTGTTCTGAAACACCTACAATGGAATTTACTTCATCAGTATCTAATTTAATATTTTCATCGTTGATCCCATAAACTGCCATCGCTACCACTTCATCATTGTTGACTAGAGGAGAGATGAGAAATCCTTTCATCCCCGATTTTTCTGTAATTTGTTTGTCGATGGCATAGGGCATAGAATTGGGAACGTGTTTCATATAAAAATGACGTTTTCTTTGGTAACATTTGTATACAAATCCACTTTCTTCTCTCAGTGGGAAACGGAGAGATTTGAAATAATTTATATTATCATCCACTAATAGATCAAATCCAGAATGGTTTAGGTAACGAAATTCATTGTATTCTTTGTCCAAAAAGTAGAGAACACAGTGTTCGATTTTATAGTTTTTGCGGATGAATCCAAAAATTTCTGCCAGAATATTCTCTAAGTTATTTTGAGAGTTTACGGTTTTGGCAAACTCATTCATTTTTTGGATTTCTGCTTTGGCTTGTTCTGATTTTTTACGTTCTGCTTCGGTAATTTGTAATAAAAGAGAATTTTGGATGGCTCCGGCAATTTGGTCACAAAATCCAGCGATCCGTCTTAGGACTTCTCGTGTGACTTCCATTGGTTTTTGGTAAGAAGTAAAATATGCCATACCAATCACTTCGTTTTGAACGACTAGCGGAACCGCAACAAATGAGGTTAGGCTCAAGTTTGTAAAAATTTGTTCATCTAACTCTGATTCATATTTTTTGGGAGGTTTCGGAACAAATAATGCTCTTTTTCTTAAATAAGTTTTGTAGATGATCCCACCTTTTTCGTTTAGAGGAACTCTGAATGATTTTGCAAATAACAATTGTTCTTCTGTTGCATAAGTGGGGATCGTAGTATTGTAAGTGTATAATTCTTTTTTCTTTGGGTCAATCAGTTGGAGGAGTGTCGCTTCTATTTCAAAAGTTTTTAAAATGTAGTTAAACATCTCTTCAATGATTTGCGAAAGACTGGATTCCGAATTGATTTTTTTTGTGAATTCGTTTAACTTTACTACCTCGTTTTTAGCATTTTCCATTTGCATTCTTGCATTTTCAGCAATGAACTTTTCGCGGTTCATTTCTTCTACAAGGATGGAGTTGGTAACAGCAGTTGCGATGTTTTCTGCAGTATTTTCTACCAATTGAAGTTGTGATTTGGAAAAACTAGCTCCTTTTTGTCCACTCAGGAGTGTTAACATTGCTATGACTTTTCCTTGCGAACTGAGTGGAATGATCATCCCAGGATTTTTTCCAATTAATTGGACAAATTTTTGATTTGATTCATTGAGACGAGATTCCCAAACCTTTGCAAACCGGAAAGGGCGGTTTCTTTTGTATACATGATAAAAAAGTCCAGCGTTTGGATCTAAAGGAAAACTCATTCCTTGTAATTTGGATTCTAGGGTTAGACCAGAGTTAGGTGAAACAATTGACTTATGATATATAATTTTTGAGTTTTCTGAATCTACTAAAAGTAGAATCATAGAATCACAAAAAACTTGTTCATTTAAATAATCAAAGGCCTTTGCGAGAATGCTATCTAGTTCAAGAGATGTGTTTAGAGTTTTTGCAAACTCGTTTAGTTTTTCTATATTGGCTTTCGAACTTTCTAACTCTTGTGTTCTTTCTACAACAATGTCTTCTAATCCTTCTTTAAGGATGTTTAACTCTTTGTTCGAAACTTCGAGTTTTTCTTTTAATTTTTCAATAGAGAGGTAGGCTCTGGTAAATCCATAAGAAAGAATGTATCCCTGGAACAAAATGAAACCTAAAAACCCAAAAGGTGTCAGGTTCATCGTGTTGATAACATTGTTTTGATAGAGGATGTCATGAACAACGGTTCCAAAAACAAAACTAAAACCAATCAATGATAGTCCTGCACCCACTGCGTCGGACCGGTAAGCCATAATGATCGCAATGGTGATCCGAACGCAGACCGAAACTAAAAAGAGTTGGAAAAAATGAATTTTGGCACTAAAAACAGCAACCGGCAAAAATAAGGAAACAAGAAATGGTGTGATGAGGATATAAAGAACCCACATAGTTCTTTGTCCGACGGTATTGGGAAATACTAACCTGTAGAAGTAAGCAAAAACAATGGTAGCTATGTAGATGGTACCAAATTCTAAACGGATTAAAAAATCCATTGGCATTTCAGGAAATATACTTAGAATATTTCTTTCTCCAATTGTGAGAAGGCGCATAACAATGAGTAGGCTAAAAAGGGAAATAAACAAACTAGCCTTGTCTTGCCTACGCATGACAAATAGTCCCAAATGATACAAGGCCCAAAGGAAAATACTTCCTGCTAAGAAGGAGGTGATTTGATAACTGCGATTGACTTTGTCATATAGCATTCGTCTTTCGCCAAGTTCCATACTTTCCCAAAACCCACCTTTGGAATAATGGAAGTTGGAAATTTCATAAACAATTTCAGTTTCACCGGATAAAGGTTCTAAATCCATAAGAACCGATTTGTAGGAGGGTTCAAAATAATTGGGATTGATTCCAAAGCTACCTTGTTCTACCACTAATTTACCATTGATGTACATTCTATAAGCAGAAGAAAGGTCTAGGTTGTGGAAGGCTAAGGCAGGTGTGTTGGGAGGGAAAAATACTTTTAACTTATATGTCGCATAACCAAAACCATCGAGGGTCTCGCCAAACCAATCGACACCCTTCCAGTTAGATGGAACTGTTTGGTAGATGTATTTGGGTTCTTTCCCAAACTCTGAATCCATTTGGATTCCACTGTTAGTTTGTTTCCAATAAAATTCCCATTCTCCATCAAGATTGATATTCCCATCTTTATGAAAGTCCCATGAGGATAAGTCCATCTTTCCTTCTTTAGCGATTGGTTTGTTGCGATTGACTTCCTTACATTGAGACAATCCAAAGATCATGCTGAATAAGATTAACAAAAAGACTCTTTTCTTCATAGGTAGGCTACTAAGATTAAGAACTAGTGATGGAAAAGAAAAGGAAAAATTCAAGAATAACTGACTTTTATTTGAGAAGGAGAAAAATGTTTTTGGAGTGCTCCTGACATAAGATTTAAAATTTCTTCTGTTTCTAATTGAGAATAGGAAACGATTTTATCTTTTTTTTCAAAATCATGAAATAAAATGGAAGAGTCCTTTCTGACATCCACCATCCTCTTCAAAAAGTCAATATTCATCCTAAATCCGCCAATACTAATGTCAAGAATGCCTTCTAGATTTAGTTCTTTCCCTAATATATCAGCTAACGATTGGTAATGGGTTCGCCAATCAGGAACTTGAAGGATGGGATCAATACAAATTCGAACCTTCCATCCATCGTTAATGGCCTGTTTTATGGCCTTTAGTCTGGCTTCCAAAGAGGGAGTTCCATGTTCAATAGCTTTGCTCACTGCTTGGGGGCTTAAGGTCCAAGCCAGGATCACATTGGGATTAGGAGGTATTTTAGCAATTTGACTGTAGTTAGTTGACTTGGTTCTGATTTCTAAACTTAAATTTGGTTCGGTCTTTGCAAATTCCAACCATGCTTTGGTTGCAGGAAAAAAAGATTCTAAGGCCAAAAGGTCTGTATCGTAGGATAAAGCAAGGTAAAGTGACTTATTTTTTTCTAAAAACTCTTTTGTGGCAGTAAAAAAATCTTCCCAATTGACAAACAACACAAGATTGGCGGAAGGAAACATCCCTTGTAAGTAACAATATTCGCAATCATAAATACAATTAAGTGCTAATGTATTATAATAAAAATGTGGATTAGAAAAATTAGGTGCAAATCCGCTCCCAGGATACAAAAAATGTTCTTTTTTTTCGGCGAGGATGAGTTTGGGAGTTTCTTTTTGGATTCGAAAGTTTTGAGAATTTCGGTTAAAACTATCTTTATAATGCCTGATAGGAATCTTTACCGCATTTGGAAATCGACTTAAAATTTCTTTGGTTCTGAAATGATCTTTAATACTTTCTTCAATATAAATATGAGAAAAAGATTTAAACATGGAGGGCAGCTCTCCACTCATCTAGGTAATTTTTGAGATCTGTTTTTGATTTTAAATTTGCCTTAGCATTTTCTTCGGGGAGAGGGAGGGGTTTGTTTGGATTTCTCAATCGGAAAAAACGAACCGATTTTTTCAGATCATGTTTCATCGTTTCAGTGAGGCGGATATTTTGAATGAAGGTTTCGACGTTTGGCCAGTCAGTGGTTTCCACTTCATCAGATTGAATCCAAGGTAGAGGGGATGTCCATTCTTCAAATAAATTTTCGCTGACTTTAGACATCATCACTTCCACATCTTCCGATTGGCAAAATTTTCCTTCCAAATGGTCGGATACAATTTTTCCAAGTGTTATATTTTCTAATGGAAAATAAAGAGAGGCCGCTTCGAAAAAACCAGATCCTTCCATATCAACCAAATGAATGCCATTTAACTCTTCTTTTGTGAGAGATTGAAATCGATCTAAATTTTTTTCTTTAGTGATGGGTCTATCAAAGGTTGTGAGAGTCGTTTCTTTTATAAACTCAGACTTTAAAATTCTGTCAGGGTAATGATCTCTTTTAGAACCCCAGTCAGTAATTTTATGAATCCAAAAAAAATCACCTAATGAAAGTTCTGGATTTGTGGCTCCAGCAATTCCTAAGTTCCAAACTTTCATTTGGTTTCGTTCTGATTTGGAAATAAGATGTGCAAATTCGGAAACTGCCAAAGCCATAGAAAGTTTCCCTGTACCTGAAATGATAATATAATGAGAGTTTTTTTGAAAGATCCGAAATTTCCCCGTATAAGATAAGGGTTTTGCCTGTAAACGTTCTAGCCATGGTTTGGCTTCAGAAAGAACAGCGAAAAACAGTGCAGACATAGTCTAAACATGAAACAGGGGGGTTCCATGCAAAGAAAAGTTTTGTTTGCTATATTTCTCTTTATGAGTTTTCATATCTATGCCGGAGGAAAAAAGATGTCATTCCATGATTTTAAATCTGTATCCATCCAAGGAAAGGATGTTTCCCTTTCCGAATACAAGGGTCATCCCGTTTTAGTTGTCAACGTAGCATCTAAGTGTGGTTATACGCCACAATATGAAGGTCTAGAAAAAATCCATCAAACCTACAAAGACAAAGGATTAAAAGTAGTTGGGTTCCCTTCGAATGATTTTGGTGGCCAGGAACCAGGATCCGAATCTCAAATTGCTGAGTTTTGCAAACTCAACTTTGGGGTGAGTTTTGATCTTATGAAAAAAACCAAAGTTTTAGGTGGAGATAAAGATCCAATTTATCAATTTCTAACCGAGAACGCTAAAGACAAAGGCGATGTAAAATGGAACTTTGAAAAATTCTTAATCGATAAAAATGGGAATGTTGTTGGACGGTTTCCATCAGGAACCAAACCAGAAAGTGCGGAGTTAAAACAAGCCATTGAAAACCTTCTTTAGTCGATTTGTTTTTTCTTTTTTAGTCCTTTCTGGTTTTGTTATTTCTGCTGAAGAGAATCCACCGCCCGTACAAATTGTTCGAACGGCGACAATGGAAACTGTTTCTATCGCGGACATTGTTAAAGAAACTTCTAAATACAATGTTATCATTTTTGGAGAAGAACATGATAACGGAGATCTCCATCGTTTTTATGATACTTTATTTAAAAGTATAGCTGATTTAGAACCTACTTCTTTATCTTTGGAAATGTTGGAGAAAGACCAACAAAACTTAGTGAATGAATTTTTACAAGGGAGCATTACGGAAGCTCATTTTCTTTCTTCTGTTTCTTATTGGAAATCTTTTAAAACGGATTATTTACCTTTGGTATCCATTGCCAAAGAAAAAAAATGTAACGTGATTGCTGCCAATCCTCCGAGACGGTATGTGAATTCGATTTCGAGAAAGGGTTTATCTGCGTATCGCGAGTTTTCTGATTCTGCCATCCAATACCTCCCTCCGGCTTATAGTTTAGAAAAATATTTAACCGAAGATTACAAACAAAGGTTAACGGCATTATTTGCGGAGGGTCATGGAGCAGGGCATGGTTCGGGCTACATGGTTCTTGGCCAAGCCACTTGGGACCAAGGAATGGCGGAATCCATTTCTCGAGAATTCTACAAAACGGGGAAGAGGGTGGTTCACTTAAATGGGCGTTTTCATTCGGATAGAAAGGGTGGAGTTGTCCACAGGCTCCGAGAAATGGGGCTTTCTGTCTTAGTGATCTCTGGATTTGTTAAGGACCGGGAAGAGAGCCGAGAATTTGTGAAAATCGCTGATTTTGTAATTTTAACAAACGGCCGATAAGAATAGGGAGAACCTATGTCGGCCCCTTCTCTCAAATACCTTTGTCCACACTGTCAAAAAGCATCGCGTTTGCCAGAACCTTTGCCCAAAGAAGGTAAGTTTCAGCTAACGTGTGCTCATTGTAGTGAGAAGGTAATACTTAATTTTTCTGACTATCGTTTTGAGATTTTACAAGTTGTTCCTAAGGAAACGCCTGAAAAAGTTTCTGAACCTGCCCAGACATTTCAGCCTTTTCGAATTCCCATTCCTGAAGCGACAAAAACAGATTCTAGGAGAGATAATTCCGGATATAAGTCGAAACCATTTTGGGAACGTAAAGTGGTTTTCGAAAGAGAACCTGAAACGAGGACATTCAAACCCAAACCACTCAAACAAAGACTCATCAGTAATGGACGAAGTAAGTCCCCCAGATTTTCCTATCTAAAACTTGCGTTCACAGCCACTTCGGTTTGTTTGTTTTTATTCATCCTTGGATTCTCTTATTTTGTTGCGGGAGTGCTTGCGACTAAAAAAGAAGTGCCTCTGTATTTGGAATCTCTTTCGAAAAACATCCCCACTAAAATTTTGGATCGTAACGGACAAATGGTAAGTGAAATTTTTCAGAAAAGAACTTCCACCTTACGTTTGCAAGATTATCCAGAAGATATGATCTCGATCCTTTTGAATATTGAAGATCAAAAGTTTTTCTTTCATGGAGGGATTGATTATTCAGCGATCCTTCGTGCCTTTTTTAAAAACGTCATTAACTTAAGTTATAAACAAGGTGCCTCCACGATTACACAACAGTTGGCTCGGATTATTTTAGACGATCGTCGCAAAAGTTTGAACAGAAAGTGGCGAGAGGCACAATTAGCCTTTGCTTTAGAGTCAGTGCTCACCAAAGAACAAATATTAGAAACGTATATGAACCATGTTTATTTGGGGCATGGTGCTTTTGGATTTGGAGAAGGGGTTAAGTTTTATTTTCAAAAAAATCCAATGGAACTTAGTAAAGAAGAAATGGTTTTACTAGCATCTCTTCCTTCTGCTCCTAATAAATATTCACCGTTAAAAAATCCGGAAGATTCTTATTCTCGTGTCCGTGCCATTTTACAGATGTTTCGAAATCGTGGAATATATCCCAATCTAGATCGAGAGAAGTTTGTTAGTTTTTATCATAATCTTTCCACTCGCTCTCCCAATGAAACTGTTTTTGGTTCTAGGCAAGACATTGCACCGTACGTAACAGAACATGTTCGGGGAATTTTATCTTCTCTTGAAGGGGATAAAAATATTTACGAAAGTGGTGGTTATACCGTTGAAACCACATTGGACCGCGGGGCACAGGAACTCATTGGTCCTATGGTTCGAGAGTATTTGAGTCGAAATCGTAAGTCAGGAAGAATCCAAAAAAAACGAGTCCGCGTCAAACCTGAATCCCCAATGGATTTAGCATTCAGACAAAAGATGGAAGAAGTTTCTATCTTAAACGAAATGGTTTGGAACACAGAAAGTTTAGAATCAGAAAAAGATACAAGTTCTGTCCAAGCTGCTGTTGTAGGGATTCAACCAAACACGGGTCAGGTTTTATTTTTACATGGTGGGGAAGAATTTAACTCACAAAACCAATTCAACCGGGCCACACAGATGCGTAGACAAACTGGAAGTTCCATCAAAGCAGTGTTATACGCATCCGCGATTGATGCTGGTGTGATTCAATCGGGAACAAGAATTTTAGATGCACCACTTTATTACCGTGGTGGTGGGGGTAAAGAGTGGGCTCCTGAAAACTTGGGGGGAAGTTTTGATGGAGAAATCTCTTTACGGACGGCCATTGTAAAATCG
This sequence comes from Leptospira brenneri, assembly GCF_002812125.1. Taxonomy (NCBI): domain Bacteria; kingdom Pseudomonadati; phylum Spirochaetota; class Leptospiria; order Leptospirales; family Leptospiraceae; genus Leptospira; species Leptospira brenneri. Next base: position 502,478 of record NZ_NPDQ01000002.1, read on the forward strand.
AAAAACACAGCTGCGGTTCAAGTTGCTGAACGATTGGGAAGTGCAGGGATTGAACGTTATTTCACAAAATATTTTTTTCCAAATGATACAGAGAAAAAAAATAGATATCGAGGGGATTTGTCTCTGGCACTTGGGACTTTAGAAATTTCTCCTTTAGAGATGGCATCTGCCTTTACTGGTTTTGTCAACCAAGGTACAGTGAAACGTCCTTATCTCATCCAAAGGATCAAAAATTCGAAAGGGATGGTTTTGTATGAAGTGGGTGGTTCTGACGAATTTAAATTAAAATTACCACCAGAAAGACAAGTGATCCGACCAGACACAGCCGAAGTGATGGTATCATTACTCAGAGACAGTGGTCGTGCGAGTGGAGTGCGAGGTGGTGGTTATGCGGGTGATCTCATTGGAAAAACAGGAACCACAAATGATTATAAAGATGCGTGGTTTGTGGGAGCAAGGCCCGACTTAGCTTTAGCAGTTTGGATTGGTTACGACAATCCAAAGTTTGGAATGGGGCCGAGTGGACTTGGTGGGGCAGTGGCAGCACCACTTTGGGGAGAGATTGTTTCTTCGATTGATAAAAAAAATATCATTCCTAAAATTCAATTCAGCCAACCGGTGTATGCAAAATCATATAAAATCTGTTCTTTGACCGGAAAACAAGCGGGTACGAATTGTCCAGTGACAAACGAACTATATCTTTCTGATTATCCTCCTGAAGGAATTTGTACAGAAGATCATAAGGCAACGCACTCAGAGAACAAAGATTTAATGAAAGGATTGTATTAGATGAAAATTTTTCACTTAACATTCGTTCGTTTTTTTTTGATTCTGTTTTTATTTTCTTCATCGGTCTCTGCCAATTCCTATTATGAAGAAGGGTATGAGATGGAACAATTGAATACTCTTTTTGCCATTTCTTTGTATGAAAAAGCTTTAACTCAGAAACCATCTGGGAAACTACAAAAGGCTGTAGTCTCTCGACTTTTCTTTTTGTATAAAAAACATGGTAAACTTTTAGATGCTTTATTTTTAGGAAGTAAGTTTCCTTCTCTCATCCCTTCCAAGGAAAGAAGTTGGATTTGGTCTCATTTAGCAGAGATTTATAAACCAATCGGTGTTTCTGAGCTTTCAGCAACCTATGTCCATGCATCAAAGGCTTCTGCTGATAAATTTACGGAACTATCCGAACATTTGAAATCATCCAACTCACAAAAGTTATATGAATTTGCTTCCATTATTCTTTTGAAACGAAAACAATATAAAGTGATTTTATCAATTTATGCAGAAAACCCATCTATGGCGAAAACTCCATTATTCATAGGAATTTCTGAGTTTAAAATTGGGGCTGATTCCGGTAAGGAATTTTTAAAAACTATTTTAGGCGAATCAGAAACAGAACGATCCGACCAAGAGAAGTCGGACATTTTATATTTGATGGGTGTGTATTACCGCCAAACTAAGGAATATGATCTTTCTGCACGTTATTTTCGAATGAGTGGAAGTTTTGGATCCAAACCGAGAGCTGATCTAGAAACTACCAAATCTCTTGTGATCCAAGGGAATACAAAAGAAATGTGTACTACTTTTAAGTTTGGTAATTCTTCTACTGATGAAATCGAAACTCTTTTGCATTATTATTGTTCTCCGAGCGCCAATCCATCTTGGAAACCGTATGAACCAAGCATTCGTATCTTAGCAGAAAGAGAAGGAAATGAATTCCTAAATTCACTTTTTCCTGGGACAAATCAATGAAATTTTTATCATATCGATCCCTTTGTTTGATAAGGTTTTCTGTGGCCTTCTTTTTATTTTCCACATATCCTTTGTTATCGAATTTTTTAGTCACACCAGAACAGAGTTTACGATTAGACCTTGGTGGGGTTTCCAGAGATCAAATTCGTTTTTGCAAACAAAAATCAGTTCAAGTATTTGGTCGGAATGGGATTGCTCCATCAAATACTTGCCAGTATCTTTCTTTAGCGGAGGTTAGTTTAGATAGTTTTTTTACAGAAGAACTCACCGACACAGAAGAAACACAATGGGCTTTCTATGATGGATCTGGAAAACAAATTTTTCCTACCGTCTCTTGGGAAGGCCAAGAGACTTCTTTTTTAGTGTCAGTGGTTCGCTCCAAACGAGGTCAGTTTGGAGTTCAAGTACAAAGAAAGAAAGACGGAGCCTATTTTTTCTATAGAACCAAGATGCAGAACTGGTTGATTTAAGTATTTCGACTTACTTTGTCGTCATTTCCTTTTGTCTTAAAAATTGTAAAATCCATATCACAATAGGCAAACTCAATTCTAAAACTACATAAACATAGAGCCTAGTTTCTGTTGGAATTCCCACCGTTGTCATCGAAATCACGCGACCGATTCCTGAAATGAAAACAGCAGCACCCATAACATAGATAAGATCTCCTTGTTTACGAATAGTAACTGCCACCCACAATGCAATGAGGCCCGCACCGAGAAGAATCCCGGCTAAGTAACGATAGACGTTATCTGCATAAGGAGTCACTGCCGTTCCTTCAGGCAGAATCAGGGAAACACCTTTGATCAAATTGGTAATTCCACCGGAAAGACCAATGAGAAACACAAGGAAAAATAGGATCTGTAGGATTCTTTCTTTTTTACTCATTTGCGCCTGTTATAGCAATATGGGTTTTTGGGAGCAATCTATAATTTTAGTCATATTTTTTAGAAAAAAACTGTCGATCTATGTTATGTTCCACTAATACTTGCTAGGAGATTGAGTAATATGAAATTTATGTTATTCTATTTTTTGTTGATCTTTTTGAATTGCACCGATCAAAAGGATTTTTGTATGGAAAGCGTAAGAAGAAAAGGTGGGAGCTTGGAGGGTGAGGCTAAATCGCTTTGCTTAGGTTATTTAGTTCTTGACAATTCAGTAAGAATCAATGAAGAACGTGGACGCCCTTCATCCGCTACTCGTTTTATTGCTGATCAAAATTTAGTGGGTTGCCTTTATAAAACCATCGAAGAACGGAAATGTGAAAAAAAGTCAGAGTACGTCCCACATTTTGGGTATTAGGGGGAAGTGATGAGACAGATTCGAAAAGTTTTCTATCTGGTGTTCATACTAATTCTAACATATTGTTCTGTTGGGACAAATGAAGAAGCATGTAAATACTATTTAGAGAGAGACTATGGAAATGCCTGTCTTGGTCTTGCCATAGGATATAACTTTGGAGAAGAAAATGCACCATCAAGAGCAATTGGGATTAACTATTATTTGGTAAATTGTTATACTTATCTCAAAAAGAAAAAGGAATGTGAACGTGAAGAAAACCAATACCTCCCAGGCTTGTATGGGATGAATTTAATTGTTGGAAGTCCTGACTATATTTTTAGAAGGTAGGAGATTTAAATTTGGGATCTATCTCTTTGTATTTAAAAAGAAATTTTAAATTTAATTTTGATAAGGATCTTCATTTGAAAAAAGGATTGTTTCTCTTTCTGTTGTTATTTTTTTTATGTTGCTCAAATCAAAAGGAGTATTGTTCTTCTAGTCTAAAAGAAGGCCCGGATATTCAAGGAATTGATTCCAAAGGTGCCGGTTCTTTATATGTATATTATGATAATGAGTTAAACAAAAAAAGAGAAGATGGAGTGATTACGATTCGGGAAAATTCAATTGTAAACTCCATGTTAATATTATGCCTTCAAAAAACATATAAGGAACGGAAATGTGAAGGAAAATCGGAATTCGTCCCACATTTTGGGTATTAGGGGAAAGTGATGAAGCAGCTTCGAAACATATTTTGCCTGGTGTTCATTGTTATTTTGGAAAACTGTAACGTTGGTAAAAAGGAAGATGCATGTAAATACTATCTGGAAAGGGATTTTAAACTATATTGTGAACAACTAGTTCTTTTATCGCCTGCAATATTGAAAGAGGATAAAAATTTAGGACAAGCTATCGCTTCCAACATTGTGTTAGTCGGTTGCGCGACCTACCTTAAAAAGAAAAAGGAATGTGAAAGAAAAGAAAATCAATACTTGCCAGGTTTGTATGGGATGAATGAAACCAGGGAAAATTTGGATGCTATCACAAAAATAAAGAAGAGTTGAATTTGATTTTTTTTCTGCGTTTAGTAGAGGAAGATTAAATGGCAAATTCAAGGATCTACGCGCTGGCCTATACCTGATTAGATTCTTAGTCGTGGTAAAGAAGACTTGGAAACCATCGGTTGCATTTTCTATTTTGATTTGAATTTAATCCAATGAGGATTGGGACTTCATCATAAACTTATGTTTTAGATCATATAAAAACTAGGACGAACAAAGATTTTGTATAGTATTAAGAGGAATGATAAATGGGAAGTTGTAGAAAAAAATTCGCTTTTATATTCTACCTATTGACTGGGTTATTTTTTATTGAATGTAATTTCAAGGAGCAGTGTGAAAGTCAAACCCCAAATGATAATTATGATGTTTGTTTTTTCTTACTTCAGAATTATCAAAACGCTGACGAAGAAAGGAAACGAAATATGAGGGTCGACTTGATTTTGACAAATTGCCTAATTACACACCAAGACATACAGAAATGTAAAAAAGAACCTACTGCATGGCCTCTGCCAGAGGCCACGCGTATTCGATAAAATGTATGCCATTAAGATATGGGTAACACTTTGAAGCAAAGGAAAAATTCAAAGAAAGAGACAATGACCTCATATTCAATCGCTTGCTTTTGAACTAAACTGACCAAACTATTGGTATGTCTGCGATAGAAGTTCTAAATTTTAATTTTATTCAAAACACATTGAAAAAATAAAATGAACTTGAATGGAGAAAATTCTCTGCCACTAGAAACCATTTAATTCATGGCTATTTTATTGTTGATTATGAAATAGTATGGGACCTGGTTCAAAACAAAATCCCAGTTCTTGAAACACAAATAAAAGAAATTATCTAAAAGAAAAAACTCTTTCTGATTAAAATAAATGACTACGCATAGCAGCAACTTACCACTTTGTTTCGTGCCAGTCCCAAACGTCTCGTTCCGGGACTCAGTCGGACAACTTCGGTAAGTTTATTTGCAATCGTTGATTGAATTCCATTTTTTGTCAGTGTGAGAAAACTGAAGTATCCTTCTTTACAACAATTTGGTGTTTCCGAAATTCATTTCTAAATAAAGGCTATTGATTGTGGAAATCTTATTGAAGCAGGGTTCGGACAGTTTTGGTCGTTGCCCTGATTCGCCCACCCTTCGCTCCGCCATCCTGGCTACGCTTGCGCGGGCCCGTCACCACTCACTTTTCCGCATCCATGCGGAAACTGCTCCTATTGTCGCAGTCGTTCGGGTTCTATTCGAATCCTTCAATCAGTTGTTAGTCGGGGATTTGATTCTGTGATTCAGAACTTAGTTTGGGCAGGGAAGGATTCGAACCTTCGAAGGTAAAACCAGCAGATTTACAGTCTGCCCTCGTTGGCCACTTGAGTACCTACCCGAAGAAGTTGCATGGAGCCGCCTGAGGGATTTGAACCTCCGACCGGCTGTTTACAAAACAGCTGCTCTACCACTGAGCTAAGGCGGCATGCATATCCAATTTTTGTGAAAAGCTGTTAAGGTCAAATAAAAATTCTTTGAGTGGAGATGGATTCTTTCAGAATGACCGGAGATGGCACTGTTTTTGGTCAATTCTCTGATGACGATCTCCATAATTGGATTTTATTTGGGGTATTTCTTTCGAAAGAGAGACCGAAATCGACATAGGGTCTTCAATTCTGTTGGGATTTTGGCAAATCTCATCGCCGCTGTCTATCTCTTGAGCATCAAGTATTTGTTAGGTGGGATTGCGGAGCACCAAATCTATCCAACAGCCCCGGAAATCATCATTCATATCCATCGTTTTTTTGCAGCGAATGCACTCGTTCTTATGTTGTGTATGGGTTATTTGGGATGGAAAAGAAAACGTAACTTACATGTAAAATTGCATTACATCTTTTTGCCATTGTACACGATTGTTTATATCTCCGGTCTGTTTTTATTTCAATCAAAACCGCTTTAAGGAATGTTCATGGAAAAAATTGAAGTCGCAAAGAAATTTGCAAAAGATATCCGAATTCAAGTGATCAAAATGGTAACTGCTGCCAATTCCGGTCACCCAGGTGGTCCATTGGGGCTTGCTGATATCTACGCTGCACTCTATACTTCTATTTTAAATCATGATCCAAAAAATCCTGAATTACCTGAAAGAGACCGCCTCATTCTTTCGAATGGTCACGTTTGTGCCGTTCGCTATGCTGCTATGGGTCTTTCTGGTTATTTCCCTGTAGAAGATTTACTTACGTTTCGTAATATCAATTCTTATCTCCAAGGTCATCCTTCTACACGTTATATGAAAGGAATCGAATCCAGTTCAGGATCTCTCGGACAAGGTTTATCAGTTTCAGTTGGTTTAGCTCTTGGCGCGAAGTTAAAAAAAGAGACATATAAAATTTATACATGTATATCCGATGGAGAATGTGGAGAAGGAATGACTTGGGAAGCTGCTCAGTCAGCAGTTCACTTCAAAACAGACAACCTCATTGCTTTTATGGATCGTAACTACATTCAAATTGATGGTAACACCGAAGAAGTAATGAAGTTAGAACCATTGGATAAAAAGTTCGAGATGTTTGGTTGGAACGTCATCAATGCAGACGGACATAATATGGAAGAAATTTTCTCTGCATTTGCAAAAGCAAAACAACATACTGGTGGACCAACTCTCATTGTCTTTAGAACTATTTTAGGGAAAGGTGTTTCCTATATGGAAAACAATCCTAAATGGCATGGAACTCCTCCCAACAAAGAACAAGAAGCGCAAGCACTTGCAGAATTAGTATAATCTTTTAGATTAGGTTGACATTTTTGATTTTATACCGATAGTTTTTGCATGGGTCAAACTTCCTTTCCTGATTTTTATCCAGATGATATCACTCGTTTGTTGTATGATTGGGAAGTTGCGCCACCTGAGAAAAAACGTTTTTTATTAAAACTCATCGCATCTCGAATTCCATGGCAGATCCAATTAGAGTCTGCTTTGGATGAAGTAAAAGATCCTTACTTAAGAGTTCAGGCTCGTAGTTTAAAATCCGAAATCACTCGTCATAGACTTCGTCATTCCTTCTTTAAACTTACGTTACGTGGGAATACAAACCATTACAAAGACTTAGAAGAGATGGTTGTGCAATTGTCCAGCATTGGTTTCCCAGATCAAAACTATGCAGAGATCAAACAAGAGTTGGATCGGATTGCCATTCGTGTCTCTGAATTGTATGATGACCATTCTGGTTATTTAACAGATGAACTCAAAGTCCAAATCCTTTGCCAAGTTTTATTTCAAGAAGAAGGATTTGTTGGGAATATTCAAAATTATAATGATCCTGGGAATTCTTACTTATTCCAAGTGACTAAAAGTAGGTTAGGGATTCCTATTTCTTTGTCTGTCGTATATCTGTTAGTTGGTCAAAGGTTGGGGCTTCCACTTTACGGAACCAATTTACCTCTTCATTTCCTTTTGCAATATGAGTCGGAAGGTTATTTTACCTATATTGATCCATTTCATGGTGGTGTTTTGTTAGATAAATTCACCTGTGAAAAATTTTTGGAAGCAAACGGATACAGTAATTCTCCGAAATATTTTACAAAAGCATCTACACTTTCCATGATCAAACGTATGTGCAGAAATCTAATCCATATCTACAGAGACAACCAATCCAAAGAAATGGAGAACATCATTAAGGATCATCTTCAGATTCTAGAAAGCCGATCCACTCATGTGGAATAATGAATGAAACAAAACATTCGTATTCAATCTATACTAACTAAGTTTGATAAAAATTTAGATGGAATTATCAAAGAAGACATTCCTGTTCTTAAAAAGATTAAAAAACATGTCATCACTTCTGGTGGAAAACGAATTCGTCCTTTCTCTCATTATTTATTTTGTCAGTTCTTAAATGTAAAAGATAAAAATTGGCTAGATGTAGGAAGTGTGGCAGAACTCATCCATGCTGCCAGTTTACTTCATGATGATGTGGTGGATAATGCACCCATTCGTCGTGGTAAACCAACCATTGGATCTTTGTTTGGAAATAAAACCGCCATTCTTGCCGGCGACTATCTGTTAGCTTGTGGAATTAGTCGGCTCAATTCACTTGGAAATCCGGAACTGATGGAGATTTTTTCCCAAGTTTTGAAGGATTTGTCTGTCAGTGAACTTTTGCAAATGGAATGGGAAAAAAATCCTAAAATTACCTTAAAGATTTACGATTCCATCATTTATGGAAAAACCGCATCGTTATTTGGAGTTTGTACAGAATCGGCTGCAATCCTTGCGGGTAAGTCTAAAAAAGAAAGAGCACTTGTTCGTGATTTTGGTGTTAGGTTGGGAAAACTTTTTCAGAAAAAAGATGATTGTTTGGATTATTTTGTAGAATCCAGTGCTAGTGGTAAAGAGTTCTTAAAAGATTTTAAAAACGGATTATATACTTATCCAGTTTTAGTGCTTCGAAGTCACCTTGGTGTATTAGAAAAAAGAAAAATGGAATCGGTATTTAAAAAAGAAGAAAGGAATTCTTCTGATGAGTCTTATATTCTTGGTTTGATGGAATCTAAAAAAATCGCTGAAAAACTCCATAAAGAATTGAATTCCGAAAAGAACTACCTACTTGGTTTTTTAAATCAATTTCCTGATAGTATTGAAAGACAGTTGTTTATAGAACAATTAGAACGATTGACTTAAGTTTCGTCTACCCACGGTTCGTTGGGATCAATAAATTCAATGACAGGAAGTCTGACTGAAAAACAAGTCCGGCCTGGTTCTGATTCCACAAAAATATTACCTTTGTGTTTTTCAACAATTGACTTCGTAATTCCAAGACCCATTCCCGTTCCTTCTCCGTGATTTTTTGTAGTGAAAAATGGATCAAAGATTTTGTTTTGTATTTCTAATGAAATTCCTGGTCCATTGTCGATCACTTTGATTTCCACAAGAGATCCTTTTCTTTCCGTTGTGATCATTAGGTTTCCTGATTGGTTCATTGCTTCTAATCCGTTTAGGATCAGATTGGTCCAAACTCGAATTAAATCTTCGGGCCAACCGATGAGAGTGGCATCTGTGATGAACGTTTTTTTGAGTGAAACTTTTCCTCGCATTCTATATTGGTAAATTGTAATTACGGTTTCTATATTTTCGAGTAAGGTAAAAATTCTTCTTTCCTCTGCTTTTGTAACGCGAGAGAAGTTTTTTAAAGCTAAAATTGTTTTGGAGGATCTATCTACCGCAATTTGAATGATGGATAGGTGTAGTCTAAAATTTTTTTCCTCTAAGATAAGGTTAGAAAGTTTTTCTTGTCCTGATTTTAATAATTGGATTTCTTCTTCGTATAGGTTGGTAATTCCTACATCTAAAAATCTTTCTAAAATAGCATCCTCATATTCGAGTCCATTGTCTTTAAAGATTTTTTTTAAGTCTGCTTTTTTGTCTTTTCGTTCTGTATAACTTGCTACAAGTCCAAAATCGGATTGGAAACTAAGGATTTGTTTCATCGTTTTAATTTCAGATGGAGTCAGTGAAGAATAAATATTTTCTTTAGAACCTAAGTGTTTGATTTCATTCGTTTTGGATTCAATAAGGGTTTCAATCGATGCTTTGATGGCACTTAATGGATTATTAATTTCATGAGCCACACCAGCAATCAACTTTCCCAGCTCTGACATTTTTTCAGAAAACACAAGTTTACTTTCTGTATGACTGATTTGTAATAATGCTTTTTCGAGTTCCTCTTTCTGTGTTTGGATTTCTTTTGTGCGTTCTATCACCATCGTTTCTAGTTCTGCATTTTCTTTGGTGACCGATTCTTCTTTTCTCATTCGGGTTTGGATCTGAAATTTTGAAATGGCAATTGTAAAAATTGTCATTTGTAAAGCAGCTCCAATCTCATTGGCAGAACTTAAAAAAGGATAGGAAGGTAGTAGGCCTAAGTTTGTTAGAACTAAAAGGCTCGTACTAACTTGTCTTACCAGAAATGCGTAGAACAATACATTCGCATTTTCTTGTTTTTTGATCATACTAAGGATCGCATAGCCGAACGTAACTGTTGTGAGAATTAGACTATTGGAATAAATGAATCGAAAATATATCTGTAAATCTACAAATACAATAAAAATAGACACCAACATAAAGATCGCATAGGATACAAAATACTTATCAGCATTTGGATATTTTTCTTTGGTATGCAGAAACTCTCGTAAAAAAATAACAAGCCCGAAAGGAGTTAAGGAAATGAGACCAGGAACGTAACGATAAAACCATTCGAAATTACTGACACCATATTCATACAATATCCCAGATCTGAGAGTGTTTGTGAATAAAATTGTAAGAGTCGCAAAAGTGAGTAATAAATAGACTCTTTCTCTTAATAATACAAACTGTGTTGCAGAGATTAAACAGACTAGGATACAAAGACCTAAATGAAAACCCTGCCATAAAGAAATCGATTTAGTATATTGTAGTATATTAGATTCATTTCGAACTTGAAAATTGATTCGATGAGCATCATCAGAATGGATTTTAAATTGATAAATTCCTTTCTCTTTAGCGGGTAAAACAAAACCGCCTGTAAATAAAACATCGGGATGTTTTTTTCTTAAAAGTCCTGTTTGGATTAGAGAGACCGGCCTATCATTCTGGAAAAGAGTCATATCCAGTTCAGAGATCATTCCGTTTTCAAAATGAAGATATCTTGATGCATCTTCATCAAATTGAATTTGGTAGTAGTGGTATTCTTCGGTGAAACCGAAGTAAAAATGTGTGTTGTAGTCTTTAGGGGTTAGGTTAGAAATTTTTGTATCGGAATTGGTTCCTAGATGCCAAAGTCCCAAACTTCCTTCTGCTCGAAGAGCCAAAGGAAGGAAGAGCAGGCAAAAAAGAATTCGATACAATCAGGTTTTATATCTTAGATCTTATTGTGGAACAATATTCGGAGCGTTACACTTTAAGGTTCCGCGGATGATGACAGACTTGGCATCGGTTGTTGTATTTTGTACCAAACAAGTTTTGTTGTCTGATGTGAAACATTGCGTAGTGGAAGTTCCCGATGTACAGTTCACGCTATCTAATGTATTACAAGAGTTAAGAACAGTAGTTGCGGAGGATGCTATATTGCTATAAGTTCCATTCAGGGTGATTTCTAGATTGAAGAAGGAAATTTGTTGGGCACTTTGAAGAGCCGTGTCAATGTTGATCCCTTGGTTGAACCATTCCACTGTCCCTTGTGTTCCTTGAACCGTTTTTCCAAAGGCTCCACCAGCAAGAACAAAACCTTGTTGTGGGTCGATCTTCCCTTGGATCTGAGTGCTATCGTAAGTGAAACGTAAATTGAGGGTTTCTTTTGTTTTAAAAATTAACTGTGAAATAACCGTAAAGCGCGTGTTATTTGTTGTTGATGTAGATCCTGTTGAGCCAGTCGTAGTGCCTGTTCCTGTGGTTGTCGTTGTGGCTGGGGTTGCTTGCCCACAACTTGTTGTGATATCGCTGTCCACTTCCCCTAAAAAGTAAAGGGCTGGTTCTCCATCAGCAAGTAATGAGATTTCTGCTTTGTTTTCGTTTTTAAGACCACAAGCCAGAAAAAGGGAGGAAAATGCCACTAGAACCACTATCGATCGAAACATACCATCCAATCGTCGCAGGAATTCATTCCCTGGTCAAGAGGATTCAGAATTTCCTTGGGAAATTTAGACGAAAATAGAATCTTGCCCTATGGGGTCAAATTTCGGTCTAAAGACTGTGTTTTCTATCCAGGGACCGAGATCGATTTATGTCTATTCCCTAATCATTGGCCTCCTCTCTGGTTTCGGAGCCATAGGCTTCAACTGGGCTTTGACTTGGACGGAATCTTTTACTTTTGGTAGCCTAATGGGTTACGATCCAGGCATTCCTTCAGGTGATTCGCATTTCCATTCGGTGGGGAATGTTGGGTCGATCTCACCTCTTTGGGTTGTTTTTTTACCGGCCATTGGTGGTCTCCTTGTGGGAATCATTACTAGCTTCTTTTGTTCAGAGGCTCATGGTGGTGGAACCGATTCACTCATTTATGCATTCCATTTTAAAGAAGGAAAGATTCAGGCTAAAGTACCTTTTTATAAGGCGATAGCCACCATACTCACGTTAGGCTCCGGTGGATCGGGAGGAAAGGAAGGGCCAACGGCACAAATTGGAGCCGGTTTTGGATCTAGTTTGGCTGGGTTTTTAGGAGCCGGTGCAAGGGCTCGTAGAACCTTGATGTTGGCAGGAACCGCGGGAGGGCTTGGAGCCATCTTTCGCGCTCCTCTTGGTGGAGCGATCACTGCAGTAGAGATGGTATACCAAGAAGATATCGAAAGTGATTCTCTTGTGCCTTGTATTCTATCCTCTGTCACTGCTTATTTAACTTATATCAGTATTGTCGGAAGTGGCTCTATATTTTCAGTTCAAGAATATAGTTTAAATGATTATCGACATATTCCATTATACATTGTGTTAGGTTTACTTTGTTATGTAGTGGGATATTTTTTTGTAAAAGTATATCATCTGGTACAAGATTTATTTTCTAAACTTCCTCTTCCAAATTACTTAAAACCAGCGTTTGGTGGTTTGATTGTAGGTTGTATTGCTTTACTTTTTCCTGAAGTTTTGGGTTCTGGGTTTGGCCTCATCCAAAGAATGATCAATGGAGAAGTTTTGGAATCTACAAGTTTTGGATTCTCTGGCCCTTTTTTCCTACTAGCGGTTGCCTTATTTAAAGTATTTTCTACTTCATTTACGGTTGGGTCTGGAGGTTCTGGCGGATTACTGGGTCCTTCTTTTGCCATCGGTGGTATGTTAGGTGCCTTTGTGGGTACAATGGCTCAAGTTTTATTTCCCGAACTGAATATCATCATCTTTCCTTTTTTACTAGTGGGTATGGGATCTTTTTTTGCAGGGGTGGCAAGGGCTCCCATTGCGGGAATGATTATGGTTTGTGATATGATCGGGAGTTATGAATTACTGCCTCCGTTAATGATTGTATCCGTCATTGCCGTTGTTTTATCTCAAAAAATCTCTATTTATCGAAACCAAATTAAAAACAGATTTTTATCTCCTTCCCATCATTGGGATATGAACCAAGACATTATGGATCGGATCCGGATCACGGATCATTTTTCTGAATTTCGCAAATATGCAATGGTCTCTGAAACCTTGTCATTAACAGAGTTACAAACCAATGCACCTGGAATCCAAGCTAGTGATTTCATTTTGCTTGGTGCGGGAGATGAATATAAGGGGATTGTTTCTCTTCGAAAAAATAGAATCCTTCCAGAATTTGAAGAAGATTTAAAAAACCTGATCACTTGCGGAGAAATTGTGCAAGATGTTCCTTCTGTTTGCACAAATGATACTCTTGGTAAAGCTTTGCAAATTCTATTAGAATATGATGTCGACAAACTTGCGATTGTTGAAGATGGTAAATGTTTGGGTTATTTGCGATATATTGATTTGTTTAATGCATACCAAAATGAAGTGAAAAATAAACAACGTAAATCAGTATGAGATTCTCTAGTCATTTTATGAAATTTCAATTTGTAATATTAGGTCAAATTTTGCCCCGCTTATTTTATTTATTTTTACTTGGGTGTATGGTTTTATTCGCCAATTGTTTTGGAGCAAGGCAAGTGGTTGAAAAAAAAACTGATGCACATATCAAACCAATTGTCATCCCTCCACAGTATTTAAAACCCATCGTTGGTAGAGTGGAATGGGTCGAATTTCCCAATTGGAAACTCAAACTTCGAGCAAGAGTAGATACAGGAGCCAAGTCTTGTTCCATTCATGCCGTCAATATTGAAAGAGTGACTGAAAATGGCGAAGTGTTCGTTTTATTTGATACCTTTGTAGACGAAAAACCGGTTCGATTAAAAAGTAAGTTTGTAAAAGAAGCAAAAGTCACAAGTACTTCGGGTGTTTCTGAAAATAGAATCATCATCAGTGAAGTGATGAAAATGGGAAAGTATAAAGAGGAAGTGATTATCAATTTGAACGATAGAACCAATCTAACTTATCCCATACTCATTGGACGTAATTATCTAATGGGTAAATTTCTCGTGGATGTTTCTTTATCACATGCGTTAGGGGACTAGTTTGGATCGTAAAACTTTAATTACTATTTCCATTCTGATCATATTACCTATCATTTCGATTCTTTATAAATTGAATATTGCTGCGTTGTCCTTACTTCCTGTGGAAGTTGATGATACTGTGAATTTACAGGTGGTCATCCTCCCCAAAGAGAATGTCGCCGTTTCTGAAGTAACCTTCCCCATTCCCAAACAATTCATCCAATCAAGGGTTTTAAAATCCAATACCAAAATTGAAGATTTAGATTTTCGATTACAAAAAAAACAATTTGGTCATTTGGGAATTTGGGAAGGAGAGGATTGGCATTCATCCATCGGATATTATGCAAAAATAAAAATCCTTCCCTACTCACATACGAATCCAGAGCCAGAGATTCCCCAATCGGTGGGAAAACAAAATGCGAAAGAACCATATTATCTTTCTCTCAAGAACTTCTCACCAGAGGAGATTCGTTTGGCAAAAAAATTATTCGAACAGATTCATCCTTACGACAAAGACAATGTTGCTGCCGCCAAACAAATTTATTATTTTATTTCAGAAGAAGTTTTGAATACCACAAAAGACATTACTCTTTCCGATACGATTCGTTTGAACAATGGCAGCGCCTATACACAATCAATTTTGTTTTCATTACTTTGTCGTATGAAAGGAATCCAGGCTCGTACGGTCGCTGGTTTTGATTTATCAAAACAAAACCCAAAAGACAGTAAAACAAAACTCAGTTTTTGGAACGAAATTCGTATCCACGGAAAATGGTATTTTGTATCTACTTACAAAAATATTTTTGCCGGTAGTGTGAATGGATATTTGCCACTTTGGAAATCAGTAGAGGAAAGAAGGTCGCTTGGTGAAGATCCAGCTACCTTCCGTTACACGGCGTATATTACAAAATCGAATGTAAACAGATATAATTTTAAAGAATATAGCGAAGAGGTGGCGTCGAGTAATAGTTTTTTACGTTATTATTCCTTATATAGTTTGCCAACACCTTTGCAAAATTTATTCCGATTGGTGATTCTAATTCCCATTGGAGCTTTGGTATTGTCTGTTGCTAGAAATATGATTGGGATTCCAACCTTTGGAATCTTTACCCCCATTTTGCTCGCTATGTTTTTTTATGAAACCAATTTGGTTTTTGGGATTAGTTTTTTCCTTTTGATGATTGGGTTAGGTTTTTTTGAACGGTTTGCTTTGGATAAATACTATCTACTGGCTGTTCCTAGACTTTCGATTTTGCTTACCATTACTGTTCTTACATTGATTTTGTTTTCTGTTCTGAATGAAGAAATTTCTTTTTTTAATCAAATGAGTGTGACCTTATTTCCTATTGTGATCACTACTATTTTTATAGAAAGGTTTTCGATTATGATCATTGAGGAAGGTATCCTCAATACCTTTGTTACGCTTGCGGGAACTCTATTCATTGCCCTCATTAGTTATACGATATTCTTTTTTGGCTCTTTGCAAATTCTCTTTTTTACACATCCAGAGTTGTTATTGGTTGTGATTGCCATTCAAATCCTTCTTGGCCAATACAAAGGGTATCGAGTATCTGAACTCTTCCGTTTTAAGGAAATTTTTAAGTAGTGATTTCTCTTTTCAAAAAATTTGAAGGAG
The DNA here is from genome assembly GCF_002812125.1 of Leptospira brenneri. Classification (NCBI taxonomy): domain Bacteria; kingdom Pseudomonadati; phylum Spirochaetota; class Leptospiria; order Leptospirales; family Leptospiraceae; genus Leptospira; species Leptospira brenneri. The sequence continues at coordinate 518,262 of NZ_NPDQ01000002.1, forward strand.
AAGGAATCCTTGGAATCAATCGTAGGATTGGTGAATATATTTTACCCTTCAATCCAAGGGAATATTATCCATTAGTTGATGATAAGTGGAAAACAGCGGAACTTGCTAGGCAATTCAATGTTCCTATGCCCCATCATTATGGGGTTGTCGATACTTTTGGTGGGATTCGAAAGATTCGTGAACTCATTCAAAATCGACCAGGCTTTGTTGTAAAACCAGCTAACGGTGGTATGGGGAACGGAATCCTTGTGATTGTTCGTGAATCAGAAAGTGAGAGTGGTTCGATTCATTATCATAAAGTAGACGACAAAACCCTTTCTGAAAAAGAACTTCATCACCATATCTCTGGAATTTTATCTGGATTGTATTCCTTGGATGGAAACTCGGATTCTTGTGTATTACAAGAAAGGTTGGAATGTCATTCTTTCTTTCAGGAGATTTCGTTTCGTGGGATTCCTGACATTCGTGTGATTGTGTTTTTGGGTTATCCTGTGATGGCTATGTTAAGGTTACCGACTAAAGAATCGGGGGGGAGGGCAAATCTTCACCAAGGAGCTTTAGGTGTTGGGGTAGACCTGAGAACTGGAACTCTCACTCATGCCGTTTGTAATGATAAAATCATTCACCTACACCCTGACACAAAACAAACATTAAGCGGTAGGGTTCTGCCTCATTGGGAAACGATTTTAGAAATGGCATCTCGGTGTTATGATATGTCTGGTCTTGGGTATTTGGGTGTGGACATTGTGCTCGATGAAACTAGAGGACCACTTCTGCTGGAAATGAATGCAAGGCCTGGACTAGGAATTCAAATTGCGAATCGGATGGGATTACGGGACCGTTTGCGTTTGGTGGAAAAGATTCGTAATTCGGCGGATGGTCCTAAGACCCGAGTCCACCGAATGTTTCAAGAGTTATAAAGAGAAATAACTTTGTCTTAAGCGTTTTGTTTTGCTGTAGAAAATACAGTTCGATTGAGAAAAGCCATAGATCCAAAAAGGATTCCAGAATACACCAGGTCTCCTACAATCGAGTTTTGGAAAAAAGGAATGGCAAGTGTAAAACAAGTCACAAGTCCAGAAAGATCCAAACTGTACATCCCACTTGTTGCCCAAACCGCAAGGTTTGTGAGAACAAAGAAAACCACAGATCCAACCACTGTATAACCAAAGGATTTCGTTAAGGAAGATCTAATTTGTTTTCCAAAAAGGACTGCGAGAATCATAAATCCGTAAATTACAGGGATAAGGTCGTGGAAACCGATGTAAAGGTCAGAAAGGAACATCGCTAAAAGAGGAACAAAAAGAGCAAGTCGTCTGTCTGCCACATAAGCACCCGAAAACAAAGAAACAGCCAAAACTGGCGTAAAATTCGGTGGGTGTGGTAGGATTCTGCTGATGACAGTAGCGATCACCATAAGGATGGCAATAGAAACACGGGATTGGAACATAGGGATAGACTCGTAAAGGGGGGGGCCTTTCGCAAGATAAAATTTCCGTTTGCTTCTCGTGAGGTTTCGGAAAAATACAATCAGTGAACCCTCCTAATTTTGATTCTCCCCTGGAAAACCTACTCGCTCTTACGGCTGATCTACGTAGCCCTGAGGGTTGTCCTTGGGACAAAGAACAGACCCATCATTCTGTCATTCCCCATTTACTCGAAGAAACCTACGAGGTTGTGGATACCATCGAAAGGGGAGACGACAACCACTTACGAGAAGAACTTGGTGACTTACTTTTTCAAATCACGTTCCATAGCCAACTGGCCAAGGAAAGAGGTGCTTTTGATTTTCAAGACGTGGCAAATGATGTATTCCAAAAATTAGTTTTCCGTCACCCTCATGTCTATGGGGATCAGTCGGGAATTGATTCGGGAGATCAGGTTCTGACCCAGTGGGACCAATTGAAACAAAAAGAAAAAGAGAAAAAGGGACAAGGCTCTCTTGACAAAAGTATTCTCGCTGGAATTCCAAAAGCACTCCCCGCCATCCAACGCTCTGAAAAAATTCAAAGTAAAGTTACGAAACAAGGATTTGATTGGCCGACAGTCTCCGGTGTATTTGAAAAATTTCACGAAGAGATCGGGGAACTCAATATAGAATTAAAATCCCAAGGATCACTTGATTCTAAAAAATTACCATATAATGAAAGAGTAGAGGACGAGTTAGGTGATCTATTCTTTTTACTCGTAAATTTATCACGTAAACTTTCTGTGGATCCCGAAACTTGCCTCCGAAGAGCCAATGAAAAATTTGAAACTAGATTTCGTATTGTAGAAGAACTCGTAGAACCAACTGGAAAAACTTTAAAAGACCATTCGCTTGCGGAACTTGATTTGTTTTGGGACGAGGCTAAATTGCGGTTAAGAGATAAAGTTTTAAATTCAATTCAAAAAAATCCTGATGGCAATGTTAAAAATCTATCTGACCAAAGCCAGAATCGGTAAATAAAAGAATATGAATTCTCTTGATTTAAACGATTTACCTTTTTTAAAAGAAGAGTCCCTTCGTGCGTATCGTTGGTTACTTGCCGAATACCCAGAGATTGCCAATCAAAATATTCTATCTGATAAAAACAAGAGTAGTAACGAAGAAAATCAAGAACTACAATCCCCCCAAAAAAAGGATAAAACTTTTGAACAGAAAGGAAAGATAGATGCAGAACTAATAGAATTTCCTATTCGATGGACGATGGAAAAACTGGGACAGAAATTCGAATGGGTGGTATCGGAGATGGGTTCCATTACACTTAGGTTAGGTGGATTAGAAGGGAATCGAAGAAACCCTGCCCCTATTTTTTATTTGAGTTTAAGAAAATCAGAAGAGGAAAAGTTTCACTGGACAGATCCAGAAGGAAATTTAGTTCCTTTTCCAAATCCATCTATTCTAATAGAGATTCAAAATAGAATCCGATTGTATCTGGATTCTATTTAAGATTCTTTTTGTTCGATCCCAACCTTTTTTTCAATGTTTTCAATGCGTTTCAGCCATTTGTTTAAGTTCACAATGTTTTTGATGTTCACTCGATACTTTTGAAATTCAGGGAAGGTAAGACCTAAGTCCCAACCCACATATACATCTTTTGTTTTGGGAGAGGTGCGTAAACTGGATCCGCCGGCAATGATGGTTCCATCAACTAATGTTAAATGGTCACTAATGGCACAAGCTCCACCGATGATGACATGGTTCCCTAGGGTCACACTTCCCGCAAGACCAGATTGGCCTGCGATGATGACATGGTCTCCCACCTTACAGTTGTGGGCAATATGAACCATATTGTCAAATTTACAACCATTCCCAACGGTTGTATCAGTAAGCGCACCGCGGTCGATGGTACAATTACTTCCTACTTCCACATCATCCCCGATGACAACGCGACCTACTTGCGGAATTTTGTTATGTTTTCCTTCTGCAAAAACAAATCCAAATCCATCCCCACCAAAACTGGAATTCCCAAATACAATGAATCTTTTTCCAACAATGGTATCATCAAAGAACACACAGTTTTTCCCAATGCGGGCACCGTCACCGATATGAACACGATCTCCGATTTTCACTCCGTCTTCGATGATACAATCATTTCCGATGACTGAGTTTTTGCCGATGGTTACAAAATGTCCGATGTCGGTATTGGATCCAATTTTAGCTGTGGGATCAATGACAACATGTGAGCTATGTGTTCCTGTTGGTTTTTTTTCTGGAAAGAAGTGGCGAATGATTTTTGCGGTGGTTAGTTCTACTTTGGGAACTATGATCAATGCTTTATCAGTTAAAGAATCCACCACATCAGAGGATACAATGAGTAAGGAAGCTTTAGATGCTTTGGCATCATTTACAAAAGTTTTAGAGGCTACAAAAGAAATTTCGTTTGTATTTGCTAAACTGAGAGAGGTAAGTCCAGTAAAGGAAACAGAAACGATACTTTCTGTATTTTGAAATTTTGCTTCTGGGAGTAATGACTGGAGAGTTGATAGATTGAGTTGGTTCATCTCTGATTCCTTATCAATGGTTTAAGACAAGGGATCAGAGAGGTCAAAGTTTGGCTAACACTATTAATTAGTATTAGTCATGATTTTTCTTTTTATCCTTCGATTTTATGCGCAATGATATCATCTAAAGAAAAAGAACCAGCACCTTTGATGATGAGTGGGATCGCTAAACCAAAAGTTAGAAGTTGGTATTCGTATCCACCTTTGTCAGCAAAGAATCCGTTAGGTAAGTGCACTAATGCCGCTGCAACGAGCATAGTAGCAAAAATTCCAAACGCAGCCACTCTTGTAAAAAGTCCTACAATCAGACCAATCGCACCGAAAAATTCAGCGATGATGGCAAGAAGAGCAAAGAAGTACGGAATGCCCAGTTGTCCAGTAAAGAAACCCATAGTTCCTTCGAATCCGTATCCACCAAATGCACCTAGAACTTTTTGAGCTCCGTGGGGAAGGATGACCACTCCAAGAGTGACACGAAGGATGGTGAGTGTAATGTCTTTGTTTGTTGCGAGTAATTTGTAAAACATAGAACCTCTTATTGCTAAATAGTTTGATATTAAACTACTTAATAATGGCCAAATCCGTCAATCCTAATTTTTACAAATTTTTAAGCTTTTTCGTAAACGAGGAAGATTTCGTTTCCTTTGGTAAAATGGTCTTTGAGGGTCCAGCCATTCTTATCAAAGTTGGGAAGTTCTGAACTGTGATCGGCAATCCCTGAGAGCCCGTTTTTTCCAATGATATATGGTACTATGGTAAGATAAATCCGGTCCACAAGGTCCGCTTCTAAAAAGGAAAAATTGAGTTTGGGCCCACCTTCCAAAAGAACGTTTTTGTATCCTTTCCGTTTGAGGATCCCTGTGACTTTTTTGGGATCAATGTCATCCGAATCCAGTGCAAAGATCTCCGCCTTATTTTCTAAGCTGGTTTTGATTTCTTTTAAATTGGTTTTTGTACAAATGACGAGGGGGATATGGTCGGATTCTTCGAAGACATGTTTGTCTGGAGGAAGGGTTCCTTTCCGAACTAAAATTACGGGCCTTGGATTTAAAGCATTGGGAACAGCACGGATTTTTACGATAGGATTGTCATTTAATATAGAGTTTTTTCCTACAAGAACAGCATCGGACTGGGAACGATAGACATCCATCTGGGTTTTGTCTTCACTGGAAGTGAGTCCATACCAACGACCATCGGGTCGAACGACCTTTCCATCCAAGGTCATGGCCATATTGATCGAAAGTTTCATGAAATTTTCCTCCGTGAGAGATTCTGCAATTCGCGCTGGAGGATGTGGTACACCTGCATGGAGCAAGTGCCGCAGCCGGTAGAGGCCCTTGTGGTTTCTCTGATTTGTTCCATGGTCACAGCACCTGCGTGGATGGCCCGGACTAATTCATCTTCTGTCACCATTCGACATAAACAGACCCGTTTGGGCCTCATAAGGGAATTTAAATCGAAAGGATCCATACCTGAACTATTCATTTGACAGATTTACGAAAGGGAGGGAAACTCTTTAATTACTTTCACTCAAGGAAAATTCAATCAACCTCTATGTCCCAAGACAAAAGCCCGGAAGCAAAAAAGAAAAAAAACCGTGAAATTTTTGGATGGTGTATGTTCGATTTTGCGAACTCTTCTTACACCACAGTCATCATCAGTGTCGTTTATTGTGAAATTTTTACAACTCTCGTTGTTCCAGCAGATTTGGGTTCGGACAATCCATACCGTTTGGGAAATTCTCTTTGGGCATGGGCTCTGGCTGTTTCCTATTTATTTGTGGTGGCCACAGGTCCCATCTTTGGTGCCATTACCGATTATAGTTCCAAAAAGAAATTCTTTCTTTTCCTAAGTTACATTGGTTGTGTCATCGCTACTTTTTTGCTTTATTACGTAGAACCGGGTATGATTTGGCTTGGTATGGCACTCGTTGCCCTTTCTAATTTTTTCTTTGCTTCTGGCGAGAACTTCGCTTCGAGTTTTTTACCCTTTCTGGGTTCCAAGGAAGATTTAGGAAAAATTTCCGGTTATGCCTGGGGGATTGGATACTTCGGCGGGATCGGCTCTGTGGCTCTAGCTACCACTCTTGGTAGTTACACCTTAGATAACTTTGAAAACCTGAAATTAGTGGGGCCTTACACTGCAATTTTCTTTTTGGTGGCTGCCATTCCTACCTTTCTTTTCCTCAAAGAACCTCATTTGCCTTTAGGTGTGTCTCATAATGTGAACTACTTCAAAATTGGAAAGGATCGAGTGGTTCAAACCTTAAAAGATGCAAGTAACTTCAAGGATTTGATGATCTACTTGGTTTCTTTGTTTTTTACTATGGCGGCCCTTGCCATTGTCATTTCTTTTGCTTTCATTTATGGATCTCAAGAAATCCATATTGAAGCAGAACACAAACAAGCCATGTTTATCTTTATCCAAATTTTTGCGGCGATTGGTGCTCTTGCCTTTGGTGTGATCCAAGATAGCATTGGGGCTAAAAAAACTTTCAACCTGACACTCGTTCTTTGGCTTCTAACTTGTGCGCTTATCTATTTTGTATATGATATCACAAACTTTGCCAATGCTGCCTTTGGTAAAACTTGGACAGTCCAATGGGTTTTTGTTTTTATCTCCTCTCTCGCAGGGATGGGACTTGGGTCCACACAGTCGGCTTCGAGAGCTCTTGTTGGTATTTTTAGTCCGGAATCCAAATCGGGAGAGTTCTTTGGAATGTGGGGACTTTCTGGAAAAATTGCCGCGGCAGCAGGGCTTTTTCTTTTTGGATACATCCAAACATTAGTCACTCTTCGAAATGCTTTCCTTGTGGTTGCTTTCTTTTATTTTCTATCACTACTCATTAACTTATTTGTAAACGAAGAAAGGGGAGTGGACGCCGCAAAGCGTTTCCAAGAAAAACCATGATTGTAGAAGACGAGGACGATTTCGAATTACACCAAAGCCAAAGAAATTTGGCTCTGGCAACCATAGATGAACTTATGTTAACAAAGATGGATCTATTGGATGCAGAAAAAAAAGTGCCTCGTTTTATTAACAATGCCCTTTCTTATTTAAAGAGGAAGTATGTGACCGAGGAGCAAACGATTTCGCAGCTCCTCATCAGTCGGAGGGAAAAACAACAAAATTAAAGAAGAAGCTTGTTGTTTTTTGTTTTTGAAGTAGTTTTAGTTTGTGTTGTAATCTAAAATTTTTGTAATCATCTGCTTTTGATCTAACTCAATGTTTCTGAGTTTAAAAGCAGTCTGTTTTGAAATCTTACGTAACATCTTTTTGTAAGACATCATAATGTGTTTTTGTTTGTCATAAGGAAGTGGATCTTTTTCATCATTCAAAACCATGGCAATGTCTGGTTCTGCTGGTTGCACAGGGTCATTGGGCCAAATAGTATCTGAAGTAAGAGATCTGTAATACTCGAGTCTGATATCAGAGTTTGTATCTAATTTAGCTTCTCCCTTTTCATCCTTTTCTGTTCCTTCTGATTTAGGAGTTGGATTCACAAGTCTTCTCATTTCTTTTACATGGATGGTTCCGTCAGCATTCACTCGGCGGAAAACAAGAATGATTTTTTCTAGGTCACTAAAATCATCTTTAGGGTAAATATAAGCAATTCCATCGTATAAAAAAACTGTCGGATAATCAATGTAAGACTGCCCTTGTGGTAGTTTGATTTCCAAATACGGTTTTCCGTCTTTGTCTTTTTTATATAGTTCTTTGTGTTCTTCAGGAATGTGTGCGAGATACTGTGCTGCCGTTTTATCCACACCTAAGTCTTGGAGTTTTTTAATTTTCTTTAAGTTTCCACTGATACTGGCATGTAAGGTATCAATTTCGTTATCCCCAAATCCATTTTTTCTTTGGAGGTCGATTTGTTTTTGGGACTCACGTTCTTTTAAGGTAGCAGATGCCGGTTTTTCAGCATAAAGGGCTGAAATCGCAAATAGGAAAGAGAGAGCGATGGAGAATCGTAAAATCATGACGTACCTCAGAGATTTCTGTCTTTTATAGTATCGAATCCTTCCTTGTCGATTCTTGAATGGATCGGATCAGATTTTTCTTGTCGAAAAAAAACGCACCAAGGACTGGAAGAGGTCTTGTTCTGCTTCTTTGGCCTTAGGGATTAGACCTGTCAATTGGATGTAACCGTGGATCAGGGAGGGAAAATGGCGTTCTTCTACCTTTACCCCAGCCGTTTGGAGGTGTTTGGCATACGTTTCTCCCTCCTCTCGAAGTGGGTCATACCCAGCGATTCCTAAATAAGTTGGGGGAAGGCCTTTCAGTTCTTTGGGGTCAGCCAAAACGGGAGAGTTCGTAGAAGTGCGCCTGTCTTTTTGGTTCGGTAAGTAATTCTGGATGAACCAACGCATCAGAGAACGAGTGAGCACATAACGTTCACCAAAAAGTTCATAGGTCTCGGATTCTTTGGAAGTATCAAGCATAGGATAGAGTAAAGCTTGGTAGATGGGAACCGGCACTTTGTCTTTTTTAGCACGTAGGCAAAGTGAAGTTGCCAGTAAGGCTCCTGCACTATCACCACAGACAGCTATGGCATTGGGTGATCCTCCAAAGAGGTAAGCAGAATTACGAACATACTGGTAAGCTAGCCATACATCATCATGTGCTGCCGGATAAGGATGTTCTGGTGCCAATCGATAATCCACAGCAATGACAATGCTCTTTGTGTAATGAGACATTTTACGGCAAAAATTATCATGAGTTTCTAAATTGCCAATGGTGAGTCCACCACCATGAAAGAAGAGTATAGTAGGAAGATTTCTTTTTTGTGGGTTTGCGTTGTAGACTCGAATCGGAATGAAGGAAGCGCTAGGAGTGGGAATGAGTTTGTCTTCGATGTGAGGAATCGGAAATTCCGGTTCATCGAAGATTCGCATTTGGTCGCGGTAATGCCGCCTTGCCTTTTCTGGACTCATTTGTTCCATTTTGGGAAGGAGTCTGGCAATGTTACACGCAAGTGCACAATAGGGATCTAATTGGTTGGTTTCTGGTTGGCCGTTCTTTCGCACCAAAGCAGAAATCCAAGTTTCAGGTAACGAAAAGACAAGTTGTGCGACTGATTTTTTGATACCTAACATTAAATAACCGATAATCGTTCTAATATCATTCTATAGATTAAAAACAAACCATAACTATCAAGTTTGCAGTAAGCTATCAAATCATCCAGAACACGTTTTTTTTCTTCGGCTGTCACCTGCTTTTTTATTAATCTTAAATATTGGTAATTCGCGTCTTGTCCTTCACGAATGGAAAGTCCGCCATGGCTTTCTGTGCTAAAACAAGGCAAAATTTCTTTGAGAGATGCTTTCCCATTTTGGCCGGGATGGTAGATCCAAAGTTTTTTGAAAGGCATTGCAAGGTCGATAAACATCGATTTGACTCTTTCCCAAAATTCTAAAAACTCTGGAAACACCTCGGCCGTCTCTTGGATGATCAGTTTTTCAAAGAAATCATTAAAAGAGAAAATAGTGATCCCTGCTGGAAGGTCTTTTTGCAACTGAGAAAGGACAGAAATACGTGGGTCTGTTCCTAAATCCTCATGGAGATATGTCTTATGTGTTAGGGTATCGGTTTCGCTGTCCCAAATATGCAAAGAATACAAATACGGAACGTGTTGGAAGGGTCTTGTTTGTGGATAGAGCGGTAGATACGGATTGATTGATTCAAAATCTAAAAAAGCTACTGTTTTTGTAACATTCGTTAGGTAATTTTCAAAAGCAACCTTATCAAAATGGGTTTTCCCTGTGACATGAACTTCTTTTTGAATCCTTTGAATGGGACTTAATTCGGAATTGGGAACGGATTCGTACGAATTGTACCCAAGGGCAAACCAACCTTTTGCCAGTTCGGAACTATCTCTGAAATCGAAGATTTCCTTTGCATTCTCTTTGCCTTTGGCGCAATGATTGGGAGACAAACAGGTTTTTAAGGATCGGCAACTTGGTTTGGCTTCCAAAAAAGAAAACCGTACAGATTGTCCGATTGTTTTGTTGATTTCTTCTTCGAATTGTTCCCATTCCGTTTCACGAGTTCCCATCTCGGCAAACATTCGAGAAGTTATGTCTTCTATGAGTAAATAATTCTCGAGGTCGATCTCTCCACCGGGGTGGATGTATTTGGTTTGGATTCGGATGAGTTTAAAGGCCAGAATGTTTAATGACATACCTTCCGCCACTTTTTTGTGGAAGTAGAAGGAACGAAGGATGTCTTGTTTCAGAGAACCGATGGGTCGAAAGTCCCAAAGGATCCAACCATCGCGTTCCGCATCATATTCCAAATACTCGACTGTGGACACATACCGATCGGAACGAAGGTGAGCGTGAAAGATGGATTTTTTTTCAGAGATCCACTCTAAGGTTTTTTGGAAACTCTCTTCTTTCTCCATTGTTTTTTCAATGGTCGCGGAACTCGGAAATCGTTCTCTACAAAGTTGTAGAAACTGGTTCCATTCTAAATGACCACCAAAAGATGCCGAAGGTGGTTTGGGGACAATCCCCTCTCTCACCAAATGGAAGGCATTGGTACAACGTAAAAATTGTAAAAACTGAGATTTTGTAACAGATGTTAAGGCGAGATCAAACAAATTGATACAAACTTTCCCATTGTTTTGTATAGGACTGGAATGATTCCTTCCAAATTTCGGAACTAGAAATCAGAGCTTCAGGAGAGATGACAAAAAATTGGAAAAGAGCATTTTGGTTTGTGGTTTTGACTCGGTATTCATTTTCTATTTTTTGAAATACAGCTCCATCCAAAAATAATTTCCAACGATCTTCATAATCAGGATGGATTTGAAATGTAAACTCTAGTTCTTCATGTTGAGAAAGTAATAGAGGATGAAAGTTCAAATCTTCTTTTGTAATTTTAATATTGGATTGGAATTCTTCTTTGGATTCTTTTTTTACAGTGATTTTGGGTAGGATGAATCTACGTAAGGATTTTTTCCCGCGGTCATAGGCGATTAGATAGAAGTCTGTTGTGTTTTTTCTGACAAGTCGATAGGGTTCGATCATCCTTTCGTTTGTCTCGTAACCATACTGGATGGTCAGGGCTCTTTTGTCTTTGATGGCCTGAAGGATTTTTTCTGTATTAGAAGTATCGGATGTTTCTTCTCCCTGATTTTCTTTGGGTTGTTTGGCAAATTTAGGAATGAGATCTAAATGATGAGAAAATAGTTTTTGTGAAAGGCTGATCCCTTCAGGGCTGGGATCGGAGGCAAACAAAACCTGTGATAGATATTCTAACTCTTCTTTGTTGAATTTTAAACTGCGATCGATCGATTCTTTTTCTAAATAGTAGGGGAAATGGTCTTCGGATTGGTAACCAAACTGTGCTACCTTGATATTGAATCCGAGACTTTTTAATTGGCCCAGGTCGCGGTAGAGTTTTTTCCGATCTGATTCAATGTCTTCGTTTTTATAAAACCGTGGCATAATGTTTCTAAATCTCTGGAAACTGATTCCTTTCGGTTCGCGGAGTAGATTGAAAAGAAGAGCAAAAAGGCGGACTTCCGTCTCATTCATTTTTTTTACTTCAATCATTGGAAAGTCTTCAAAAGAAGTCATATCTTCCTAAATTGTGCGTTTTTTTGATTCCGAAAAGTAGAAAATGAAAAAAACTGGAAAAGAATGCGAATCACAGGCCTCCTCCTTAGTTTATCTTTTTTTCTACAATGTGCAACTTATTGGAAAAATCGTAAAAATGATTTTCAAGACATTGTCACTGTTGGGGTCGAAACACCTATGTATGGAGCAGCTGTTAAAGTAGGCCCTTTACCGATTGGATTTCTTTTCCAAGGTGGGGAGTCAGAAATGGGTAAAAAAGATTTGGGTCGTGGTGCTGGCCTACGGGGAGGTAAGTTTGGTACTTACCACTCTCAACAGCTCGTATTTGGAATCTTAGGTGGTGAGAGTTTCCATTCTGGGTTACCAACAATGGATGCCAAAGGTAATTGGCTTGTGGATAAAAAGGGAATCCCACTTACCAATGAAGAAAGAGCCAATATCAAAAGTTATAAAATGCGTTATTATTCTTATCTCTATGATCCGGTTAAGGATCGTAAAAGAAGAAAAAAAGAACATTTTCGTCGTGAGTTAACAAAGGACTTGGTAGCGGCAACGGGTCAGAAAGAATTTTTAATTTACCTTCCAGAGGAAGACCTAAAGCCATTTGGATATCCTCCAGGTTACTCTTGGAATGTGGAACTGACAGCCGGAATTTATGGTGGGGCTAGAGTTGGATTTAACGTAGCAGAGGTTTTTGATTTTTTAGTGGGTTTTACCACTATTGATTTGTTAGATGATGATGTGGAAGGAAAAGTCAAACCAAGTTTCCCTGGTTTTCCTTTTCCAGCTCCTACTGATGCAGAAACTGAGTCTGAATCAGCAGAATGATTTATAGTTTAAAGTCTTTGGCAGTGATTTTGTTTTTCGGATCAAAAGTCAGTTTCAAAAACTTTTCTACTACATCTGGTTTTTCTTTCAAAGTATAGTATTGTTCTGGAACATCACGGTCTTCTGCAAAATACCATACCATAACGGTTCCACTTGGATCAGAAGATTTTTCTGTTGATTTACCAAGAACAGCTTCTGTTTTTACCAAACCATCCCCCACTTTAATCATATCGATTTCTAATTTACGAAGTGCTGTGTGTGGATGGACTTTGTTGCTTCCTGCGTCTACTTTGTTTCCGGAAGTACAAGAAACCAAAAACAGAACCGAAGCGAGTGTACTGAGTATCAAAAGTTTTTTGATCATAAACCCTTACCTTAAGATGGACTAAGGAAAGATTCTATAGGATAGGATCAGGGTTGGCAAGTGATATCTTTTCTCTTTCTTCATCAATTCGGTTCATTTTTCCCAAAATCTTTTTGAAAAAAGGAATGGTTAAAAACACAAGTCCGATCTCCAAAAATCCAAAAAAGAAAGAAAGGGCAGAAAAACTATACTCTGGTGGTAAAGCCGATTCAAAGACCAATTGCATTTGTACTGAAACAATGGGACCTAACATAAATCCAAGAGAACCCACACCCGTAAATGCTGTCATTGTAGTTGCGGTAAGGCCCGGTTTTGACATTTTACTGGCAAGCATCATGGAAGGGACAAACATCACACCGGCTCCAATCCCACAAATGAGTAAAAATATAAAAAGATACCAGTAATCATTGGTGGTTCCAGAAAGGCCAAGAAAAATTCCGTAAATTGTAGATCCAACAAGAACCAAAGGCAAAACACCTGTTTTACGAGAAAGAAGAGCCGATGGATAGGAAAGTAAACTCATAGGAAAAAGAACGAGTCCTAGAAAAACTCCGAGAAGTCCTGGGTGGAAGGCAAGTGTTTCACGTAAGTGGATATTAAAGGATGAGATAATGAACCCAACCGTAAACCTGTCGATGAAGTTGAATAAAAAGGGAACAAATAAAAACGGGTTTTCAAAAATAGCAACTTTTAAGTCGTTCAGTTTGAAGTCCTTAACTTTATGAATGCCTCTATCCTTTAACATGAGTAAACTAAATAGGCCAACAAAGATAAGAATTCCTGAACCTACATAAAAAGGCAAAAGAGGGTTTTTTCTTCCTAAAATTCCAAGTGGCATTCCAAAAGCACCACCCAGGGATAAAAACATTCCCGTGATGCCCATTAGAATTCCTTTGCCATAGTAACGTTTGTTATCTGGATCGTTTTCGCGATCTGCGGCAGAACTCAGGAGGAGTCCAATGATAAAGATATGAGCAGCACCCTCAAGGAATCTCAAAAAAAGAAAGAGATTCATATCGGTAACGATGGTAAGTAAATAAAAAAGTCCAGCGTCCAAAAAACAGAAAAAACTAATGAAATATTTTCTGTTTTTAAAACGATCAGAAACGATTCCCGCAATCGGTGAAAAAAGAAAGGAACCTAACATGGGAATGCTTGTGAAGTAAGCCACTTCCCAGTTGGATCCAAGTAACCGATCCTTTACTACATCCTTGACTACCGGCACAATCATTGTCACCGGTAACATGGATAAAAAAACTAAAGTTACTAAAGTATACGGGAAGCTCAAAAATTAACCTGCTGGTAAAAGAGTTTGGTAACGTTCCATTCCGATATTTTCTTTTAGATCGGAATCGAGCTCAATAAACAAAAACTTATTCAAATCAAAAGTAGCATTTGCTTCTTTTAATAGTTCTGCTTTTTGTAAATCGTTCAAAGGAAGAGTATCCAAGTTTTGGCGATAAATTCCTTTGAAAGCCATAAGATCTTCGATTTCTGGGAATTCATAAAAAGCAGTTCCTTCATTTCCTTCTAATTCAAAAGTTTTTGCTACTACTTTTTTGATGGATTGTCCGCCAGAAAGGTCTCCCAAGTAACGAACGTAAGCCTGTGCTACGAGAAGTTCTGGTTTGGTGGCTGCTGTATTTTTGATATGGTCAATGTAGTTTTGAGTGGCTTGGGAAATACTTCCACGAAGTTTTGTGCCAAATTTCTTTTGAAATGTAGCGATATCTTCTTTTAGCGCCTTTTCACGGAAAAGAGTTGGGAAGTAAAGTTTAGCCAAGATGGGGTTGTCTTTGTTTTGGCGGTAAAGTTCTTCCATAACAGTGTAAACTGCTAAAAGACTTTCCAATTGGTAAGTATAAGTTTGGGTGTCGAGTCCGCCTCGAAAAATTGCCCGGATATAAGGAACTTTTTCAGTTTCCTGGTGTTTGTCTGCTGTTCCTTCTCGTAACATCATTGCTATAGACATAATGGCTCCTTGGTCTCTATGTGAGAATCAATCTCATATATGACACTACCCTGACAATTGCAAGTCCTGTCAAAGAAAATTATAGAGAATCTTCCTGAGTGGGGGAGTTCCAGAATTCGAGAGGGGTGTTCGCCCTTTGTTCCGGATAGAAGAAATAGGAGAGAAAAAAGACTAAAATGGAGACTGCAATCCCGATTGTGGCCAGAACTACGTCCTTTCCCACTTTGCGAAAGGTATCTAGGTAGGGTAGGTCTTTGTAAGTGATGACATTGAGGATGATTTCTCTTCCGGCCAGGAGTCCAAGGAAGGCCCAAGTGGTGGACATGGGGATATTGCTGATGTACTGGAAAAAGAATAACAAACTTCCATACACCAAATCCACGATGGTTGCTGCTTTGGCCCATTGGATGTCTGATTTTTCAGAGACCACCCTTTGGATCGTCCCTCCATTTGTGCGGATGATGATGAGAAGGGCGACGATGAGAATGAAAACAGCAGTTAAAAATTCAATGATTCCCAACTGGCGGGGTAAAAACACAGCAATATTGGCAGTGTCTTGGAATAACCACGCCACCCATAAATACATAGTGGAAAGCCATTGTAATTGAGACCAGCGGCGTTCCGTTACTGGGTCGGGTGTGTGAACCTCGTGGTATTCGTGTGGGTCGACTTTGACAAGGATGGCCCAGACAACAATGGCAACAAGGAAGGCAAGGCCGTAACCAAAAAAGGATTTGGTCAACATTTGATCGATACTCTTTCCACCAAACAATCCTAAGACGAGGAAAGTTGTTGAAACAGGTGCTCTCAGTCTTGTGATGACAACAAGAAGGACAGGAGCTAAGAGTTGGAGAAGATTGAAATCTTTGGTTTCAGGGATGGAATCAAGTCTATGGAAGTGGATTTCCCCACCATGTAAAAACCAAGCCAAAAGATGGACAAAAAATAAAAGACCACCGAAAACGAGAATCTTTTGGAGCCAGTGGACGGATTTTTTACTCTCGATAAAGGTTCCGATGGTTTGGACTGCATCGTTTCCAGCCACAGAGAACGATGCAATCGCAAAAGAAAACCATCCGAGATAATACCGAGGAAGGCCCAGGAAATAACCGGCACAGATCGTAAGAACCAAAAAAAGGGTAAAAGCGAAGAATCGAATTTGGTCCTTTTTTGTGGGGTGCTGGTAATCTATTTCCTGGTTAGGGTTCATGCATTCATATAGTGTTTCGCATATCTCTCCGTGATTTCCTTGCGGTCGAAAAGAATAAACACATCCGTAGTACCAAAAACAGAATCCAGTGCAGGAATTCCACAGATTTTAGCACCCACCCGGAGGTATCCTTTCAAAAGTGGAGGGATATTTTTAGAGATCGTTTTCGGATCTTCTACATGAAAATTAGCATCAAACCCAGGAAGCACAAAGTCAGGGTTTGGATACACCCGAAATTCCTCAGGAGCAATTGCATCTTTCGCCTTTAAAAATCCATAGGATTGTGAAGCGATATCTGCATCAGTGGAGTGAATGGATCCGCAACCCATCAAATAACGAACATTATGTTTGTTCATGAACTCGGCAAGACCTTGCCAAAGAAGTGAAATCACAGAACCATCACGGTAGTCAGGGTGAACACAAGAACGTCCTACTTCAGCAATTTCATCTGGGAGGTTATAAATAGAAGTGATATCAAATTCGTTTTCACTGTAAAAACCAATTCCGTTTTTTGCATTTTGGCGTGTTAAAATACGGTAAGTTCCTACAATTTTTTTATCATCAGTAGATTTATCGATAACGATTAGGTGGTGGCAGTACAAATCGTACTCATCACGGTCTTTTCGTGTGGCAGAAGATTGTGGCAGACCTTCACCCATTTCTAAGTTGAACACTTCATAACGTAAAGCAAGTGCTCTTTCAATTTCTAGTTGGTTTTCAGCTAAACGAACTTCTAAAATTCGTTCTGTTTTGTTAATTGTATTTGGTTTCATCGGAGTGTTATCCTCTTGTTTATCTATGGGATAAGATAAAATGGATCGGTTACGACAATGTTACAATAAGGTGAAAATCAGTTTGTATCGTTCTAAAGTTGTTATGTTACAAATCTGTGACACAAAGAACTTGGACAGTCGAATCTTGATTGGGTGTAAAGATACGGCCATTGTTTAGTTCTAACCCGTAAGCTTTTATAAAAATCAATACAATCAATCAAGTTCACAACCGTTTGATAACGCGGGTTCAATTTTAAAACTTCGATACAAAGAATAATTAATCGCAACATTAGTAATATTTTCTTTTGTATACACTGCCAAATATCCATGATACGAACAAGGTTCTAATCCAGGAATGGAAGTGGTAAATGCAGAGTGAAACTTTTGATTGATGATTAAAGTCTCTCCTTTGGGAAGTGGACCAAATTCAGAATGATCTGGATTCCAAACTTTAGGAATAAACGTTTTTTTGGTGCTAAGAAGATAAAACTCACCATGATAATCTTTTTCTTTTACAGTCTTATTCGTAAAATAGAAGGTTAAATTTTCATAGATATCATTTGTTGATAGATTTGCTTTTAAAGCAGGTAACATCCTCGAATCAGAACCATAATCAGGAACTGTGGACACAGTGATTGGATAGATGTTTGGATTTTTAATATCTACCGCTGGCAAAGGTAAAATAAATATTTCAGAAAGAAACTTTGTATTCATTCGTTTTGTATCTTGGGTATGAAAGACCAAACATAGAACTGTAATGATTCCTAATATTTTATAAAACCGTGACGGAACCAAAGTCCATAGATTTTGAAATCCTACCGCCAAACACCAACTAAATAGGAAAACGACACTAAGGCTCCAACGAGGATACACTCGTTCCCAGGAATAAATAGGTAGACCTTCTAATAAGGCAGCCGGTGAATAGAGGGAAAAATTCCCGGCCATTACTAGTAATACAAGAACTAGAAGCAGAAACACAGATAACATTTTTTTTCTGACAAAGAGGAGAAGCGGAGAAATAAAAAATGGAAGTTGGCCTAAATAATTTCCGTATTCCCAATACCTGTATTGCATGGGAGCGAAAGGTTGGGCAAGGAGTGGATGTTGCGAGGATCCAAAAAAAATATAATAAAAATCCCTTCCACTTAAGGGATATTCGTCTCCCACAAAGTACCTTCCCACCGAGTGGACAAATTGAAACATAGGAATCCATTTGAAGGATAAAATCCCAAGTACAAAGAAAGATAGTTTTATCAAACGTTTGATTGCTATTTTCTTTGAATCGGATAAATGTATTTCTCTAATCACTAGAAAAAAAAGTAAAAAAGCTGTTTGTGTTAAAGGATAAATACTTCCTTCAGATAACAAAATATAGGTGATCATTGTGGTTAAAATTCCAATCCACCAGTTCCCATTTTTGATAAAATATAAAATGTAAAATACTAAAGCTGGCAAAAACAAAGCAGGGATCTGGTTTAGGTGACCTGCATAGAGTTTTTGGAAGACAAATCCGGAAAATTGAAAGGTAAATACAAATATAAGTGAAGCTAAATCTTTCGATTTTGTATAAAGACGAAATGAATGTAAATTCAGGAACCCAGAAAGGACGAAGTAGAATAGAAAACTAACTTTGAGTGCAGTGAGTGTCGGGAAAAATAAAACAAAGAGGTGAGTAAAACTCCCCACCTTACTTGTTGGATTTTCCCAAACAGGAAACCCGGCTCCATAATAGGGATTCCAAAGAGGGAAAGTTCCAAACTCTAAAAATGACTTTCTTAAAAATTCAACATGGAAGGAATACATATCCCAATCGAAACGGCCATAGAGATTGTCCGTCTCGAATAGGACTTTTGTGTTCCAAAGATAAAATATAAAAAAAAGAAAAACTAAGGCATATGGCCTAATGTGCTTCATCCCAGTTCCCGCCAAACTTCCCTTGGGCGACAATGGGGACTTTTAGTTTCATCGCAGATTCCATTTCTTCTTTGGCCATTTGGTAGAATTCTTTTTTCTCTTTTGGATCCACTTCGAATACAAGTTCATCATGAACTTGCAGTAGGAGTTTGGAGCGGAAAGATTCTTTTTTGATTTTTTTATCAATCTGAATCATCGCTAACTTTATCATGTCCGCTGAAGTTCCTTGGATGGGTGAGTTGATCGCTACGCGTTTGGCAGCTTCACTTGCCATTTTATGTTTGGAGTGAATGTCGGGAAGGTAACGTCTACGACCGAGTAATGTTTCGACATATCCATGTTCTTTGCAGAATTCAACGATTTCTTCCATATAAGTTCCCACACCAGTATAGGTGGCAAAATACTTTTCGATAAATTCTTTTGCTTCTTTACGGCTGATCCTTAAGTTGTTGGAAAGTCCAAAGGAAGTGACTCCATAAATCACAGAAAAGTTTACTACTTTTGCTTTGTTTCGCATATCTGATGTTACCTGGTCTTCGGAAACACCAAAAATCCCTGCCGCCGTCCTTTTGTGAATGTCTGCTCCCGATTTGTAAGCATCCATCATCTGCGAGTCATTGGCAAAGTGAGCCATAATTCGTAGTTCAATTTGGCTATAGTCTAGAGAAAGAATTTCATATCCTTTTTTTGCAATAAAACCCTTACGGAGTAATCTTCCTTCTTCGTCTTTAATGGGAATATTTTGTAAATTAGGATTTGTGGAGGATAATCTTCCTGTAGCAGCAATGGTTTGGTTGTAACTTGTGTGAATGCGACTGGTTTTCGGATTGATAAGTGTTGGTAATGTATCTGTATAAGTGGATTTGAGTTTGGAAAACTTTCTGATCTCTAACAAATGATCTATGATAGGATGAGTTCCTTGAAGAGATTCCAAGACAGAATGGTCGGTGGAATATCCGGTTTGTGTTTTTTTCTCAGCTGGGAGTCTTAGGTCTTCGAACAAAACGGTCTGTAATTCTTTCGTTGAGTTAATGTTAAATGGTCTACCCGCAAAGAAATGAATGTTTTTTTCATGTTCCTTGATTTTTGCCTCAAAAGTTTTGGAAAGAGATTCGAAGTAACCTGGCTCCACAGCAATTCCTTCAAATTCCATATCTGCCAAAGTGAACAGAACTGGCATTTCAATCTCAAAAAACAATTTTTTGTGAATGTTCTCCTCCATTTTAGGAGCGAGCACATTATATAGTTGTAGAGTGATGTCAGCATCTTCACAGGCGTATTCGGAAACGCGTTCTGGATCTACATCATATAAATTTTGTTTCTTTTTGCCTGTCCCAACTAACTCTTCGTAGGTGATAGTTTTGTAATTCAAATAATCAACAGCCATATCATCCATATTATGGCGTCGTTCTCCTGGATTTAAAAGGTAAGAAGCAAGCATGGTGTCGAAATGAATGCCTGCGAGCTCTATTCCATAATTACGAAGTACTAAAAGATCATATTTGATGTTCTGACCTACTTTTTTCCATTTGGAATCGGTCAACATTGATTTTAGAACGGCAAGGCCTTCTTCTGGGGAAGGAAGCATGTGGCTGTAAATTGATTCAGGATGTGAAAATGCAACGTAATAGGCAACACCTGGTTCCTCTGAAAAAGAAACTCCGAGTAACTCGGCAAGCATAGGATCTTGGGAAGTGGTTTCGGTATCGACCGAAATTGTTTTTTTCGGATCTAGTTTTGAAACTATTTTTTTTAGGTCTTCTAAAGTTTGGATACGTTTATAAGTTTTTTTTGTGGCCACAGAACCTTTGTTTGGTTTCGTATCTGTTCCACCGGTTGTTGTATCTTCTTTAGAATTTTTACCCTTTTTCCCTGTCGCCTGTTCGGGTGTTGCTTCTTTACTGTCTCCATCACTAACGATAGGAATTCCTGCTTGTTTGGCAAGATCTCTATGAAGGACATTGTAACCTTCGTCTTTGAAGTATTGTACTTTGGCTGGATCGTAATAGTTAGGAAGCTTTAGATCACTCTTTTTAATATCGAGTTTCAGGTTAGTGACGATGGTTGCCAGTTTTCTCGATAAAAATGCATTTTCTTTTTCAGCAGCCAATTTATCGATCAGAGATTTGTTTTTGATTTTATCTAGTTTTTTATAAATGGTTTCCAAATCTCCAAACTCTTGGATGAGTTTGGCGGCTCCCTTTTCTCCAATTCCTTTGACACCAGGAATGTTGTCGGAGGCATCCCCAAGAAGACCCATATAGTCAGTAACTTGTTCTTTGGTGATTCCGATATTGGCTTTCACCCATTTCGGATCAATTTTTTCAAATTCAGAAACTCCTCGTTTCCCGCGTAACATATGTATGTTTTTGTCAAGAACTTGGTATAAGTCTTTATCACTCGACAAAATTACGATTTCTTCAAAGTCTTTTCCAAATTTTTTACATAATGAACCAATGATATCGTCTGCTTCGATTCCATCTAGTTTATACATTGGAAATTCTAAAGCCTTTAACATCTCATAGATTTTTTGGATCTGTGGTTTTAGATCCTCAGGCATTGGTTTTCTGTGTGCCTTGTAGTCCTCATACAAATCATTTCTTTCGAGCCTTGTGCCGGGATCAAAGGTAAAGGCAATATGAGATACTTTTTCATCTTGCAAGAGTTTGAATAACATCCTCCAAAATCCAAAAACGGCTCCACTGGGAAGTCCTGTTTTGGAATTGGTAAGGTTCGAGGCAGCAAAAGCAAAATAAGCTCGGAAAGCCAAAGCATGGCCATCAATGATGAGTAATCTTCCGCTCATGTCCCTTCTCCGTACAAAGTATCTCCTAAAAAGGAATAATAGATCAGTTTTGTTTTTTCAACTGTTTTGGTGACTGAAAATCGTTTGACTGAAGTTTTATTGAATGCTCCGAACTTGGTTCTTAGTTCTTCGGATCCCACTAGTTTGTCGAGGCCTTGGGCAATACTTTCTGCATCACCCACAGAACATACATAAGCTCCTTCGTTGTGGTCTAACATCTCTCCGATCCCACCACCATTTGTAGCAACAATCGGAAGGGCAGAAGCCATGGCATCTAAAACAGAGGTTCCCAGCCCTTCTTCTTTGGAAGTGAGTGTGAATATATCAAATAAGGAAAGTAGGGCGGGGATGTCTTTGCGGTATCCAGTAAAAATAACTTTGTTTGTGATTCCTAATTGTTCTGCTTGGTTTTTGAGTTTGGTTTCTAGTTTGCCATCACCTACAATCATTAGGCGAAAATCAATATTTGTTCTCATTTTAGAGATAGCATTGAGTAGGGTTTCTTGGTCCTTGTGATCGACAAGAGCGGCCACATTTCCAATCACAATACTTTTTTTGGGAATATGAAACTCTTCTCTTAAATATTCATGAGGTACTGATTTGGAAAATCGTTTTAAATCAATTCCCGAATAAACAGTGATAATTCTTTCAGGAGCAATTTTACTTTCGATCATCACTTCTTTTATTTTTTGAGAAACAGGGAGGTAATAGTCGTTTGCTGGATGTTGGTATTTCCATCTCGAGAAAAAACTCGACTTCGGTTTAAAGTCCACCCTTCTCGAAACAATGAGTGGAATGTTCAAATGATTCCGTTTGGCAAGTAATGCCAGGGTATGAGCATGAGCTGTATGAGTATGGATTAGTTTTATATTTTTGGAAATGCAGAGAGATCGAATATTCTTATATGCTCTTCTATCCCATTCTCCTCGCATATCTATTGGGACAAATTCATATCCATTTTCTTTGCATTTTGTTTCTAGAGGAGAATCTGGTTGGCCTACAACGATTTGTGAGATTTTATAACTGGCGAGTCCTTGGACTAAATAATAAAGCTGCTGTTCTCCACCACGCCATTCGCGGGAAGTGTTGATATGAAGGATCAAATTATAAGTGTTTGGAACGATCGTATTCGAGAGCGATGATGGAGCCCATAACTTTGAACCCAGCCGGCGCTTCGTCTACCATTCCTTCTCCGTGAAACATTACTTTAACGGAGTCCATCATGGCATTGATAATTTTCAATCCTTTTCCCATGTTCTTATGTTTTTGGCCTGAACCATTATAAGGAAGGGTATCCGGTTTTTTACTTTGGTGGTTTTTGATGTGGTCTAGAAAATTACTAAAACATTGGGATTGGTTGGATCTTAGGAGTTCTTTGTCTGTTTCTGGAAGGGAGGTCTCTTCTGAAAGACCAGATCCATAATCTAAAATATAAAGTGTGAATTTGGAAGAATCGATTCGCCATCGGCAGATGATGGTTTCATCACAATGACAGGATACATTGGCCGCAACTGCGTTGGTCAGGGCTTCGTCTGCAGCCAGCTCAATGTGCATGATATTGTCGGAGCTGAAGCCATTGTCTTCCAGAGTGCGTTTGAGTTCTTTTCGGAAATGTCTGACAGAGGACATATCGGGAGGCAAAAACATCGCATACGACCCCGCGGAGGGACATAACAAATACGGTAAAACTTCGGATGGTGCTGTCAACTGCCGCTTTCTCCCCCTCTCTACTCATATTACACGAAGGAGAGGGAGAAAAAAAGTCAAAAATCCAAGAAACGCAACTCCCTGGGGAAAAAATTTCCTAAACTGTGATGTTTAAGGCCGCAGCCAGGTGTTCCATCCGTTTGATGAGCTTCTCCTGACCGAGAAGGCTAAAAAGGATAGGAAGTTCTAACCCATGAGATTTCCCCGTAGTGATGGCTCGGATCGGCATAAAAAGAGTCCTTCCCTTTTCTCCTGAAGTCTCACCAGCTTTTGCCATGGCTTCTTTGTACTCGTCTGGACTTACTAAAGTGTTTGATTTTACGTATTGGTAAAAGGCAGAAACAACTGCTTTTCCATTCCCTTCCAAAATAAGCCCTTTGGCTTCTTCGTTTTCAAATTGAAGGTTTTCTAAAAAGAATTCTTCGATGTAGGGCGGGGCTTGGATGAGTCTGTCCAAATACACGCGAACGGAATCTAAAATCGATAAAAGTTGTGGGTTGGTTCCCGACTTATATTCCTCAGGGATTTGGCAATCTTTGAGGAAGGGTTCGAGTTCTTTTCCTAAGGTTTCAATCTTCACATCACGAATGTATTTATTCGACATCCAATTGAGTTTTGATTTGGGGTTTAGGTATTCGGCAAGTCCAAGAAGCGTTAATTTATTGAAATCAACAGTTTCTTCTTCTTTTAGTTTTTTGAATACATCAAAGGTTGCAGGAGACTTAGAGCAACGTTCTACATCAAAGACAGAGCAAAGTTCTGCGTCGCTCATATATTCTTTTCCATCGGGTGAAGTCCAACCGAGGAGTGCCATATAATTTCGCATGGTATCGCTGGAATAACCTAAATCACGAAATGCTAATACCGAAGTAGCACCCGCACGTTTGGAAAGTTTTTTTCCATCAGTTCCTACAATCTCGCTGGCATGAGCAAATCGTGGGAGGGGAAATCCAAAGGCTTCAAAAATTAAAATTTGACGCGGTGTGTTGGAAAGGTGCCCCACTCCCCGAATCACATGCGTGATTTTCATGAGGGCATCATCAATCACCACGGCATAGTTATACGAAGGAAATCCATCCGATTTTACAATGATAAAGTCACCAATGAGTTTGGATTCAAACTTCACTTTCCCCTGAATCATATCGTCAACGATTACAATCTTATTTGGTGTTTTGAACCTTACTGTAAAAGGAATCTTTTTATCGATTTGGGACTCAATTTCAGAATCGGTTAGGCCGGAACACTTCCCATCATAGATGTAGGGAATTCCCATGGCATCGGCTTGTTTCTTTTTGCCTTCGAGTTCCTCTGCAGAACAAAAACATCGGTATGCTTTCTTTTCAGAAATCAGTTTGTCTGTATATTCTTTGTAGATATGAATTCTTTCGGACTGAGTGTATGGACCATTCGGACCGCCCACTCCGGGACCTTCATCCCATTCCATTCCCAGCCATTTCAAAGATTCTAAAATGATTTTAAAAGATGCTTCTGTGGATCTATCTTGGTCGGTGTCTTCAATCCGAAGTAAAAACTTTCCCTTTTTAGCTTTCGCATATAAATAATTAAATAAAGCGGTTCTTGCTCCACCCACATGGAGAAATCCAGATGGGGACGGGGCAAAACGAGTGCGAACTTCTGTCATTTCATTTCCTCTTTGAGTAAAAAGTCTCCGATCCTTTTGTATCCAAACGGTTCTTTTGTTTTGGTAGTCAGTCCATTTGTATACGGCGGAACAAAGAAAATTTGTGTATCATTTTCCTTATAGATGAGTTTGAAGAATAGTTTATCGGATTCTGTTTCGTTCCATTCGTAACGAAGTTGTAAGTAATCGTAATAATTGGAAACATGCTCCGATTTGATTGTGCCTGCTTCTTGTTTGGTGAATACAGTAGAAGGAGAAAAAATTTCTAAACTTCCAAAACTATGCGACCATCGACTATCACCACCTAAAGGGGAACGAATTCCTTCTTCAATGAGTAGACCTGTATCACCACCTAATTCAAATATATCGAACTCTTCAATTTGAGTTTTGTTTTCTTTTGCACTTACTTTGTTTTCAAGTAATGTTGTGAGGGAAGATCCCTTAGTTTCCGAAAAATAAGATTCCGTATAAACAAAGAAAAATCGTTTTTCTGATTCTTCTTTTTTAAATTTTCCAACCTTTCTATTCCAAATGATTTTATAGGATTCCAAAGGTTCCTCACCAAACTCAGCTCTTACTTTTGTTACAAAATTGGTATCATAAGCAAGGAAACTGAGCTCAATTTTTTCCGCATATCCGGTGGATTTACCTGGTTCCCATCCAATGATTCTGAAGTGAGACGACCCTTCTCTGAAGAAAGTTTGGTTCATTTTTCTGGGAGATTTTAGATAGAGAACGGATGCAGGAATTTCTGAAATTGGATCTCTAATGATGAGTGATTTCAGGTTCTGGCAGCCCAATCCAGAAAAAAAAATCAAGGTACATAAAAGCCAATAGAATCGGGAGTATTCTTGAGTTTCTGGGGACATAGATCAGTGTGTATCGCCAGTCTAAAAAGGGAAAACCGCTTGACAAGTCAATTCACCCCATCCCTGTGTCATTTGGAACCATGAAGAACGAAGAACAGTATCCGAAACGCCCCTTTGAAGACCAAGTGAATGATGACCAAAGGAAATACTCTCGCTATGTATGCGATTCAAGAGCCATTCCGCAAGAAATTGATGGTCTAAAGCCTGTTCAACGAAGGATTTTATGGGCGATGTGGAACTCTGATGCCCGAAATCGTCATACCAAAACAGTAAAAGTGGCTGGTCTTGCCATGGGATACCACCCACATGGAGATAGGTCCATCCAAGATGCCCTTTCCCAAATGGCACAAGACTTTGCATTTGCGAATAATTATCCTTTAGTGAATGGAGAAGGAACCTTTGGAGATGTTTTAGATCCCAATGCCATTGCTTCTCCTCGGTATACAGAGGTCAAACTGTCCGACTTCGCTAAGGATTTAGGCTTTTTTGAAAGTCTACCAGACATTGATTATGTCAAAAACTATGATGAAACCGAAGATGAACCCATTCATTTTGTGGGAAAAGTTCCAGTTGTACTCTTAAATAACATCCAAGGAATTGCAACGGGGTTTCGTTGTTTCATTCCAGCTCATAAACTGAGTGATGTCATTGATTCTCAAGTTACTTATTTAAAAACAGGGAAACCGAAAAAGATCACACCATGGTACAAAGGGTACGGTGGAGAAGTGAAATTGTCCAAAAACGACAATGGTAGCACTGTGATGTCGACTACGTTTGGGTTCAAAAAAGAAGATGGGAAGTTGTTTCTTGTCGATGCTCCTATGAATTGGAACCGCGAAAAAGTAGTGGGTTATTTGGATGACCTGATAGAAAAGAAAGACAATTGGCTGAAAGACTATGTGGATCATTCCAGCCAAACTTTTAAAATTGAACTCGTTGCCAAAAAAGGGGAAGAACCTTCTGAAAAAGAAATAAAGGAACTTTTTTCCAAAGAAAACAATGAAGTGCTTACGATCAACGTAATCACTCACGAAGGAAAACTTCGTAACTTTAACCCTGAAGAAATCATCAAAAGATTCTGTGATTTTAGAAAGACCCATCTCATTCGTCGTTTCAAACGACTCGCAGGACTCGAAAAAGAAAAGATCGATCGTAACTCCGAACTCATCCGATTCATCAAAGAAAAATGGAACGAGAAAGTAACAGGGATTAAATCTAAGAAGGAATTCGAGGAAAAACTAAAAGCAGCCAAGTTCGTTTATTTCGAATGGTTGAGTTCGATTCCTGTTTATCGAATGACTTTGGAAGAAGTTCGTAAATGTGAAGATGCCATTGTAGAAGCAAAAACGAAATACACTGAGTATACCGCGTTACAAAAAGATGATAAAAAACTCACCGGTTTTATGACCGATGAACTTGATGAACTGAAGAAAAAATGGGATCCGAAATAATAAGTTATGGCTCAAAAAACTGAAAAAACCTCAGGAAATTCGCGAAATTTTAAGAAATTATCTCACGTAGAACACGTTCGGATGCGGACAGGGATGTGGCTTGGCCAGAATTCATTATCTACATTTGAGCAACATTTTTTTACTAAGAACAATGCAGGGACGTATGAAGTGTCCCACGAAGAACTCTCTGACATTCCGGCTAAAATTAAATGTTTAGATGAAGCTTGTATGAACTGTGTGGATGAGTATCGTAAAAACTTAAACGACAAATCCATTCCAGAAAAAGACAAAATGAATAAACTCATCATTCAATTGTCTACGGATCGCAAACGAGTGACCATCCAAGACAATGGTCGTGGAATTCCTGCAGACAATGCGGAAGGGGTTTACCTCCATTTGATGTATGGAGAAAACTTTGATGATATTGCAAAAGAAGATCATGTTGCCGGACAAAACGGTGTGGGGATCTCTCTTGTAAGAATGGTATCTTCTTTTTTCAGAGTGAAAACCATCAATGGTGGAAAAGCATATAAGAAGATGTTTAGCATTCATGATGATGCTAAAAAAGTCATTCGTAGTTTCAAACTTCCTAAAGAAGACATGGAAAGAGTGTTTTTGTATTTTGATGAACACGGAACTTTTGCAGATTGTCCTCTTCTTTCCGCAGACCAAATCAAACAACTCAAAGCGCCTTGTGACAAAACAGGGATGACTGCTGTTGTTGAAACTGCTAAAAAAGAAGACCATGGAACTACTGTAGAGTTTGAATTAAACCCTGCTTATTTTAATAATCTAGATACTACTTTTAACATTAATTTGGTGAAGCAGTATCTCCAAGACATCGCCATGTCGAACCCAGGACTCGAAGTTGTATTCATTCACAAAACTGGAAAAGAGAAGTATAAGTTCAAAAAGGGTTTTGATGAGATTTTTAGTAACTCGGAGATGGTTTACTATAAATTAGATTATGCAGACAAAACTTCTGCTTCTCAAATCCATATGGAAACTTATGTGGTTTTGGGCCAAAACAAAAACCTAACATGGGTAAA
Source organism: Leptospira brenneri (assembly GCF_002812125.1). Classification (NCBI taxonomy): domain Bacteria; kingdom Pseudomonadati; phylum Spirochaetota; class Leptospiria; order Leptospirales; family Leptospiraceae; genus Leptospira; species Leptospira brenneri. Next base: position 546,417 of record NZ_NPDQ01000002.1, read on the forward strand.
CTCGATTTTTTGCCCACAAGGCGGATCTGCCATTGAGTATTTGGAAAACAGGCTTTGTGATGAGGTTCGTAAAAAATCTCAAATTGTCAGTTTAGAAAAGAAACTGAATACACAATGTACACGGAATGATGTGAGAAGTTGTTTTCACATGTATGTGAACCTTCGCATTCTCAATCCACGTTTTAAATCCCAAGATAAGTCCTATCTCATCAATGATTTGAATGAGGACATCCGAAAGTCTGTGGACAAACACCTGGACAAACTTTTGAAAAAAACGGGCCTCATTGAAGAAATTAAGATGGTGATGGAACGTAGAACCCAGATGAAACAGCTCGAGGACGCTCAGAAAGGCCTCCGTAAGGCGTCTCGGAACAATATCCCTAAGCTAATGCCTCCGACAGGCAAACCAAACGATCCTGGCCGAATTCTATTTGTGGCGGAAGGGGACTCGGCGATTGCGGGTTTGCGTCCTGCCAGAAATCCAAAACTCCACGGCCTTTTCCCTCTTCGGGGAAAACCACTGAACTGTAAAGGTATGTCTCTTGCTAAGGCAATGCAAAATGAAGAGATGAAAAACATTGTTGCCATTGTGGGCCTTCCTCTCGACCAAAAGGTGAAGTCTATTGATGAATTGCATTACGATCGAATTAGTATCATTACTGATGCGGATTTTGATGGGTATGCAATTCGTTCCCTGATGTTATCTTTTTTCTATGAATATTGGCCGGAACTTTTTGAGTTAGGATTTATCAATATTTCAGCTGCCCCTCTTTATGAGGTAGATGTGAAATGGAAAGATGCAAAAAAAGAAACTGTATTCTGTATTGATGACTCCGACTATGATAAGTTAGTTGCGAAAGTGAACAAACAAGGTGCGGAAATCACTCGTAAAAAACGAAACAAGGGACTTGGAGAAACGGGTAAAGAAGCCATGAAGTATGCAGTCGATCATTGTATGACTACGATTACTGTAGGAAACAAAAAAACTGCTAAAAATACCCAAGACCTTTGGTTCCACAAAGATTATGCAGAAAAACGCCGCGAAGCGATTTCTGAATACTCAATGAGTGTCATCGAAGACTAAATTCGTTCTAAAATTCATACGGTGTTAGATGCTGTATGTTACTGATTCTCCTTTGAATAGCGATCACTCCTCATTCCGTAGGTTTGAGGAGTTTGTTGTTTTATGGGCTTTACGGTAATCTATGATTTTATTTTTTGAGGGGGATGAAACCTAGATCTCCCAAAAAAACTAAGTCTTCAAATCAGCCCAAAACTAAGGTAAAGGAAGAATCCCTACTTCCCTTCCAACCCTTACCTTTACTTTTCCCCATCCCTCCACTCTCCAATCGCAAACGGAAATCTTTGTTTCTTTTTTTAAACATTCTGATCTTACTACAATGTTCTTCGATTCAGCAAAAAGACAAAGAGGTCTATCACAATCATTTTGAAAATACAGAAAAGGAAGTTCATTCCAAGTTAGAGGAACTACAAAAATCAGGAATCAAATCATTGTCATATATGTATTTGTTAGGTGATGGAAAGATTCATGTTGGAAATCTGGGAGAAACAGATAAAAATAAGATCCAAAGATTTAAAATAGGAAGTATTACTAAATTATTTACAGGGATTTCTCTTTTACAACTCCAAGACCAAGGGAAATTAAAATTAGATGATCCTGTTTCCAAATACCTTCCCGAAATCGCTGAAATGCAAACTAGGGAAACAAATTTATCAGAAATTAGCATCCGTGACATACTCACTCACCAGTCAGGCCTTCCTTCTGATTTTGCCTCTGGTTTTTTTCTTTCGCCCGAAGTTACAGACAAAGAAATTTTAGATTCATTTCATTCTCTTTCGAAACAATTATCTCGGACCGAAAGAAATCCTCCACGCAAAGTCCATTCCTATTCTAATTTTGGATTTGGACTTTTAGGAATAGTCATCGAAAGGGCTTCTGGTTTTGGAATCGATGAATACTTTCAGAAGGAAATTTTTGCAAAAGCAGGAATGAAACATTCCACCTTGTTAGAGTTAAAGGAAGGTTCGGAGTTAGTATCTGGATATTCGGGTTTGTTTTGGAAAACAAAAACCAAGAGACAGATCATTCGAGATCTGACAGCAGGATCACTCTCTACCACAGGGGAGGATATGGGTTTGTTTATGAAGGCTCTTTTCCAAAGTAAAAAAGGTGAGGGCCTACTTTCGAAATCTAGTTTTGTAGAATTCCATCACATTCAAAAAGGTCCAAGTTCTAATTTCCAAATGAAAATGGGGCTTCCTCTGATCCTCCAGGAAAAAGTAGTGGAAGGAAAATCCATTTGGATTGCTGGACATTCCGGATCATTACCACCTTATTTTGCGGATTTGGTTTACGACCCAGAAACGGAAACTGCTAGCTTTATTGCAGGAAACACTGCAGGTTTTGCAACGGCAAACATCCAACCAACAAACCAAACGATTATGGATATTATTTATGAATATAAAACCGGAGGTTCGCTCGAGTCTCCCCCTCTCGTAGAACGAAAAGAACAAAACCAGTTGGACGGTTATTACGGAATGTATGCATCACCTTATGGCGTTCATGAGGTGAAAAATGGAAAACCTCCGCAAGTGGATATAATGGGGATTAACTTTGATTTGGTGGAAAAGGAAAACCGTTTTGGAACCAACTTGTATTTGTTTTTCGGCCTCATTCCGATTAAAGACAAAACGATCGATAGTTTTCGTTTGGAGTTTGAACCTTGGGAAGAAAACAAAGTTTTTACTTTGTACTCTTCGAGTCTAACAAAGGGAAGTATTGGTTTTGCTTTCAGGTTTGAACCAGACCACAAACTTCCAGACTCCTCTTACTTCACCACCTACCAAACTAAGGATCCTGTTTCCATCATTCCCCGTCTGGAATTAAAAAAAGATAAACGTGGTTTCTTATTGGTGACAATTCACTACTCGTTGGGTGGTTTAGGGTATTCCTCCACCTTACCTTGCCAGATGGAATCTGCCACAAACCTTCGAATTTTGGGATATGGGCGAAATTTAGCAGAAAAAATAGAACTAAAGAAAGTCGATGGGAAACCCAGATTGCTTTATTCGGGAATCGAATTTTCGACAGAACCAATCTAAAAGATCAAATTCTGAATTCCATTCAGAGAATTTGTTTCATCAAATTGAAACAAAAGCAGGGGTTATACGGCCCATGGTTCCTTTACTCTGATTCTAAGTCTTTTTTGTCGCTTTAACATTTAGGAAAGAAATTCTAATTCTAGTCAAAAAAGTTTTTGACGAATCGTAAAGATCGAATAGTCTTCGTCGGAATTTGATTCGAAAGTTTCAAAAGGAGAATTCGAAATGGGAAAAAGAATTACCTCAATCCTATTTTTGTCTGCTGCTGTTGTAGCTGTCACTATGACATCTACTGCTGTAGAAGCAAAAAAGTATGGTATGGCTGGTTGCGGTTTGGGGTCATTGATCATCACGACCAATGACAAAACTCAGATTTTTGCTGCAACTTCAAACGGTATCTATTACAACCAAACTTTCGGTATTACATCTGGAACATCCAATTGTACTGCTGACGGCGTTGTAAAACAAGACAAAGTTCAAGAGTTGTTCATCACTATGAACTACGATTCTTTAGGCCAAGAAATGGCTTCTGGAAAAGGTGAAAAATTAGAATCTCTTGGAAACCTTCTTGGTTGTTCTAGCGATTCTATTTCAAGATTTGGCCAAGTAACGAAAGAAAACTACGCTAAACTCATCACTGAAGACTCAACACCTGCAAGTGTACTTTCAGCTGTTAAATCTGAAGTAAAAAGCGATAAAATCCTCGCTAAGTCTTGTTCACAAATCTAAGGAGATATGAAATAAAATGAAAAAGTTAACACTCATCTCCACAATCGGAATCTCTATGATTCTTCTTGCTTCACAAATGTCTGCTGCACCTAAATACGGTATGGCTGGATGTGGTCTTGGAACTCTTGTATTACCTGGTGGTAACCAAGTTCTTGCGGCTACAACTAACGGAACTGCGGGAAGCCAAACTTTCGGTATCACTACAGGAACATCTAACTGTACAGCTGACGGTGTTGCTCAAAAAGAACATGCACGTGAAATTTACGTTCACATGAACTTTGATAGCTTAGAACAAGAAATGGCAGCTGGTAAAGGTGAAAAACTTTCTAACCTAGCGACTCTTTTCGAATGTAAATCTGGTGTTCGTTTCAATGAAGTTGTGAAAGAAAACTACTCTAGAATCTTCACTGAAGAATCTAAAGCAAACCCTAGTTTAATGTTGTCTAATCTTCATGAAACTTTGGAAAAAGACCAAACAGTAAAAAATTACTGCAAAATCTAATCCTTTATAAAAAATCAGAGTATTCAATCATTTGGATACTCTGGTGTTTCCTCTGTACCTACTAACCCTTTTCATCATCATCTTTACTTCTTCGCTTGGGGCTATAGAACCTCTTGGCAATGCAGATATTCTCGAACTTGATTTTCGCACCTCTCGAATACAAGGGGAGAACATTCCCAAGTCTCCGAAAGCACAACAATACCTTCAGGAACTTGTTAATGAAGCGAAGGAAAAACATTTATCAGAAGATAGGCATTGGTATCGACTCATGCGTTTTAAAAAAACACGATGGGGGTTTTGGGAAAGTGAGGTGGATAACAAACGTTATTTTCTTTCCGAATCAGGGAAATATAATCCTGAAAAAGAACTCATTGCAACTCTCCATAGTTTTTTTACCGATGAACCTATTTTAGATGGTTTATTACACCCACAATGTTCTTATCCAGAAAGATACCATTGGCTGAAAGAAAAGTTGAATTTTGATTCTGGGCGTTTAGCTGAAGTTAAGTGTCCTCGGTTTGAGGTTTGGAAGGATTCATTAAATCCTGATTCTTTATCTGTCATTTTTTCTTCTTATTATATGCAAGCACCAGCCTCTATGTTTGGTCATACTTTGATCAAACTCAATAATAAGGTAAATGAAAACGCGGAACTTTTGGACTATGGTGTGAACTATGCAGCGACTCCTGGGGAAATGAATGCGTTTTCCTATTCTTACAAGGGTTTGACGGGAGGATATCCTGGATCTTTTGCTATTTTTCCTTACTATTTGAAAGTCAATGAATACAATGATATGGAAAGCCGCGACATTTGGGAATACAAACTCAAATTAAAACCAGAAGAAAGAGAAAGGTTTTTACGCCACCTATGGGAGATGGGAAGAGCTGACTTTGATTATTATTTTATCAATGAGAACTGTTCTTATCATTTGATGGAAATTTTAGAAGTAGCAATGCCTGAATTAAATATCAGTAATAAACCTGGTTGGATTGTTGCTCCAAGTGATACAATTAAAATTTATTTAGCTGAGGATGGACTTGTAGTTTCCCAGAAATATCGTCCTTCACTTTATTCTAAAATTAAATATAAACTCTATGATATGACGGAAGAGGAACGAACAACATACTTTGATATGATCCGTTTTGAAAATGCGTTTCTTCCTGAACCAAAAGAAACTCTTCGGTTATCTTTGATCACAGATGCTGTTTTGGATACTTATCGTTATCGTTATGCAACAAAGAATGAAGTTCCGAAAAAACATAAAGAATACTATGATAAGTTGCTCGTTTTTCGGAGTAAACAAAGTGATGAATACAATATAAACGAACAAATCCCCTTGTCTACACCGCCCGAGGCTTCCCATCCTCTTAGTCGGGTAGCCACATCATTTGGAGCTTCTTCGCTCGGGAATTTTGCAGAGTTTCAGTATAGAATTGCCTATCATGATTTGTTGAATGTCAGTAAAGGACATGCTCCCAATTCTGAATTGGCTTTTTTTGATACAACGATAAGAGCTTATGAAAACAAAAAGCCGGAACTAACTTCGATGAGTGTTATCAAGGTAACATCGATTAATCCTTTTAATTCTATTTCTAAAGATTTTTCTTATATGTTAGATACTGGGGTACAAACGGCCGTTTATCGAAATAATGATGAAACCTTACGAAAACAAGTGGGTAATTTTGATTTGCGAATGGGATATTCATTTTCAAACGAATTTGGAAAAAACCCGATGAGTTTAGGAGTGTTAACTGTTCTTGGTGGGGTTAAGGCTCAAAATGGTAGGATGTTTGAAAATAATGTTCGTTATGGCGTTAATTTCAGTTTGCTCTATCAAAAGGAGTTGGGTAATTGGAAAGTTTATACAGGGGCCACTGCTCAAAATTATCAACTCAGTCAGAACTTAAATACTTATTATGCTACATTTAAAATTAGATACGCCTTTTCAAATACACATGAATTGCGCGTAGAAGTAAACGGAGAAAGGTTTTATGAAGAAGCTCTTATATCTTATCATTATTTGTTTTAATTTTCTTTTTTTAAACTGTTCTTCGTTATACTACCATCCAACGAAAGAAACATATTTTACGCCAAAACAGATGGGATTTTCTTACACCCCTGTTTCCATTACGACAAAAGATGGATTGAAACTCAATGTATGGAAAATCTATTCTCAAAAGTTTGAAAAACCCAAAGCGGTAATTTTACAATTTCATGGGAATGGTCAAAACATGAGTTCTCATTTTATATCTCTAGTTTGGCTTGTGAATCATGGTTATGAACTGATTGTTTTTGATTACCGAGGGTATGGTGAATCAGAAGGAGAGCCGGATCCAGAGGATATTTTAGAAGATAGTAAACTTGTATTAGACTTCGCACTAAAGGAAACCAAAGAAAAAGAATCAAAACTCATTGTTTATGGACAAAGTCTGGGTGGTGCTGTTGCTATGCGAGCTGTTGCCGATTGGGAAGAGAAAAAGGAAATTGTGTTATTCTGCATCGATGGTTCTTTCCCTTCCTACAGAGAAGTTGCCAAACAAACAATGAATCATGTTTTGTTTCCGCCGATAGGAAACTTGTTTTCTTGGCTTTTCCATGACCATACAAGTCCTCGTGATTCGATTGCAAATTTATCTCCCATTCCGATCCTCATCATTCATGGTACAGAAGATACGGTTGTATTTTTTGAGAATGGAAAACAGATTTTTGGTTTGGCTGGAGAACCGAAGGTTTTTTGGGAAATTCGTGGAGGAGGGCATGTTGACTGGATGAATTTGGGTCAGTCAAAGTTTGCCAAAGATTTTTTAGTTTTACTCAATCGGCATTTGTACTGATTCAAACGGGCGTTCTACGAACAAGGGAACGGATAGAATTTCGCCCAAAGTAAATTCTTTATCGGTTTCGCGGAAGGTCATTTCGCTTCTGCTGAATCTGGTTTCACTGAAGATTTTAAATTCTATGTATTTTTCCTCCCCTTTTTTGATTTGAAATACTTTGGTAACATCCTGTTTTCCAATTACATCCAATCTATATGTACCTTCTTGTAATCTAAGATAACCTAACGAAGCGTTTTCCAATTGTATTTTGTAAATGGGTATTGGTTGGATTTGGGAAGAAAATTTCCCAGGATAACGAGATAAAATACAATCATAGTCCCAAAGAGCAAGGGAAACTTGTTCTGGACGGATCAAATACAAAAGTCCTGTTTCTGATTCAGGGGGAATAAGTCTAACAAAACCATTTTTTTTAGCACATTGTGATGTGGATAAAATCAATGTCGAAAAAAAAATGAGAAATGTGACTCTCCCGAAATTGTTTTTTAAATTCATTATTTTTACGATCCCTCTACTACAATCCGTTTTTGGTTTCTATAGTGAGCAATATAGGTAATGAGAACAAGAGCTCCCACAGGCACGGAAAAATAAATATGAACTTGGATAAGTCCTGCAATCATTCCTAAAATTCCACCTAAGAACTGTATTACGACTAGATTTCCGCCTGTATTATCCAAAATCATTTTTTCTAAATCATCGGTGTCAAGGGCCATCACTCGTTCTTCTACCAGAGCTGTAACATTAATATTGTGAACAAATTTTTCAATATTGGTTTTGAGATAAACTTTCCCTTCTTCACTATTCATAAATTCGAGAAGGCGTTTTTTTACCCAATCTACCGCACGAAAGAAATTCTTTTCGATTTCTTCCCAGTTGTTGGGGTCGTCCAAATAAGATTGTAACCTTTCAATCCCGGAAGGTAAAAGGTTTTGTCTTGCATAGTCTCCACTAGCATCTAACCAATTGGAAATTTTTCCTGTTATGAATTCTTGAGTTTCTTTAGAGTTTAGTCGTTCTTGGAGACCACCCATCATTTCATCCATCATCTTCATAAATTGGTCTGAGGTTTCTGGATCTTTGACAAAACGTTCTAAAAGTTCACGGATAGCATCTTCATTAAAAGAAAAAATCTTTTTCACTCCGATCCCAATTTTGCCAAGAGTACTTCTTGTTTTTAAATATTCCTCTAAACCTTCGTTGAGTAAGTTTGCGAGTTTAGGCATTTCTTCTAAAAGCACCACTCGGAGTTGTTTTCCCAGTTCCTCGCGATTGGTTTCTTCTGTTAGATAATACGTTAGGCGTTCCTTTGTATAATCCCAAAGTTTTTGAACTTCCTCGGGTCGTTCCGCCATCTTTTTCATAGTCTCTTCCGAAAAATCAAAGATGACTTCTAAAATTTCAGGTCCTCTTTCCTTTAACATAGAAATGATTTTTGTCACAAGCACCGTACGAATTTCATCGTTATGGATGGCTTCATCGATTTCTTTGACAATTTTTTGGATTCCTGTTTCGACAAGATTACGTTCGTAGATGTAGGTTAAAATAATGTCAGGATGTAATAAATTACTTTGGATACTTTCCCCAAGAGATTTTGCAATTTTTGATTTGTTTTTGGGAACAAGGCCGGACCAGCCGAGCACCTTACCATGTTTAGGTTGAAATAACATTTTGATTGCTAGGAAATTGGTGAAATATCCAACCATTCCAGCCATAAGGATCACAAAAACCGCATTAACCCAAACATTACCTTCGTAGTATAATTGGAAACCTCCACCAATGATGGAAAAAATAATAAGTAGTCTACGATACCAGGCGTCTAATTTAGCAACGTCCATCCTAATCCTCTTCTAGTTTTAAGTATTTCCCACTTAACTTTCGTAAAAAACCTCGTGGGATCAGTTCGGAAACAGTAACGGCACCTTGGTTGAATGAACCTGTGATACATACTGCTTGATTATAACGAAGGGCATCTAATGATTCCTCAACAACAACATCGGCATCTTGCCACATAAAAGATGGATATTTGGATTTGTTAATTCCTGCCCTTTGGTGGAAGTCAGAATGGGTGAGTCCAGGGCAAAGTGCCTGTACATAAATTCCATGAAGTTTCGCTTCTTCATGGATGGACTCTGTGAATGATTTTACGAATGCTTTGGTGGCAGCATAGATGGCACTGCCTGGTGCTGGCAAATAACCCGCGATAGACGCTACGTTAATCAAATAACCTTTTTTATTTTTTTTGAACCTATTGAGGGCAACGTGGCTTAAATGAACCAAAGTTTTGATATTTAGATTTACTTCATCGAGTTCTTTATCAAGAGGTAACGCGGCAAACTCTCCTACAGTTCCGAACCCAGCATTATTCACAACAAGTTCCGCATCCTTATCTTTTGAAATAATTTCTGCAAGTTCTTCTACATCTTTCTTTTTGGTAAGATCAAGTGCAAAATATTTTAAGATACCGCGAGATTTTGGTTCTAATTCTAAAATTACTTTTTTTAAATCGGATTCCGTACGGGAAATTAAAAAGACATTATAATCTTTGGCAAGGGCTCGAACAAATTCTTTTCCAATTCCTTGGGATGCGCCTGTAACATATGCATTTTTCATTCGTCGGGATTCCTTTTCATCAGGACAGCGGTAGATCCATCCGGATAGTATTTTTTACGTCTCTCTAATTCTATAAATCCAACGGACTCGTAAAGTCGAATGGCCGCCGTATTTGATTCTTTCACTTCCAAAAAGAATTCTTTTTTTGGAAATTCTTGGAAAAGTGCAAACACTAGCTCTTTTGCTAAACCTAACTTTCGATAGTTGGGGAGTGTTGCAATCCGGAAGATTTCAATCTCCCAAGGAGTTTCACAAACAAGAGCATAACTCTTTGTTTCCTGGTCTCCCATACCAAAAGCCACATGGAATTCTAGATGGGTTTGGATCATTTTATCTGTCCATTCCTCTCCAGGAAAACATAAGGATTCCCACTGGAGGATGAGGGGAAGATCTGATTCACTCAACCTTCGAAAACTATGAGACATAATCACATTTTTTTCTTTTCATCCAAAAGAAAGAAACTAAAATCGAACCGATGGGCACAAAAAACAGCAGGTTTTCTTTGGTTTCCTTGCCACTTGGTTTTCTAATTTTCCTGCTAGGCTTTAGTTTGATTGGTTGTGACTATCTCAAGTCACTGACCGAATCCAAATACCGCAAACGCATTGGGGGAGAACTCCCCTCTGAGAAAGACATTGTGAATTGGAAAGAAAAATTGGCTTTGGAAGGGGCTGAAATTGAAGAGATGGACAAACGGATCCGAAAAATGGTTCAGAAGTCCAACCAATCGGCAGCACTTTCTTGGAAAATTGCCCGGGCTTATATGAGAGCTGGTTCTTCTGATTTGGGCGCACGTTATTATGAAGAAGCCATTACGGAAAGTCTTCCCAACGCCAAACAAGGTGGATTTGAAATTCATTCTTACGAATCAGCTTTGCCTTTTTTTGAAAAAGCCATTCAGTCAGGGAAGTTAGACAAACAGTTGTTATATGAAACGGCAGTTGCCTATGCCAATGCATCGAAAGATATGGGTTGGGAACCCGTTCGTCGAACTCGAGCCATTGGTTTATTCAAACAACTTTCCAAATTGGACAAAGAAGATTCTCGATTTCCTTTTCAGTTGGCTCTCATTTATTTTGATTCATCTCTAAAGGATGAGGCGTGGAATGGAAAACTTGGAAGTGGGTATGATGAAGTGGAAACAGCCTTCTCCCTTCTGGATCAAATCTTACGGAAAGAACCATACAACGTTCCCGCTCGTTTCGCTAAGGCAAATTTTTTATACCAAATAGGTAAATCGAATTTAGCCTATGATGAATACACTCGGATCAAATCGATTTTAGAAGAGATGAAAGAAAAAGGAAACATCCGCGAACCCTTAGATGAAAACTCATCTTATCGTAATGTCATCAAAAACTTAAATCAATTAGGGGCCCAAAATAAGCCAAACTGACCTCACTAGTTGTGGTCGTTTCAATTTTAGGGCATCCGCGAATTTCTAGTTTTCTACGTAAAACAAGGGTTTGGCGTAAATTTTCAAACTTCCTAGATTTATATCATTCCCTTCCCAGTTATTTCGAAGAGGAATTTTGGAATGATTGTTTGCAGGAATGTATATCTTGGGAAGAACGTAAAGACCCTCAATGGAAGCTCGTCCATTTTTATGATCCAGAATTTCCTAAAAATTTGAAAGAGATTTATGATCCTCCTTTGGTCATTGTTTGTTTAGGGAATCTTAGTTTATTACAATCTCAATTAGTTGCCATCGTTGGCACAAGAAAGTCATCCCCTGTTTCCCTTGTTGCGACAAAAGAGTTGGTGAGGTTACTATCAACAAACAAAAATTTGGCGGTTGTTTCGGGTATGGCTCTTGGAATTGATCGTAAGGCATTCCTATCGGCATTAGAATTTGGTGTTCCCGTGGTAGGAGTTCTTGGAACCACTCTTGGGATAGAATATCCTCCTGGAAATCGTGATTTATACAAACGAATCAAAGAAGATCCGAACCAACTCCTCCTTTCTGAATTTCTTTTAAAAACAGAACCCGCTAAATGGACATTCCCCAAACGCAATCGTGTGATCTCTGGTCTTGTCGAGAGGGTGTACATTATGGAGTCGGGGAGAAAGTCGGGAACCATTTCGACTGCTTACAGTGCCATGGAACAAAATCGTGAGATTTATGTATTTGATCATCCCAAACAATTTGATAATGAAGGTGGGCGGTTCTTGCTACGCCAGGGTGCCGTTCCCTTGTTTTATACACAAGAGATCAAAAAAGAGAAAGTCGATTCTGAAATTATGAGTTATGAAGAATGGAAAGAAAAACGAACCATCCCTTCTGCAATGGGAAGAGATGGTGGGTTGGGTTTCAATTTTACCCTTTAAAAACAAAGCCAGCAACAGTTGCTAGGACGTAAATAAAAAGTAAAAATAAACCAAACGGTCGTTTGATTTTGTCTTTAGAAAAAACAATTCCTAGTCGGAAGAGGATGAGAACAATTAACATCGACGGAAAGTAAAATGTAAAAAAACTAACCGGAGCTTCTAACCCACCGCGAGTAACGGCCGCTGCAGCACCTGATACAAAAAGCACATTTAGAATATCGGCTCCAATGATATTTCCCACAGCAAGTTCCGAGTGGCCTCGTCTAGAGGCTTGGATGGCAGTTACTAGTTCCGGTAAAGAAGTTCCAAAAGCAACAAGCGTCGCACCAATAATAGAATCAGGAATTGATAGTCTAACTGCCGTTTCTTGCACAGAAGGGATCAGGACTTTAGACGATAAGATGACCAAAGTAATGGCAGCAACGAGTTTTAAGAAAAGAATCCAAAAAGGCGATTCATCGAATTCTGTTGTGGCTTCGATACCGGCTTCTACTTCTCCGGGTTTGGAACGAGACCAACGAATGCTAAAATAAATATAGACTGCGAGGAGTAATAAAAATACAAATCCTGTGCCTTGCTCAATTCGCCCGCCTGTGGAAAAAGCAGATGTTAGGTTGGACCAGGGGAGGGCTGCAAACACAAGTAAAAATCCAGAAAGAACTTGGATCCACCCTTGGCGGTTGACAAGTCGTTTGTCGATGTCAGGTGGAGAAATGAGGATGGCAATTCCCAAAATGAGACCCGTGTCACAGATAATCGAACCCACAGCATTTCCTAATGCGATCCCTGGATTTCCATCAAGGGCGGAAAGAACCGATACGGAAACTTCGGGAAGGGTTGTGCCTAAACTCACAATGGTTGCCCCAATGATCATTTTGGGAACTCCCCAACGGGTAGAGAGTGAAACTGCCTCGTCGACTAGAACATCAGCGGCTTTTCCCAAAACTAGGATGGAACCGATGATGATAAGCAAAAGAACTGGCAAAGGAAGGGTTTGAAAAGTTGCAGTCAGAAATGCATCCATGGATAAAGGTCAGAATATGGAAAACTTCATCCGGCTGCGACTCTTTCTTTGGGTAGGAACCCTCGGATTTTTTTCTCCGATCCTCGCAGAACCACGCCTTCCGAAAGAGCCAACTCTTCCCTCTATCCCTTTGGAAGAATCAAAAGAACCAAGGAACGCTCGAGGTGACAAAGAATCTACCGATCCCAAGGTTCTCAACTTAACTCTTTGTGATGGACGGACAGTTCGTGGCGAATCATCTAGCGGTAGTCAGTCGATGTCTTTTGAGCACTCTAAGGATGGAATTCTCTATAAAAAAAAGTTATCAACTAGCGAACTAGATTCGATACGGATTGATTCCTGGGAACTGAAACAAAAACGAGAAGAAAAAAAAGGAATCACCTATGAAGTGGTGCCAAAAAAAATCCGAATCCGCACCCGCAATGGAGAAGTCTTTTATAAAGAAACAGGGGTTTCTGATTTAAAACTTTTGAATGTAGAAATCAAAAATAATAATGGAGACACCACTCTCTTTTCCTATTGGGTGGATTTAAAGTATCCGGATGGAAAATGGTATTCCGGTTTACCATCGTTGAAACACGAGCAAGGAACGAGAGAAGACTGCCTGAAAGATGTGATTCGTATGATCGAGTGGGAATGAAGAGACTTTACCAATACCAGGTTCGTAACCTGATATTGGTTTTTCTAAAATCTTTTCTTTTTATTCCGATACACAATCAACAAAGTAAGTTACGTGTCCTGATTCTGATTTTTCTTCCACAAGGCCGTGGATGTCGGTTTCAAAACCTGGGAACTTCGAATTAAACTCACGAGCAAATTGCAAATACCGAATGATGGTCATGTTAAACTTTTCTCCTGGAATCAGAAGTGGAATTCCGGGAGGATATGGTGTTAACAATACAGAGGTGATCCTTCCTTCTAACTCATCAATTGGAACTCTTTCGATGTCTCTATGTGCCATTTTAGAAAAAGCTTCCGAAGGTTTCATGGCAGGGATCATGGGACTCAAATACATCTCCGTTGTTAGGTGAGAGATATTGTTCGCCCTATATACTTCATGCATGGATTGGCAAAGATCTCGTAACCCAATTCGATCATACTTGGGATAAGTAGTCGTAAATTTGGGCATCACACGCCAGAGGGGTTGGTTGGAATCATAATCATCTTTAAACTGTTGTAATTCGGTCACCATGGTGTTCCAGCGACCTTTGGTGATTCCAATCGTAAACATGATAAAGAAACTATAAAGTCCCGTTTTTTCAACGATGATTCCATGTTCTGCTAAGTATTTGGTGAGGATAAGAGCAGGGATTCCCCAATCAGCAAATTCCCCTTCCACACTCATACCAGGAGTGATGACAGTTGCTTTGATGGGATCAAGCATGTTGAAGCCTTCTGCAATGTCACCAAACCCATGCCAACGATCATTGGCTTTGAGAATCCATTCGTCTCTTTCTCCGGCACCTTCATCAACTAGAGCTTCTGGGCCCCAAACGCTGAACCACCAATCTTCTTCGAGTTCTAAATCCACTTTGCGCATGGCACGACGAAAATCGAGTGCTTCCTCAATGGACTCTTCTACAAGGGCATTCCCTCCAGGTGCTTCCATCATCGCAGCTGCCACATCACAAGAAGCAATGATGGCATACTGTGGACTTGTACTTGTATGCATTAAAAATGCTTCATTGAATAAGTTTCTGTCTAAGGTTTCTTTTTCGCTGTTTTGTACAAGGATCTGGCTTGCTTGTGAGAGTCCTGCTAGAAGTTTATGTGTGGACTGAGTGGAAAAGATCATACTTTCTTTCGGACGAGGCCTATCAGATCCGATGGCATGCATTCCTTTGTAAAATCTATGAAAAGATGCGTGCGGGAGCCATGCTTCATCAAAATGTAAGGTTGAAATTTTGCCATCTAACTCTGATTTGATGTCTTCCACATTATAAAGAATTCCATCATAAGTACTTTGGGTTATGGTAAGAATTCTTGGATTCCCTTTTACATCTTTGGCAAATGGATGTTCTGCAATTTTTTTCTGAATGTTTTCCCATTTAAATTCGGATTTGGGAATAGGGCCAATGATTCCAAAATGGTTCCTTGTTGGCATAAGAAATACAGGAATGGCTCCTGTCATAGTAATCGCATGGAGAATACTTTTATGGCAGTTACGATCGACAATCACAACGTCTCCTGGTGCTACCGTACTATGCCAAACAATTTTATTGGAAGTGGATGTTCCATTGGTAACAAAATACAAACTATCACATTGAAAGATCCGTGCTGCGTTTCTTTCACTGGCAGAAATGGGACCTGTATGATCCAGAAGTTGTCCTAGTTCATCCACTGCATTACAAACGTCAGCTCGTAACATGTTCTCGCCAAAAAATTGGTGGAACATTTGGCCTACGGGACTTTTTAAAAACGCAACACCACCGGAGTGACCAGGACAGTGCCAGCTATAACTTCCGTCATGCGCGTACTGTGTGAGTGCCCGAAAAAATGGTGGAGGCAAACTATCTAAGTAGGACTTAACTTCTCTGTGAATGGCACGGGCCATAAACTCTGGAGTGTCTTCAAACATATGAATGAAGCCGTGGAGTTCTTTTAAGATACTATTAGGAATGTGGCGACTGGTTCTTGTTTCACCATAAAGAAACAACGGTATGTCGGCGTTTCTATGGCGAACTTGCGTCACAAAATCTTTGAGTTGGCGAAGCGCATCAGGAACTTCGCCTTCTGTTTCGGGAGTGAACTCTTCGTCGTCAATGGAAAGAATGAATCCACAAGCCCGACTTTGTTGTTGTACAAAACTGGTTAAATCTCCGTAACTGGTAACTCCCAGCACTTCAATCCCTTCACCTTCTAGGGCCTTTGCAATAGCTCGAATGCCAAGACCACTGGCATTTTCGGAACGAAAATCTTCATCAATGATGATGATAGGAAATTGTACGATACCGTTTTGATACATCAACTCCATAGGAGGAGCGACCCCTAGGGAATCAAATGATTTTAGTATTTAAACTCGTTTTTTCGGAAGGTATTTATAATACTCCATCTCTACCGTGTTGATGAGGTAGGTGTAGTATTTAACCAATTTTTTATCGAACTTCTTTTTGTTCATTTCCTCCCTGTAGTGGTCTGCAAGTTGGCCACGGAAGAGGGCAGACTTCATATCGTTGCGGTTGATGAGAATGGTACTCGGAAGATCCCGAATTGCCACTTCGTCAGGAATGAGGATGGTTGATACGGATTGCAGAACTGCGTATTCCACGGTAGAGGCTACTTTATCATCATCCTTTTCTTTGCCGAGAGTCATGTTATTACGTTTGATATTGTCTAAATTTTCGTAGATACGGGATCGGAGTGACTTCGGATCCAAAACTTTGTCTGTGATTTTATTAAAACGTTTTGGAAATACGAAATTATCTGCGGCTTTATAGATATGAGAAAGTTTCTCTTCTTTTTTACTCGTTTCTGCTTCATCTTCGAAAGAAGTGGAAGCACCAGAACTGTAGGTTGGTTTTCCCCAATCACCGACTCCAGAAAACTTTCCCGAATTTTTGATGTCTTCTCGAATCTCTTCGGTTGTTTTTTCGCGGAAGTAGATTGCTGCCATAAAACCAAGTACCACCGAAAAAGGGACACCAAAGAAGATTGGCATCGCGGAACGAAGGTAATAAGCTCCAGTGATGAATATCAGCGTACTCACTACAAAAGTTAAAATTCCTGGAACTACATTGAATCTAGACCGAATTTCATTGGAACGTTCTTTTTCCAATTCTTCCACTTCCATGTTTTTAACATCTGCATTGAGTTTGGCAATTAACTCGGGTTTGAGTTTATTGTTGAGTTCCGGATGTTTTGGATTGGATAGTTTATGATTGATGATTTTAGCATAACCCAATTGTTTTTTGTATTCCGGGTTGGTTCTGCCTTCAAACGCTAGTTTGTGGATGACCGCAGCCATATAACCATGATCCACTACATAATACACGGATCTCCCGTCGGGGAGTTTTTCTTCGTAATAGGAATGATCAGAGAAGACATCATCTTTCAGGCGTTTGATGTATTCGTTTGCTTTTTCTTCTGAGGTGATTCCTGCCTTTGCCACTTCTTCTTCAAAGTTGATCCTAAGAAGAGTGTTGTGATTTTTTGTATGTTCTGGAATCCTTGAGATGACTGCATTTTTAACTGTTCCGTAAATACTATCGTCTTTACGGGTGAGAACGGAACCTTTCTCTTCCGAAAGTCTTTTTAAAATTTTTACACTGAGTTCAATTGTTTCTTTGATAGAAAGAGATTTGTTTCCTTTTTCTGGGGGATAAGGAAAGTTCTCAATAATAGAGACAAACTTTTTTACTTCTTCTTCTGGATTCATTTTGGAATCTAAAGAAGAAAATTTTGGTTTGGATATATAATCACTAAAAGTGGCAAGGAAAGACTCATACTTTGCATCTTTGGCAAGTTTGGTGAGTTGATCTTTTGTAAAATGTTCTAACCCGTTCATTTGAGCTAGGATTTGGTTCACAACTTCTGGTAATCTTTTGAAACTTCCATCGGGTAAGATGTTTAGTTCATCAATGACAATATGGTAATCAGAAAGAATAGAAAGTGCAAGGTTTTGTTCTCTAGCAAAAACAGTGAAGTCTTGGAGAAAGTCTGGCATAGGGATGTATGGTAGACTTCCAAATCCTTTTCTTACAAGAGAAGAAATCTCTGCTTCCAGGGATCCAAGTTTGGGATACAACCAAGTGTTTCCTTCTTTATTCTTTTGTAATAGTAAGGTTCCTGGATTGTCCTCATCCCAACTTCTTCCTTTTTTGGCACGGTTCTCAAGGAGGACTTTGATGAGTTCTTGTGAGAACCGAAAACAAGCTTGCCTATATGGTTGGGTATCCGTCTTATTCTCGTTTTGTGGTGCGACGAGAGCAATTTTAGAAGAGATTTTACTACCTGTGCGGATGAGATAAGGATAGGCGTAAGCGGCTCTATTTTGGCCACGGTGGTCAATGTCTAAAATTTGCCGAAGGGCATGGTAGATGGCATTTTCCGAACGACCCTGTGCACCGAGATTGGTGTATTTACCCAAGGCTTCTGGAAGTTTGTCCACAGTCATGAGGTAAGATGCATGTTTTTCTTTGCTGCCGTGTTTTTCTACACGTTTGTGCCAGTCTTTGAGTTCATCCAAGATACAACGTGCAGTGGGTGTGAGGCTTCCTACCGAATCCGACAAAAAAATATAAGACTGCGCGGATGGTCTATCGTTAGAACTTTCCTCTTTCGATGAGGGGTTGTCTAGGACTGTGTCTGATAGATCAATACTGTCTTCGCTCATTGGGATTTCGCCTGGTGAGAGGCCACAATTTCCGCAAGGATATGGGCTCCCCTGGCTAATTCTTCTTCCTTACGACAATATGTCAAACGTATGCAATCTTTGGTATGGGAAAAATCAGAGTTTAATCCCGGAAAGAAATAATGTCCTGAAACAATAAAGAGCCGTTTATCTTTACAAAGGTGATAGAGTTTGTGGTTGGATACAGATAGGGATGGAAACCGGATCCAAAGGAAAAAGCCACCCATCGGGTCATGAATTTCATAGTCGATACCATGTTTTTTGAATTCAGATTCAAAAATAGAAATGGCTAGTTCTCTTTTTTTGTCATAAAACGGACGTAAGATGTTTTTTGATAAGTGTGGTAGGATATTCTTTTGAAAGAGGATTTCCATCATATAAACGCCGAGGTTCCCCACTGCAAGATTGCCTACAGCAGCATAAGAAGAAAGGATTTCGATTGTTTCTGGATTTGAGATGATGATCCCTAATCGTACACCCGGTAGACCAATTTTAGAAAAACTTAAAGAGAGAGTTCTTCCTTCATTGTAATTGATAGGATCTTCTGACCCAATTAAGTTGGGGAAAGGGTTTCCATAGGCTAAGTCAATGAGGAGGGGAATGGATTTTTTTTTGGTCCTTTCTTCCATCCAATCAATGTCTGCATTGGATAAAACATTACCTGTGGGATTCGTTGGACGAGAGAGGGCAACAGAACCAACCTCAGATAGGTCGAAATCTGTTTTGTTTAAAGCATAACGAAATCGATGGTTTCCCGTTTTGATGACTTCTGGATTTTTTGCTAAAAAAGCATTCTCTTCAATGGACTGGTCCGCATAACCAATGTATTCCGGAACGATAGGAAGAAGGATTTTTTTGAAACTCCCATCTTTCATATATCCTGAATGGATATTGAGTAAATAGGAATAAGCATTTTGGCTGCCATTAAAAAAAGCAATTTGATCTTTCGTGAGATTGGAACCAAAATGCGGAGATAGATATTCAGCAGCGAGGGAACGAAAACGATCATTTCCAATAGGAGCTTGGTAGTCACCGAGAAGAGAACGTAAAGACGGATCTTCTCCGAGGATGCGAAAACATTCGGCAAAAATTTCTTCCACTTCCGGGATATGGGCAGGATTTCCACCTCCGAGAAGGATTTCGTCTGGATGGCCTGTCACCTGGCCTAGATCCTCCATCAGGGACCGGATTCCTTGGTTTTGGCGGAGGCGAGTGGCCCAAAGGGAAGTGGATGAGTCCGTCATGGGGGTCATATTCAGGAGACTTTCCCGTTCCAGAACCCTTTTTCTAAAGGATTTCTAAAATTATGTTCTCATTTCGAAAAATGAAGTGACATAATTCGGAAATAGGGTATTTAAGTGACATAATATATAGGAGTGCTGTTGGATGAGCACCGAAACAATACAAAGACCCGTTCGAAAAGAAAAAGACATCGAATTTTTTAAGCCTACCCTTTCTCGCGAAGACCTCAAGGGTGTTTTGGAATGCCTAGTGGAAGAACACCTCTCCAATGGTGAAATTGTAGAGAGATTTGAAAAAACTTTTTGCCATACATTTAAAATCAAACATGCCATTTCTTCCAATTCCCTCACCTCTGCTTATCATTTAGCATTACTTGCATTAGGTGTTAAGGCGGGAGATTCCGTTTTACTTTCCAGTTATGCTCCTATTTCTGCTTTAGATGCCATTTTTCTTTTACAAGCAAAACCAGTGCTTGTGGATTTAAAACGAAATTCTTTCCATCCATGCCCTGAAGAATTCCTTCGCAAAAAAAATGAGTCGGGTGCTCGTTTCGCTCTTTTTGATCATAGTTTTGGATCTCTCATTCGTTTGAGTGATTATTCTATAGAAGGATTAGAAGTTTTAGAAGACTTTACAGAGGCCATCGGTGCTACCTCAGAAACGATCTCCGTTGGGAAACAATCGAAAATCGCTCTTTGTGGGTTAAGTGCTGAAAATATCATTACTACTGGAAATGGTGCGATGATCATCACTTCTGAAGTTTCTCTCTCTAATTCTGTAAAATCGTATAAATCAGGTTCTTCCGCAAAACGTAACTTTGGCGAACCAAAGTATGATTATAATTTAGTGGATTACCAAGCAGCTCTTGGAATCGAACAACTATCCAAACTTGGAGTGATCTTAGAACGTAAGAAAAAAATTGCTTCTGCCTATTTACAAGCCGTTCAAAATTCAAGATTGGAAACTTATTTTCAAAATTCGAACGAAGATACATTCCAAAGATTTCCTATTGTAGTCTCTGGACAAAACTACGAAGAGATCCAAAGATATTTTAAATCCATCCATATTGGAACTCAAAGAACTGTGGATGAACCTCTCCATCGAGTTTTGGAAGAAAATCCATTAGAGTTCCCGAATGCGGAACGTCTCTATCAAAGAGGACATTGTATTCCTATTTATCCAAACCTAACAAAAGATAATGTTCAACGGATTGCCACTGCCATCCGCCGAATCTATTGATTGGTACCAACTCTCTTTTATCTAGACTCATTATTTGAGTATAGATTACCATCCACACCTCCTAACTTAGATTCCTCCCTTAAACGGAGGAATCGTTGTTTAGAGAAGATGTTTTTCCCGATTTCTCGTGAAGAGGATTTTATCCTTGTGGAAGAGTTACCGAGTGAAGAACTCTATTCTCATTGGAAAGATTCTGGTTTTACTCCTGGCACCCCTCATTTAGAAGGAGGATTACTTGGTGAGGTAAATTTGCTAGAATGGGGGTGTCGAAACGAATGGTATGAAGGTAGGCTTGTAGAAGATCCCATTCGCACAGAAACCTCGCGTTATCTCAATTCCAAAATCACCCAACTAGATTTTCGTAAAAACCATTCCCCACTTCCTGCAAAAGTAATTTCTTCCGAAGAACATTTGTTCGCTGAATTAGAAGAGGTGAAACTCCCCATCGTTCTTAAAAGTGAATTCGGGTTAGCAGGCAGAAATCATATTATTTTTAAGTCTCCTTCTGATTCTTGGAAAATGTCACAAGTAAACAAACGCCTGTTTGGTTTTCCTGTGGTTGCTGAGTCTTGGGTGGGAGAAGAGCGGTTTTTTGATTTTTCTACACTTTGGGATGTAAATGATGGAGAATTTTTTTATCTAACATCAACCGCCATGTTGGTAGACAAAGAAGGTGTATTTCGAGGGATTCGTATTGGTGGGAGTGAACTTACCTTTGCGGCTCACTTTTTACCACCTGTGATGGATTTAGTCAGAGATACAAAAGGATTTATCCCTAAGGAATACTCCGGCCCATGTGCGATTGATGGGTTTTTATTCCGGGAAGAGGGAAGGTTACAAATCCAACCAGTATCTGAGTTTAATTTTCGTTATTCGATTGGACGTATTCTTTGGGAAGTTCGTAAAAAAAGAAATCCGAAGCCCGAAGTTGTATCTGGGATTTTAATTTTGCCTTATCCAAAACAAGGTTCCCTTGAGGAATGGTCTACAATCAAACGATTGGAAAAAGAATTAGAAATAAGTTTAATTCTTTTAACGCCCGTTAGAGATCTTTCAGGAAAACCATACCAAAATGCGGTTGTTTATTTTGAAACCAAGGAGGAAAATGAACCTTCCGTGGTGGAATCCATCTGGCAATCTTGGATGGATTAATCTTTCGATAATAAGATCATGAATGTTACGTCTGTTGGAGGTGAATTCAATGAATGAAGGATGGGAATACTACACAGTTTATAGCACTTATGCAACAGAAGATGAGGCAAAGAAAATTGCCAAACAAGTTGTAATCGAAAGATTGGCTGCCTGTGCCAACGTCATCAAAGGGATGGAATCTATTTACATTTGGAAAGAAACAATAGAAGAGTCTATGGAAACTGTTTGTTTATTTAAAACCACAAAGGAGAAACTGGACCATTTAATGCAGAGAATCAAAGAATTACATTCTTATGAAACTCCCTGCATCGTTGTTTGGCCCATTGTAACTGCAGATTCTGACTATTTGGATTGGTTACGAAATTCTTTATAGAACTCTTTGATTTTATCAAATAAGAGTTCAAATCCTAATTCTTTTCTCCAGGTGAGAAACGCTTCTGGCATTTGAACCGATGTAAACCAAGGATAAGCTGGTGATTCCTCAGGTGCGGCGAGCATTCCCATAAGACTAGCGAAAGTCAGATCAACTCTTCCAAAAGATTTTCCATTAAAGTATTTTTGATTTTTGTAAACGGCAATTAATTCCTTTGAGCCTTCATCTAGTGCTTGTTTTACGGCCTCAAGGTTTTTAGGTGTGATTTTGTATCTTCTTTTGAGTGAAAGAGCGATGAGATCAAAATGTTCAGGGGCTGCTACTGAATCTGATGGCGCGGCAGGTTCCAACAAAAAGAGTTTACCTACAATCTCTGGGTAATCTAGAATAAAGTGATACAAAAAAGTCTGTAAACTTTTTCCAATCTGAATGTCCACTTTCTCTTCCATCAGTTTTTCCTCAGGGGAAGCCTTGTGGCCAAAAGCTTTTTCTTCAATGATATCTAAGATATTTCCGGAACCCTGGATGATTCCATTTTCAGTCTCCAAAACTGGCACATACAAATCGTTTACGAGAGGTTTTAGGGTTTGGATGTGTTCACCGGGAACCATTGGTTTTAGGTTGTAGGGATAATTTGCAAGATCCAGACCCCATCTAGCTTTTTCAGAAAAATGTGAGATGGGGAAGGTGTATAGGGTTGAACTCATTTGTTGAAGTTTGCGGAAAAGAAATCATTCGGCAATCAAGTTTTTTATGATGGAAAATAGATTGTCATCTCTCTTTCCTTTCGTTATCATGATTCCTGTTTTATGAGATTTGGCATTTTCTTAATTTTTTTATTTTATCCAATTGGATTCTTAATTGCCAAAGAACATTCCGAGTTTTGTTCCATGGACAGGCTTTGTGTCATTTATATTCAAGATAAAACAGGGGTAGATGTATACTTTCAAAATAAAATTGCCATTGAAGAAACGAACACAACTTTATCAGTGAATGCTAGTTATAAAAATATGAAAAGCTCTGTGAAACTTCCATTGGTCACAGTGTTAAGCGGTCCTAAACGAAAAAAACTTTTCCGTTTAAATGTTAATAAACCCAATAAACGTTGGGTATACCAAATTAAATACAAATGGATTTTGGGGGATTTTTCGGTGACACACAACCCAAAGGCCATCTATGATTTACCCTTTGAAAAAGGTCAAAAGGTTCGTATTTACCAAGGTTATAAAGGAACAAAAAGTCATCAAGGTGACAACCGTTATTCAATTGATTTTGGTTTGAAAGATGGGGATTTGATTACTGCTGCTAGGGATGGGATTGTTGTTGATACAGAAGAAAAAAACAGCGAAGGTGGGTTTGAAATTAAATACATTCACTCAGCCAATTATGTAAAAATTCTACATGAGGATGGGACAATTGGTCAATATGCTCATCTTCGTTATATGGGTGTTCTTGTTAAACGAGGTCAAAAGGTCCTTTCCGGAACTCCTATCGGTTATACGGGAAGTACCGGATTCAGCGACGGCCCCCACCTACATTTTGAAGTTTACAAACCCACTTCCGGATTAAGAAAAAAAACAATCCCTACGTTGTTTCGTACGGAATCCTCTGAAGCAGAGATCGTTTCGGAAGGACAACTCCATTGGCGACGAGATCCAAGTGAACCCCTGGTCAAAACTGATTCAGACGTAGACGAAATTCAAATTTGTGAATCAGTTCAAACTTTGGAGAGGTTGGGGTGTAATCTTACCTCTTTTGCAAAAACAGGACCTATCTATTTTTATATCCCGCTTTTGAAGCCTTCTCGTTATAAGATACAAATTTCCGTTCGTAAAATTGGCACCTCTATTGTAAAATTGTATAATTGGGAGACAAATCCTGAATGGTGGGACACGTATTTAGATGTCCAACTTGAGGAATCTGCGGAACCGTTGGAGGGCGATTGGGTCGCAACAGTTTCGATTGATGGGGTCATCCAAAAAGAATTGTCATTCCAGTTAACGAGTGTAAAGTGATAAGGTTAATATTCTTTGTTTTATATTTTTTTCTCTCTTTTGCTATTTATGCGGAATCTAACGTTACCGAAGAATGTAATCAAGAATGGATTTGTTTGATTCAAACAAAGGACGAAGATGGTATTACCCTTTCTATTCGTAATTACAACACCAATCCTCAAGTCACAAATTCTGTTTTATTAAATGCAACATTAGTTAATTTTAAAACGGATATAAGTTTTCCATATTATGTAGTGGTAAAAGGTCCTTCTCCTGTTTATATTACTAAGTTTGTATTAGATGACAAAACCAAAAATGCATTTCATTCCTTTTCTTTTCTTTTTCGACCTGGTGATTGGGATAGTGTACATGATGATTCTGTGAGTTACCTTTTACCATTTGCTCGTGGGATTCGTACCAAAGTTGTCCAAGGCTATAATGGATCGGTGACTCATTTTGGTACTTTTGCTCACTCAATTGATTTTGGACTTCCTGTTGGAACCCCTGTTCATGCGGCTAGAAAAGGTTATGTCACGGCAACTGAATCCAAATATTCAGAAGGTGGGTTTCGAAAGGAATTATTGTCCAAGGCTAATTTTATCATCATCCAACATGAAGACGGGACTTTAGGAAATTATGCACACCTAATGAAAAATGGCGTTGTGGTAAAAGTTGGAGATAGCGTAGAGGCGGGACAGTTAATTGGATATTCAGGTAATACTGGTTATACGCAAGGGCCGCATCTTCATTTTGAGGTTCATAAACCAAATAGACAATTGGATGTGACAACGATTCCGACATCATTCAAAACCCAATATTCCGAACGAGATACCTTAAAAGAATATTTTATGTATTGGCATCCAAGACCAGGGATTGACCCGATCAAAGCTGAAATTTTAGAAGAAGACATCCAGATTTGTAAATTAAGTCCAAAACGGGAAAGGGTGGAATGTGGCAAAACCGCTTTCCAATTGGGAGAAAACTTTCTTGTCTCTCTTGAGTTTGTAAGACCGGGGAATCAAAAAATTGAGGTAGATATATCGATTGAAGGAAAGTCCTTTGAGCCAATGAAGTTGGACTGGGTTGCTGAGAAAAATTTGGCCTTTGAGGCCAGGTATGTTTCCATTCCCAATAACCCTAAATTAGTTGGGCGATGGAAGGCGCGAGTGCGGGTGAATGGAGAAGAAAAAAAGATTCTTTTTTTTGATGTAAAACCATAATCGTTTGACAAGTAAATGTATGTATAGTAGATTGGCTATAGGCTTTCCAAGACCTTTTGGTCGTTCTACTGGGGGTGCAAACCCCCTCTTTTTTCTAACCTAAATTCAGAAACGTCTTCCCAGATTCTGTTCTTTCCCTAGTTTGAGATTCCTATGGAAATGGATGAATCTTTAAATGTATTTGGTGGGCCACTGGTTCCTTGCTCTGCCCGGCCTCTCACAGGTTTTTTCCGGGATGGTTGCTGTAATACATCTGATGAAGATCTTGGATCTCATACAGTATGTGTTCTTGCCACTGAAGAATTTTTAGAGTCCCAAAAACAAAGTGGGAATGATCTCATCACTCCCTGGCCACAGTATGCCTTCCCCGGTGTAAAACCTGGTGAAAGGTGGTGTCTCTGTGCGTCTAGGTGGTTGGAGGCTTATCGAAATGGGGTAGCTCCCAAAGTTTTTTTGGAATCTACCCACAAACGCGCGTTAGAAATCATTCCTTTGGAATTATTGGAACGATTTGCCGTTGAAGAGTTGGGTTAGTTTGTTTTTAATGCATCCAAATAGGCTCTTGTATGTTTGGATGTATTATGGAGTAAACTCCCTAATATTGTATGAATCGGATGTGTTGGTTCATAAAGAGTTTCATATTTTGGAATTTCTAGGTTTTCCAATTGTTCATCTGTAGGTTCTCCAGCATTATAAGCTTCTTTACAAACATTCTCCCGTAGAAAATCAATTCCTTGCCATTTAGTAGAATTATGATTTGAAAATTCTGTGATGGAACTTGCAACTGAGTGGTTCCAATTTTTTGTTTCAATCAAATTCCGAATTAGATAATACTGATATTCTTCAATTAGCGTATGCCTTCCCGAAACAAAACGGATCATATCTTCTTTTGGTGATTGGTATCCTACAAAAGATACAAGTTGTACGCCAATTTGTTTTGCCGCACTCACTCTTGGTAAAACTGAGGAATGGTAAGGTTGTGTAAGATCCTGAATGTAATGCAAAGCCCAACCTGCAAAACGATAACCCCAGTAAGGATGGCCTGTTCTAAAAGCTAAATTTGAAAGTTCAGTGAATTGATGGATACGATATTCAGGATAGGTTTTTTTTAGAAATCCTGCTAAGGCAAAAATAAGACCTGGCTCATAATAAAATCCCATATGAAATGGTGCTTGGGATGAAAATTCAACAGCTGGATTCCCAAAGGGTTGGTTTCCAAACCCATAAACTTTTCCAACCTCACTTCCATTATCTTCGAATAGATATAAATCCAAATCGTAGTCAGGTTCATCCGTTGCGGAAATCAAAACCTCATCGGCTCCAATCATCTGGCCTTCTTGTAAGGCTAAAAAGGTTTCGTTTACTAACTTTCCCTTTTCCTTTAAAGTGGTGAGTTCCGCCAAAGGAAGTTTGTTTCCAGTTCTTTTGGGAACTGACTGAATGTATAATGCTGCTTTATGATTTGGGTTCACCCTAAGGGCTTTATAAAAACTTATGACCAAATCTGCATCTTTAGTTGTTTTAGAGAATTTTAAACTATCAGCTGTTTTTGTTAGGTGTGGAAGTTGTTTTAGGGACCATTCTTCAGAGATCGTGAGTGTATCCTGAATGGATGATTTTTCTTTAGATAAAAAGGATTTTAGGGATTCTACCTTAACTTTTGGAGTTTGTTGGTTTTTCCAATGATCTTTTAAAATTAGATAGGTAATTCCTGCATGATTGTTCCATGAGAAAACGGGCATCGCTAAAGTTAAAATAACAATAGAGGTGATGAATTGTTTCATAAAATTTATTTTGTATCCTTTTTTTGGAAACTGTTTCCGTCCCAAATATATTCTGTTTTGTAGTATTCGTGAAAGTTAGAGTCTTCTATGTCGAAACTATGAGTTAACTCTTGGATGGTATTCTTTTTTCCTTTGGTAAGCTGTCTTTGCGTTTTAGGATCTTGCTCTAGTGATTCATTTGGAAACACTAACCAAGATTCGGCACAGGAAGGTGGATCACAAGCTCCCGGGTTCCAAGAAAACTGTGAGATTAGTTTTTGATCTGGTGAAATCGTAATCAATTGTTCGTTTGTATAACCATATTCAATTTCAGAAAAAACTAAATATGTTAATGCAAATAGGAATTTTGGACTTGGTGAAAACCGTTCTCTAGGATAAATATTGTGTTTCCAGGTTTCGTTACTAACTGGTCCCACTTCCCATTGTGCTTGCGAAATGAGTTTGTCTCCTTGGATGAGTTTTAATTCGATCTTTCGAAGTTTGACGCCCAAGTTTTTGCATAAGATGGTGTTACCTTCTTCCAAGGGGAAAGAGTAATCGGCAATGAGTCCTCCCCAGATATATCCTATGTCTGTTCCAGACTTTACTTTATACCAATATTCTTTTACTGAATCTTGTTCTGTGATCTGGTTCGTTTTTGTTAGGATGGTCACTACTGAACCAATGGAAAGTTTCTTTTTAACATTTGCTTTGAGATTGTCTGCTTCTCTTAAATTTACATTATCACCAAATAGTTGATAGGTGGAACCTTCTTGTTTCTCACTTATATAATCATCCCAGTGGTTTTGTGCAAAGAGAGGAAAAATGGTTAAAAATAAGGGAATGTAGAGTAAAGTTTTATAACCCGACATAGTGTAGAAAATAGTGAAGAGAGGATTCAGAGTCGATCTCTTTTCCAAAGAGAGGGTTTTTTTCTCGGAATGATCAGTCGACAATCATAATGTAGGCTTTCATCGAAAAGGATTTTAAATGATACTCGCAGAAGTTATAAAACCGTATTCATTGGAGCAAATACGATTGTTAGAAGAAAGGATGAATGCCTATGAAACTTGGGTGTTTGTGCTTGTTTTGCTAGTAGCCGTACTTGTCCTAATTTCTGTCATGCAAAGACTGACGATTGCCAAGTTAAAATCTTTGGAACTATTCAAATTAAAATCAAATTCGAAAGATGTAAATGTTTTAACGAAACCAGGCTTCGTATCTACGTCTGAAGTTTCACTTCCTGATATCCATACAATCACACAAACTCCAGTTCATTCTGCGATGACCATACAGGGAAAGGATTTGCCAAATCCTGGATTAGTGTTTAAGTATCAGGTTCCTTTAAACAAAAACAAAATCATAACCATTGGCCAACGTGAAGGTAATGTCGTCACATTTTCTACAGATGTTTTAGACCATCACCTGACTATCGATATTGAAGCATTAGATGTTTCGAATTTAGAAATTTTATCATATAGTTTGGAATTTCGAAGAGAAGGGAAAGTTTTGATCCAATTACCCGGTGTTAGAGATTTTCGAGAGATGGGTGTAAAAGAAAAAGTATATATTTCTAAGTCTCTTTCTTTTGAAGGTGAAAATTGTTTTGAAAGTTTTGATACAAATCATCCAATACGGTTTCGGGTTGGAAATCGATTGGGGGCCGATGGGAAATTCAAGGTGGGATATTTTGAATTTCATTTGTTTAACAAAGATGTTTTTGAAAAAACAAGCAGCGGGAACAAACGTATTGAAAAACATTTTTATCTTAAGTTGTTTAAGATTTCTCCAGGTTATGATACCGCAAACCAAACCAAAGAGGGGCTTGTGCCGATGCTTACGCGGTTTGGGGGGTAGGGGGTGTTGAGTCTAATCACCCCGCCCTGAATTGGGAGGGGAACTAGACCCGCCACCCAATATGCTCCTTCTACCATAATTTCCTCTCCCTGACAGCTCGCTTTCGTAAAATCCAAAATTCTTATCAAATAAGTTTACCTTTCTGTAAACTATGGATTTCATTTTTTATATTGTGACGACTTTGCATTTCATAACGATCAAAGAAAGAGTCTGTATGAAAGAGCCTCACATTTTCGATAAAGTGATTTAACACTTGGGTTCTTCCCTTTTTGTAGTCTTCATCTGAATAAATCGAATACTCTTTTCGAATGTTTTTTGCATATTCTATGTATTTTGATTCTTCACTGCCTAAGATAGAGATATCGATATCTAAAAAATAAGAAGTATCTGGGTGGCAATTTTCACCTAATCTATGTGATTTGGTGGCTAGAATATGTCCTACACAAATTCCAATTCGATTCTGCGTGATTGCTAATTCGGATAATCTTTTTTCGGCGATTTTTGCACTTTCTTCTTCGTTAGTTTTGGATGTGACATCATAAATCAAGTCGTGGTAAAATAAGGCAAAGAGTGCGACCTCTGGATCTTTCCATTTTGGGAATACCAAATCGTATTCCTTCAACATTTGGTAGAGATGGTTTAGGTTGTGGTAGCTTCGGTGGGATTCTGTATACCGATTCTTGACTTCTTCCCACAGAGAATCCTTTTTTGGCTGAGTAATGCCTTGGTACCCTTCTAGAAGGGTTTGGAATCTAGCTTTACATTCCTCTTCCGTATTCATGGTTTGTAACCTCTATTGAAAAAGGTATTGTGGGGTGTGAATCTTATATCCCCGCCCTGAATGGGTGGGGAACTAGACCCGCCTCCCAATACACACCTTTTATCACATCTACTCCCTTCCTACAAACCCATTTCCAAAAACCAAAAATTCTTATCCAATAAGTTCACCTTTTTACTTGGTTTGTAGACAAAAAGGTCAATCCCTCTCCCTATAAAAAAAGCCAAGGTTTCCCTTGGCTTTTTCCATTCGATCTTTCAATCAAACGTAAACGAATCTTAAATTCGATTTACGCTCTTTCTACGATCATAGATCCTGCGATCCCACCATGTGCACATGCAGTCACAAGCACCTTTTTCACGTCTTTGTTTTCTTCAAAGTCCATGATGGCGTTGTGAAGGAGTCTCACACCAGTAGCACCAAACGGGTGTCCAATGGAGATCGATCCACCGTTCGGGTTGATTTTTTTCTCATCAAATTTCTTTTCCCAGTCAAGACCAGTTCTAGTTTTGATTTCTTCAAGAGCCGCTACTGCTGTTGCAGCAAAAGCTTCGTGAATTTCGATGATGTCAATGTTCTCGATTTTATCACCAGTTTCGCCAAGAAGAGCCACAGTTGCTTCTGCTTGACCAAGACCCATAAGGTTTGGATCAACACCGCGCATGTTAAAACCGTTGATATAAGCTTTTGCAGTAAGACCTAATTTTTTAGCCGCATCTTCAGAAGCTACAATGAGACCCGCCGCTCCATCAGAACGTGGACTTGCATTGAAGATGGAAAGAGTAGGTCCATGAGATTTCTTTAAGTATTTGCTATATTTTTCTTTGAACTGGTCAAATTTCATTTGAGGGTTGTCAAAGAGTAACATCGCACGACCCATACGAGTTGGGTTTTTCACAAGACCTTCACGAAGAAGAACTGCCTCATCTGCTTGAAGAGGATTTCCTTCATCGTCTTTCACTTCCATAATATACGGTTTGTAACGACCTTCTTGAGTTGCATCAAAAGCACGTTTGAAAGATTCGTAAGCTACTTTGTCTTGTGTTTCACGAGATAAAGTATAGTTTTGTGCGAGAATTTCTGCTGTAACTTGCATACCAAAAGAAGTTTCCCCGTCACCGAGTCCGTCTTCTAGTGTATCACGAAGTTCTACACCTTCTGGAAGGTCATTCGGAAGAAGTTTTACAAGTGCATCTAAGCTGTTTGTTTTTTTGTTAAGACGAGCATTCTTTACAACGAATGGCATAGAAGTTTGCGATTCTTCACCGATTACTAGGAATACTTTTCCTTCACCGAGTGAAATACGACGAGTAGCTTCAGCCACTGCTTCCAAACCGGATACACAGTTGTTTGCAACTGTTAGGCATGGAATTTCCATTGGAAGTCCTAGTAAGTTTGCAATCACACGTGCTGAGTTTGGTGCGTTAGAAAAACCTTCACCCACGATCACGCCGTCGATATCAGTAGGTTTCAAACCACTGCGTTTCATCACTTCTTCACCCACGATTTTACCGAGGTGGTGGCCAGAGTAATGCGAGAGCGCCTTTCCAATTTGAGCAAAAGGAGTTCGTGCAGGTGCTGCGATTACTATCTTTTGTGTTACTTTCATATAAAATCCCTTCTTCCTTTCTTTAGACTAAAACTTTAGTTACCTTAAAAATTACTTCGCAAGCCATTTCATCATGGAACGTAGTTTGGTTCCTACTGCTTCAATGGGATGAACTGCATTTTTTTCTTTGAGTTTTTTGTATTCTGGGTATCCAGCCTTTGTATCGGCCATCCAACGTTTAGCGAACGCTGCACCTTTATCTTTTTGGATATCGGTAAGAACATCTTTCATACGAGCTTTCACTCCAGCGTCAATCACACGTGGTCCGCTGATATAATCTCCATACTCTGCAGTGTCAGAAATGGAATAACGCATACGTGCAAGGCCACCTTCGTAAATCAAATCAGTGATGAGTTTCACTTCATGTAAACATTCGAAGTAAGCGATTTCTGGATCGTATCCTGCTTCTGTGAGAGTTTCAAATCCACTCATGATGAGGTTGGCAACACCACCACAAAGAACTGCTTGTTCTCCGAAGAGGTCAGTTTCTGTTTCTTCACGGAAAGAGGTTTCTAAAATTCCTGCTCTTCCCCCACCCACTCCACTTGCGTGTGCAAGAGCGCGAGCCTTTGCTTGGCCAGTTGCATCTTGGTAAATTGCGATCAGGCAAGGAACTCCACCACCTTCTGTGTAAACACGGCGAACGAGGTGTCCTGGACCTTTTGGGGCTACCATATACACGTCTACGTTTTTAGGAGGAGTGATGAGATCGTAATGGATGTTAAATCCATGAGAGAATACAAGAGCTTTTCCTTCGCTAAGGTTTGGCTCAATCTCCGCCTTATACATGTCAGCTTGGATGGTATCAGGAGCAAGGATCTGAATGATGTCTGCTTTTTTAGAAGCTTCTGCTACATTATAAACTTCAAAACCAGCTTCTTTGGCTTCTTTTACTGATTTAGATCCATCGCGAAGTCCAATAATGACTTTCAAACCAGAATCTTTCATGTTTTGAGCTTGTGCGTGACCTTGGCTTCCGTAGCCAATCACTGCAATGGTTTTACCTTTAAGGAGATTTAGATCGCAACTGTCGTCGTAATAGATATTTGCCATGGATGGGCACACTTCCTGCGGAAAATTTAACTGATTTCTCCATCATTTTTAACTATAACGAGGGAAACAAGAACGAATTAGGGCGCCTTTCCTTGCTTGCTCCGGACTTTCGCGTTCGCTTCGGTCCTTCGGACGGCTTACGCCTCCTCCGCATCAAGGGCGCAAGGCGACATAATATTTTCTCCCTTCGACACTCCATTCACTCCTCGTCAAAAACAATCGCATAGGTATTAACCGCAAATGCGGAAACCCTCCATTGGAAATAGGGGTAATGGTCTCTATAATGAAACCATGATGAACCGAATCAACTTTGAATCTATCGAAAAGCTTAACCGCCAAAAGCTCGTTAGGTTTTTGTGTTCCTTGTTTCTTGTGAGTGGACTTGCCGTTCTCGGAGTGGGGTGTATCTCTCCAGATCTCTCGCACGACTCCTATTACGCAAGGCATCCCAGTCAGAATGGTCATAACTACCGCGATTATCCGTATCCATACCAAGGGTCTAGGGGAAGTTATGGAGTTCCTTATCCCTATCATGGCGGAGGGAACCAATTCCAAGTACCACGATCAAATGGTGGTGGGCACAATCCCTTCCATGTTCCCGCGGGAAGATACCATAATGTAGGCAGTCCAGGGAAATGGAGGTTATAGGCCTTGGGTAAAATAAATCCTTTAATACCCTCTTCGGATAGTTCTCCGCGTTTTCGTGCCGTTTGTCCGAAGAGAACTGAATCCTCTTTCCGAAAGTTTTCTTTATTTAGTTTTGTCTTTCTTCTCGGCGCCTTTCTTTCGGTGAGTTGTGCGAGCCTTTTACCACCGGAGTGAAGAATCTATCCGAAGAATCCTGTCTCCCTTCCTAAGGGAATGGACATCCATGATTGGATGAATGCAAAACAGAAACAGTTCCCTAATCACCTGCAAAGCCATACACCTTATGCTGCAGTTTATAAAATCATGTACTTTCAAAATAAGAAAACTTATTTAGGATCTTATATCTCTTGTAGTGCTTACATTAGAGAAATCGAAGGAAATGCTATTGAGCTAATTGAAATGGCATCTCTGATTAACTACTCAGATTTTACCAAATCAGTAGGTCGGTATAATAAAGGCGGTGACTTGGGTCCCATGAGTGAAAAGGAAAGATCAGAAATCCTTCTTCCTTGTATCGAAGAATTTTTAGAACCGTCTGGGACAAAGGAATGAATCATCAGTGAAGTTTCTTTGTTTTAGTGTTTTTAGTTTATGTTTCCATTGTTCCTTTGCCAATTTAGATCGTGGTTTAAAAATCCCCCCCCAATGATTCCTCAAAGGGAAAAGTCAGTGATACCGTTACGATACTCAATCAAAACAGAATGTATTTTCGTAAAGAATATAGAGGTTGGGTGGAGGTTGGTCCTATATTGGGAGAATCAGTCACCCAATATTTTAAAAATAAACAATTAGAAATCGGTAAGTCTAGGTATCAGTGGAAAGAAATAGACATTTACAATATCGATGATAAAGAATTCCAACTGATAAACATAAAAACAGATTTCTTATACTTCCACACCCGTATAACGAATCAGACCAAAGGTTAAATCATCTTGGATGGCAGCAATTCCACCGGAAACTTGAATGACCGATTGAAACACCTGATCTCGAATTTCCTGCAAAGGAAGAGACCGCATATCACGAATTAAATGCAAAAGCCTTTCTTCTCCAAACATTTGGAGTGATTCTGGCTCTCTTGCTTCGGTGAGGCCATCTGTGAGCATCACAATCAAATCTCCCGTTTCCAATTGAAACTTCTCTTCTTCTGCCAGGATGGCAAAGATAGGAGTGATGATCCTTCCCATGGGTTTTAAACTTACGAGTGCACCTGATTTGCGAATGATAAAAAGAGGAAAATGTCCAGCTCTTGCAAAGGTTAAGGCTCCCGAATCTGTATGGAGATGGAGTAAACTTGCGGTTACAAAATGTTCTCTGAGGTTGGGGATAATTTGAGTGCGAATGGACTCTAAATTTTCTTTTAAGTCGGAAGGGTCTTCTTTCCATTTGTCAAGAGATGTTTTGACAAGAGCACTAAGAAAAGCCGCAGGAATTCCGTGACCGGAAACATCACAAATAAAAACACCTAACTCTTGTTTTTCTGGTCTCCAAACAATATCATACAAATCCCCTCCGACTTTCATCATAGGGATATTTTTGAAAAGGATCTCTACACCTTCGGGAGAAATTTCTTTTTGAGGGAAAAGAGATTCTTGGATTCGTTTGGCCATATCCAATTGTTTTTCGATTTCGATTCTTTGTTCTTCGATAACAGCAGTCCTTTCTAAAACTTTTTTTTCCAACTCTTCGTTGGCTTTTTCTTTTAGTTCGTTCAAAACTTGTAGGGAGTTTAAGGATGCTTGTTGCGCTCGTTCTCTTTCCCTGGTCGCTGTTACTAAAAAGTATGCAATCCCACTGATACAAAATAAAAACGCGTCTAGGAAGATGAGCGAGTCATTGATAGAAAGTCCACTTTCGTCTCTTCTGGCAAATACCCCTTTCCCATCGATGGTGAGCGTAACAGCTGTAAATGCGAGAACAACTGTGGAGAGTGTTGCTCCAAATTGTCGAAAACGAATGCTTGTCACAATCACAAAGGGAATAGGTAAAAAGAGAAGAGGCCACTCATCACTAAAAGCAATGGTTCCAGAAACATAAACTAAAATGATCCATAACAAAAGTTCGACTTGTTTATGAAGCTCTAATTTTAGTTTTGCTTTGGGATGAAACCAAACATAGAGTAGGGGGGCAACAATGAGAAACCCCAACATCTCTCCAGAGAACCAAGTAAAGAATACATTGAAATAAAGTTCTGTGGATAAAAAATCCCAATACCATAAACTAGTCACACCTAAGACGGTACTGATAAAGGATCCAGGAATGGTCCCAATACTTAAGAAATAAATTAAGTTTCTTGTAGAGTAAATTGGATCTGCTTTTTCCGTGACTCGTTTGATAATTCTGTAATTTACGTAACTACTGAGTGTGTTTCCGATGCCGATGATGAGAGCTGTTTGAATATGAGGGTTGTTAAAGAAATTGGCTAAGGTTGCTCCCAAATAAATTCCTGGTAAAGCAATGGGACCAAGTAGTAGAAGAGAGGCAAGGCCCACCCCTTCCGGGGGCCAAACAGGGGAAACTTGACTATTTAAGAAGGCAATTTTAAAACCAATTTGTGCAGAGATGAAGTACCCAATGAAGATGATGGGTGTCCAAATCAAAATTCTTGTGTATAGGACTGTCTTCACTCGGATTGAAGCATTTCCCATTCCTCCATTTTGTAAAGAATTTCCGCTTCTATCTTTTGGATTTCTTCAGATATTTTCTGAAGTTCTGTATGATCATTTGCGAATGTACTCAATTTATTTTCTAATTCTTGTTTGGAGGATTCTAGTTTCGCAATCTCCGATTCCAATTTCTGGACTTTCTTTTGGTCTTGTTTTGATTTTTTGGGTTTTTCTACCAGGATCGGAATTTGGGGAACTTCTTTTGGTTTCGGGGAACTTTGTTCGTTTTCTAATTCTAAAGAATCGGTTTCTAAAAAAGAGGAGAAGGTTCCAATATAATGGTCTAGTTTTCCTTCTTTTCGAAAGATGAGTAAACTCTCTGCTGTTCGGTCGAGAAAATAACGATCGTGGGAAACGATCACTACCGTCCCAGGAAACTCATCTAAAAAAGATTCCAAAACAGAAAGGGTTTGGATGTCCAAATCATTGGTCGGTTCATCCAAGATCAGAAAGTTTGGACCTGTCATCAAAATTTGCACAAGGAAAAGTCGTCTCCTTTCGCCTCCAGAGAGTTTGGCGATGGGAGTGTATTGTAATTTTCCATCAAAAAGAAATCTCTCCAACATCTTGGCTGCAGTGACTTTTTCTCCCGATTCGGTTTCAATCATTTCGCCGGCCACATCTTTGATATAATCGAGTACGTTTCGTTCCAATGGAAGTTCGGAACTTGTTTGGTCAAAGTATCCAACTTTGGTATTCATCCCTGGTTTGATAAATCCACTATCGGGCGTAATACGACCGGACATCAAATTAAGAAGTGTAGATTTCCCAATTCCATTGGGACCAATGATCCCGAGTCTTTCTTTGGCTTTAAAAGTATAAGTAAAATCATTGATGAGTAGTCGGTCCGCGATTCCTTTTTTTAGATTATGAATTTCTAAAATAGTTTTTCCTTGGCGTTTGGCAGCAACACTGAGTTCTAAGTCTTTTTGTATTTCGCGTTTTTCTCTGTTTTGGAGGTCGCTTGCACGATCAATCCTTGCTTTTTGTTTTGTAGATCGTGCTTTTGGTTGGCGTTTCAGCCACTTAACTTCTTGTTTGAGGAATTGTTTGATTTTATCTTCTTGTTTTTGAAGGGTTTCTTCTCTTTCTACTTTTCGTTCCAAATAAATAGAATAGTTTCCTTCATATAGGAAGTGGCTGCCTCTATCGAGTTCTAGAATCTTGGTCACGATCCGATCTAAAAAATAACGATCATGTGTGATGAGAAGAATTGCTTTATCAAGTCCTGCTAAATATTCTTCTAACCATAAAATAGATTTCACATCCAAATGGTTCGTTGGTTCATCTAAGATGAGTAGATTACTTTCATCAATGAGAGATTTTGCCAGTTCTACTTTTTTAAGCATTCCTCCTGACAATTCAGACATTTTTCTTTCTAATTTTTCGACACCTAATTCACGTAATATGGATTTAATTTGTTGTTCGTAGTCCCATGCGGACAGTCTGTCCATTTCCTGGGAGACAGTTGTGAATTCGTCATCAAGTCCTTCTTCACCTTCACTCATTCGTTCACAGATGTCTTCGTACTGACGAATGGTTTTGACTAGTTTGTTTTCCCCTTTATAAATATGGTCAAGGATGGTTTCCTTGGGATCGAAAACAGGATTTTGATCGAGGATCGAAATTTTGAGATTATTGTTTTTGATGATTTGGCCAGAGTCAGTTTCCTCCTTTCCCAGAAGGGCACGAAGGAGAGTGGATTTACCAGATCCATTGATTCCAACGATCGCGAGTTTTTCTCCTTCGCTGATGGAGAAATCAAGGTTTTGGAAAAGTTTTTTTTCGCCGATGGTTTTGGAAAGTTTGGATACGGAGACTAGCACAATGTCCATGAGATGGAAATAGGGCCATTCGGACAATCGTATTCAATATTTTGTTATGAATGTACATCTGATTTATCGACTTTGTAATGGTTTTTAAGGGATTCGTTTTTTTCGCATTCTCTCTATTTCAAATAACAGCCTTATAGGGTTATATGTTATCGAACGGACAAGATGAATTTTACAATTCTATACTCACTCGTCAATCCATCCCTGAATCTGTTGTAGGTGGCAAACAAGTGGCAAGCCGCTTTTTAGAGGAATTGTTTTCCATCCTGTTTTCCGGTTACCATTCAGAACGTAATTTTACATCCAAAGACCAAATTATTGATCAGTTGGAACTCTTTCGCATCCGATGGAAGAATTTACTCGAACCTTACTCTACTTATGCGGATAGGGAATTGGGACGTGCTGTTGCCTTGGACGATATTTTACATAATTTCATCGCTAAACTTCCAGGACTATACCAATGGATGTGGGAAGATGCAGAGGCTGCCTTTTTAGGAGATCCTGCTGCAGAAAGCATTCATGAAGTAATCCTCGCCTATTCTGGGTTTTACGCCGGTGCAGTTCATAGGGTTGCGAATTACTTTTTTAAATCTGCTCTCCCTATTTTTCCTAAACTTTTATCTGGCGTCGCTCATGAGGCAACAGGAATAGACATCCATCCTGGAGCTGAAATTGGTCGGGCTTTTTTTATGGATCATGGAACAGGGATTGTGATTGGAGAAACCACTCAGATTGCAGACAATGTGAAAATTTACCAAGGAGTGACTCTTGGTGCACTTTCGGTAAACAAGTCTTTGGCGAAGCAGAAACGACATCCTACCATTGAAGAGGGAGTTGTGATTTATGCAGGAGCAACCATTCTCGGCGGAGAAACCGTTATCGGTAAACAGTCCATCATAGGAGGAAATGCTTGGATTACCCAAAGCATCCCTCCCTATTCTGTTGTGTATCAGAAATCAGAGGTGCGAGTTCGAAGTTCGAATGAAGTCCAAGGATTGGATTTCACTATTTAAACATTTAAACTAAATTCCAAGTTTATTTCGACTTCCTAACTGATACAACACGCGAATGAGTGCATCAATGTCTTCACAAGAATTGTAAAAGGCAAGAGACGGTCTCACCGTGGATTCCAATCCAAATCTTCTTAAAATGGGTTGGGCACAGTGGTGACCGGCACGTACAGCAATTCCTTCTTCTGCAAGTCTTTTCCCAATCTCTTCTGTTTTGAATCCATCTACGACAAAGGATAACACTCCCGCTTTGTCTTTGGCAGTTCCGATGAGTCTAAGCCCTGGAATCTTTAACAGTTCTTTGGTGCCATATTCTAAGAGATCATGTTCAAAGGCTGAAATTTGTTTCATTCCGAACCTGTTCAGATATTCTATTGCGGCTCCAAGTCCTACAGCATCAGCGATGTTTCCTGTTCCTGCTTCAAATCGAAACGGTGCTTCTTGGAAGGTAGTATGATCAAACTGGACATCTTTGATCATATTCCCTCCGCCTTGCCATGGAGGCAAAGTATCAAGAATGGATTTTTTTCCATAGACCACACCGATCCCAGTAGGAGCAAAAAGTTTATGACCACTAAACACAAAGAAGTCGCAATCAATCTCTTGAACATTCACTGGCATATGAGACACAGACTGAGCTCCATCCACAATCACAAGAGCTCCGACTTTGTGAGCAGATCTCGTCATCTCTTCTACAGGAACCACTGTTCCTAAAGCATTCGAAACTTGTGTGATGGATACAATCTTTGTTTTTGAGTTTAACAGACGTTCGTATTCACTTAAAATGATTTGTCCTGAATCATCCACAGGGGCCACTTTCAACTTAGCACCTTTTTTGGCGCAGACCATCTGCCAAGGTACGATATTGGCATGGTGCTCCAAATGAGTGATTAGAATTTCATCACCTGATTGGATGTGTTTGTCAGAAAGGATATTTGCCAGAAGATTGATTCCTTCTGTGGTTCCTCTCACAAATACAATTTCTTCTGCACTTCCTGCACCAATAAATCCTTGCACCAGGGATCTCGCTTTTTCATAAGCATCGGTGGATCTCGCCGCTAGTGTATGAGCGGCACGGTGGATATTGGAATTCTCATGTAAGTAAAAATGAGATAACCTTTCGATCACGGAGATTGGTTTTTGAGTGGTAGCCGCATTGTCCAGCCATACGAGTGGTTTCCCATTTACGGTCTCAGTCAAAATGGGAAAATCTCTTCTTGCGGATGTGAGATTTCCGCCACCTGACTGCGGTATGTTGATATTTGGAAAAGATTGGAAATTGGAATACGAAAAACCAGTATCCGTCAATTTCAGATCTTCCAAATAAGGAAGTGTTTCCTGCGAGATGGTTGGAGATGGCAATCCGTTTGCTGGTAAACCACTAGTAGGAAGGTTACCTCCACCAAATGATTGTAATGCTCCAAACATTTCTCTGGCCAATTTCTCCAGTGACCTTTCGTCTGGAAATGGAGAAGGGGAATTTTGAATAAACGTTTCCGGATTTAATTTAAGAAAACTCGGATCATTTGTATTCATAATAATTTCCCACATCTACATTGTCTAGGGCCGCAATGGCATCGTCAGTGAGTATGGCTGCTGAGCAGTAAAGAGAAATCAAATAGGAACCAATGGCAGAGCGGTTTATCCCCATAAATCGAACAGAAAGTCCAGGTGTTTGTTCGCCCGGTAGGTTGGATTGGAATAGACCTA
Source organism: Leptospira brenneri (assembly GCF_002812125.1). NCBI lineage: Bacteria > Pseudomonadati > Spirochaetota > Leptospiria > Leptospirales > Leptospiraceae > Leptospira > Leptospira brenneri. The sequence continues at coordinate 587,057 of NZ_NPDQ01000002.1, forward strand.
CAACTCCTTGTTTTTTTTCACCCACTCGAAGGAGTAAAATATTGGAAGTTCCTGTTGCTGACTTGGGATTTGTTTCTCCATTCACAAGAAGTTTGTCTGTAGGAATGAGTGGGAGTCCTCTCCAAGTTAGAAATTGAGCACCAAACATAGTAACAGTGGCCGGTGGAACTCCTCTTCTTGTACATTCACGACCAAAAGCTGCAATAGCAAGTGGGTGTGCTAAAAAGAAGGATGGTTCCTTCCATACTTTTGTAATGAGGTCATCTAAATCATCAGGAGTAGGAGGTCCTTTTCTTGTGCTGATCCTTTGGTGGGCAGGAACGTTTTTTAACAATCCATAGTCTTCGTTATTGATTAACTCTAACTCTTGTTTTTCTTTTACACTTTCAATGGCGAGTCTAAGTTGTTCATTGATTTGTTCGTGAGGAGAACTATATAAATCGGAAACTCTAGTTTGTACATCTAAGATGGTAGAAATTAAACTAAGAGTGTATTCGCGAGGTTTTTCTTCGTAGTTAACAAAAGTTTCTGGAAGTTCTTGTTCGCCTTTTTGGCCACAAAGTACATCCACTTGTGTATTGGATTTAACGCGGTTGACACGAAGAACCCCAGCTTCCAAAGGTTTCCAGTCAAGTAACCTAACTAAAAAACGTGGAGTGATTGCACCGTATTGTGCATTTGTTTTTACCGTATTTGCCAGTTGGCGTGCGGCTAAGTCTCCCAAAGCATGTTGGGTTTGTTCTGCCATAAATGACCTCTTTTTTGGAAATGGATCTTTTATGATTGATTCACAGCGATCCACCGAAAACGAGAATCGATCGATGAAACTAAATTAAAGCTAAGTTTTGTGTGGTATATTGTACAAATCGTTCAGTAGGTTGGCAGATCATTCGATCTGGAGCCAATGTTTCATTTTTTCGGCAATCGTTTTTAAAACAACAGGTTTGGAGATATAATCATTCATTCCGCAATCCAAACAACGTTCTTCTTCACCTGACAGAGTCCCTGCGGTGAGTGCAATGATTGGTACTAATTTTCCATTCTCCAATTTGCGGATGGCTTTTGTGGCATCATAACCATTCATTTCCGGCATTTGAACATCCATAAAAACAAGTTGGGGTTCTGTTTGGATAAAATTTTCGACCGCCAGGGCTCCATTTTCTGCTTCAATGATGATCGTTCCCGGTAGAGATTTTTGAACAATGGCTTTGGTTAACATCATATTGACTGGATTGTCTTCAACGATCATTACTTTGATTTTTTCAATGGTTTGGATGGGTTTTACCGGTTCGTAATTTGGGGTTACCACTTCAGCACTTTGGCCAGATACTATCTTTTCTAAACTTTCATACAAGATATTGGTTTGAATTGGTTTGAGTAATACAGACTGAATCCCAAGTTCTCTAGCTTTGGAATAAATGGTTTCGTCATTAGAGGATGTATGCAGAGAGAAAAATGGTTTTTTGATTTTTTTTGTTTCTATAGTGTTTATGACTTTTTCTATAAACTCCAATCCATTCATTTCTGGCATGTTAAAGTCTGTAATGATTACATCGTAAAAAATTCCAGAAGAAATCACTTTAAGGGCATCCGTTGGGGACCGGAAACTATCTACTTGAATTCCTTTGTACGTTAACATTTCTTGGACTACTAATAAATTAGTTTCATTATCATCGACAACCATCACTTTTTTGATTTTTTTTAGTTCTGGTTCAGTGTTCCTTTCGTTATCGGCAAGAGTAGTGATTTTAAAATAGAACCGAGACCCTTTGTCGCGTTCCGATTCTAGTTCCATTTTAGAGTTGAAAAGGTTTAGTAATTTACTGGAAATTGATAACCCTAATCCTGTGCCACCGAACTGACGTGTGGTGGATGTGTCTGCTTGCGAAAACACTTCAAAGATTTTTTCCCTGTTTTCTGGACTAATCCCTATTCCTGTATCAATGACTTCAAAAAGAAATTCATATTCGTTTTGTTCTTTCTGTTCGCTAGAGATTTTGATTTGAATTTCACCTTTCAGTGTAAACTTAAGCGCGTTCCCAATCAAGTTTAAAAGAATTTGTCTAAGTCTCAAAGAATCAACAAATATGTTTCTTGGGACTTTGGGGGAAATATTAAGGATGAGTTCCAAACCTCGTTCGTATGCTTTGTGTTTTACGATCTCCGCGATTTGGTGGAGTAAGTCATAGATGTTAATCCTTTCCTTATAAAGTTCCATTTTCCCAGATTCGATTTTGGAAAAATCTAAGATGTCGTTGATTAGGTCTAACAAGGAACTTGCGGAAAGATATACGGTTTCCATATATTTTTTTTGAACTTGGTTTAGTTCTGTGCGCATCAGTAAATCGGAAAATCCAATCACTCCGTTTAGAGGAGTTCTGATTTCATGACTCATGTTTGCCAAAAAGTCCGACTTCGCTTGTGAGGCTTTCTCTGCATTTTCTCTGGCGATGATCAAAGCTTTTTCGAGTATCTTTCGTTCGGTGATATCTGTATGGGTTCCAATGATTCGAAGCGGTTTGTCATCCTCGGTCCATTCAATGACTTTTCCTCGGTCTAAGATCCATTTATAAGAACCATCTTTACATAACATTCGATGTTCATTTACATAAACGGAGGTATTCCCTCGGAAGTGTTTGTCAAGTGCCGCAAAATAACTAGATTTATCTTCGGGATGTACAAGCCCATGCCATTCGGAAATATCAGATCCTATTTCTTCTTCTGTATAACCTAACATTTTTTTCCATTGGTTAGAGAAGAAAACTTTATTGGTTTGAGAATTCCAATCCCAAATCCCATCTCCTGACCCTTCCAAAGCAAATTGCCAACGACTTTCACTGGCACGTAACGCCTCTTCGGTGGCCTTGTGGGCAGAGATATCAATTCCAATCCCTAAATATCCAGTAATTTCCCCTTTTTTGTTTTTACTCGCAGTGACAACGAGTTGGATGGGAAATTCGGTTTTGTCTTTACGAACATAAGTCCATTCATTAGAATCATATTCACTTAACTTTGCTCTGTGTACGAAAGTTTCAAATCCAGAAATAGGAACTCCAAACTCGCGAGATAAAGAAACTGCTCTTTTTTGGATTTCTTCTTGTTTATGAAAAATCTCAGGAGAAGTTTTTCCTACAACCTCTTCTGCATTATACTGTAAGTGGTATTCGGCCCCTTTATTGAAGTGTGTGATGGTTCCGTTAATGTCTGCTCCAATAATGGTCACATGAGTTGTGGCGTCGAGGATGGTCTCTAAATTCGCGAGCGCATTCTCTCTTTGTTTTTCTGAATTTACATTTTTTGTAATGTCTTGAAAACTTCCAAACACTCTAACGCATTTCCCATCTTTGAATACAGAATGTCCGATGGTTCTGGCCCATTTCAGGTTGCCTAATTTTGTTTTGACCTGTAAAACTAAATCATAAGAAGAACCTTTTGTCACAGCATCGTTAAATGCTTCTGTTAAAAGTTCGCGTTGTGCTTCGATTGGATAAAACTCAAAAGCAGAATGAAGTACGGGAACATAATCATCTGGAACTTCATGAATCCTTTTGGTTTCCTTTGCCCAGAACAATGTATTGTTTACTAAATCAACATCCCAAGCACCAACATTTGCTGCTGCATTGGTTTCTTCAAATAAGAGTTTGATTCTTGTTAGTTCGTCTCTTTGTTTGAGGATTTCTAATTCTTTATCTTTTCTTTCTGTGATATCAATTAGGTATGAAATTTTTTCTGTAGGAAGGGAACTAAAGTAACTGATCACACTATAATCAGAAACATAGATATAGGATCCGTCTTCCTTTTTGAATCGATACTCCCTTTGGTAAGTACGGGCTTTGTTTTTAATTTGTTCTCTTTCTTTTGTGTGGGCTAGTTCTTTATCATCAGGATGAATGAGTTCGTCAGGAACGAGCATTCCTTTTTTGAAATCTCCTGTGCGATAACCTAAGTTGAGTGAAACGTTGGGAGATACATAGGTTGTTAAAAATTCTGAATCATATTTATAACGAAAAATGACATAGGGCCCACTATCCAAAATCACATTTTCAATGCTGAAGTTAGGTTCCCCACGTAAGATCACCCCAGGTTTATTTTTGGATTCCAAATACCGTCCCGAAATTCGAAAGGGATTTCCTAAAAGACTAGTGGTGAACTGGAAGGGGGTTCGTCTTGCCAAAGTTTCTTGGCAAAGGTTGGTGAGGATGAGTGCATCCCTGGGAATGATGTGTAGGTCATTGATATGTTTTCCCGTGGATATGGAGTCAGGTGGCAAATAAAGATTCGGAGAAGTGCGAGAAAATTGAATTTCCAGGAAAGGATCGAGGTAGATGAGAAATTCATCGAAACTCTCCACAATGGATTGGTAGTTGAAACTTTCTGCCATGAATTGTTATGTCACTTGACCAAATCGATTGGTCTTAAAGAATAATGGATACGATGATGAATCGCCTGTCACTTTCTATTTTTCTCTGCTGTATTTCCTTCCTCTTTACGGAAAAGTTAATGAGCCAATCCCAAAGAAACCATGGTTGGGTGGTATCAGGATCTTCCTCTAAACTTCTCATCCAAGGAAAAGAAATCTTGAATGCGCGCGATGAATTTCGCTTCAAAACACCAGAAGGAATGTCCCAAATCCAAGAGATTGACTACTATCTCATGTTAGGGGAATACTATCTCCGCAAAAAAGACAAAGTGGGAATCGCAAATATTCTTTATGATCTGCGAACTAAAAAAGGAGAATATGCATTCGCCGATTTTTTATTAACATCTCTTTGGAAACAGTCGCAAGGTGAGGAAGTTCAGGCAATCAAAATCTTTGACAACTATATCCAAAAAGAACCCAATACATACTTTCGCAACCTAGCGAAAAACATGCGAACTAATCTTTTTCAATCAGGAGAAGATGAAAAGAAATCCATGATTCGGATGGATTGCCAAAAAAACAAACCCTATTATTCTTTATGTCGGGTATTTCGTTTGCAATACTACATCGACCTCCCTTCTGGAAAAGAGAAGGATATGCATAAACATTTTGTAAACATCATGCGTGTCAGTTCTCCTTTTTTTGAAGATCCCAATTTGGAATGGATTCCGCTTCTAGATCGAATCGATGAAGATCTTCCCGCAAAACTTACATTTCTTGGTTTTGTCAGAGAAGGAATTTATTTTCAGAAAATGATTATGGATCTGGAAAAAATCACAGATGGTTCTATCGGTGAAAATTCCATCGAAAGGATGGCATTTTTTCAGATGATTGGAGGTGATCATTCAGGAGCAGAAGAATCTTATCAAAATTTTCTTAAATCAGCAAAAGGAAAAAAAACATCCATCCTAAACCGGATTTATGTTAAGTTAGGTGCCCTTGCTTATTTTCAAAAAGATTACAGAAAATCTTTGGAATACTATTTGAAACTAGATTTAAATAACTGGTCTAGTGATATCCATCATCCTTTTTTAAATGAACCCATGTCCATCACGGGAGTGAAGGATTTGATTTCTGTTTCATTGTATAAGGTGAGTGGAGCAGATGCCGCACTCAAGGCTCTACAGAAAATCAAAGACCCTGAGAAATTAAGTGAAGCTGACATTTGGCCCAAACTAAGAATTTCGCAAATGCTTATGGACCAAAATCCTGAGTTATCTTCTCGGATGACAGATGAAATCATTTATATGGCTCAGGAAAAAAAGTGGAGGAGGTTGGAATATGCGGCCACCATATTGCAAGGTTACAACCAAATTTATAGAAAGGAATTCCGTAAGTCCACGATTGAACTAACAAAGAGTAGAGGGATTCTTGATGAAGAAAATGCTTTTTATGCGGCGGAGTTTCTTCGTAACTTTGGATTTGTATTCGCACATACTGCTTCCGGTAAAAAAGGTCCTGTGAATGGAAACATTCGTGATGGGGTAGCCGATTATCTTCAAAACAATATGTATGAAGATTTATATTATATCCGAAATTATAGGCCACTTGCATTCTCAACAGATTTATTTTTTGAATATGCGCTGAGTCATTTACGTGATGACAACGATGTTTGGGGACTTCTTGATTCCATCTACAAATACAATGCAGTCAAGTGGATGCGGGGAAGGAAGGGAAGCCCCCATTCCCTATTCCAAATTCAATTTGTTGACCAACAGTTCAAATATTTATCTGGGTTTTCCACAGCAAGAGAATCTAAGTTTTTTGATTCTACCTATGCTGACAGTAGGGAAACAGAGAGCCAAACACAAAGGAAAAATGAAGAAGAGTCTGTTCGTACCTTGGAATCGGCAAAACTTCCTACCGTGCTTCTTTTGCCATACAAAGAAGAATTTTATCTGTTTACTTTTAATCCAAAAGAATCCAAAAGAAATCAACTCAGTTGGAAAGTGATTCATTCACAAAGGCCAGATACCACAGAGATCATTGAATCGGTAAGAGATCTGATCAGCTCTAGTAAAGAAGCAGATACCGTACAAATTTATTTGAATGAAGCTGGTACTGGTTTGATGAGGTCTCTCAAAAAAGAAATCAAAGAGACTCATTTTGTGTTTTTCTTTTCTCTCCTTCCCGGATCCGACCCACATAAATCTTTAGGAGTGTTTTCTTGGAAGTGTCCGACAAATATGCGTGCTTTGGAAGGGAAAGGTATGAATTTGGTGGATACCGCTTACTTTGAAGGTTCTCGAATTCTAAAAGAAAAAGAAAGATTACATCTCTGGGATTTCCCAGCAAACAGTAGTTCGGGGGCACCGATTACCAATTTATCTTGGTCTTGTAAATCTGAGTCTGGAACTTTAGAAGAGATCCCTTTTTTAAAGTTATTTCGTCGGATCGACTACCGCACTGTTCCTCGGATGGTGGTGTATACGGAACGTGTTCTTGGAAAGTCTTGGTCGGATTATTCTTGGCATTACAACTGGTTGCATTTCTGGTTTCGGTCGGGAACCAAAAAGATTGGATACCTTCCGAGCCTACCTGTTTTGGATTCGGGATCGGTTTCTGGACTTGCCGATCCATCTCGGTACCGAGAGGACGGGATTTGGATCCAAGCTAGCCCCTGGTAATAGAGACATAATCTATTTAGAACTCTTGGGGTGAAATCTCCAGTTCGTTTGTATTTCCGGCAAAAAAGAGCCAAAATTATAGGCGACACTGGGAGAACACTCCAAAATACTTAATTCTATTCCTCATACCCAATGGACCCTGATCATAATACTTTAGTGGTGCCCGAGTTTCTATGGAAATAATCGGTCTCTTTCTCATCTTCCTCCTCGTCTTTGTCAATGGTTTCTTCGTCGCAGCCGAATTTGCCATGGTCTCCATCCGGCCTTCTCGTCTTGAGGAGCTTGTCAAAGAAAACAGATCAATGGCTCTGATTACAAAAAAGGCCGTTTCCAAAATCGATGATATGTTATCGGTTTGCCAAGTGGGAATTACAGTAGCAAGTCTACTTCTCGGTTGGATCGGAGAAGCTTTGTTTGCAAGTGTTGTCTCTGGTTCCCTTCATATGTTTCATATCGAATTGGATCTAGTCACCATTCATAGCATTTCGATTGGAGTTTCTTTTACATTCATCACTTTACTGCATGTAATTTTAGGAGAGCTTGTTCCGAAAACTCTCGCCATTCAAAACACAGAATCGATTGCTCTCGGAGTTTCGGCTCCTATGTGGTTTTTTTATTATTTATTCTTTCCTGTAACATTCATTATGAACCGTCTTGCAGGTGGTATCTTAACTCTTTTCCGTTTGCAACGAACTGGTGATAAATATGTTCATTCAGCTGAAGAACTTATGATCATCATTGAAGAACAAAGGAAACAAGGTCGGATTGATAATGCAGAGATGCAACTCATCCAAAAGACTTTTGATTTTTCGGAACATACTGCTAAAGATGTAATGACACATCGTCTTTCTATCATTGGAATTTCTCAAGAGTCAACAATAGACAAACTACTTCCTCTGATTGCCGAACATAGTTTTTCAAGATACCCGGTATACAATCAAACCTTAGATCGTATAGTTGGGATTGTTCACGTACAAAAGTATTTAAAATGGCAAGCGGCTCATCTTTCAGCCAAAGGCAAAAAAGAAAAAATCACGGTCATTATGGAAAAGGATTTTGTGAAGGTTCCTGAATCTATGTCCATTGAACGTGTGATGACAAAACTCCGTGAGAAAAAACAACATATGGCAATTGTCATTGATGAATACGGTGGGGTTTCTGGTTTGCTTACGTTGGAAGATATCATTGAAGAATTTTTTGGTGAAATACGGGATGAAACAGACACCGATGAAGTGGATGTAACTTCCAAAAATAAAAAAACCAAAGCCATAACATTAGATGGAGAAACAGAGCTTTCTAGTTTGTCTGATATTTTAGAAGGGGAAGAGCCTTCGGATATGGAAGAAGTTCGGACCATCGCTGGTTATTTTATGGAAAAGAACGAAGATATGCCTAAAGAAGGTAGCATCGTTCAAATCAAAAAGGGAAGTCTTAAGGTAAAAAAAATGGAAGGCAATAAAATTATCTCCATTCTATTTACACCTAAATTGGAAGAAGATAATGATTCCGAAATGGAAAGAGAACTCTCTTACGAGGACAGATAAATGAAAGAGATTGTGGTTGCTGTTTCAGGATCCATCGCTTCTTACAAAGCTTGTGATTTGGTAAGAGGACTTACCAAACAAGGGTATCCCGTTCGTGTGATTATGACTTCCAACGCCACTAAATTTGTTGGGAAAATTACTTTTGAAGCGTTAACAGGAAAACCAGTCAGAGTAGATGAGTTTGATACGGGAATGGCTCATATCGAAATCAAAAACATTGCTTCTGTATTTGCTGTGGTTCCTGCTTCAGCCAATATCATTGGGAAAATGGCAAATGGAATTGCTGATGATTTGGTGACTTCCACTTATCTTGCCTGCACCTCTCCTGTGTTAGTTGCTCCGTCAATGAATCCTGGAATGTATTTACACCCAGCTGTCCAAAGAAATTTAAAAACTCTGGAATCAGATGGGGTTACGATTGTTTCTCCTGACAAAGGAATTGTGGTTTGTGGGGATGAGGGATACGGTAAACTTGCGACTGTCGAATCCATCACCGAACAAATCATCAAACTTCATACTACCAATTCATGAATCTTAAATTCAAACGAGTGATTGTCACTTCTGGCCCCACTAGGGAATGGATTGATCCAGTACGTTATATATCCAATGCTTCTTCGGGAAAGATGGGTTATGAAATTGCCACATCCTTTTTGAAGTATCCCGTTGAGGTCATCTACATCCATGGAAACACCTTGGAACGTTATTCCCAGGTTGATGGTGCCAAACGTAATATTGAAGTAGAAACAACCATCCAATTAAGGGATGCGGTTTTATCGGAAATTTCAAACGATAGTTTACTTGTGATGGCAGCAGCCCCTGCTGACTTTCGACCCATCATGACAGCCGAACATAAAATCAAAAAAGAAAAAACTTCGGAAGGAACGAAAGGGCTTCTTCTCGAGTTAGAAGAAAATCCAGATGTACTACAGCAAGTGACTGAGTATGTTACCGAACACAAAATACAAAACTCATTTCGGGTTGGATTTGCTGCAGAAACAAGAGAATTGGAAACGTTCGCTAAAGACAAACTGATTCGAAAAGGATTACATTATATTGTTGGCAACTATGTAGGAACGGGGAAAGGTTTTGGTGAAGTAGATTCAACTGTTCGTATTTTTAGTGTGAGTGGGCTTGTAAAAGAAATTGGCCCGTTACCTAAAGAAAAAATTGCCGAAGAACTTGTGTCTTTCTTAGTGTCCGTTTGATTTGGTTCCAAATCCAAACGCAAAATATCCAGCAAGAAGGATGAGTCCAAAACTAACAATATAGTTCCATTTGATTTTTTCACCCAAAAAAACCGTGGCAAAGAGAATGAACACGAATATGGTGATCACTTCTTGGATGATTTTTAATTGGAAACCTTCAAATTTATAAACTGTATATCCAATTCGATTTGCAGGAACCATCAATACATATTCAAAGAATGCAATTCCCCAAGAAAACAAAATGATATAAAACACATTGTTTGACTTTACAAATTTCAAATGCCCATACCAAGCAAAGGTCATAAAAATATTGGAAAGTACAAGTAGAATGATGGTTAACATAAGATTCTCTGGATTCGTCTTTTCCCAATCGCTCTTTGGGAATGAATAACGATTTGAAAGATATTCAATTTTGATACCTTCTGATATCAAACTAAATATTATTTTAAATTTACGTCTCCAAAAACTTCCTTAAAAATTTCAGGAAGAATTTCTCCTGATTTCCCGGCAAAATGAAGTTGTATGGAGGATGTGAGTGCGGTTGTTTCTGGATTGATTTCGATTCCGAGGGCTCCATTGCGAATGGCAGTCAGGGCAAGGTTGGCTGGAACCGATACGTTGGCACTGGTTCCCACAACAAAAACAACATGCGCTTCTTTGCTTTGTTCCCAGGCTTTTGTGAGGAGTTTGCTATCGTAACTTTCTCCAAACCAAACAATGTCTGGTCGTAAAAGTGATTCGCAATTAGGACAATATTTTAGTCCTGGTTCGCTAATTCCATCTTCTCCTAAAAGAAATTTTTCACGACAGGTCGTACATCTTGCACGGAAAATATTGCCATGAATTTCTAGAAGGTTTTGGCTCCCTGCCCGAGGATGGAGTCCATCTACATTTTGGGTAATTACCTTTACTGTCTGTGGTATTGATTGCCAGTTTGCAATTGTTAGGTGTCCGTCGTTGGGTTTGGCTTCAAAACAAATTTTTCGTCTCCAGTCATACCAATCCCAAACTACTTCTGGGTGGCTGGCAAAAGCTTCTGGTGTGGCAAGTTCTTCGGCTTTGTAAGTTTTCCAATACCCACCTTCACCACGAAAGGTTGGAATTCCACTTTCGCTAGAGATACCTGCACCCGTAAGGAACAAGATATTCTTTGCAGAACGGATTCGCTGGATCACTTCAGGTGAAAGAAGACTCATTTATCTGATCATTCTAACAAAAAGGGTAAAAAATTAAATCGGAAAATAATCTAGAAAAAGAAAACTGGTAGTCAATGGCTAACCATTGGGAAGAAATCCAAAAAAAACTCGATTCCATTCGCGAGAAACAATTGTTTCGAGAAACAAAGACCTATCAGGGAATTGATTTTTGTTCGAATGATTATATGGGACTTGCAACTAATCCCAGTATGTTGGAGTTCTTCCAATCAAAAAAGGATATTTACCCTTTTGGGTCCACCGCTTCCAGGTTGGTCCGAGGAAATACTGGGTCCATGGATCAATTTGAATCGGAGTTTGCCAAGTTTGTCGAAGGTGAGGCTGCTCTTCTGGTATCCACTGGTTTTACTGCTAACTTTGGACTTTTGGATTCGATTGCTGCTCCCGACTGTTATCTGTTTACTGATCGACTGAATCATGCTTCTATCTTAGATGGGATTCGTATCTCCGGAGCACAGAAAAAATACTATCACCATTTGGATTTAGTCCATTTACGTTCTTTGTTAGAGAAAGTGGACGCGGAAGATCCACTTCATAAAAAAAAGCGAATCGTAGTCACTGAAACATTATTTAGTATGGATGGTGATTCTCCTGATTTAAAAACCTTATTATCTTTAAAAAAAGAATTTGGTTTTGTTCTTGTTTTAGATGAAGCCCATGCCTTTGGGATTTATGGTGAAGAAGGGAAGGGGTTAGTCTTTCGTGATCTCACTTTATCTGAAATCCAATCCATTGATTACCGAGTGTATACTTTGGGAAAATCTTTAGGACTGGAAGGTGGAATTATCGTCACAAAAAAAATAGGCCGAGACCATTTAGTGAATGTGATGCGGTCGTTTATTTTTTCTACGGCACCACTTCCCATGATTTCGAAACTTGCTTCCTATTCTCTCAAACTCCTTAGTTCGATGGACAAAGAAAGGGAAGATTTATTAAAAATTGCCGAATCGCTAAAAAGTTCTTTAGTGAGAAATGGGTTTTCCATCACTGAGTCCACTTCCCATATCATTCCTCTCCTTCTTGAAACTGAGAAAGAAGCCTTGTTTTATGCTACCGGATTACAAGAAAAAGGATTGGATGTTAGAGCGATTCGACCACCAACAGTTCCGACTCCCAGGTTACGAATTAGTTTGAACGCCAAAATAAAGTTAAACGACATTGACCGTTTGGTAGAGGAACTCATTTTAGTTAGAGAGAAATGGCGTTCTCTCTAACTAATTCTATTTCTCAAAATTAAAGAATTTAGGATTCTTCTTCGAGTTTACGGATTTTATCTTTGATTTGATCGGTAGTGGCTTTTAGATCATCGGACTTTGTTTTTTGGTCTGTAACGACGGCTCCGCGGCTTTTTTTGGTTCCGTATTTATAAATTCCAAATAACCCGAAAACGCCTAACGCAAATAAGGTGAAATTGATCCAAGTTCCATCGGGTTGTGCTAAAATTTTGGGGCCAAATCCATAAACGATCGAATCCACCATCCCTTGGTTTCCGTTTTCTTGAAACATCACGACAATGGGATCTTGTAAAACAGAATTCCCAAAACCATTTTCCATTTTAGAAATGATTTCCTCTTCCTTCATTCCGTCTTTGATTCGGTTTTCAATAAAGGTTTTTAGGTAACTGGAGGCAGCACACATATTGAAAGAACAAGACTGGATGGGAAGACTTGGCAAACAAATACAACGAATTTGTTCTGTTACTTTAAGGAAGGTTTGGATTTGGCCTTCCTCTTTCAGATTGGTAGTTGTTTTTTGAGCCAATAAAAGGGTTGGAAACAAAAAACATAATCCAATTAAAAAGAGTTTGGGAAAACGTCGGTTCATAAATTGTAATCTGGACACTTTAACCAACCGCCTTCTTTTTCTTTTCGCCAATAGGTAAAAGTAAAAATATCCCTGTTAAAAAATAGAGTAAAGATCCAATCCAAATGAGTTTTACAAGTGGATTCACCCAAACCTCTAAGTTCGCCACAATTTGTCTTGGGAAGTTAAGAAAGAATTTTAATTTATCCATTTCACTTCCAGGAGTGAAATAATACTGCATAAACATCAACGGAAGGTCTGGATTTTCTGATTTAAGGTCTGAGGTTTCGATGGCACCAAGTTGGATATAAAAATCTTCTTTGGCCATAGAAAGGATCGCAGGTTCACTTGTTGGAATATGTGTTTCAAAATCTCCTGTTAGGTGGGAGATCTGTGGATAGAATCTACGTTCTGTAGCTAGTTCAGCAAGTTTATCTGTCCCTCGAAAGATAGAGTAGGTTCCCTCTTGAGAAACAATTACGTTTTGAATGTTTGGTTCCCCACCAAGTCCAGAGATTAAAACCGGTTTGAGTTTCAGAGTGGACGCTTCAATTTGATACCCACCAATCATGGCTTTGTCTATAGATTGGTATACAATTTCTTCTGATGTCGGTGGTTGGAGTTCATAAAAGAAACGAACAGATGTATTGATTTTAAATGCATTCCCCGCATATCCAATAAAGATGAGAACGAGTGAAAAATGTACTAAATACCCACCATACCGGCGTTTGTTTTTGAGTAACATCCGGTATCCGGCCACAAAAAGATTTTCGTTTTGAAATTCTTCTCTACGTGCTCTGATTCCTCTGTAATACTCTTGGATGATCCCAGAAATGGTGAACACACCGATAGCAACTGTTAGAACCGAATACACTTCTGCGAGGATATCCCCATACTTACTATCTGGTTTAGTAAAGTTTTGCGAATAAAAAAGGATGTATAGTCCACCACCGATGATTCCAGCGATAAAGGGTTTTAGGAGTGTGGAAAAAAATACAGCTCCGGCACCTTTTCTCCAAGCAAGAAGGGGAGCCGCACCCATCAATAACAAAAGAAAAATTCCAGCAGGAACTCCCCAAGAATTAAACCAAGGCGCTTTGAATTCCTTTCCATAAAGAAGTGGAGAAAAGACACCTAACAAGATAGCAGCTGTAGAAAGAACAAGTAAAAAGTTGTTTAAAAGGAAACTTCCTTCTTTGGAAGTGATGGCTTCTAAATTTCTTTCTGGTGTGAGATGTTTTCTTCTATAAATTACAAAACCAGTAAAGAAAAGAAAACTACCAATGATATAAATGATAAAAGGAGTTCCAATGGTTGATTTGGAAAAACTATGGGGACCTTCTAAAACTCCGGAACGAGTGATCCAAGTTCCAAGCAAACTAAAGTGAAAGGCAAGGATCACAAGTAACATATTCCAGAACTTTAACATTCCTCTTCGTTCTTGGATGACAACAGAATGCACAAAGGCACTGGTAAGAAGCCATGGCATGAGGGAAGCATTTTCTACTGGATCCCATGCCCAATACCCACCCCAACCTAACTCTTCATAGGCCCATTTTGATCCGAGTAAAATTCCTGTTCCGAGAAAGAACCATGAAAACAAAGTCCATTTACGAATGAACTTCATCCAATCTTCAGAAAGTTGGCCTGACACAAGAGCAGACATGGCAATGGCAAAAGGAATCGATATACTCACATAACCAATGTAAAGGATAGGTGGATGTATGATCATCGCCCAATGTTGGAGAAGAGGGTTTAGGCCCCGGCCTGCGGCTGCTTCGGGAACAAATTCACGAAATGGTTGTGCATCTCCATAAAAAACAGCAAGGAAAGAAAAAAATCCAGAAAGAACTGCAAGGATGAGATTCATCATCGGAATTCGATCTGCAATGGACTTACGGGTTTGCCATAATACAATAAAGGTAAATACGTTAAGAATTAAATTCCAAAATAATAAACTTCCAGAAGACCCTGACCAGATGGATGTCATTTTGTAAAACAGAGGTAGGTGTTCGCTTGAATGCATCACCACATAATAGTTGCTATAGTCAGATCTAACAAGTTGTGTGAGTAAAACGGTAAAAGTAAGGACAATGACAAAAGGATTTGTCATTAGAGCCAAACGACCGAGTTCGATCGCTTTTCTTTCTTGTTTATAAATTCCGTAGATGGTTTGTAATACGGAAAAAATTAAAATGGCGAGAGAGGCAGAGAGAAGGACGGTTCCTAAATTATTCATTTTTCCTCAGCGTATCCCGCTTCATATTTGGAAGCACATTTTGCTTCCACGTGAGAGGCAACAAGAACCCCTCGTTCTAACTTTCCGTCCACTCGAGCCCTTGTCCCTTCCTTGAAGGCATCTGGCAAAAGAGTGGCTCCTGTAAAATAAACAGGAATGATTTGGTCATTTAGCTCCAAATCAAATTTGGCTTTTTTTCCTTCGCGAACAAGACTTCCCACTTTCACAAATCCTCGAACCCGAAGGTTTTGGTCTGAATATTTTGTAGGGTTTGCGGCAAGTTCAGAGGCATCCAAAAGGAGATAGGATGTTTCCTGGGAGGAGAAAAAAGCGATCCCTCCAAGGGAGAGTCCAATGAGAAATAAAAGAGTTAAAAACTTACGATTCATAATTCATTCTTTAGACGGATTCCCGCCTTTCCTCTAGCCTCTCTGATTGCAGGTTTCGGTCAAACAAAAAGGTCATAAAAATAAGGCAGATTTGGAAGCGTTATAAATAGGATTTGGCACGATATACGAAATATCCCACCCATTCTTTGATCGCCATTGTGGTTTGCTCTAAAAATCCTGCAGAAGGAATGTAGAGTTCAAAAGCCCCTGATTGTAGATTGGTGGCGCGGTAGTCTGTCGGATAGGGAACAAAAGAGATTTCTTGTTTTTCAAAACATCCTGCGGCTCGTTTCATATGGAAGGCAGAGGTGATGAGAATGCTCGAGTTTAATTTATTTTCAGCTAAGAGTTTCTTTGTTTCCACTGCGTTCTCATAGGTGTTCCGGGACTTGTTTTCCCAAATTAAATCTTTTTCGGGAACTCCTAGATCCAAAAACAATTCTTTTGCAAGGTCTGCTTCTTTATAAACATCTGCAAAGAGAAGCCCTGATCCACCGGTAAATAAGATTTTTTTCACTTTCCCTGCTTTGTAGATTCGCACAGCATCTGTTAGCCTGTCTGCTGAATCACTGAGCTCAGGTCTACCGGGGTGAGCGGAAATGGTTTGGATCATTCCACCCAATACAATCGCTACCTCGGCTTTCGGAAGGTCCTTAATGGATATGGGAGGAAAGTCTTTTTCCAAAGATTGAACAAGGAAGTTGGCAACAAAGGCATTCGAGGCCAGATATAAAAACAAAATGATTTGGAAGAGTCGAAATTTTCCATGTCCTGATTTTGTTTTGAATAGAAGTAAGATCGCTAAAAGAAAAAAAACAGGCAAAGGGTAAAGTAGGACGGTACCAAATTTGGAGAGTGTAAAGAAAATAGAATCCATGGGGATAAGGATCTATAAGCGATAAAAATCTTACCAGTCTAAATCAGGGCCGAGAACGCCAATCCCACTCCCCCAATACTGAGAAGGATGAGGATACCGTACCGAGATTCCAAAAGGGGAACGAGAATATTTCCAATCGCGGGCAATTTGTTTTCGTTTATGAATTTGTTCTTCGGGAGTGGAGGATTCTACTTGGTTTAGGTATTGTTTGGTGAGTTCGACCCATTCTTTGATGGCAGCAGGATTTTGTTTTTTTAAGTCTTGGATTAAAATTCGAAGTTCGAATTCTGCATCTTCTCTAAGATCTCTAGCTATTTCAGAAACTTCCGCATTGGCTCCAAAAACTGTTTCACTCCCTTCCGTACGATCTACTGTATCACGCCATTTTGCATAGGCTATCATTAGATCTTTTGTCTCATCATACCTAAACATGGTAAAAGAATGATCCTTCCAAATCCCTAAAAACGCAATCGAAAATTCCTAACAGGGAAACTTTGTTTCTGTCTAACTCTCGTGAAGTCCCTATATTTAAGTTCCTTTATCTTTCTTTTTTCCTTGTACTGTTTTGCGGAGACAAATGTTCGTAAGTCCCACCATACAGCAAACGGATTTAAAAATCCAAACCCTAACTTTGAAACCAAAGGGCTTTGGAACGTGTTGGTTTGGCAATTCGAAAGGTTCCGACTGCCTAATAGTTTGGATCCCAAAGATTACCCACCTTTTCCCGTTCTCGAAAATAATGGAATCGATCTAAAAAACAATAGTTCTAAACTTTCTGTGACCTGGGTCGGCCATGCAACGACTCTCATCCAAATTGATGGAGTGAACATTCTGTCCGATCCCATCTGGAGTGAAAGATGTTCCCCAGTAAGTTTTATTGGTCCCAAGCGTTACACCCCGCCGGGAATCAAAATCGAAGACCTTCCCAAGATCGATATTGTGATTCTCTCGCATAACCACTATGATCATACGGATTTGCCTACATTAAAACAATTGGAAGAAAAATTCCAGCCCCTTGTGCTCACTGGGCTTGGTAACAAAAAGCTACTGTTAGGTGAGGGTCTGAAAAATGTGAAAGAAATGGATTGGTGGGATGAAACAAAAGCGAATGATTTATCCATCACTTTCACTCCCACCCAACATTTTAGTGGCCGGGGAATCCTCGATCGGAATGAGACCCTCTGGGGGAGTTATCTCATTTCAGGGAAAAAGGAGAAGGTTTACTTTGGGGGAGATACAGGATACTACTCCCACTTTCGGGAAATTGGGGAAAGGTTTGGATCGATTGATGTAGCCATTTTACCAGTGGGTGCGACCGAACCACGCTGGATGATGCAGCCCGTCCATGTGGATCCCAAGGAAACCGTCCAAGCTTTTGTCGACTTGAAGGCCAAGTATTTGGTTCCTATGCATTATATGACCTTTGTTCTCTCGGATGAACCCTTGGATTCTCCTGTGCCCCGCACCAAAGAGGAGCTAAAACGATCGGGAATCTCCGAAGGACAATTCGTTCCTTTAAAAATTGGGGAGTCTCGGTTTTTTTAGTTCCAAGAGGTTTCTATTTTAGATAAGCTGTCCTAAAAAAAATAGGATGGTGAGCATGTTGAAGAAGCTTCTCACAACGATAGTATTCCTGGTTTGTTTGTCTGTGACAACGGCCGGTTTATTTGCGGAAGACCCAACTCCGGTTCAGGCGCAGACAACCACTCAGGAAGAAACAGGACATTCGTCTCATGGCGAATCAGTACATCAGGAATTACCGTATTGGTCGGTTTTGCCTTTTGTTGCCATTTTACTTTCCATTGCAATCTTACCGGTTGCTTCTCACAAAACTTCTCATTGGTGGGAAGACAATAATAACAAATTGATCCTTGCTGTGGGACTTGGAGCCATTTCCTTTGTGGTTCTTCTCGTTTATGGTTACAGCCATAATATTGTTCACACAGTGTTTTTTGATTATATTCCTTTTATCATTTTGCTTGGATCTTTGTTTTATATTTCCGGTGGAATTGTGATCAAAGGAGACATCCATGCAACACCACTGAACAACACCTTGTTTTTGTTAATCGGTGCGGGTCTTGCTTCCTTTATTGGAACTACAGGGGCATCGATGTTACTCATTCGTCCTTTGTTAAAAACAAATAGCGAAAGAAAACATGTGGTACATACTGTTGTGTTCTTTATCTTTCTTGTTTCCAACATTGGTGGGTCACTCACTCCACTTGGAGATCCTCCACTTTTCCTTGGATATTTGAAAGGAGTTCCTTTCACTTGGACATTCAAACTATTACCTGAGATGTTGTTTGCGACTGTAATTTTACTAACTGTTTATTTTGTTTGGGACACATTCGCTTACAAAAAAGAAACAAAAAAAGATATCAAAAAAGACGATAAACTTGCAGTACCATTCTCTATTGGTGGTCAGGTGAACTTTATTTGGTTACTTGGTGTGATTTTGGCTGTTGCTTTCTTAAACAGTAACTACATCCCAGAAATCAATAATACTCCTTCCCTTGGATTTATCCGTGAAGCAGTACTCCTCGTTCTCATTGGTCTTTCTAAGTTCACTTCTAAAGAAGAGAACCGTAAGTTTAACAACTTCACTCTGCATCCAATCCAGGAAGTGGCTTACCTCTTTATCGGAATTTTCATCACGATGATTCCCGCGCTCGTACTTCTCGAAGCGCATGGTAAAGAACTCGGAATCACTCAAAACTGGCAATTTTTCTGGGCAACAGGGGCTTTCTCTTCGGTTCTAGACAATGCACCAACTTACCTCACCTTTGGTTCGTTAGCTTCTGGACTCCTCACTCCAGCAGGGGCAGCAGCTCCTCTCACACTTGGTCAGTTCATTGGAAATGTCCAAGCAGAAGAAATTCTAAAAGCCATTTCTGTGGGTGCGGTGTTTATGGGTGCGAATACCTATATCGGTAACGCTCCTAACTTTATGGTGAAATCAGTTGCTGAAGAAAACAAAGTAAAAATGCCATCCTTTGGTGGATACTTAGCATATTCTATGGGAATCTTGATTCCTGTGTTTATTCTAATTACTTTTGTATTTTTCGTTTAAAATTTTGAATGGCCGGGGAGTTCTCCCCGGTTTTCTCGTTTTCTATTATCTCAAACTCATTAAGATCTTTCATTTCAATGATCGGCAATAAATTCAGATCATACCTTTTCCCTTTCAATTCTGTTTGTTATTTGAATCATAGGATTTCGAAATTTCATACGAGATGATTCTCGTATTGAAAACCTGGATTGAGAAATCCAAGTTTTCATGGTAGGCCTTGAGTTTTTTTATGTTTCTTTTTTCTCTTGTAGCGATTCCAATTTGTTCAGACCAAATCCAAGCACAAGTCCTAGAATCAGTGCTGCCAGTGGAATTTGCGCTTCTGCAAAATCACTTGGCAAAACGTTCTTTGCTGTTGCAATTTGAATGTCTCGTTTCACTTCACCTGACCTACCAACAATTGCTTGGCCATTGGCATAATCTTTGAACGGCCAAAGGATAAAGAAAGATCCGAGGATGAGTCCAAGTAAAAATGTCATGGTATGTGACTTGTATTTTGCAAATAACCATTTTACAAAATGAGTAAAAATAAGAAGTCCGAGTAAACATCCAATTCCAAAGGCTGCAAGAAAAATAATGGAACTTGGTTCCAGGATGGTCGAAAGTTTTCCAATCACAATTTGGTATTCACCGAGTACAAGCATGATATAAGATCCAGAGATCCCTGGTAGAATCATTGCGGAAATGGCAACGGCTCCTGTCAGGAAGGCAATGAGTGGGTTCTCTGATCCAGAAGAATCACCCATAAAGAAACTCGGAACAATCGTCAGTAGAATTCCTGGAATGAGGAACAACCAAACAAACACAGTATGTTTTTCAATGAGTTTATAAGGAACTGCAAGAGAAGGGAAGATCAGTCCAATAAAAAGTGCAAGTGTTGCTTGCGGGTGGTTTTGCAGTAAGAACTGAATGAGTTTGGCTCCTGAGACTACGGAAAGCAGTAGACCAATCCCGAGAAATACAAGGAACCAGAAATCAATCCGTTTCATTTCGTCAGCAAAACGTTTTCTTACATCTTCTTTCCAGAATCCAAATACTAAAGCTAACGACACTTTGATGGTATCTAAGTTTAGAGATGTAATGGCTGTGATCAGCCTGTCATAAAGTCCGAGGATGAGGGCAAAGGTTCCTCCGGAAACACCGGGAATGAGATTGGCAATCCCGATGAGAAAGCCATTGAGAAGGCAGAATAGAATTTCTTTTTTCGATAGAGGCATAAAGGAAAGAATGGGAGTACAAAGACTTTATGCAAGGTTTTTTCTAGGGATAAGACTCCAGAGGACTCCATAACTAATGATTGAAAAAAGGAATAAGATGACGAATGTACGAAGATTAGAAATTCCATTTGTTTTCAATTGAAAATGGATACAGACAATCGCCAAATTTAGAATGGAGAAAATTCCGAGAGATCCGATTTTTCCTAGTTTGGTTTCTGTAATCCTTTGGTAGAGATGTTCTCTGTGGGCAGAGAAAAGATGTTTCTTTTGGAAAAATCTTTTGATGAGGATAAAAATTCCATCCAACCAAAAGTAGGGGAATAAATAAAAAAAAGAGGTAATGTCCCAAACTTCTGAATTTGGTTTTTCCCATTTCCCAACAAACAATGGTAAAACCATGACTAAAAATCCTAAGGCCAAAGACCCACTGTCTCCCATAAACAATTTTGCTCTTGGAAAATTGTAAAATACAAACCCAAACATAGAAACAAAAAGGATTAAATACAAACGATACCCCAGATGATCCATGGCATAAAAATGGGGAGAAACGAGACTTAAGGAAAAATAGGAAAGAAACAGAGTTGTGACTAGATACCAGTCCATCCCATCCATAAAGTTAACGAGATTGACCGCAAACACGATAAAGATTGTGAGAAGAAGGATTTCTAAGGGTTTAACAAAAGTGATTCCGAAAATCCATTGAACTTCTGGGTCCACAAACACTAAAAATACTGCAACTAGTGTTAATTCTAAAAACAATCGGAGTTTGGGACTTAAGTGATATAAATCATCTACAAATCCTAAAATACAAAATAATAAAACACCAGCTAACAAAAGATAAAGATCTGTTCTGACGGAAGAACCCTCAGGCAATGGCAGGAAATTGTCGCCATTCGGGAAAAAAAGGAAACCAATCACCGAAAGAAGGAAAATGGGGATAAAAAACATTCCCCCAGATTTTTTGGTGACCACGTCATGCAGGCTTCTTTCGTTTGGCACATCTTTGACCCCAAAACGGGAATAAACATAGAATGTATGTAAAATTAGGCTAAGAACTGCAAGAATGGCGAAGATTGGCAGGAAAAAAGAGACCATTTTCGCAAAGTTTATCGGTACGGGGTCTTTTGGCAGTTTTTTATTGCAAAATTCCGTCCCTCTTCGATGTTTAATTTATGTTTCAGGGCGTTTATACCGCGGTCATCACCCCCTTCCGCCAGGGGAAAATCGATTATGATAGTTATTTTAAAATCCTAGAAAACCAAATCCGTTCCGGAGTGGCGGGTGTGGTTCCTTGTGGGACAACGGGAGAATCTCCCACCCTTTCTTATGAGGAACATAAGGAACTCATTCAAAAGACCGTCCAAGTAGTGGCAGGAAAAATCCAAGTCATTGCCGGTACTGGATCCAACTCTACAAAAGAGGCCATCGAACTCACTGAGTCGGCTTGTGCTGATGGGGTGGATGGAATTCTTTCGGTAAATCCTTATTATAACAAACCCACACAAGAAGGAATGTATCGCCACTTCACAGAAATTGCCAATGTCTCTTCTAAACCGGTGATGTTGTACAATATTCCGGGAAGAACAAATGTGAATCTACTCCCCGAAACGGTAGCAAGACTTGCGGCCCATCCAAAAATTGCGGCAATCAAAGAAGCGACTGGTGATTTAGGGCAAATGGCGAAAGTCATTGCGGCTACACCAGCTAACTTTGATTTATTGTCGGGAGATGATAATCTTACACTTCCTGTATTGTCTATCGGTGGAAAGGGAGTTGTTTCAGTTGTTTCCAATCTTTTCCCCCGTGCTTGTGTGGATATGGTGTCCTTATATTTACGTGGAGATTTGGAAGCATCTAAAAAGATTTATTACAAACTTCTTCCTGTGTTTATTAATGCGTTTATTGAAACCAATCCTATTCCAATCAAAGCCGCTATGAGTTGGTTTGGGTATTGCGAAAATGAACTTCGTCTTCCGATGACTGCTTTGTCTGAAGGATCTCCTGCGGATGCTTTCAAAAAGACCGTATTCCAACTCAAAGAGGAAGGCATTGTCTAAGATCAAAGTTGGTGTCATAGGTGCCGGAGGAAGGATGGGGAAGGCCATCATCCAAGTCTTATCTCTTTCCAAAAAATCAGAGTTAAGTGCAGCTGTTGTGAGAGAGGGAGCTGTGTATGCAGGTTTTGATTCTGGTAATCATGCGGGAATCAAAGAGACTGGGATTTTACTTTCCACTGATTTGGGGAAAGCATGTGAGGCATCAGATGTCCTCATTGATTTTAGCACCCATACGGGATTTGAGTCCATTCTGAATGCAGCATTGGCAAATAAAAAACCTTTGGTGATTGGTACAACTGGTCTGACAGATTCTGATAAAGCCCTCATCCAATCGGCGGCAACTTCCATTCCTATTGTTTTTTCACCAAATATGTCTGTGGGTGTGAATCTGTTATTCAAACTAACTGAGATCGCAGCAAAAGTGTTAGACGAAGATTTTGATGTAGAGGTTTTAGACATCCACCATCGCCATAAAAAGGATGCACCGTCTGGAACGGCCATGTATTTAAAAGAAGTTCTTTTGAATGCCACCAAACGTTCGGAAGAAAACGTGATTTATGGTCGCCATGGGATGTATTCCGAAAGAGACCAAAAAGAAATCGCCATGCATACGATGCGAGCAGGCGAAGTGGTCGGAGAACATACCGTATATTTTTTAAGTTCAGAAGAACGAATTGAAATCACTCACAAAGCACAAGATCGTAAAACATTTGCTAGTGGGGCGGTCAAAGCCGCTGAGTTCTTACATGGCAAATCCAAAGGCCTCTATAATATGTTTGATGTGTTAGGAATCTAAATTGGATTTTTTTCGAGGATTATATATCATTCCATGGAGTAAAAATTATATCTCCATATCATTGGATGTAATCATCGTTGCGTTTTTAATTTATAAAACTTACACTACCCTTCGTAGGACAAGGGGGATCCAACTCCTTCTGGGTGTTGGAATCATTTGGATTTCGGGAAGTCTTGCCGAATATTTAGGTTTTGAACTTCTCGAATGGATTTTGACAAATATCAGACCCGCTCTTGTGTTTGCGATCATCGTACTTTTACAACCGGAGTTACGTAGGCTAACAGGAGATTTGGCAAGGATTCGCCTTCTTCGGTTATTCTTTTTAAAACCAACATTCGACTTAGATCCTATTGTGGAAGCGGTTCGGATCATGTCTCAAGAGAAAACCGGATCCATCATTGTCCTTGTGAAAGACATTAGTTTAAAGGACATTTCTGAAAATGCCGTTCCTTTGGATGCACAAGTCACTTCAGAAGTATTACAAACCATTTTCTTTAAAAATTCCCCGCTCCATGATGGGGCAGTCATTATCGAACAAAATCGAATTATTTGTGCAGCGTCTTATTTGCCTATGAGTAGTTCCGTGGAAATTGCAACACTTGGTGCAAGGCATCGGTCGGCATTGGGTCTCTCAGAAGAAACAGATGCCATCATCATTGTGACTTCCGAAGAAACAGGAGACATTACCATTTGTTTTGAAGGGGAAATGTTGCACCCGGTCAAACCTCTCGAACTCAAAGCACTCGTGAGCAACCTGATGACAGGAACACGAAGGTCTAAGGACGATTCTCTTCGTAAACCGAAAGAGAAAGATACGGGTGTCAGTATATGACTCGAAAACTTCTTGGAAAGATTGCCAGAAACTGGAAGGCAAAACTAGTTTCTTTGATCATTGCTAGTATATTTTATGTAAACCTCCAAAACTCAAAAGTTTTGATTAAAACCATAAATGTTCCTGTCGACTATCCAAAGTTATCTGGTAATTTAAACTATTCTAAAAACCCTGAAAAAACTATCCCCGTTCGAGTAGAGGGTTTGAAAGATGTGGTGAATTACTATTCACAATTTATGAAAGCAGTGATTGATCCAGAGGATGTTCAACTCGGGGTGACGGAAATCCCCATTAAAAAAATTGTTGGGGTTCCGAGTGGGGTTAAGGTCACAAAACTAAAAAAAACAGTTCCTGTTGAAATTGAATCTCGCGGCCTAAAAGTGGTGCCACTCGAAGTTGTGTTTGAAGGTGCTCCACCAGCTAACTTTGAAAAACTAACTCAAATTGTGAGCCCACAAAAAGTAACCTTGAGTGGAAAACCACAAGACTTAGAAAAAATAACAAAAGTAATCCTTCCTGAAATATCACTTGTTGATAAAAAAGAACCTTTTGCAAGGACTGTCCGAATTCCTGACCTTCCTAAAGGAGTGAATGTTCTTGGTTCAAAAGATGTGACAGTGAATGTCAATATCATCCCTCTTTCCTATAAAACAGGAGAACAAACAGCTGCAGGAATTCCTATCGTATGTTCAGGGTTAGATGCTAGATTGGATGCTGAACTTTCTGAAGAACAAGTGGCGATTCGGTATTTTTCGCTCAAACCAATTCGTTCTGCACAAATTCTTACGGGGATTACTGCTCAAGTTCCCTGTAATTATATTTTTGATCCTATCAAAAATAAGATCATTCCCGAATTACAGCCGCAAGTTGCCAAAGTCCGGATCATCAAAAACAAAGATTTGAAGGGAATTGAAATTTTACAAATCAGTCCGGAAAAAATCGAAATTCGTTATAAAGTCAAAGAACAAAATCCTGATTCTGCAGATCCCGCCGAGGATGGAACCGGAATGGACGGTCCCGCTGATACTTCAGATAGATCATAAAATCCAAATGATTTAATGGCCCGATTTTGCTTTTAAAACCAGGTACTAAAATTGATTTAAATCTAAAAAAATCCTATTTTATATTTTTAGATTCTATTTTAAAAATTCATAGATTTCTTTAAAACTTTCTTCTGGGTTCTCCCATTGTGGGTAGTGACCAATCGAGTCCCAACGAATGAGTTTTTTATTTTTGATAGGGAGTTTTTCGATTTCATCTGCTAGGTGACGTCCACTCACTGGATCTTCCCCACCATTGATAAAGAGTAGTGGAACTTCTGTATTTAAAAGAGCTTGTTTCCAACGTTCGCCGTGCACTCTTCTTTCTTTAATGTACTTAAGGAGTTTGTGTGGAATGAGAACTTTATTTGGATAAGTGATTAGTTTCCAAAGTATTGAAATTTCTTTATTGTTTGGTTTCGTATCTTTTCCAAATACTTGGCTAAACGCGACTCCAAATTTTTTTTCGTCGTAAAACCTAGAAAGGAAAGCTCCGAGTATTGGAGTGGCGAGGAGTTTTTGTTTGAATGTGGGTCTATGGAGATGAGGAAATAACCCTCCATTTAAGAAAACTGCTCCATCAATTTCATATTTGCGATCACTTCGTTCCAAATGCCTCGCTAAAATTTCTTGGCCTACACTCACCGCATAATCATGAAATACAAATTTAACCCTTCTTAATGCATTCTTTTCAATAAAGTTTTCTATGATATCTGTTTGTTCGATTAATGTGTATTTATGTTTTTTTGGTTTAGAAGAATAACCAAATCCTAAAAAATCAATAGCGATTGTGTTGAAGTAACGAGATAAACCATTAAAAATTTTGGAATAGTCCCAAGAGGATGTAGGGAATCCATGAAGTAAAATTAAATTTTGCCCTCTACCTTCTTGGATAAAGAAAATTTGAAATTTTTTATATTCAAAAAATTTACCAGCTGCGAGCCACTCTGTTGCGTTCTTTTTTGGAAAGTTTAGATCCACCATATCCGACATAGCACAACTAAAGAGGAAGTGAGTCAAATAGAAGAATTTGCTACTTTCTGATTTCTCAGAAGCCGATCTTTAAAGAGATGGAATCATACCCTCTTATTTATTTTGTAAAACCTGAAGGAACTATATCAGATTGGGAATATTTTTGGCATCAGATTCCCTATGGTGCTCCAGGAATCCTTACATTTTTTGTAGGAGTTTTTCTTAGTTACTTTGCATTCCAAAAATTTCGTAAATCCGATGTTGATCATAAATTTTTCCATTTAAATCTTACCGTCTCTTTTATCAGTTTTGGGTCTGTTGGACTTGTACTGACGACTAGGGCCTGGATTCAGGATGTCGAAACATTAGTATTTTGGAATGATCTATTGTATTTCCTGGTAGCTCCTTTGGCTCCAACAGCTTTTTATATGGCCTATCACATGACAGGTAAACAAAGTAAGTTGTTGTTATATTACTCTTATCTTTGTTGGTTCGCAAGTTTTGTTTTGTATTTTGGGGTCATCATCGGTAAAGGATTTGAAACTACAATCTTTGAATTCACTTTTGGAAAGTATCCAAGGGGAAGTTCTTTTGTTCGTCCTTGGGGAATCCTAGCCCCACTTGGATATTTTTTACTTATTTTACCTTCTTTTATCAAACATTATAAATACATTCGCAAACATTACCATCTAACACTCTTTCATGGGGTGAATTTACTTTTTTTACTCACAACAATGAATGCGCCGAGTATTCTTGGATTTAAAGTATATCCAGGTGGATTCTTTTTATTCATACCTATGTTACTTGTTGCCTATGGAGTATTTCGATCTGATTTTTTTGATGTAAACGAACTTCTTTTCCAAAAGAATGGGATGTTTTATTTCTTATTTGCTCTGTTATCTTTTGTTTTGATTTTTATTTCTTTTGGGGTTTCTTTTGGGTTATCACCAGATGCGTATGAATCGGCCAAGTGGTATCCTTGGGGGATTCCTCCCGTATTATCTGTATTTGGTGCTGTTTTTCTTTCCATCATTGTTGCTGGAGCCAATCCTTCTGCAAGGAT
The DNA here is from genome assembly GCF_002812125.1 of Leptospira brenneri. NCBI lineage: Bacteria > Pseudomonadati > Spirochaetota > Leptospiria > Leptospirales > Leptospiraceae > Leptospira > Leptospira brenneri. The sequence goes on from NZ_NPDQ01000002.1 coordinate 614,422, forward strand.
CAACCAACTCTGTGCCTTTGCCCTCATCCTGACTGGATTTTATGTCATCCAATCGGTTCCATTAAAACTAAATATATCGTATGTCGTGCAGTTAAGAATTTCACAAATGACTTTTGTGGCGTTTGCATTTGCTCCCAGCATTATGGTGCGTTTGGTTTTTGAAGCCATTGGCCAAAAATCACCTTCTTGGATTCAAGGAATTGATTTTCTTTGTGTGAGTGCTGCTGTGCTAGCTCCATCTCCGTATTTGTTTGTGGGTTATTTTGATTATCCTTGGTCAAGAGTCCATCACGGCGGACCCGCTGAATTACTTGTAGGAATGAATGGAGCCATTGCGTTAATTTTAGTTCTTTTTACTTTTATCAGAAATAAGGGTTACATTAACTTTGCATCCAAATGGATCATTGGATCTTTTATGTTATCGGCTGCTTTGTTACTCGCAGGTCTTTTGCCAAGTCATGGTGTTCCTATTTATCCATTGGCAGACTTCCAGTTTGTTCCGGCATTTTTACTTGGTTATGCGGTCTTACGTCACGGGGCTTTGTCCTTGGAGGGAAGAACCATCCAACTGAGCCAAAGATTGGCAAACTTGGGTCTCATCACCATGGCAATTGCAGCTATATTGTATTTCCCTCTCATTCGGGAACAATATGGGGTTGGGGAATCGGCATTTCATTTAACCATGATTGTATTACCACTGGTTCTGTTTAATTACCTTGTTGTTTATATCATGTCACGTCCATTGGCAGAGGAACTCGATATCAGCTATTTCCTTTTGGATTTAGAAAAACAAAAAGCAGATGAGGAAAGGGAAAAAGCTCTGATTGCTCAAGACAAAGCAGAAGAAGCAAGAGAAGAGTCAGAAAAATTATTACTTAATATTTTACCATATAAAGTTGCACAAGAACTCAAACAAAAGGGCAGTGTGACTCCTTCTCGAATTGAAAATGTAACCGTTTTATTCACAGACTTTAAAGGGTTTACAAAAGTTGCTGAAGGAATGGACGAACAAAGTTTGATTGAAGAACTAGATGCTTGTTTCACTCAATTCGATGAAATCATTCTCAGGAACAATTTAGAAAAACTAAAAACCATCGGCGATAGTTATATGTGCGCAGGTGGTCTTCCTGTAGAGAATAGAACCAGTGCCATTGACGCTTGTTTGGCGGCACTCGAAATCCAAAGTTTTATGAACCAATTGAAAGAGATTAAAACTACCTTAAATTTGCCATTTTGGGAATTACGATTGGGACTCCACACAGGGCCTGTAGTGGCTGGAGTTGTGGGAAGGTTTAAATTTGCTTACGACATTTGGGGAGATACTGTGAACACCGCTTCACGTATGGAGTCTGGTGGGGAAACAGGAAAAATCAATGTTTCCAAAGAAACCTATGAACTCGTGAAGTATTTTTTTATCACAGAATATAGAGGAAAAATTCACGGAAAAAATAAAGGCGAATTAGATATGTATTTTGTTCATCGCCTAAGGCCCCGTTATTCGCAAGACCCGGATGGAAAAGCACCGAACCAATATTTCCGGGAAGTGTATTCCCGGATCACTCATGGTGCTAATATTCGTTGGAAGAATGAAGGTTAACTTCTTATATCTTTTAAGTTTGTTCTTCTTCCGCAAGCCAAGTGCGCAGTAACTGAGCAACGTCTTCTGGTTTTTCTTTTGCCAGATTGATTGCGTTTTCCAGTAACTCGCGTCTGAGTTTTTCGTCGAGAGAGAGTTCGACTTCTGCTCCCCCTTCGTCCATCACGCGAAGTGCTGCTTCCCTCATCATTTGTTGTTGAGCAGCAAGTTCTTCTTCTCTGAGTCTTCTTCTTCTTGCGATTTCTTTTTTGATCGCACGGTAGACTAAGATCGCAAGGATGAGTAAAATTAAAATCACGAGAGAAGCGATGACCATATTACGAATGGCTCTTTGTTTTTGAAACTCTTCGTCTTCTAAACGAAATTGTTCCGTTCTATCTTTCGGAATGGTAATCACACTGATTTGGTCACCGCGTGACCTTGTGTAACCAATCGCTGCTTCTAAGTTTTTGCGAACGAGTTTTAAATCACCTTCAGCAACAGGAATGTACTTTCTGTCGTATCCGAGTCCATCTTCTCGTTCTTTTCTTTCCCAAACACCATCCACAACAACCGAAAGGCCAATCTTTTCAATCTTCCAAGGTTGGCGTTTGATATCTTTCACTCGTTTGTTGAATTCGTAGTTATTGATATTTTCGTCTTTAGAATATTCTGCTTTTTGGTAATCGGTGTCTTTGTATCCAGGAGGTAGATTTGGTTCTGTTCCTGCAGGACCATCCGGAGTGAACCCACGTCCTTTAAAAGATTCTTTCGTTTCTTTAGATGATACTTTTAGGGAATATCCATCTACCAACTTTCTTTCGTTATACGGTGTATCAGGATTATCTTCTTCGGCTACTACCGGTAATACTTCATTTTCCGTTAAGGACTCTTGGTCCCAATTGAATGAGTATTCAAAACGAGTGATGTCGACTCGGTCTTCTCCACCCAAATACCAACGAAGGGTATTACGAATGTCGATGAGTCGTTTGACTCGTTCTTCTTCTTCAATTCTAAGTTTTTCTTGGACAATTCGAAGTTCTAATCTTTCTTTTTCTAAATCTTCTTCAAAGTCAGAAATGATCTTTCCATCGGGATCAGCTACACTTACGTTTTCCGGTTTGAGTTTGGGAACCGCACGTGCGACTAAGTTGACAATCCCTTTGATTTCTTTTTTACTCATTCCTTCTACACCCGGTTTGAAGTGTAAAATGACGCTTGCTTTGACGGGATAAGAATTGGATTCAAAAAGATCTCCTTCAGGAATCGCAATATTCACATCGGATCTTTCAATTGGTCTTAGTGTATTCAGTGATTTTTCAATCGCACCTTTCAGTGCTCTGTACTTTTTAATGTCTTTGTCGAATTGAGTTTCAGTAAACTTTTCAATATCAAAAAGTTCCCAACCAGTAACTCCTGCAGGAATTAAATTCTCTTGTGCTAGTTTGGTAACAATTTCTTGTCTTTGGTCTGGATCTACTGTGATCAGACTTGTTTCACTCGAGCCGTAAGAATAACCTAGAGCATCGAGTTTTTTAGTAACCTCGGAGAAGTCTTTGGAATCCAAATCCTTAAAGAGAACCACTCTGTTTCTTTGGGACGAGACATTGGATAGGATGATGACTGCCACCACCACAACAGCAAGCACACCACCCAAAATCATTTTTTTGGTTTTATCGAGTTTGTTTAACAACTCTTTGAGATTATCGATGATCTTTTGCAGTGGTTCAGGCATAGTACGGGCCTCGTCAGGATTTGAGACATAATGTCATGATTCTTCAGAAATGTACAAGTACTTTTCGGGGGGAGGGGGAAATTTGAAGGGATTTTGGCTCTGAATTGGTATTGACGTGTATTTTTGTGTGATTACATTGTAATTACATGAAAGCTGCTGTGATCCAAATAGGAAATTCAAAGGGAATCCGAATCCCAAAAACTGTTTTGGCAGAATGTCTGATTGAAGATGAAGTCGATCTACTAGTAGAAGACAATAAAATCATCATCACTCCTTATAAAAACAAACCACGCGTGGGTTGGGAAGACCAATTCAAAGCGATGGCAGAAAGAAAAGAGGATCAGTTACTGATTCCAGATTCCGTTGATTTGAATGCACAGGATTGGGAATGGTAATTCATCAATATGATATCTACCTAATCAATTTAGATCCTACGATTGGGCATGAAATCAAAAAATCCAGACCTTGTATTGTGATATCACCCGATGAAATGAATTTGTTTATAGGAACTGTAATGATCGCACCTATGACCACAAGGTCTAGGAGTTACCCAACAAGGGTAGATTTAACATTTCAAGGGAAAAAGGGTTCTATCGTTTTGGATCAGATACGAACTGTTGATAGGTCTCGGTTGATTCAAAAGCTGGGATCTTCGGATCCCAAAACCATTCAAAAAATCAAAAAAGTCATAAAAGAAATGTTAGTCGACTAAACTAATTCTTTTATGACTTCTGATTCAATAGTTTTCTTTAGTTTAGATAATTAAAATCTAAACCACACCTTCCACTTTTTGGAACACACGATCAAATCGTTTGAGGGCATCATCAATTACCGCATCTGTATCGGAAGCACTTGTATAGAGTCTACTTCCTGCTAGAGTCACAATCCCTTCTGACATGTAAGCTGCTCCCATCTCTTCCATAGCATGTTTTCTTTTATGAGCTTCTGCGATGGTTTTTTTGATGGTCCAGAATTTTTTGATATTGATATCAAGTAACATGGTTCCAACGGTTTCTAAATGGCAGATAGATCCTTGGTTGAAGGCAACAAAAGGAAGATCATATTTTTGGATTAGTTTTTGTAATCCTTTGGTGAGTCTGTCTCCAGCCCTTCCCGATTTTTCACAGGCATTTGTTTTTTCCATTTCACAAAGTGTAAAATAACCTGCAGCAGAACTAAGTGGATTTGCCGCCATCGTTCCCCCGATTAACGCCTTTTTGGTGCCAGTTTGGAGTCCTGCAGAAACATATTTCATGTATTCTTTTTTCCCACCAAGGCCACCAGCGGATGGGTATCCACCAGCAACTACTTTTCCAAAAATGGTTAGGTCAGGGTCCACACCAAAATATCCTTGAGCACCACTTAGTCCAATTCGGAAAGCTGTGACCACTTCATCAAAGATAAGAAGGGCACCATACTTGTTACAGAGTTCACGAACTCCCTTGTTAAAGTCAAAGTCAAGAGGTCTTGTTCCACTTTCTGGTCCTACTGGTTCGATAAGAACTGCTGCTGTACCTCCACGAAAACGATTTCGTTTTAAGACAGATTCCAAAGCGTTCAAATCGTTCGGATAGAATTCTTGAGTGTATTTGAAAATGGATTTTGGAACTCCATTGGCTTCAAAGTGTCTTGTTCCCGGAATGCGAAGACCATAAGCCAATTGATCACTCCAGCCGTGATAAGCCCCACCCATCTTCACAATGTTTTTTTTCTTAGTCGCAAGTCTTGCCACTCGGATGGATGCCATACAAGCTTCTGTTCCCGAACCGAGCATTCGAAACATTTCCACAGAAGGGACTAACTCTACAATTTTCTCTGCTAACTTATATTCGTATTCATGAAAAAGACCTGTCACAGGACCTGTTGTGTCTAGAAGTTCGATGACTTTTTTACGAACGATATTTGGATTACTTCCGAGTACGGTTGGGCCACCAGCTTGCAAAAAGTCGATGTATTTGTTTCCATCCAAATCATAGAGATAGGCACCAGATGCTTTTGTAAATACAAGAGGGAAGGGATGGTTGAAGGAAAGATTGTGTTGGACTCCGCCTGGAATGTATTCCGAAGCCTTGGTGATCATTGCTTTGGACTTACTACACTTTTTATCAAAGTAATTGTGTAGAATTCCATCCATTTCTTCTTTACGAATGGAGCGGATCGGGAGAGAAATTAATTTCCTTAGGTCTTTGTAGATTTGGTCTACGTTTGGGTATTCGTTCATGGAAAAGCCTTGGGCCATATAATCTTTCCTCTTCCGGGTCTTTTTTCTTGACAATGAGTGAGTTATCACTCATTGTCAAGAAGGAATTCATAAATTTTATCGAGAATGGTAGATTCTTTGGAAATTTGCGTAAATTTCCTGGAGAAATCTGACCTTTTTCGTTTATTGGACGGGGATAGATATGGTAACGAAGCATTTCAATGATAGTTTTGAGCGGATTTCCGAAGAAAAGAGGAACCGGATCTTATCCATTGCCATATCCGAATTTGCCAACCGCGGGTTCACAAGTGCCAATACCAATACCATCGCTCAAAAAGCGGGAATCAGTGTGGGTTCTCTTTATAAATACTTTGAAACCAAAGAGGATTTTTTTCTTACCGTTGTAGATCATGGAATCACTCAATTGGAAAAAACGTTAGAGTCAGTGATTTCGATGGACTTAGATTTTTTTGGTAAAATTGAAAAGATCATTCGCATCATCCAAACCCATTCTCGGATCAACCAAGACATCATCCGTCTTTATAACGAAATGACAACAGAAAGTAATTATGAACTCATCACTCGTTTGTCTGGTGAATTGGAATCTTTATCTGCTAAATGTTATATTGAAATGATCAATCTGGCAAAAAAGGACGGAACCATTTCTTCGGAAGTGGATAGTAATCTTTCTGCGTTTTTATTAGATAATATTTTTATGACACTGCAGTTTTCTTATTCTACAGTCTATTATAAAGAACGAATGAAGATTTATTTAGGACAAGATATTTTTGATAAAGATGAGGATGTTGTGACGGGGGTCATGAAAGTCATTCGCAGAGCCCTGGGTGGTTAGGAATCGGTAATTGGAGTTATATCACAATCGCAAATCTATTTGTATAAGATGATAAAACCACAATTTGAATGATATGATAAAAGCGATTTTATTTGATTACGATGATACATTAGTCCAAACGAGGAAAACTCGTTACAACACAATTGATAAACTGTCCAATGAAATCTTTAACACTAAAGTCACAGAAAAGGAAATTGATGAAGCCTGGGGACTTCCCGCCGAAGAATTTTTACTAAAACTCTTTGGGCGATTCTCTACAGATATCCATTATCTTTGGAGTGTTTATGTGGAATTTTCAAAAAAAGATTTGAATGTCCCTCATCTCAATGCGTTTGATTTTATTCATCAATTTCAGAACTCTTTTTTATTTGGGATTGTCACTTCCTCCAGCGAAAAGGTTGTCCATCGCGAATTGAAGGAACTTCAAATCGATACAAATTTGTTTTTAAGGATTCAAGCTGCTGAGCATACAAATGTTCATAAACCAAATCCGAATGTTTTTGAACCCATTTTTCAATTATTGAAAAATGAAAATATAGAGAAGAACGAGGTCATCTATATTGGTGATTCCCCGGCGGATCATGAATCCTCTAGCAAGTTTGGGTTTCATTTCCTTGGCATTGCACATGACAATCGGCATGTCCCTTATTTTCAGGCAAGGAACCTTTCTTTTGTAAGAAGTTTTCGGGACCTAGAAGATTATTTGTTGAATCAAAAAAACTTTAGTTAGTTTCAGAAGTTTGAATTACCTATATCTACTTTTTATGATGAGTCACCAGAAGAGTCAAAGGGGTCAAAGTTATGAAAGATTTTAATGATTGTGTAAATTCCTACAAAGAACAGCTGCAAATCGGGGACATCCGGGAAGCATACACGGGCCTTGTAAAATATGTAACAAAACTAGGAACAAACTTATCTAAAAATCTTTCTAAAAGTTATTCTTTTGGGAGTCTCTTCCAAGGGTATATGGACTATACCTATTTCTATTATTCCAATCAATTTTTAAAAGATAGAAAGTTAAAAATGGGGCTTGTTTTAAACCATTTAGAGATGCAATTTGAAGTTTGGCTTTTGGGACAAACGATTCCCATTCAAGAACGGTATTGGGAATACTTTAAAAATACGAAGTGGAACAAAAAACGAACCACCAAACCACAATATTCCATTCTTGAGACGGTTCTCGTTGAAAATCCAAACTTTAATGATTTGGACAAACTCTCTAAGCAGATTGAGGATGGATTGGTTCATGTAACGGATGAGATTATGAAAGATATCAAAACAAGCAGACTGACTAAATAATTCAATCTGTTTTCCTATCTAGTCTGAGTGATTCAAAAGGTAAGTCAGGGAATGTTTGGGTTTTACTTTCCTTGTATCAGTTTTTGTCTTTTGTATGATCTCCGCTTGTTTTTAGGTTTGAAACAAACTCCGAAATCTAAAAATTCAAGTTGAATCCATTGTACAGTCTGCTTGATTGTTTATCCGACAAATATTGGAATCTCTTGAAATCTTGGGATAGAATATAAACTTGTCTCTATCCCTTCTGTTGTTTAGGAAAATCTATGTCCACTTCTACCGATGAAATCACTTTGGAAACTGTCAAAAATTATTATGGAAAAGTCCTGCAATCGAATAAGGACTTGAAGACTTCCGCTTGTTGCAGTGTGGAAGCGATTCCTAAAGCATACCAATCAGTGATAGCCCAAATCCATCCTGAAGTGAAGGAGAAATTTTACGGATGTGGTTCTCCTTTTCCGCCGCTTTTAGAGGGAAGGATTGTCCTTGATCTTGGCTCTGGTTCCGGTCGAGATGTGTATCTTCTTTCTAAACTTGTTGGCCAAAGTGGTAGAGTCATAGGGATCGATATGACTGAAGAACAATTACAAGTAGCTCAGTCTCACATCGAATACCATCGCGAAATATTCGGTTACGAAAAATCCAACGTGAGTTTTCATAAAGGATATATTGAAGATCTAAAATCAGCAGGAATTGAAGATAATTCCATCGATTTAGTTGTTTCTAATTGTGTCGCAAATCTTTCACCTAACAAAAAATCTGTTTTTACCGAAATCTTTCGTGTTTTAAAACCTGGTGGAGAATTGTATTTTAGTGATGTTTTTGCCGATAAACGGATTCCAAAAGAACTAGCGGAAGATCCGGTTCTTATTGGTGAATGTTTAGGTGGTGCTTTGTATACAGAGGATTTTAGAAGATTACTCTTTCAATTGGGGATTTATGACTTTAGAGTAGTGTCCCAATCAAAACTCGAATTACAAAATGATGAGATTATTAAAAAAGTGGGGAACATCAATTTTTATTCCATTACCTTTCGTGCATTCAAAATTCCATTGGAAGATAAATGTGAAGATTTTGGTCAAGTGGCATTTTACAATGGAACGATTCCAGATTTGCCTCATAATTTTACTTTAGATGACCACCATATACTAGAAACAGGCAAACCTATGTTAGTTTGTGGAAATTCAGCAGATATGCTTTCGAAAACTCACTACAAAGATCATTTCACAATTATCGGGGATAAATCAAAACATTTTGGTCTCTTCGATTGTGGTCCGTCACCAGCAGTTCTTTCTAATCAAAATGGTTCTTCTAATGGGTCAGCAGGGGCTTGTTGTTAATTCGGAAAACATGAATTTAGAATATACCAACTTCCAAAAACTACTCTCGGAATTTTTAGGGACTCTCTTTCTTTTGCTGATTGTCATCGGATCGGGAATTATGGGGGAGTCCTTGGCTTCTGGAAACGCTGCTGTCGCTCTACTTGCCAACGCAATCGCAACAGGAACTGGACTTTATGTTTTGATTCATTTGTTTGGGCCAATCTCTGGGGCTCATTTCAATCCGATTGTCAGTTTGTATTTTCATTTTTCAGAAAAAAAGAAAAAGAAAGACACAATTTTGTTTATCATTGTTCAGATATTAGGCGGGATTTTGGGTGTTTGGCTTTCGCATTTTCTCTTTGAATTGCCAATTCTACAGACTTCCCTTCATATTCGGACAGGTATGGCACAATGGATTTCTGAAATCGTTGCGACTTCTGGACTACTACTGACGATTGTCCTGGGTTTGCGCCACAATCCTTTACAAGTACCAGCACTGGTGGGTTCTTACATCACTGCTGCTTATTGGTTTACTTCCTCCACCTCGTTTGCCAATCCAGCGGTCACTATTGCAAGAACTCTCTCGAATACCTTTGCTGGAATTCGGCCAGAAGATAGTTTGGGATTCATTCTTTCTCAAATCTTAGGATTGGCTTTAAGTTTTTTCATTCTAACTGTGCTTACTAAAGCAGGTAGATCTAAAAGTACAACATCCTAAAGAAACTTGACGACAAGGTGATTCGTGAGTAAAAGTAGTGGGTGGATTGGCTCAGGAAATCGAATCCGATAAAATCATTAAATACAATCAACCTGTTGATTGTATTGGTTTATTGTCTTGGATTTGGAGTCGGAACCATATCTCATGCAATTGATACTTTCCGTTTAGGATTTTTGGGTTATACATTTGCACCCATGGTGTTTAATGTCTTTTGGACTTCTTTACTTTTCTTAGACCCTATTGTGATTTTCCTCTTCTTTTTACATTATCACTTTGCGATTCTTCTTGCGGTCATCATAATGATTTTTGATATTCTAATCAATCTATCATACGGGTTAGTTGCCACAAACCAAAATATCCTTTTGGGTTTGGTGACTCAAATCCCTTTTGGATGTTTCGTTTTTTTCACTGCAAAACATTTGTTTGGTTATGATTCGTTGGCTTCTTTGTTGGAAAGATAGAATGCATGAGAATTCATTCTAAAATAAATCCAAGAATTTATGGTAGATGATCGTGAGAAAAGAACGGGGATATATTTGTATAATTTCCCCGCCCTATTGAGACTGGGAGGGGTTATCCACCCGCCACCCAATGACTCCTTCTACCATATATGCATTGTTTTGTGAATCATATTTGGAAAACACAAAAAAAATCGGTCCCAAAAGTTCGTATTTCGGCGATGATTGCCACATAATACATTTACTGTGATGGATTTGTTGGCCGCAATCGAAGCTACAGCACTGTTTGAGAACTAATCGTTTTAATACCGAGGTTTATCTGTGTATTACCCCTGCCTATATGTCGTGTATGACAAACAAACAAGGTTTAGTCTAATAATCAAGTGGGAGGTAAAGTATTTGTATGCGCCAGCGATAGTAGCGGAAATCCTTTCCCTTTAGGGAAAGATTGGAGCGGATAGCGCGGTCGGGTTTGTAAAAGATGTAGGGCACCTAACGAATTCGAGGCGCCCCACATTTCAGAAAACTTTAAGGTTCCATAAACGGAGATTCTTTTAACCAAAACACCATTACAAAATTGATCAGTGATAAAATGAGAAGGATATATAGAAAGGATATCATTCCCAAAAAGTTCAGACCTAAGATAAATAAAATTCCAGAAACTTGTCCGACAAGGAGTAATAATCCTTGGGAAGTGGATTCCGGAGCTGGTGAAGTAATCTCAGCACAATATTGAAATCCGATAGGTGCTCCAATTCCCAAAAGAAAAAATCCAATCACAATAGAACCGGTGAGTAAGAATATAAAACCTTGGAATAAAGTGAATAAACTAAGGCCTGCTAAAAATCCTGCCATGGCAATGATGAGAAATAATTTTCTTTTTTGTAATTTATCGGAGATGGGAGGTACGATGATTCCGCCGATGATTCCTGCAATGAGCATCACTCCACCAACAAGTCCAGATTCGTCAATGTTGAGTCCTTTGATTTCGCAAATCTGATCAATACAGGTGCTCACTGCATTAAAGACTCCGAGTCCAATCAGAAATAAAAATAAAATCTTTCTCATGTCTTTTTGTTTCCATAAAAAACGAAGTCCTTCCAAAAAGGGGAGTTCGTGATCTTCCCCATGAGTGCTTGGAGATGTGGGAGGTTTTTCTTTGATAAGGATGAGAAAAAGAATGGCTGATGCCACAGAAACAAAACCATAAATCATCATGACTTCAGGAATGGAATTTCCGGATTGAAGTAAGATGGGTGTCAGGATCATCACAAGAATGATTCCTAAAAACTGCGCCAAGGTTCCGAGTGCCACAGCGGTTGCTCTTTCTTGGATGGGAAACCAGAGTACACTAATTTTTGTAACAGCATTCAGTAGAAAGGGTTGTGCGATTGCCAAACCTATTTGGCAGATAAGGACAATTGTATAATCGGCAGCGTAAATCCCTTTGAGTAACCCGCAAACACCTGTTAGTATAGCTCCAAGCCCAACACCTTTTTTGATTCCATAAGTATCAATGACGTAAGAAGCAGGAATAGCGATGAAAACAAAAACTCCGAGGAATACGAGAGAGAGTAAATCAATCTGAAGAGGGCTTACATGATAAAACTCTTTGGCATCTCTGGCGATAGGAGCGTAAGTCAACCACTGTAAACAAATGGTCGCAGTGATGACGATATAAGCAAACAGTACGACCCAACGATATGGATAGAGTTTTGGTTGGTTTTGGCTCATTTTTCGTTCCCTTTCTTTAAGAGCTTTAGATTTGGTTTTGGATCATTCGTTCGGAATAAATTCTCTGTGGAGTTTGTTCTGAGCGAAAAAGATTTGCCATCCGAGCTGATGATTCTAAATCTTTGTGAGTGATCACTCACTTTTTTCCGTTCTCGGGAGAAAAACGACAAACATTCGATTTCGGATGGTTTTTGATTGGGGTGACTTCTCGGGAGTCTTTATGGAATCGGAATACATTCTTACATATGATATAGGAACCACCGGAGTCAAAACCTGTCTCTTCCGGATGTCAGAGGCTTTGGAGCTCGTGCAGTCAGCCACTAGGGAATATACGATCCAACTGTTTGAAAACGGCGGTGCTGAACAAAATCCAGAAGACTGGTGGTTTTCCATGAAGGAAACAACGGCTCAGATTTTGTCACAATCTAAAATAAGTCCCGAGTCCATCCAAGGAATTTCCTTTTGTTCCCAGATGCAAGGCCTTGTGCTTGTTGATTCTAATTTCCAAGTCCTTCGGCCTGCCATGAGTTATATGGACCAAAGAGCTACGGAGGAAATGAAAGCCGGTATTGTCCATGGATTCAAAATTGAAGGAATTAATGCCATTAAACTACTGTTATCTCTTTGGATCACGGGTGCGGTGGCTGCGAGTGTGAAAGATCCCATTTGGAAATACAAATGGGTGCAGAAAAATGAACCAGAGGTCTTTGCGAAAGTAAAGTGGTGGTTTGATGTAAAAGAATTTTTAATCGCGCGTTGTACAAACCAAGCGGTGATGACGAGAGATTCAGCCTTTGCTACTTTTTTATATAACTCAAGGGTAGGCAAAGGAAACTGGAGTGGTTTGCTTTGTAAGTTGTTTGGAGTTCGGTTGGATCATTTGCCAAAGATCATCAATTCATCTGACCGCGTGGGTGGACTCACGAAAGAAGCGGCAGAGTATTTGGGACTCAGAGAAAATATCGCAGTTTTTGGTGGCGGTGGAGATGCATCTCTTATTGGTGTGGGCGCCGGTGCTGTTAGCGAAGGTGACACTCATATCTATGCTGGAACTTCTGGATGGATATCCACTGTGACAAAAAAGAGAACGGTTGATATTGGTGCAAGGATTGCTTCTATCGTTGGTGCCAGAGAAGGTTATTATAATTATTTTGGCGAACAAGAAACTTCAGGTAAATGTTTGCAATGGGTAAAAGACCACTTGGCTCTTGATGAAATTGATCTTTATTTAGAAAAAAAGAAAATCACTGATGGGCCTGATGCAGTTTACGAAAGTTTATTTGAGTTTATGTTTGATTCGATTAAGGACACTGATCCTGGTTCCCATGGAGTGATCTTTACACCTTGGCTTCATGGAAACCGTTGTCCTTTTGAAGACCCAAAAGCAAGAGGGATATTTTTTAACATTAGTTTGAATACTGGAAAAAGAACTCTGATCCGGGCTGTTGTGGAAGGGATTCTTTTTCATAAACGTTGGATACTTGAACTTTCAAATAGCAAAATGCATACTTCTCATACAATTCGGTTTGTGGGAGGTGTGGCAAGGTCTGCATTTATCTGTCAGCTGTTAGCTGACATCACTGGAAAAACCATTGAAAGGGTGGTTCACCCGGAAAACGTTGGCGCCATGGGAGCGGCAGCTATCGTGGCTTTTGGAATTGGAAAAATTCAAAAATACGAAGAGATCAAGTCTATGATACCTATTTTGGACAGGTGGATTCCGGATGCGGACCATAAAAAAATCTATGATAGAAACTTTAAGGTCTTTAAAAATCTTTATAAAAGTAATCAGAAAAACTTTGCCAATTTAAATAGATAAGTTTGGGGAAACGGTATGGGGAAACAGAGTATAGAATTCAAAAAAGAAAGTCTAGGAAAACCAATTGCCATAGGCAGGTCGGCGGATTTGTATGCGTTAGAAGATCATAAAATTCTAAAGCTATTTTTTCCTGACGCAAAGGAATCAGAAATTGATTTAGAAGTAGAGAATACTGTTGAAGCCTACAATCAAAAAGCATCTAAGATGAGATGTTATGGAAAGGCCAAGGTCGACAATCGGTTCGGAATCATTTTTGACCGAGTGGAAGGGATTTCTCTCACCAAACTTCCTGATAAAAATCCTCTGGAATTGTTTAATATTGCGGGAACGCTCGCTCGTCTGCATTACGGAATCCACCAAATCAAATCTGATAAATACAAAGATATCAAAGATGTATTGAATGGATGTTTGTCGTCAGAACCTTTGTCTTTTTTAAGTTCAGGAGAAAAGGCAAAAGTAAAATCATACATTGCTGGATTGCCAAACGGTAATTCTATTCTTCATTTGGACTTTCATCCTGAAAACGTAATCGTCCAAGGCAAAGAAGAAATCATCATTGATTGGATGACGGCAGCCAAGGGAAATACAGCAGCTGATGTAGCTTTTACATTTCTTTTGTTTACGGATGCCGAACTTTGGCCGGGAACTCCTAAATTAAAAATTATTTTTTATACTCTCATTCGCAAGTTTATCCTCCGCGGGTATCTGAAAGCATATAAACATTTAAGCGGAATTACCGATGCAGAGATTGCCGCTTGGAGGCTTCCAGCCCTCATTCTCCGTTTGGGTCTTTGGAACATCGAAAGTGAAAGAGAGAGGTTACGATCACAAATTAGTCGTTTGGTGGAGCTTGGAGGGAAGGTATGAATTTGAAGCTGGATCGTTTTGTCGAATCATACGAAGGAGAAGAGTTTGATGTGACCGTCGTTGGTGGAGGAATCACTGGGGCTGCTCTCGCTTATGAAGCAGCAAGTCGTGGTTATACGGTTGCTCTTGTTGAAAAAAAAGATTTCGGTGGAGCTACATCGGCTGCGACCGGGAAACTCATTCATGGTGGACTTCGTTATCTAAAACAATTTGAGATTGGTCTTGTCAGAGAAGCACTCAAAGAAAGACGAATTCTCTCTAACATAGCACCCAATTTAGTTTATCCTTATCCTATGGTACTACCAAAACCTGGACTTGTTGCAAGGCTCGGGCTTTTCGTGTATGACCTTTTATCTTTTGATAGTAAGTGGACTTGGGATGAATCCAAACAAATTCCGAATCATAAATATTATAAACGTAAAACACTGCTCGAAAAGAATTTAGGCGATTTTGAAGATGCTGCCTACTTTTATGATGCAATCTGTTTGAGTCCTGAAAGATTAACTCTTAGTTTTTTGAAATCGGCAGCAGCTTATGGAGCCAAACTTTCCAACTACACTGTTGTTGAGGATCTGCTTTGGCAGGATCAAAAAGTAGTAGGTTTACGAGTTCGTGATGCCATTACAAGTAAAGAACATCAAATTCGTTCAAAGGTAACCATCAATGCTTCTGGCCCTTGGACTCATGAAATCCTTTCCAAATCTCCAAAAACAGAACAACCAATGCCGAAAAAAAGATCGGAAGGGATTTATATCATCACAAAAAAATTAACAAATATAATGACACTTTATGTGGGAAGTAAAGGGCATTTTAGTTTTGCTCCGTGGAGAGGTCATTCTATGATTGGGCCAACGGAAAAATCTTACTTCGGTAAGGTGGAAGATTGGAAATTAACAAAAGAAAGTATTTCTGAACTAATTGATTATATCAACGAAACTTCCCATATCAAAGAAAAGTTATCTGTTGATGATGTTGTTTTTGCTTACGGTGGCCTTCGTCCTCTGGTGGAAAGTTCTGATGATACTTATTCTGCTTCTAGAAGATCGGAACTTTATGATCATTCAAGGGATGGAGTAGAAGGGTTAATCACTGCTGCTGGTGGGAAATACACAACTAGCCGGCACTTTGCAGAATCGATCTTGAAACGGATTCAAAAGAAATTACATAAGAAAAGCACACCTAATATTTCCGCAAAACAGTATTTATATGCTTCGCAGATTCCTAATGTGGAAATATTCATCCAAGGAGCACAGAAACAAAATACTGATTTTTCTGAAAAAACGATCGATTATCTGATTCGTCACTACGGCTTACATTACGAAATCATTTTGGAACTTGCGAGAAAAAACAAAAATCTGGCAGCTGTTTTGAATCCAGACGGAGAGATCTTAGCAGAAGTAGTTTATGCGATTCGTTATGAGATGGCAAAATCCCTCAGTGACGTTTTCTTAAGAAGAACAGGGCTTGGAACTTTGGGTATCCTTTCCGATGAAATTATGAAGGCAATCATTGATACAGCCTCTACAGAATGGAATTGGTCGGGAGAGACAAAAAAGAAAGAAACAGAAACAATTTATAAAACGTTAAAATTACCTGTTTGATTCTTCCCGTCCTATAATTTTCGGCTGACAAGGATCACTTTTCCCGTTTATCCTTTTTATGTATGGGCAAAGTGATCACCATTGATACCGAATATGCAAACTTCCCGGAAGTGGCATCGGCTTATCTGATAGAAGAAGAAGGTCGAGGAGTGGTGGTGGAAACCAATACCACTCACGCCATCCCTAGGATTTTAAAAACCATGGATTCTTCGGGAGTTAAACCACAAAACTTAGATTATGTGATTGTCACCCATGTCCATCTGGACCATGCCGGGGGAGCCTGGGCATTACTCGAAGCCTGTCCTAATGCAATCCTACTGGCTCATCCCAAAACCGCCAAACATTTGATGGATCCGAGTTTACTCATAAGAAGTGCAACATCCGTGTATGGAAAAGAGAATTTTGATTCCTTATACGGCGAAATCAAACCCATCCCCAAAGAAAGAATTCGGATCATGGAAGATGGGGAATGGCTTACTTGGCAAGATCATTCCTTTCAGTTTATCTATACTAGAGGGCATGCCAACCATCACTTCTGTATTTATGATAGGAAAACAAATGGGATTTATACGGGAGACTCTTTTGGAATTTCTTATCCTCATTTAGAAAATGGGAAACGTTTTATTTTCCCAACAACCACACCCACTGACTTTGATTCTGTGGAAGCCAAACGTTCTCTCGATCTAATTTTAGAAACAGGAGCTGAGGTGGCTTATTTAACTCATTTTGGTCCCATCGGGGATTTAAAAGGCAAGGCAGAGGATCTAAAAGAAGGACTCAGTCTTTGTCAGGAAGCCATATCGCAGTTGGGAAATGTAACCAAAGAAGAAAGATTACCTTTGATGGAATCAAAAGTAGAAAATATGATCCAAACTCTTGCAAACAAACATTCCATTACGCTTACCGAATTGGATTGGAAATTATTACGATTGGATGTGAATCTCAATGCACAAGGTTTGGTGTATGCGTTTGAAAAGAACCAAACAAAAAGTTAAGGATCGATTTTTGTTGAAAGACTTTTCCTTTGTTTTCTCTTTTGTTTTTGCTTTGGGTGTTGTTTTATTTTTGTCCCAGTGTTCTCTCACATCCAAATCAAAAATTTCCAAAGAACCTCAAATCCAAATTCATTTTCTATCAAAGGATTTTGAAGAAACCAAATCCATTCCCTCTTCAATGTTTGAATCCAAAGATCTACTCGTTTTACTCGCAGAGTTATCCAAAAAAGAAGACCCAGCCATGCGTTTTATTTCGACAACCCGCACAGAAGAAATTATGGAAGTGAATGGAAAATCAAATTCCTGGACAGCGGGTTGGGTGGTCTATGTCAATGAGGAAAGGATGGATGGAGTGCAGATGAAACGCGGTGTTCGCGTGAGTCCCAGTGACAAAATTGAAATTCGGTATGAGGCCGTAGAGCGCGTGTTTGGTCGCCCTACGCCATAACCCATTTTTTAGCGAATCGAAATGGTTCTTAAGAATATGCATCTATTGACACATTCCGATTCAGTGAATTAGTGATTTAATTTTTATCTAAGAGTTGTGAGTTCTCTGTAAGCTCTGACAAATCCATCGGACATGGTTTTTGCGAATGTGAGAGAGATCCTTGCTTTTTCTGCAGCAATCATCACATCATGAAGTTCCACAGAGTTCGGATCAAAAACGATTTTTTGTGTGAGTTCATCTGCTTCTACTTGTTGGTCATTCACCTGTTCAAAGGCTTTTTTCAAAGCATCCCCAAAAGTTCCAGCCACTTCATCAGGGGACTTGGCTTCATTGGTTTTTCCATAGTGGCGTTCATCAGAACGAAAGATTCCTACCTTGTCTCCTTGCGGGAGAAGGGAATAGGGTTTGTAGGTTTGGGAACTCATATTGGAAATGCGGTCAATGGCCATGGGTGTTTCCTCATTCTAAACATCGGCCAAATCGAGAAAACCTAAAGAAAAAAATTATGTCACATTAAAAAAAGGGAAAATGATGGGGTCTGGGTCGGACGTTTAAGCCCGACCGATCTCCATGGCCTTGTTCATCATGGCTTTGGAACCATTGATGAGTTGGACATTGGCCTCATAAGAACGGGAAGCCGAAATCATATCAGTCATCTCTGTAACGATATTGATATTGGGAAGTTCGACGTATCCTTTTTTCGGGCCAGTTTGGATGGCGTCGGGATGGGTGGGATCATAAGTCAAACGAAGAGGGCTCATATCCTTTTCGATTTTCATTACCTTCACTCCTTTGCCTTCGCCAGGAGCCACACCAAAAGGATAAACAGGGCTTTTCCAATTGGTTCTTAAGTTAATCGGTGTTAGGATGACGCGGTCTCTACGAAAAGGGCCATCTCCATTGGTATTTCTCGTTGTGGTTGAGTTCGCAATGTTATTGGAGATCACATCCATCCGGAGTCTTTGCGCAGAAAGTCCAGTGGCCGAAATATTAATCGAATCAAACATTCCCATAACTTACTCCTTAGTTGGTCCTCATTACGATGTTGAGAAGGCGGTTGTTTTGGTTCAAACGATCAATCATAAGGCTGTAACTCATTTGGTTTTGGTTGGCTTCCACCACTTCCTTTTCAATGTCCACGTTGTTTCCATCGGGTCTCATTGTAGTCAGATAATCCAAATTCGTTTTGGGTTTGGCATCCCGGTAGTCTAAAGGTTTAAAAAATTCAATATGACGGTCGTTTGTGATCTTCGTAGGAACTGCTTTGTCCTTTTCGATTTTTTCCGACTCGATCGCACGTTTCAGCATAGATTCGAAAACCACTTCCGAACGTTTGAAGTTAGGAACGTCCGCATTGGCGATATTGTCTGTAATCACTTTTCGTCTTTGGGTCGCGGCTCCAAGGCCTCGTTCCAAAAGGTCTTGAGTTTTCATGAAATGTGTTGCTTCAAACATATTTCTCTTCCTCTCTACATTCCCAATCGACCGGTTTTTCTTCCCCCTAAAGCATTTTATGTCCCTTCTGTATGATTTTTTTTGGCGGCCCCAATGGTTGGGAAAAACGAGGCTAGGGGCGCTGGCAGGGTCGGGCTCTCCCTCCAATCCTCCCTAGACTTTCTGCTGTATGGACAAAACCATAAAACCATTCGGGGAGGGATTTCCGCTCGATCCCTGCCGTGGGGATGAGAACTAAAATCCGAGTTCTGCGAGGGATTTGTTCGACCAAACCGGAGTCCTGCCGGCTCGGATATATCGCACTGCTTTTGATTCCACTGAAACGATATGTAACCCAAATTCTGTGAAACGATTGGATTGGAATACAATCTCTTTTCCGTTAGGTGAAAAGTCTGGTGCAGAATCATTGTAATTCCCAAAAGTGAGTTGTGAGACTTCATTTGTTTCCACATTTGTAATATAGATATGAGTATAGTCTCCACCACCACTACGAGCCGAAGTAAAGGTAACCCACTTTCCATCAGGAGACCATTTCGGATCAGCATCAGAGCCTAAATCTACATCGGGATGTGCAAAATTAGAAACTTGCGAATTGGTTAAATCCATCATATATAGTCTAGATGGAAATGTTCCCGCAAAGTCTTTGTTAGATTGAAAAACGAGTTTGGTTCCATCAGCAGATATTCCTGGAGCTGCATGGAGTTTATCACCTCCTTCGTATAAGGTAGATTCCGTCCCTGTTTGCAAATCATGTTTGACCAACCGAAGTTTCGATGGTGCAAAATAAGTTCCGCGTTGGAATACGATTGCAGTTTCATCGGGAAACCAAGCGGCGCGTTGGTTTTCATCGGGTGCGGCAGTATTCGTGATTCTTCTCACCGTCTTTGATGGAAAATCTAAAGTGTAAATTTCAGGTCGATTGTGTCCGTGAGTCGTTCTGCGACTATTAAAAGCAAGACTAGTACCTGATGGACTCCAACGCGGTGCTAAATCTCGCCCCACATTCTCTGTGACATTGATGGTTCGATTTTCCTTGGGGCTATATAGATAAATTTCATCATCCTTGTCAGGATCAAAAGCATAAGCAATCGTACCGTCATTACTCATCGCATTGAAAAGAGCCAAACCCAAGACAAAATCACCGACTTTGTCGTCATCCTTAGTCCCACAACCAACCACTCCAAAACTGCATAAGAACAATACTAGATATTTAAACATAAAACCTCTAAAACCAATTTTCGCAAAAGCAACTATGTTGCAACTAGTAAATGCAATTTTGTTGCATTTACTATCGATTGAAAGTCGGTGGAAAAGGTGAGCCGGTTACTTTGGGAACTGATGATAAGGAGTAAGCCGCTTGTCTTTGCAACTAACTATAAAAGGACAAACAAGACTTTCGAAAGAAACTTACTTTGAATCGTTGAGAATTCTTTTTGTTTGATTCTATAGTAGTGAAACTAGTTATTTTCTTAGGATCAGAATTGCTAAGTAAGATATTTTATACTGGAAAATAAGAATTCATGAATACTGATTAAAAAATCGAAAGAATTGTTTTGATATAAACGAAACTATAAAAAATAACATCAGTAAGGTTCCATTTTGAAAGAAAATCGAGGGATTTTTTTTGGACATTCAAAACTTGAGGGTTACTTAGAATTAAAGTAGCAAGAGAGATCAGATTTGTTAAAATAATGATCAAAAAGAAAGGGGTGATCCAATTTTGTTTCGTTCTCTTTTTGAATGAATAAAAGATAAAAAGGATTAATAGAATCAGATGTATATAGGTTGAGGTTACAAACGAAATAGGCAATTTTTCAATCAGCCCCTCTTCTATAAAATTTCCGAGAATTACAAGAGAAAAGCTAAGTACTAGACCCCAGAGAATGAAAGAGAGTATTCCAGAAAGAACAATCAAAGTAGTTTTCATTTTAATCTTCTGAGGTAGTTTTAGATTTTTTCGAAAGGATTGACAACCATTTATGTATGCGACTTCCGCTGATTGGTTCACAAAATCTGCGATTTCACTTTGGCAGTCTTGTTATCATTCTTTCGAGTTTCTATCTTTTTGTCCTAGCTTCCAATTCGAGAACCATGGATTGGAGGCGTTTGTGATTTGCTAAAAACCAATCAGAAAAAATTCCCACAATCCCACGGAATAATTGGATGGGAGCCCAGCGAGCCGGAACAATGATTCTTGCTTTTCTTCGGGTGAGTCCTTTGACAAAAGATCTGGCAACTACTTCTGGAGGGATGGCTTTCCTTAAAAAAAACGGAAATCCAATTTCTCGCATCTTTGTTGTTAAATGATCGCCTCCAAAAACACCTTCCGTGAGTGGAGTGGCAATCCAACCAGGATATAAAACACTCGCACTGGTACCTCTGCCTGCAAGTTCTGCACGAAGTGACCTTGTCAACATTTCGATTCCTGCTTTGGAGGTTGCATAAGGTGCATTACACATTCCATTTGTGAATGCATAGATAGATGAGGTCACAACCACTTGGCCTTTATTTTTAACAATTTCAGGTAAGGTGGTTTTGATTGTCCGCCAAACACCGAGTAAATCCACGTCTAAAATTTTTTCAAATTCATTCGCATCACAATTAAAAACAGTGTAAGCAGATTCTTTCCAAGAGATTCCCGCATTGGCTAATACAATATCCATTTTACCGAAGGTGGAAAGAGTGAGTTCGAAAACTTTTTGTATGGATTTCCAATCAGTTACGTCCATCTTTTTTGCCAGAACTCTTTCTTTTGAAAATTCAGATGCCAATGCATCTACTGAAGTTTGAGATATATCGGTTAAAACGAGTTTAGCTCCTTGGGCATACAGTTCTCGTGCGCAGGCCGCTCCAATCCCTCCTGAAGCACCGGTGATGAGAACTACTTTATCTTTGATATCATAAACCATAAACTTTCCCCTGATTGCTGTTAGATACAGCTTAAGGTGACGAACGGTCAACTGCTTAATCAAAAGGAACCATTTGAGTGTTTTGTTTATTGATTCATCTTTTATATTAGTTCTTTGATCTTTTGTTCTAGAAGTAGAATTTCCTTACTTGATTTGGTCAATTGTATTGCTTTTTGGTAGTGCATAGAAGCTAGATCATTTTTAGAATTAGAATACAAATAACCAAGAAGAGAATGGTAATCGCGATTTTTATAATCGGAATAGTTTTTTACTTCTTCCAGGGCTTTTGTTTTTCCGTTTACCTTGGAATAGGCAAAAATTCGATTTAAGATCACTGAGGGAGAACTGTAAATTTCTAAGAAACTATCGTAAATACTGAGAATATACTTCCACTTTTCTAAGGATTCTTCTTGCGTATGCCAGTAGGCAATGGCTGCTTCATAATGATATCTTGATCGTGATGTTGGGCTAAATGCTTCTAAAAAATATTCATTCCCTTTTTGTATTAGTTCCTGATCCCATTTTGATTTATCTTGTTCTGCGAAAATAACAACAGATCCATGATCGTTGGTCCGGGCATCTAATCGTGATGCCTGAAAACAAAAAAGTGACATGAGAGCGAGTAACTCAGGTGTTTTTGTAAGTTCTGTCTCCATAAGAGAGAGGCCAAGATTCATTGCTTGTTTAATCAAATCTAAACGAATCACAGAATCTTTTGTTTTTGAAGAATAACCTTCATTGAATAAAAGATAAATTGTTAAAAGGACGGAGTCCATCCTTAGTTGGATTTCATCAATTGTCAGATTTTTGATTTCAAAGTTGGATTGGCGTAGTTGTTCTCTTGCTCGAAACAAAATTTTTTTTATAGCTTCTTTATTGGAATGAAGAGCAAATCCAATTTCTTCTACGCTGAAACCACATAAGATTTGTAGGCTTAAACAAACCCTACTTTTTGGAGAAATCGAATTTTCGCAAACGGCGAATATCATTGCGAGTTTGCTATCGGTAATTAAACTTTCTTCAAAACTAATTTCAGGAAGTTCTTCTGAATTTAAATTGATTATGTTTTTTAGGTTTTTAGTTTCTGATGTTTTTTTTCTAAAACCATCTTTTGTTATATTTTTGGCAACAGTATAGAGCCAAGCTGATGGGTTTTCGGGGATCCCATTTTGTGGCCAAATTTCTGCAGCTCTTAAGAATGTTTCTGCAATAATGTCTTCAACAATATCGAGATCTTTCAAACTAAAATGACGGCATAAAACAGCTGTCATTTTAGTTTGTTCTTTTCTGAACAAATCAGAAAGAATGCTGACTCCTTGATTAGCCATTGTCATCTGGAGTTACAATTTTTCTAACTTCAACATTTCCTCCAATTTTCAAAATAGGACAGTCTTTTGCAATTTCAATTGCTTCGTCTAACGTCTGCGTTCTGACAACTATGTATCCGTTGATAAATTCTTTAATTTCTGTATAAGGACCATCTGTGACCAGATTACCAGGGTGGACAGTTTTTGCATCAGAGATGGCCAAACGATTTCCTTTGTCTGCCAATTGGTCCTTTGCAGCAATGTTTGTCATCCAACCCAACCATTCCTCCATAATTTTTTGCATCTGTTCTGGAGATGGTCTTTCGCCTTCTTTGTTGCTGTTTCTGAAAATTAAAGTGAATTCTTTCATTTTTTACCTCGTATCAATGAAACGTTTCACCTAGAAAAAAGGGGACATAGAATATAAAAAATTCTTTGGATCATTTTGAATTTTTTATTAGCAAATTCCACTACGCAAGAAATGAACCCAAGGAATTTGCTAATTTTAAAACAAGGTTATGAAACTAAAACTTCCGTCGCTATTTTTGTTTTTGATTTTCTCTCTTTTGATTTCCTTTCCCTCTCTTCTACCACTTGTTCGTAGTAGGTTTCGTAGTATGGAAAGTTAGTTCCCATCAAACGATCCCAAACATTGAAGTAGAGAGAGTAGTTACCTTGAAACTTTTGGTGGTGGAGGTTGTGGTGAGTGGATGTGTTGATCCATTTGGTGATGGGGTGAGAAGCCCAACCTTTAGGAAAAAATTCATAACCTAAGTGCCACCAAATATTCAATACCATTGCATAGAAGGTATGAAAGAGTAACACATAAAAATGAATCGGAACAACCATAACAAAGGGAACAATATAGATTGCTTCTAAAAATGCTTCTGTTGCTTGGAACCTATAAGCTGCGAGTGGAGATGGATTCACAGATTGGTGGTGTTCCGAATGCACATGTGGATATACTTTTTTTAGATGAGCAAATCGGTGCATCCAGTAGAACCAAGTCTCATGCCAAATGGTAATCAGTGCAAAACTAAGGAAGATATATCCAATCCCTGACCAACCAGAAACAGGCCCAAAGTAAACAGCACTTGGAAGGAGTTTCGCTTTTACCAAAGTGATATTCGTCACCGCAATGAGTGTGAAAACAATGAGTGTCACTGCCGATTGGCGGAATTCTTTCCAAACCTTTTCTGCTTTGGGGTAAACTTTCTGAATCCGATACGTTTCAAAAAAATCCTTTCGCCAAACATAGAATAATAGAAATGCCAATCCTGCGATAGGATAGTAACGTAAAAAATTCAATACACCTTGTGCCAACCCAATCTTGGTCACACAATCTAAAACTAATTCACACTGAACTGGTCCACCAAACATAGATCTCTCCTAATTGCTTTGAGATTGAATCCATTCTAACAGAAACTGAAAACAGGATCGACCGGATCGGTAAAGCCGGAATAAAAAAAGGTTCCGATTTGGCCCAACCGGATTAGTGTTCTAGAGACTTCCTAAACTCACTAGGACTTGTACCTACTTCCCTTTTGAAGGCATCATAGAATGTGGACTTGGATGGAAACCCAACGTCATAAGCAATGGTTAGGATATTCCTTTCTGGATGAGAGGAAAATAACTCTTTTGCCTCTCGAATGCGGTAGTGATTGACCAAATGAAAAAAACTCTTTTTTTGATGTAGGTTTAAATATTCGGAGAGTTGGTGTTCGGAAAGATTCATTTCTTTGGCTAATTTTTCTAAATTGATACTTTCGTCTCGGTAGATCCTTTCCTCTTCCATAAGTTTTCTCAATTGGTTTTGGAGAGTTTCCAGGTTGAATCCTCCCAATTGAGAGGTTCGGTATTTTTTCTCTTCGATGACAATCCTTTGCACTTCCCCCCAAAGTTCAGGACTTCGTTGTCTTAGTAAATAAACACCAATGAGAAGTAAGGCGATGAGAGTGGATACAATTTCTAGTCCATGCCTTTGGTGGAAAAAAAGTGTATAAATTCCAACTAAACTTGCAAAAGCCCCAATCCCTACAACAATTCCCACAAAACGGAGATGAGCTGAACTTTTAAACCTCTCTAGGCGAATGTATTTGATCATATTGGAAAAAACGTAAAAAGCTGCATAAAGTATAGGCAAAACTGCGATGAGGATGGTGATTTGAAAGAGGACTGGAACTCCTTGGGTTAGGTATCGGGAGAGGATGGCAATTTTTTCCTCTGCAGAAGAAGTATAAAACGGAATCAGAAGTAGAGTTACAATACCTGCAGGAACTAACTCCCAAATCGAAAATCGATTTTGATCAGGACTTTCCTCCCAAAGCTCTGAAAAATAACGTTTGAGAAGGGCTCCAATACATGCGGTAAAAGGCAAATGGATCAAATTAAAATGAGGAAAAAAATAGTAAAGTCCCGTACATGCAAAAAAGGTATGTGTCTGGAACATAGCGGCAAAGAGAAATAACAAACCTTGGACTTTGGTTTGGCCCGTTGTATTTTTTCTCAGGAATTCTCCGCATGCAAAGAGAAGAGAAAGTCCTGCAGAAAAGACAATCAAATAGCTGATTAAATTCCGCATCAAGGTTCATCTTTTAATCAATCGATTGGATTGTAAAATAAAATCACTTGCCTAGGGTTCGTTCTGAATTAGAATTACGTTTGAAACGTGGATACCATTCAACGACAATCCTCCTTTTTGTGGGAAGGTAGCACCTTAGAGATCCACCTCCCAAAAGTTTTCACCGCCAAAGAAACGGGTAAAGACTGGACTGCCTTTTCTGAAATTCTAAAGAAAACCCCTCCACGTAAAATAGAAGTTCACGCAAATAATCTAGAAGAATCTGACTCTTCTGGAATTTCGTTTTTGAAGTTAATTCGTTTGGAATCGGAAAAGATGCGGATCCAGTTCGTTTTGCATGGATTAGGTGAACAGTTTTTATATCGATTGAATATTGCTGAAGACGATAGCAAAAAAAACAAAGACAGTTTTGCTAACTCTCTACGACGATCTGAAAAAATTGGAAAACTTACCATCGATTCATTATTAGAGTTTAAATACCTAATTACTTTTACTGGTGAACTTACTGTTTCGTTTTGGCGTTCTTTTTTGCACCCTTCTAAGATTCGTTGGAAAGATACTTTCCGTGTTGCCGAATCAATGGGGGTCAATGCATTTCCGATCATTGCAATGATTGGATTTTTACTCGGCCTCATTATGTCTTTCCAATCAGCGATTCCCATGAGGAGATTTGGTGCTGAAATTTTTGTCGCAAACCTGGTAGGCCTTTCCTTGTTTCGTGAGTTAGGGCCTCTGATGACTGCCTTTATTTTATCGGGAAGATCGGGATCTGCTTTTGCGGCAGAACTCGGAACAATGAAAGTGTCCGAAGAGATCGATGCGCTCACAACTATGGGTCTTCCCCCTGTTCAATTCCTGATTATTCCCCGTTTGGTGGCGTCACTTCTTATGACTCCGCTTCTTACCATTGTTTTTAATTTATTTGGACTCATCGGTGGGGCGGTTGTACTCATTAGTTTTGGATTTCCTCTGGTTACTTTTATCAACCAAGTAAATCTTGCGGTGGGACTTTCCGATATCTTAGGTGGACTTCTCAAATCCTATTTTTTCGGAATGATCATTGCTTCTATTGGTTGTTACCGAGGTCTAAAAACAGCATCCGGTGCGGGTGCTGTTGGGGAATCCACAACTTCTGCTGTTGTTGGTTCCATTATTCTTGTATCGATTCTTGACGGGATTTTTTCCGTCTTATATTTCTACTTAAAAATATGAAAGAAAAACCAATCATTCGAGTAGAACATCTGACAACGGGATATGGCCAAACAGTGATTATGGAAGATATTTCATTTGAAGTGAACCGAGGTGAAATTTTTGGAATCCTTGGTGGGTCTGGTTGTGGAAAGTCTACTGTTCTAAAGAATATGATTGGGTTAACATCTCCGTTTAGCGGCCGTATATGGATTGATGAAAATGATATCGTTCTTGCGGAAGGAAAGAAAAGAATCGAAATATGGAATCGAATTGGAGTGATGTACCAACAAAGTGCTTTGTTTGGTTCCATGACATTACTCGAGAATATTCGACTGCCTTTAGAGGAATTTACCGAACTCCCTCTACCCATCATGAATGAAATTGCGACCACTAAGTTAAAAATGGTAGGTCTTTTTCCTTTTGCTCATCTTTACCCTGCGGAACTTTCGGGTGGTATGAAAAAACGTGCTGCCATTGCCCGTGCGATGGCGATGGACCCAGAAATTTTATTTTTGGATGAACCGAGTGCAGGTCTTGATCCTATTACCAGTGTTGAACTTGATCACCTAATCATTCGTTTGTCGAGAACTTTGGGTGTTACCTTTGTAATCGTAACACATGAGTTACCTTCTGTATTTACTATGGCTGATCGAGTGATCGTATTAGATAAATCGACCAAAGGAATTATCGCCGAAGGTAAACCAAAAGATCTGAAAGAAAAATCAAAAAATCCATTTGTAAAACAATTCTTTAATCGTATCCCACAGGAGAACGCTCCATTATGAATCAATCCAATAAAATATACTTTAAGGTTGGGGTTTTTGTCCTCGTTAGTTTTTTTACACTCATCCTGTTTTTGATAGTGTTCACTGCGGGGAATATCTTCCAAAGGACGGTTAGTCTTGAAACTTATTTTGATGAATCCGTGCAGGGTCTGGACATTGGGTCACCAGTCAAACATCGTGGTGTTAAGGTTGGGACGGTTCAGGAAATTACTTTCGTTCAGAATGAATATTCAGACAAACTAAATGAAGATACAGAACTTCGTTATGGAAGATATGTTCTCATTAAAATGTCTGTCCCTGACTTTGTAAAAGGTGTATATGGGAATGATTTAAAGAAAACGGTTCAAAGGATGATTCAAAGTGGGTTACGGGTCCGTCTCGCATCACAGGGATTAACTGGAACTGCATATTTAGAAGTGGATTATCTCAATCCAGAAAAAAACCCTCCTTTATCTATCGAGTGGGAACCAAAAACGATTTATATTCCTTCCGCACCGAGTACCATCTCTCGATTTACTGCCACCGTGGATAAATTTTTTGATAAGGTAGAAAAGGCAGATGTAGATAAAATTCTTTTGGGAGTAGGGGAACTCATTCGTAACCTGAATCAAACTATCCAAGAAGCAAAACTGGGAGATCTTGCTCGCGAGTCCACAGGTCTTCTTGTGGACTTACGTAAAACAAATGCTGAGGTAAAGTCTCTTATCGCAAGTCCAGAGACACAAGGATTACCTAAAAAACTGGATGCATCCATCACTCAGTTGCAAACAACTTTAAAACGCCTTGATACTCTTCTCGCTTCTAACCAAGGGGATATTTCTACTTCGATTGAAAACTTACGAATCGCTTCTGAAGACTTAAAAGAAGTCACAGCAAATGCTAAAAAATATCCTTCTCAGTTTCTCTTTGGAGAAGCACCAAACAAATCTAAACTTTGGAAATAAAAACAATGAAAACCTTAATCCGATTGATCCTTTTGGCTGGCCTTATTTTTTCTCTAAGCCAATGTTTTGGTGTTAGTAAAACCTTTCCAGAAAAGAAGTTTTACCTAATTGAAACTGGAGAAACCAAATCAATCTATTCAGTTCCAAAACCAAGAACTTTTGTTATACGAAAAGTTTTTATATCCCAACGTTTTGAAGGAAAAGAGTTTGTTTATCGTAAAGATAACGCTGTTTATGAATCCGATTATTATAATGGTTTTTTCATTCCGCCAGCACATAACTTCAAAGAAGAGTTTGTTCGTTCTTTATTAAAGTCTGGTAATTTTGAGTGGGATGCAAGTATTCATACTAGAATTTCTGTAACCCATTTTATTGAATTGAGCCTCACGCAAATGTATGGGGACTTCCGAACAAAGGAACCGAAAGCTGTTATTGAATTTGAAGTAGTAGTTTATGAGGACAAGGATTCTGTTTCTTCTCCTGTTTTTAGAAAAACGTACAAACAAATCCAATCCATTGAAAAAAAAGAACCGGAAGCATTGGTTCTTGGTTGGAATTTGGGCCTCACTAGCACATTCAATGAATTGAATTTAGATTTAAGCCAAAAGCTCAAATAAACAATGTACTTCGGGAAAATATCTCCTCATCCAATAACACATAACGGAATTGTATTTTTTTCCGAAATACTTTTGTAAAAAATTTAGAAACGAGGTTGCTTTTCGAATTAAACCAGAATCAATAACTAGAACTTTAAGGAAGTACCATGAGGCTAATTGAAACCATCGCACCTTTTTATATTCTTCTAATGTTACTTGAAATACTTTATACTCGTTTTAAAAAGAAAGATTATTATTTTTTCGAAGATTCATTGGCAGACCTTAGTTTGGGAGTCCTCAGTCGGATCTTTGATGGTCTCATCCTACTTGGAATGGTTTTTTTATACAGTCAGTTGTATCATCTCTTTTGGGGTGTTTCCTTTCTGACTAAGATTTTTTTATCACCCACATCACCTCTCCATTGGATTTTATTATTTCTGTTACTTGATTTTCTATTTTATTGGGCGCACAGGTATAGCCATGAAATCAAAGTTCTATGGGCATCTCACGTAGTTCACCATTCGAGCGAAGAATTTAATTTATCCGTCGCTTTACGACAGTCTTTTGTTCGTAACATTGGAATTGGACTTTTTTATTTGCCACTGGCAGTCATTGGATTTCCTGTAGAATCTTATTTGATCATTGATGCGTTGAATCGCACTTACCAATTTTGGGTTCATACTCGTGCGATTGGTAAACTTCCCTCTTGGTTTGAGTATGTATTCGTCACTCCTTCACACCATAGAGTTCATCATGCCATGAATCCTGAATACATTGATCGTAATTATGGTGGTGTGTTTATATTTTGGGATCGAATTTTTGGAACGTTTTGTGAAGAAAAAAAAGAACCTCGGTATGGACTTGTTTCGCAACTGCATACATACGATCCTGTCACTGCCGAATTACATGTGTTCCGCGATTTGTTTTCTGATCTTTGGAATACAAAATATAAATTCCAAGGGTTACTTTCTTTTTTTTCTTATCCTTCTGTAAGGCCTGATGATCTCCAGTCCTTGGTCGATCGTGGGGTCAGGGATCCTCATGTTTGGCTCAGTCATCACAGGTGGGAAATTGATAAAAAAACGAGAGAACCTCAATATCGTCGTAAGACGGGATCCATCTTTTATCGAATTTATCTTTTCATTTCCTTTTTAGTGCCAACTGGATTTACTTTGTATTTTTTAAAGAGAATGCATTTTTATTCTTTAGGAGAAGTGGTTTCTGTTCTGTTTTTATTAGTTTTATCCTTCGTCTCTTTGGGTAGGCTTTTGGAAGGGGAGAAAAATTGGCTCCGTTTTGAGGTCCCTAAGTTTATTTCTTGGTTTGTGCTTTTGGTCTATTTTTTCTTATAGTAGAAAATATGAAATATTTACATACGATGATTCGGGTAAAAGATTTAGATAAGGCCCTTCATTTTTTTGTGGAGATCCTCGGTCTTAAGATTACCAGAAGGAATGAACATCCAGAAGGTAAATTTACTTTGGTGTTTTTATCCACAGGTGAAGTGGATGCACCTGAGGTCGAACTCACATACAATTGGGACCAAGTAGATCCTTATACAACAGGAAGAAACTTTGGACATTTGGCTTATGAAGTGGATGATATTTATGAAACATGTGCAAAGATCCAATCAATGGGGATCACCATCAATCGTCCGCCGCGAGATGGCCGTATGGCTTTTATCCGATCCCCAGATTTAATTTCGATAGAGCTTCTACAAAAAGGAAAACCTTTACCATTATTGGAACCTTGGGTGTCTATGCCTAGTGTTGGTGAGTGGTAAAACTTGGCATCAAAACCCAAAATTGCCATTATTGGTGCGGGTGCTTCTGGTTGTTTTGCGGCCCTTCAAATTTTTGATGAATTACAAGGGTTATGTGATATTCGAATCTTTGAAAAGTCTAAAGAACCTCTTTCTAAACTAAGGATCTCTGGTGGTGGGAGGTGTAATGTCACTCATCATCTTTTTGATCCAGAACTACTCTCGGAAAAGTATCCTCGTGGAAACAAAGAACTTCGTTGGGCCTTTGAAAGTTTTGGTCCGAAAGACACAATTGAATGGTTTTTGAAACGAGGAGTTCAACTCAAGGCAGAAGCAGATGGGAGAATGTTTCCCACAACGGATAGTTCTGATACCATCATTCAATGTTTTTTAAATGACCTAAAAACAAAAAAAATTCCTATACACTTTGAACAAGGGTTAGTTGGAATTTATCCTAATTTAGAGACTGACCAAATAAAAGGTTTTCGTGTTTTATGGGAAGGGGGAATTGAGGAAACTTTCGATCGGATTGTTTTGGCAACAGGCTCCAACCGTAAAATTTGGACTATCTTAGAAAAATTAGGGCATAAAATCATCACACCTGTTCCTTCTCTTTTTACTTTAACTTTGGAAAATACTGATCTTATGGAACTTACAGGTCTTGTGGTTCCTCATTCTGAAATTAAAATTTTACCCAAAGGAAAACCACAAAAAGGGCCTATCCTCATCACTCATTGGGGCCTCAGTGGGCCTTGTGCCCTGAGGTTGTCTGCTTGGGAAGCTCGTACATTATTTGAAGCAGATTATAAAGTCGATTTATCGATCAACTGGACTTATGGCGAGAAAACACAAGATATCGAAGAAAAGTATTTATCCAGAAAAGAAAAAACACCAGGCGAAAGATTGACACCTGACCCCGATTGGAAACTTCCCAATCGATTTTGGGATTGGATTTTAAAAGAGTCTAAAATACCGTCTAATAAACGTTATTCTGATATTTCCAAATCGGAAATTAGAAGTTTAAGTCTCTCTCTTACACAAATGAAACTTCGAATGGTGGCCAAAGGAGTGTTTAAAGAAGAGTTTGTGACAGCTGGTGGAGTTTCTCGAAAAGACATCCAGTTCCAAACAATGGAAAGTAAACTAATCCCTGGTCTTTATTTTACAGGTGAGGTGATCGATATAGATGGGATCACAGGCGGATTCAATTTTCAAAATGCCTGGACTACAGCAACCATTGCAGCCCGAGGCATTCGTAAAACAATTGTTACTTGATTTTGTGAATTTGAATAAAGTCTACTGTTTGTGCCACAGATCCTGGTGCCCCAGAAAGAATGACAACAGTATCTCCTGATTTTAATTTACCTTCGGATTTTAAAGTTTTACTCATAAAAGCAATCATATCGGGAAACTTATCCATCATAGGCATCACGTAGGCTTCCACTCCCCAATACAATTGCATCTTCCTTGCTGTGCCAAGAAAGGGTGTGAATGAATAAATTGGTTTTAAAGGACGAAACTCGGAAGAAAGAAGAGAAGAATAACCTGATCTTGTAAAGTTAATGATGGCTTTCGCGTTGATCAATCTGGAAATTGATTCGGCAGCACTACCAAGGGCGGTTCGTTCTACTTCAAATTCAGAACGATCCATATTCCGCAAATGTGCTAAATAAATTTCTGATTCTTCCGCCGCTTGGATGATACTTGTCATGGTTCGAACGGTTTCTATAGGATATTTCCCTGAGGCAGTTTCTCCAGACAACATCACAGCATCCGTTCCATCCATCACTGCATTGGCAACGTCGCTTGCTTCTGCCCGAGTAGGACGTGGGTTATCAATCATTGTCTCTAACATTTGTGTGGCGGTGATCACCGGTTTTCCTTGTTGGTTTAACTTTGTGATCATCTCTTTTTGGATGATAGGAACATATTGAGTGTCTAATTCCACTCCTAAATCACCGCGGGCAATCATGATCCCATCACAGTTGTCTATGATCTCTTCTATATTTTGGATGGCTTCTGGACGTTCAATTTTGGCAATAAGGCCTGCATAACTGTCTTTCATAAACTGGCGAGCCATCTCTAAGTCACTTGCTCGTCTAACAAAAGATAGTGCGATATAATCTACACCCAGTGACAAAGCAAATTGTAAATCTTCGATGTCTTTTTCTGAGAGAGCAGGGGCAGAAATCGGAGTTCCAGGCAGGTTGATTCCTTTATTGTCTTTTAAAGTCCCACCGATCACGGTTTCTAAAATGGCCTTTTCCTTTGTTTTGGATTTTACAACAAAAGAAAGTTTTCCGTCATCGATCAGAAGTTTATGTCCTACATCGATATCGTTTAAAATATATTGGTAAGTACAGCCGATTTCTTCTTTTGTTCCGAGAAAGTCCGACTTGTTGTTGATGGCAATTTGGTCACCGGTTTTAAGTTCCAAGGGTCCTGTACCCAATTTTCCTGTTCGGATCTTGGGACCTTGTAAGTCGGCAAGGATACCAATGGATTTACCGGATTCCTGCTCACATTCACGCAAAAGTTCGAAAATATCTTTGTGGTAATCGTGAGTGGAATGAGAAAAATTCATCCGAGCCAAATCCATTCCTGAGTAGATCAAATTTAGAATGGTTTCACGGTTCGCAGACGCGGGGCCAATGGTACAAATAATTTTTGTGCGTTTGTTGGGGATTTTTTGATCTTCCGGCATTCCCTATTCTTAGCTTTTTTGTTTTTTCCTGCAAGTAAATTGTACGGATTGAATTGACTTGTGTCATTTTTCGCAAAAATATCATTTTAATGGCATCTAATGCACTCGCTCTCATCTACCATTCTTCTTACAATCTCGAATTACCTGGCCATGTGTTCCCGGCACATAAGTATTCCCACCTTTACAACCGTG
Organism: Leptospira brenneri; assembly: GCF_002812125.1. Classification (NCBI taxonomy): domain Bacteria; kingdom Pseudomonadati; phylum Spirochaetota; class Leptospiria; order Leptospirales; family Leptospiraceae; genus Leptospira; species Leptospira brenneri. The sequence goes on from NZ_NPDQ01000002.1 coordinate 648,470, forward strand.
TCAAAAGGGATCCTGTTTATGCGTCTTGGGACATTTTGTTACCTAAAAAAGCAGAAGATGCAGATTTAGAACTCGTTCATACCAAAGAATACTTGGATGATCTTTTTAGTTATGAACATACTTCTCGAACCATGTATTCTGAACTCCCACTTAATCGAAGTATTGTGGAAAGTTTTATGTATGGTGTCGGAGGTACTGTTATGGCAGCAGAACTTTCAAAAAACTTCCAATTTGCTTTTAATATGGGCGGTGGATATCATCATAGTTTTCCTGATAAGGCAGAAGGTTTTTGTTATTTGAATGATGTAGCAGTTGCTATACGAAAACAAAAAGAAACAAATCCTGATCTAAATGCTCTCATCATTGACTTGGATTTGCATCAAGGCAATGGAAATTCCTATATTTTTCAATATGATGACAAAGTTTTCACATTTTCGATGCACCAAGGTAATCTTTATCCAAAGAAAGAAGTATCTAACTTAGATGTGAACTTAGAACCAAATACAAAAGATGATGAGTACTTATCCACATTGGAATCTTCTTTAAATAGGATTCGGAAAGATTTTGATTCCAATATAATTTATTATGTTGCAGGAGCTGATCCTTACGAAGATGATTCACTAGGTGAATTAAAAATTTCAATGAAAGGTCTAAAAGAAAGAGATTTGATGGTGCGTAAGTTTGCAGAAACTCTCAATGTTCCTTGTGTTGTGACACTCGCAGGTGGGTATGCCCGAGATTTCCGCGACACCGTTGAAATTCATTTTAATACAATTACAGCATTTGGTGAAAAGTGATGGGTGTTTTTTCATCTACAGACAAAAAGAAAAACGAATCTGATTGGCTAAATTTAGACGATCTGTCTTTAGTTGATGTTTCCAAAGAATTAAACACTTCCTTAAACATGGAGCCGAGGTTATTCAATCGATTCACTCATTATGAAGTAGAACAATTGTTAGTGAGCGCTGGATTAATCGCAGCTGTTGAAAAACGTGGATTCCCAAATCCTATCATTGAGTTGGAAATACTCAATAATTTTGATAATCGTATTTATATAAAAACAGAAAACAGAAAAATCTTAGTTCATACTCGTTTGAAAGTTTCCCAATTCCAGATGAAAGGTGATGATGAACAGTTTCCAATGATTTATATCGATTGGCTCCTCACTCAAAATATCAATTTTGAACCTGGTGACATTAAAAAAGAATTATACTTTGGCCAAGAATATCCAGGACTCAATGTATTAAATGAATTTACCGATTTCATTCGTGTACTTTCCAAAAGGTTGGGAACATCAGGGGCTTTTAATGTTCCTGAATATTTTCATGATGCTGTTTTATTCTCTCGTAAATTTCGTTTTATTGATCCGGAAAAAGAGGGAACCTTTCGCGCTCTTGTGAAAAATTTTCGGGGAACCAACCTTCGTAGTTTGTCTTCACAAATCCACCAGAACAGAGTTCGTTATGAAAATGGTGAACCTTATGAATGGAAATATGGAGAAATGATTTCTTGTACCGATGTTTATTTAGAGAAAAAAGTTTTCCATGAGGCATATTTTAAAAAAGTGGAAGAGGTGAAAGAAAAACTAAAATTCACATTGGTCTCAAAATAAGCCTTTTCCTAGCCGATACCTATAGTAGATGTCCGAATATTCTTTTAAACCCGAGATTCTCATCATTGACGATGACACTGAGATTTGTGAAACATTAGAGCTTATCATCAATGGGCTCGGATATTTTGTACGTTATTTCACTAATCCTCTCCAAGGCCTGGAATATTTTGAAGGAGAACGAAATCCAATTGTGTTTTTGGATGTGAATATGCCCCAAACTACGGGTTTGGATCTTTTGCCAAAAATCAAAGCACATGATTCAAAAACGCAAGTCCTTATGATGACTGGCGAACATGACATCCAAACGGTAGTTTCTTCTTTGTACCACAGGGCTTCTGATTTTATTTTAAAACCATTTCATACCAAATCGATCGAAGCTGCGATTTCACGTGCTTTTGAATATTATAATTTCTTAAAAGATAAAGAATCGATGGATGAGTCCATCAAACGGGATCTTAGGTTAGCTGCAAAAATTCAAACGAGAACAATGAATTTACCCACCTTAAAGCATAAAATCTTTTCCGATATCAAACCGGTCAGTTTTGTATCCGGAGATTTTTTCCAAGTTTTACCTTTAGATGAAGATCGCACTTTGATTCTGATGGGTGATATTGAAGGTCATGGAGTCACTTCTGGCCTGATCGCAATTCTTATGACTACCATCCATAAAGAATTGGCGCGAACAACAACGATTGCACCTTCTGAATTACTCTCTCGTTTGAACAGGGAACTTTGTAATGAAATTGGTACTCATAGTATGACGGCCATTAGTATCATTGTGGATCATCCAAAGAAAAAAATTACTTATGCAAGGGGTGGTCATCCTTTTCCCATTATATTCCAAAAAGAAACAAAAGCACCTTTGCTCTTACAGGATCAGTCGGGTCAAATCTTAGGAATTCTAAAAGATATGGAATTTAAGGAAATTGAAGTTTCTGTGGAAACGGGAGACATTCTCTTTTTATATTCGGATGGGTTACTTGCATCTAGCACCCATCCTTTGGTTCAAACTTTAATCCAACTTCCTGGCGGCGAAAATCGGATTGAAGGGATGAGAACAGAAATTAACAACTACATTCAGTATTTAGAAACTTCCTCTAAAGCGGCCGATGACATATCTTATTTACTTCTAGAGATTTAATGTATTCGATATTGGTTTTCGTTGCTTCTGTCAAAAACTGACCAAGAATTTCTTTGGATTTAAAACTTCCATCCTCGAATCCTTTTTTCCAGATTCGTCTATGGTGATTCATTTTTTGAATGAGATTTTGTTTTTCTGGAAAGTCACATAGTTTTGCCGTGATCACCTCTCCTTTATAAAATAAAAAATCACCTTTTGCAAAAAACTTTTTATCTTCTTTGGGTAGATTGTCTATATAAGATTTGTTTTCCTTCACATAACTTTGGATTGTTGATTTTGTAGTTTCCCAGAGTAGTTCTCTGCTTGGGTTTGTTTGGTGTAAGGTGATCGCTGAAAAAATTACGACTACCGTTCCGAATAAAAAAGAGGGAATCCATTCGATAGAAATTTCTTTGGATTGGATCCAGAACTGGTGCGCGAGGAAAGTGATCGGTAACCAATAAAATCCCATGAGATCCCAATCGGCAGGGAAACCTAGTTGAGGATTATGAAAAAATCCATGTAGAAAAAAAGCCAAAATAGTAACCAAGATTACTTTTGTTTCAGGCCTTTCGACAAAGGCCTTCCATTCTTTTTTGAAAAACAAAAACTGATAGGATAAAAATAAACTCGCAATCGAAGCATTCCAATACAAGACCGAAAGAATTTCTTTGAAATGATTTAAGGAAACCAAACGGCTTTTGGGATAAAAGGGAGGATGGATTAAGTGTGTACTATTTCGATCAATGGCTGGGTCATGGAAAAATAAAAAATACGAAAACCAGGGAGTGAGGATACTAAGACCTAAAATAGCACAGCCAACTAGATGTTTTATCTTTTTGTCTTTTGGTGAGTGAACATACCATAAGTAGATGAGTAGGAGCACCAAATACCCTGATACCAAATGAAATAACATCGAAATGGATACAAGGGCAGTAGAACCGTATAACAAAAGATTGTTATCTTTGGGGTCTTTCGTGTATTTAGAAACAAAAAGATAAATCAAAAGATGGGTTACCGTTACCAATGTATAGTTTTCTGCATATCCAAAGGTTAATAGAATCCCACCTGATGAAAGTAAAACGAGGATGGAGGCTGTGTTTGACTTGTTTTCCCTTTTGGCAGTCCACAAAAAACCAAATAAGATTCCTATCCCTGCCAGTTGTGATAAAAAGGTATACGAGATTCTTGGATCATCAGAAAAACCAAATCTAAATAATAGATTAGATACCTGACTATGTAATGCTGTTTCTAAAATTTCATCTAAAGTAAATTGGAATCCAAAGAGTTTTGTTTCTAAAAGATTGGTTTCTAATAATAAAAGGCCATCCCCCCAATTCATATTTCGGATGGGAAATAAAATCAAAAAAATAAAAAAAAGAAGAGCGAAAATCCAACCCGCAGGAATGTATTTTTTGATTTTATCCACCAAATCGTTGTTTTTTGCCAAACTAAAAAGTAAAAATGTTTGGAGGGTGATAAAAAAGATCGCAATGAATATATAAATATTTTTTTCCCCAGGAAGGAACCAAGGTTTCGTAGGCAGGAATTGGCAGCCCAAAAGGAAAAGATAGGGAATGTATAAGTAGATTGTTTTGATCATGGCTCTTTTTCGTAATACTCTTCTGGGATTTCTTCAGCAGCGATATAGGGGAAATGTCCTTTACGGATATTAAAAAACACAAGTTCCGGAAGGCTATAAAATACAGACTCAGTTCCCTTGGAAAATTTTTCTCCTCTGTCGACGGGAGCTGTCAAAATTCCCATCCCCGTATATCCGAGTCCATAAACGGTATTGGCCAAACCAAAAATCGGACGATTCCAAATGTTTTCTTCTGTGAAGAATAAAAAAGGATGATCCATCGGATTGGATTTATAAATTTTCGAACTGGGAACAAAACGTTCCTGCAAATGTTTTTCTGAAAAACTAACTAGTTTCTTTCGTTTAAGATTACGATAGGATAAAAAAACTTTTTTTTGTTTGGTTCCAGAATTAGATTCTAACTTTAACGCTGCCACTGCGGGAACAAAATTAAGACTTATCACTCGACTGGATAAAGGATCCCAAAAAACTTCATTCCCAATTTTCCCTTCCGGAAACATTTCATTCATATACCGAAACAGTTCCGATGTGCAATTTTGATGTGTTAAGTGGTATGAATAAAGATTTTGAATTCCTTTTGTGTAAGATTCGTATTCATCTTTTAAAATCTGGATTGTTTTGTTTTCTTGTGGTAAAAAAGAACCAAATTGATTTTTGTATGGATTTTCTCCGACCCAATTGAATTCCATTCCTTCATATTGAGGAGAGTTTGATTCTAAAAAACTTTGGTATCGAAGAAGAAAAGATTCCCAGTTTAAAAATTGAATCGAATCATAACCCGAACTAAAAACTTTTTTTTTAGATGCGAACAAAATAGCGTATTCTTTTTGTTTGGTGGCGAGAACGAATTCTGGCAAATCGATAAGAGGAAGATACTGAAACCCATCTAAGTTTTTTTTGGGAAAAACTATTGTTTTTTCTGAAATGGATTTGTTTATGTAAAGAATCCTTAAGAGAAGGGTCATCTCTTCCCAATCATCACAATCCGCACCGAGAACACAGGATCGTAAGTCTTTTATTAAACTAATTTGGTATTCTTTCCAGATTGTAATTTCTGGTTCACTTAAAGTAAACTCAGGGCCATTTAATTGTAAAAAAGCCGGTTCATAGAGTTGGACAGGATCTAAAAGAAACCTCCGAACAAAAAAATGTTTTTGTGAGGTCAGCAAGCTTTCTGTATCGGTTGTGATGGTATGAATGAGAGAATAGGGTGAGTCCGTTTTAGGTAAGGGTCTTTTTATTCTTGGGAAAGGAAGGTTCGGTGAACCCTCTTTTCTTAGAACATTTGATTCTTCCAAAATTTCTTTTTCTTCTTTGGAAAAGGAAAACAAATGGGGAATCGGAGAATCAGGATCCGGTAAATTTGTAAAGTATCCAAATCCTGGAACGGGTAGATTATTTTTTTTCCCTTCGGAATTGATCTCAAAAGATTCTAGTTCTCTTTCTAATTTTTTTTGGTTTTGGATGTGGGTTTCCTGCACCAAATAGAGTTCGTTCCACTTTTGGCGTAACATACGTTTTGCGGAATCAGAAATTTCCCACTGAAAAAATTCTATATTGCGATTTTGAACCACTCCGTATTGAAACCGAAAGTCTTCCCAGGGTTCTCTCACAATATGGAAGATTTTATCTTCAAAAGAATATTGGAGGTGGTAGACTCTGTCTCCAAATCGGAGGGCAGAATGTCCGCCACTAGATTGTCCCGAGTTGGAATCTATATATAAAAATCCGTAAGGATTAGGGTTTGATACGGCTTGTAAGGACGAGAAAATAAAAGAATAGGTCAGTAAAAAAAAATAGGAAAGGGCGGAGTTTTTCCGCCCAAAGAGGATCTGGATTATAGATTGTACCCGTCTACGATCAGTTTTGCGACTACTGCGTTTTGTTTTGCTACGTCTGCTGCTACTGCTTTCATTTCAGAAGGAGAGAGGTTTGCTTGTTTTAAACCTTGTCCGATTGCAATGTAAGTTGCACTATTAGATCTCCAAGCCACAACTCCATGAGATTTCGCTATGATAGAAAGTTGGTTTTCTAGTTCTTGTTTTTGGTTTTCGTAACGAATTTGTAAAGCTACACTTGCAGTTACATCTTCTTTGTACTCGTTCATAGCCTTTTCTTTTCCGCTGTCAGAAATAGACGAGATACTATTAGAAACTGATTTTACAAGGGCAGAAGCAGAGTCTGATACAGACACACCCAAGCGGCTGATGCTACCAGAAGCAGAGTCTAGGAAAGAACAATTGTTAAATGAAAGTAAGACCGCAATTACGGAAACTATACTCAAATGTTTGATCATACGCATAAAAAACCTCTTACGACGAATTGCAAAAATTCTAAGTCAAAATGAAAAGTAGTCAATGAATTTTCTGAATCAAACGGAAACAACCACTGAACCAAATGCCGGGAGAGTGACTTCGAAATGGCCACCAATGATCCTAAGGTTCACCATAGTCCCTGTCCAAAAGTCCAAAAAAGGTTCCTTGGTTTTTAAACCTTGGGGAACAGCAAACCGAATGATTTTTTCTTCATCCGTTGGATTCCAAATTCCCAGATATCCTGCAGGGTTATAGAGGGCTGGCGGAAACTCATCTTCAAAGATACCAATGGGAACTGGGGTATAGGCTTGACACTCCCGATTTAATTGGAATGCCTTTTTCAAAAGATCCAACCTGTCCATTTCCAATTTTGTAAGATCATCAGAAACTAACAACATCCCGCCTGACACGGCCATGACGGAAGCCATGAGTTTGGTTTGTGCTTCGTTCATTTTGTTTCTTTTTTTGCGGACAAGAAGACAATCTGGATCATTCAGCCAAAGGTTTCTATGCATGGAGGCACGAGTGATGTCGTTAATGAGTGCGTTTCTTGTGCAGAGTGCATTTCGATCTTGTAAGAGGACTCGTAAGCGTTCGGGATTCCAAAAGGGCGCCACGTCACAAGAAATGCGCATTCCATCAAAGATTCCTACCGATGGCAACATAGGTGCTCCACATCCCAAAAGGAAGGTGTTTTTCCCAACTACTTTTCGAATGAGTTCTAACGCGTTCCGGTAACGGGCTTGTGGTGATAAGGTTTTGTTATATAAATCTCCAGGAAGGAGACCCGCATACAGAAAATCTAATTTTAAATAAGGATATCCCCACTCTTTGACTATAGTTGAAAAAACTTTTTCCAAATAAGCAAGAGCTGTAGGATGAGTGATGTCGAGTGCATAAGTATAACCACTTCCCCAAAGAGGTTGGTAGATGGCAGGCACCGGTTTTCCATTTTGATCTTTGAGTATTGCCTCTGGATACTTACGAAAGAATTCTGATTTTTTTCTAACAAGAAAGGGAGCAAGCCAGATCCCTGGTTTTAGTCCCACTCGTTTGATTTCATCAGCAAGGATCCGCATCCCACCTGGAAATTTATCATTGGGTACGAGCCAATCTCCAATTTCTTTTTGGTATCCATCATCAATTTGAAAGAATTCAAAAGGTAAATTAAGTTCTCTAACCTTTGTTAAATTGTCTAAAATGATTTTTTGATCAATTTTTGTGTAATAATAATACCAAGAACACCAACCAGTGGGGACTTTTTTTGGTAAGTTGGTAGGACCTTCTTTTTTTCCAAGTTCCTCAAAGTATTTGGCAAGTTTCGATTCTGGACTTCCTTTAAAAGGAAGGACTTTGATCTTTGCAATGCTTAGTTTTGTATGGGGGCGAAGGTCAGGCAAACAATGGATATCATAAATTGCCTTAACGGATGTTACATTTCCTTCGTTTCCAAAAACGACTTCGAATTTAGTTCCGAATTCTCCCTGTTCGATGGGCGCGTAAAGAATTCCAACCCCGCTCACTTTATTAAAAACAAGAGTTAGATATTCAGAGATAAACTTACCTACTTTGGATTCGTTTTTGGAATAAACATTCTCTTGTGAATATTGCAAAAAAGATAAAAAGGGAGGTTTGTCTACCGATGTACTTTCTACTTTTCTCGCAATGGACCAAGACTGGTATCCGTGTTGAAAGAGGGAAAACCCACCACCTTCTGGTAGAATGGATAATTCCAATTCTAAATGATCCACAGAAAATCCCACTTCGGGTCTAGTTGATTCCCGCCAAATGAGTTTGGGACTTAGGACAGTTCCCGTTTTGGGATCTGTTGTAGAAGAGAGTAAAAGCTCGAATTTTTTACATTCGGATTGGAAAACTCCTGCCTTAATGGGAAGGAAGTTCGAAATGGTGACGGAATTATGAACTCTGTATTGAATTTTCATCTTGGAAAAATCTATTTGATGATTTTGAAAGGGTAGTTTCCATAGTAAGCCATTATGACCCAAAAACGTTCAACTATAAAACCAGTAGTCTTACAAGGAGATCTGAACGAAGAATTTTTTGAAGCCTTTAAAAAGGATGACCGGTTGGCTGTGGATTGTGAAATGATGGGACTCAATCCTAGAAGGGACAGACTTTGTGTTGTACAAATTTCTGACTCTAAAAATAAAGTCGCTCTTGTACAAATCCTTCCTGGGCAAAAAGAAGCTCCACTCATCCAAAAGTTATTTGAATCCAAAGACATTACCAAAATCTTCCATTTTGCGAGAATGGACATGACTTTTCTCCGGGCAAGACTCGGGATTAAAGTTCAAAATGTTTTTTGCACAAAAATTGGTAGTAAACTGGCTAGAACTTACACCGATAAACACGGGTTAAAAGAACTCATCCGCGAATTTTTCGAAGAAAACATCGATAAAAAAAATCAAAGTTCGGATTGGGGAAAAAAGATCCTCACCAAAGACCAAGTGGACTATGCCTCGACAGATGTTCGGTTTCTAATTGCTCTTGAATCCATCCTCACCGAGATGATGATCCGTGAAAATCGGTTTGCAACTGCCGAACGTTGTTTTGCTTTTTTGGAAACCCAAGTGGAACTTGATCTTTTAGAAGTGCATAACCTTTTCGAACACTGATGGCTAAAAAACAACTTCCCCAATACCAATGTAAATCCTGTGGGGATAGTTTCAGTCGTTGGGCTGGGAAATGTCCGTCTTGTGGGGAATGGAACCAAATTGAAGAAGTGACAAACACTTCTTCTGGTCGGTTTGATTCGCCCACCCAACAAAAACCCAAGGACAGAAAGTATACAGATCCAAAATCCATCGGTTCTGTAGTGAGTGATGCTCATATCCGAACTTCCACAGGGTTTAGCGAACTCGATTTGGTTCTGGGTGGAGGAATTGTTCCCGGCAGTTTAGTGTTAGTTGGTGGGGAGCCAGGAGTGGGTAAGTCCACTCTTGTTTTGGAGATAGCCAAAAACATTGCAGGCGAAGGAAAGGTTTTATATATCTCTGGAGAGGAATCAGCATCCCAAATTGGACTTCGGGCCAAAAGAATGGGTGTTCATTCCGATAACATCCTTCTTTCTTCGGAAGTGTATGCAGAAAATATTTCGCAAATGATTTCTGATCTAAATCCCAAAGTGGTTTTTATCGATTCCATCCAAACCATTCTAAAAGAAAGTTTAGTCAACCAAGCAGGAACCATCACTCAGCTCCGCGAGTCTTCGCAAATCTTTTTAGAGACTGCAAAACGCACCTCGGTTCCCATTTTTCTCATTGGTCATATCACCAAAGAAGGCCAAATTGCAGGCCCTAAAGTTTTAGAACATTTGGTGGATACTGTTTTGTATTTTGAAGGAGACCGTTTTAATTATTACCGCATTCTTCGTGCTGTGAAAAATCGTTTTGGCGCTGTGGGAGACACAGCTATCTTTGAAATGGTATTTGGTGGTTTGAAAGAGGTTTTAGATCGCCATCGTTTATTCATTTCACCTGAATCAGAAGAACGTTCCGGTAGCGTATTGTCTTCTGTGATGGAAGGATCTCGTGCCATCAGTGTCGAAGTACAGGCGTTAGTGACCAAATCTTCTTATGGACAAGCACGTCGTATGGCGGAAGGACTAGACAATCGTCGTGTGATTTTACTCTCTGCCGTTCTTGAAAAGTATTTAGGATTTCCTTTATCCGAATCAGATATCTTTAGTAATCTTGCTGGTGGGCTTAGTATTGATGAACCCAGTCTTGATCTTGCCATTGCCGCATCCATAGCCTCTTCCTTTAAGGACAAACCAGTTGCAAGAGAGATTGGATTTCTCGGCGAGGTCGGACTTTCCGGAGAAGTGAGAAGTGTGGGTCAAATCAGTTTACGACTCAAAGAACTTGCAGGGATTGGAATCTCTAAAGTGTACATTCCGCAAGGGAACTTCAAAGAAGTAGAAGGAGTTTTTCCTTCTTTAGAGCTAACTCCCGTTAAACACTTGCAAGAATTGGGTTTTTAGGGAAAAGATTTTTAATTCTCGAATGGAGTCGAGTTTTACGAGGGAAGGATCAGGTGAATCACTGAAAATCCTGGCCGTGACCAAAGACTTCCAGCCGCACGATTGGTTCATCAGGTTCTTACTAGTCTAGAACATACAGCGTTAGTTAAGAACATCGTTCCGAAACATTTGCCTTAATATTGCCATAAGTTATTGACTCATGTCAATAATGTGAACTTATGTTGTAAAAAACATAGAAAGTTCAGGTGAAATATGAAAAAGAAATTAGTGATTGGGTTTTTAGCGACCCTTCTCTCCGTCCCCACCTCCGGTCTGTTTGCCGGTCCTCTTGATGGTCAGTGCATTGCACTTGTTCATGGGATCCTTGGTTTTGATGATACCCAAGGTTTAGCTGGTGGACTCGTAAAGTATTGGGGAGGCCTTGACGGTTATCTTCGTAGCCAAGGTGCAAAAGTCACCACTCCTGGAAGTTCTGCAAGCAATTCTATTCCTACTCGTGCCAGCCAAATCCAATCTGCAGTCTCTACTTGGATGACAGCAAACGGTTGTTCTAAGGTTCATTTGATGGGCCATAGCCAAGGTGGACTTGTGATTCGTTATATGGTATCCAATCTCGGATTCAATGGAAAAACTCAAACTGTCACTACTATCAATTCCCTTCACCAAGGGGCTCCGATGGCTGATATCGTTCTCGGAGTGATTCCTAGTTGGTTACAACCATTCGCAAACTCTGCACTTAGTTTACTTGCAAAGTTAGTTTATCGTGATGGTCGCCCACAAGATGTAATTGCTATGGGAAAATCACTGACTGTAAGTTACGTAAAAACTTTTAATACAAACTCTCCTAACAAATCGGGAATCAAATACTACTCTTATGGTAGTGAAATGGCTTGGGCTGATCTTGTCCAACACCCGATCATGGCACTCACTCACCCAATCACTTGGGCCGGTGGAATTTTCTATGGACTCGGTGGTGGTAATGATGGAGTGGTTCCACTCAATTCTCAAAAATGGGGAACTTGGAAAGGAACACCTTCTTCTTATTGGTTTGCCACAGGGATTGACCATTTACAAGCAACAAACTTGGCTTGGAGTGGACAAAACTTTTATGATGTGCAAGGTCATTACTTAAACATCGCCAAAAACGCAAAAGCTGGTTTATAAAACCCAGTGTCAAAAGCCGGATACCCATCCGGCTTTTTTATTTCCAAACAAATGATCGTCTAAATTCCTCAATAAGTTACGTTAGGTTTCAATACATTCAGAATGGATTTTAAAAAAATTATTATCGTTATTGTTATATTTCTTATTTTTTTCTTGGGTATACTTTACTTCCTAAAACAAGATTCTTCTTCGCAGGTGAAAGAATCCCTCACACCAGAAGAACAAATGGCAATGGAAAGGATATCTCCACTGGGAACTGGGGAAGGTTTTTGGGAAGAAGCGATTTCTCCCTTTCGTGAAGATAGAACCAAACCATACTTGGAGTTGTTAGACGATCTAAAGTCTGGTAAAATCAATTTTGTTTGGGAGGTTTGGGCTTTGCGTCGAAAGTGTAAAGCCGGTTATACTCCGGAACAGTGTAATGCAACCATCATTGCTTATATTGAAGCCGAATACGAATCACCAGATAAAGAAAAAGTAAAAGATTTATTTTTATCCTACTTCCGATATGAAGAAGAATATAGGAAATGGGAACAACCAACAGACCTATCCTTCGTTGAATTATATGAAAAAATCAAATCCAAACGACGCGACGTTTTGGGAGATAAGGCAGATTTGATTTTTGGAATGGAAGAATCCCAAGTGTCTTTTTTGGAAGGGACACAAAACTTTATCAAACAGTCTGCCAATCTACCGGCGGAACAACGAGTGAAACAGTTTGAAGATCTAAAAAGAAAAACTTACGGAACTTATTACGATTCATTGGTTTCAAGGGAAGATAAGTTCGACCATTACCAAATGGAGATGAGTCTTCGTGATAAAGAGTTTAATGCCATTACGGATCCAAAAGAAAAAGAAAAATATTTGAATCGAATTGAAATCAAATATTTTGGGAAAGAACGTGCGGCCAATTTAGCGGAAGAAAGAGCAAAGGAATCAAAATTTCAAGAGTCGTTAGTTAAATACGAAGCAAAAGAAAAGGAATTTTTAAGAGAGAATGTTAATCTTTCAGCTTCTGAAAAAGAAAAGAAACTAAAAGAAATTCGGATTCAATTTTTGGGTTCGGAAGAAGAAGCGGATGCTTATATCAGGAGAAAGAATATAGAAGAAGCGGGAAAATAAATTCCCGCGTTTTAAGTTTCTATAATAGACCGTTTCATTTTTAGTAAAGATCTATCATTCTCCGTTTTGACTTACCTTTTGGTTGTTTGGAGTAGGTTCTGATTTGTATTTTTCGTATGCATTCATTGTATCGATGTATTCATTCCCTGCATTCCAAACAATAAATCCGTGGCCAAGTGAATCTCTGGCCCCTTGCATTTGCACTTTGATATAATCTGTATAACTGAGTTTACTTGGGCCTACCATCATATTAAATCCTTGTACCCAAGCGATTGCTTTTGTTCCTTCTTTGGCACGTTTGACTGTCAGGTCGAGTCCATCCTTGATGGTTCCATAAGGATCTGCCACCCGTTTGGTTAATCCATAAAAATGAGATGGATACAACATAGGATAAAGTCCATTTAACTCTTCACTGAATGGTTCTACTTTTTGACCTATGACATCGTTTTCAATGAAGGGAACTCTACCAAATACATCTGCCGTCCAACGAGTGTCTTTCGAACAGCTGTCTTTCGTTTTTTCCTTATGGTCTTTTATGATTCCAAGAATGGATTCATAACGTTTTTCATAACTCATACTGAAATTAGTGCCACCATCCGCATATCTGATATAATCCAATTGAATTTCTGGAAAACCTAATTCACAAGCCTTACGAATTGATTTTTGAATGGACGCCATTAAATTTGTATTAGGTGTTTTTTCAATGAGTCCACCTTCAAAGTTGACCACTCTCGCGACCATATAAAAACCAAGGGCTTTCGCTTCTGCCACTTGTTCTGGAGTTGGCGGATGGGGTTGGATATCAACGACTGCCGTATTCATTCCTGCATCTTTCATCACTTGGAAGAGGAGGCTCCACCTTTTTTTATCACGAATGGTTTTGGTATTTACGTAGAGTCCTTCAATGAACTCAGGTGTGTTTCCAGAGGCATTTGAATTTTGCCTCTTCTCGATCTTGGATGCCGATTGGCAGGAGAATAAGAGTAGAAGGAGGATCGAAGTCGTAATTTGTTTCATGGTAGTAATGACAAGATTTTGACTAGGTGCTGAAAATTCAAATCGAATCGATTGACGAAAATGACTGGCTTTAAGAAAATTTGGGCATGTTAGAAATTTCCAATGACTTCAATTTAAAATCTTATGGTCGGTTTCCAGAGGAATTATCAGATCCTAAAAATTTTAAAGACCGAATGGTGGAAGTTTCCCGCCTTTTCCAAGGAATGGGTGAGTCCTATTTAGAACATTTGGGAGATGATTCAAAAATTAGTGGATCCGAGAAAAAGAATCTCATTGAACATTTGGAAAACATTTTACTTGTTCTTGTGATGCTTCGGAAAATTGATTTTTCTCCTGCCGATGAAGAAACTTATATTCGAAAGGATCGGGGCCTTTTTGAACTAAGACTACGTTTTACAGATGGTTCCGTTTGGGAATTAACTGGTTCCATTCGACCTGAGTACAAAATGAAACAAAGAGTATTTAAAGAATGGTTTAATACTTCTTTTTCAACCGATATCAAAACCTTTTATGCAATTTATGGGAGTGCTGGACTCGACAAACAGATCACTGCCGAAGAAAAAATCCAGATCACCAAACAGATTGACCGAATCATTATCGAAATTGTAGAAATGATTGTTTATATCGAAAGATTTATGTTGTTTCAATGAGTTGATTCCCTAAAAAAAGTTCGTTTATCGAACGATTACGGAACTAGTTGGTTTCTGTTGTATTATTAAATCAATAGGTGGAAACTCAAATCTTTCCCAAAACAATATTTTGCAATTCACTGTATATGGAGGATAGAATGGAATCTTTAAAAACAGGAATTACTTTTCATGAAGAATTTTTAAAACATAATACAGGTCCCGGTCATCCAGAAACTCACGTAAGATTGGAATCAATTTTAGACCATTTATCTGATTTACCTTCCGAAAATTTTATTTGGAACCGGAATTTTAAGGAAGCTCCACTTTCTATCATTTCTTCGATCCATGATCCAAATTACATTCGTTCGGTGGGAGCTGTTTGTGAAGAAAAAGGATCAGGATATTTGGATGGAGATACAGTTTTTTCATCTCATTCCTATTTAGCAGCGAGTCTTGCCGTGGGTGCCGGTCTTCATCTCGCCGATGAGGTCCTTTTGGGAAAGTTAAAAAACGGTATGGCTCTAGTCCGTCCACCTGGTCATCATGCCGAAGCAAGTCACGCAATGGGGTTTTGTATTTTTAATAATATTGCTGTGACGGCCAAATATTTACAATCCCAAGGGATCAAACGCATTTTGATTTTGGATTGGGATGTTCATCATGGGAATGGCACACAACACCAGTTTTATGAAGATGATTCGGTTTATTTTGTCTCCCTTCACCAATATCCTTTTTACCCGGGTACTGGTGCTTTGTCTGAGCGGGGTAGGGGGAAAGGACTTGGGACTACACTGAATTTTCCCCTGGCAAGAGGTGCTGGGGAATCGGAATACTTGTCTAACTTTATCTCGATCCACCGCGAAATGGAGAAATTCCAACCAGAGTTTGTTTTAATTTCTGCTGGTTTTGATGCTCACAAAGATGATCCGTTAGGTGGAATGAATCTTTCTACATCCTCTTATGAAGTTTTTACCAAAGAAGTAAAAAAAATTGCAGATACTCATTCAAATGGCAAACTGATCTCCTTTTTAGAAGGAGGTTATGATTTCCAAGCGTTAGCCGAGTCCGTAAAGTTACACTTGGAAACCTTGGCAAGTTAAAGGTCTAATCTTTTGATGCCACACCAAAAACTACTTTCACCCAATGGATGAGAGGTTTTGCGCTGATGATGGAAAAATGATTTTGTTTATTTAGTTCGAGTGTTCTTAACGCAGTGTTTGTCTTTTTGTTAAAAACTTTATCCGTCAAATAGGTAAGGCTTTTTTTCTCAACAATCCCATCACCAAGGAAATTCTGTAGCGGATTTTCAGCTCCTTCCATGAGAGCGTAGGCTTGGTAAACATCCGTCTCATCTAACTCACCAAAGTAGGTTTCTCCGAAGTATCCAGAAATAGTTTCGATCCAACCTTTTTCTTCCTTTCGAATGAGGCCAAAAGATAAGTCTTTAATGGCATCACTACGGAGATTCCCGATCATACCAATGATCTTAAGGGCTACATTGGGGCTTTTTTCAAATAAAAATCCTAACCAGAATCCAATTTTCTCTAGATATGAACCTTTGTTTGGTGCTGCTATCAGAATGATTTTTCCAAACTTACTAAGCCATTCTTTGTTCTCTAACTTTGCATGGTAAAGACTAGACCTAAAGATCAAACAACCCAAACTATAACAGATGATATCTGGTTTAATATTAGGATCTTCTGCAAAAAATACATCCAAAAGATGCATTAATTTTTTACCATTTTCATGAATGGGAAGCCCATGATTATAACGTAAGTAAAATGGATAGTAACCTTCTTGTTGTAATTCGGTAGCAAGTCCAGGAGAGGTAATCTTTCTTTCCTTATATTCCACAGTTTGTTCCTGCCACACGGTTTCATCGGTGAATAGACCTGGTAGGAAAAGAACGGATTTATTTTTTTTAGAAATTTTAAAATCAGCAATGGTTTCTTTTGCGGTGATGTCTTTACCAATCGTTCTAAAACTCATATCTATTTTTGTGAGTTTAAATTTTTGATCATGAGAACTTCCAAGAATACTTGATACCATCCGGTTATCGAACACCATATCATCACTTTGTTTGGCAGTGAGTTCCACTTTGAAAAGAGCTTTCTCGAATGCTTGGTTTGTATGTTCTATCGTTTTCTGTAGATTCTCATTGGACTTACGGCCAGTTTCTTTGACCTGGACACCTGCTTTTTGTAAAGCCTCCCTCCATTCTGGTTTATAAAAAAAAGCATTGGAGAGTAAATCTAATCCTCCACCTGTGCTTGTTAGGCTTCCTTTAACTAAAACTTGAATTCCTTTTAACAGGGAGTCTGTTGTCTTCTGGGTGAGAGAAACTGTTTTTCCGGCAAGGGAATTGATAAGGATTTGGATCACGGAGGAAGATTGTAACTCAGTTTCTTTGGAAAGCGAGTGAAAAAAGTAAGTGAGTTACCTTTTCCAGTCGGTTTCGAAGTCGCCTACTTGGCAAAGGATACTCGCTTTCGATTGAAGGTGAGTGAAATCGGGAAGTCGATGGAAAAGGGAAACTATTCCAAAAAGGGAGTCATTTGCATTGGGGAATCGTTCTAAAAGGAAATTGACTATAGTTGGAAAACCAATGTAAATTGGAAGTCGATAGAATTAAAACTAAACTCAATTTTGAAACTGAATGGATTTTGAACGCAGTTGCAAATAAAGCAAAAATCAGTAGAACAGCAATGTGAGTGAAATACCAGACAATGACTTGGATTTGTAAGCTTGCGACCTAGACAAAATCAGATCGAGTTCGAAATTTCAAACTTTAGATTCTCCAAATTAGAATTTTTATTGTTCTACACAAAGAAGGTAATAGGTGGCAGAGCAACTTCTCCCGCCACCATTTCGAAGAGCCGAATAGTTAGTGCTATTGGATGCACCTACCCTTCCACCATTACTTGCGGGTGATGTTGTGGTTCCGTTAGTCCAATCATTGCAACTATTTTCGCTTTGTGCCGTAGCTTCTTGCCAATAATTGGTTTGAGCAAATCCAGTCCAATATTCCTTCATGGTGCTTCCTGAATCAAAAGAATGGTTCAGGTAATAAGGATTGGTTGTGAAATTGCCTGAGCCATCTGCTGGTAAAATTCCTGCAGCATTGGAACTGAGTAAACTCGCAGAGTCATTCGCGCGAATATAAATTCTACCTGATTGGAAAACCCAATCGGTGTTTTCTCCCACTCCGCTATTTGTACAGTTGTCCGAAGTACAAGGTTTACGGTTGGTTCCATCCGTTAACATTGCTTTATAGGTTCCTGTTGCGGGTTTGTTCGCATCAGCATTACATTTTAAATCAGCACCGGCTGGACCATTGGCGGCGGCGCCTTGTAAGTTTCCATTGTAAGCTGTTGCGGTGACAAATACCATGTAGACTGTCGGTTCAATTCGAATGGTTAAATTCTGGTTTGCAGAATCCGTCCCATTGGTTGCAGTCACCGTATAAGTAGTTCCAGCTTGTGGATCGGCGGGTGTTCCAGATATCACACAACTACTTGTATTCAAACTGAGGCCATTGGGAAGGGTCGGTGCCACCGAACAAGAAGAATATGAGAATCCAATCGTTGGTGTGAGTGTTGGAGCGACCACATCTTCTTTGAAGATAAACGAACTACCTGTATAGGCGATGTTTATATTACGATGATTGATCGAGATACTTCCTGATACATTGTTATAAAAAGCATCAGTACTATTTGTAGTAATCGTCATCGTTGAGGTATCTAAAATTTGAGTGGCGGAGGCTAAACTAACAGTTTGTGTAACACTAAAGTTTGCAGGAGTAAAAGTTAGAACATTCGTCAACGGAGAGTTTGACCCGTTCACCTGTAATTTCGAAGATGTAAAAGTCAATGTAACGGTAACATTTGCTGTTGGCAGTTTGGCAAGGGCGATCCCAAAATTTTGGGAAGCCGGATAAGTCAAAGTTACGCTTGTACTGGAAACATTGATTTTGGCAGAAGAGGCAACGGAAACTGTCGTACTCGTGATGACAGGATTTAAACCACTCATAAGCGTAAACAAAAGTTCATCACGTGGATTCACTTGGTTACAAGAAAAGAACCAACCTAGACAAAGGAAGGAAACGAACAAATTCCATCGCATGTTTCCAACCCCCGTAAAATTAAAAACAAGTAAGTCACTTACCTTTCTCAATTATCGGAGAAAGAAAGGCAGTTACAAGTGAAATTCTTGGCTTAGATAATTGGATGACCTTTCTTTCAGTACTTCCCCTAGAAGATTACGTCCCATCTCATTGTCTTTGAAGCTGACAACAGTTCGAATCGAAAAAACACGAAGGGCATCCGAAACAGAAAGTGTTCCATCAGCAGAATCCTTTCTTCCAGAGAATGGAAAAGAATCTGGTCCACGTTGGCACTGAGCATTCCAATTCACACGAGCGACCTGGTTCACAAGAATATCAATGAGTTTGCCAACGGTTTTGGGATCTTTTCCAAAGATACTGGCTTGTTGGCCCATATTAGATTGAAAGATATACTCTAATGGTTCATCGACAGAAGAAAAAGGAACAATAGGAACCAGTGGACCAAATTGTTCTTCATGATACAAACGTGCGTTTGGTGAAACTGGTGAAAGAATAGCAGGGAACATAAAGGATTCATTGATTTCTCCTCCCCCAGGATTTAAAATCTTTGATCCATGAACCACGGCGTCATCTAATAGTTCACGTAACCATTTTGTTTTTCCTTCTTCCGGTAGTGGCGTAAAATTTACATCCGTGTCCCAAGGCATTCCTGCTTTCCATTTGGAAAACTCTTCCAAATAAAGTTTTGTAAATTCATCCAATACATCATTGTGAACAAAAAGAATTTTTAATGCAGTACATCTTTGTCCATTGTAGGCAAGTGAACCTGCGAGGATTTCAGGAACCATTGTTTTTAAATCAGTGTCAGGCAAAATAATTGCAGGATTTTTTGCGTTGAGTCCCAGAACGGATCTTAGGCGGTTTAGTTTAGGGTGTTTTTTGGTGATAAGATTGGCGGTAGAACTCGATCCAATAAACGCAAAAACATCAATTTTTCCAGATTCCATGATGGGAGAAATTACTTTTGCTCCTTCGCCATATACAGTATTAATTACCCCAGGTGGGAATGCTTTTTGAAAACACTCTAGTAGAGGTTGGAGGAGTAGCACTCCATACTTGGCAGGTTTAAAAACAACTGTGTTTCCCATCAGGATAGCAGGAATGAGCGTACAAAATGTTTCATTTAATGGGTAATTGAAGGGCCCCATACAAAGTACCACTCCGTAAGGGGAACGTTTGATTTGTGCAATGAGTCCTCCTTCTTTGATATAATTAGAAGAAGTTGTTTCGAGTTCCTGTAAAGAATCGATCGTATCTTCTAAATATTCAATGGTCCGATCAAATTCTTTTGTGGCATCCTTTTCTGTTTTGCCAATTTCCCACATGAGAAGTAAAATAATTTGGTTTCGTTTTCCCTTCATCAGCTCGATGAACTTTCGAACGGCATCGATTCTTTCTTTGGGTGTAGAGATAGGCCAAACACCTGTTCCGTGGTTATAGGCTTTGACTGCAGAGTCTAAAGCAAGAAGACTTTGTTTTTCATTAAAGTTGGGGTAAGAGCCTAGAATGACTTGTTCTTGTTTTCCATTTTTGTTTAAAAATATGGGCGATTTGACAATTTGTGATTCTCCTTCCCAAATTCGAATTTCTCCGTCGAGAAGGTATTCTTTTTGGTGGATGGGGCGAATGCGGTACTTTTCAGGAACGGAATCTTCAGTCGGAAAAACAAAGCTCATGATCCATGAATCGAATGGTGACCCGACTAAAAAAGCAACATTTTACGGAAAAGATCAGCCGATATAAAAAATATGGAACCATGGATGGACCAGAACAAAGAAGAGTGGGAGGCTTTGACCTTACGACTTTTCCGTCGTGTCGAAGAATTGGAATCACTCATGTTAGAAGTGCGAAGTGACCTCGTTCGTTACCGCGCTGTCCGTGAAGAATGGTATCATTGGCATACTGCCTGGAAGGAGGAATACGCCAAACGAGCCGTCGGCTGAATCGGAAAAATCGTTTTCTGTAGGACCTCTCTTGGAAAATTAGTCCTATCCCATTCGAAAAAGGAATTCCCATGGCCGAAAAACCTATGTCCCCCTTTGGTGAGTTAGCTCCCCAAACACCAGCTTCTCTTTCTGATATTAAAAAGAACATTTATGGAAGATACCTAGAAGAATTCAATGTAGGTGATATCTATGTTCACCCTCGTCAATTCACAGTGGACAGAAGTTTTGCCCAAGAATTCGCGACAGTGTTTATGGATGCAAACCCACTTTATCTTTCCGCAGAATACGCGAAAGCTCATGGATTTGCGGACTTACTAGTCCACCCACTGATGGTTTTCAACTTAGCACTTTCGATTGGTGTTCAAAATAACAGTGAAAAGGCTCTTGCAAACCTCGGTTATTATAACGCACAATTTTTACTTCCTGTTTATCCAGGAGACACTCTATCTTCTCGCACTAAAATTTTAGCAGTAGATGATAAAGGTCCAGACAAACCAGGAATCGTTCACGTAAGAACACTTTGTCTCAATCAAAAGAACGAAGTTGTTTTACAATACGAACGTAAAATCATGATTTACCAATCCAATGGAAAACCGAAAGGAAATCCAAAACCTGGGGATGCTTCTGCATTTTTTCCAGAGTCAAAAACTCCTGCACTCAAACTTCCTAACCTCAAATTCCCTACTGAGATGAAAGATGTAACTTGGGGACATACTTATTTTGAAAACTTCAAACCTGGTCAAATTTATGTTCACCAAAATGGAAGAACCATCACCGATGAACACTACCAATGGACATTCCGAGTTGGAAACACTCACCCACTTCATTATGATAAATTGTATTCTGCTGGAATTTCTGGCCCGATGGGTGGAGAACCAGTGGTTTATGGTGGACTCGTGTTTGGTTGGTTAGCTGGTATGGCTTCTCGAGATATTTCTGAAAATGCTATTTGGGAACTTGGATTCACTGAAGGATACCACACACAACCAGCTTTCTCTGGTGATACAGTCACTTGTATTTCTAGAATTCTCACTACGGAAGACAAAGGAACAGAATACGGAATCCCTGCTGGTGAAGTACAAATTCAGTTCATTGGTCTAAAAAATATCAAAGCAAATGATGCTTTGGATAAATTCGGTGCGGATCTTTTCCTAAAAGAAAATGATAAAAAGAAATTAGGAAAAGAAAAAATCCCAGAAAAAATCTTCGAAATTGAAAGAAGATTGATCATCAAAAAACAACCATAAGGTGAATTTATGAAAGTTACCATCCCCAAACGAATTCCGGACATGGAAGACATCGGGGATGGTGTCTTTAAAATTATTTTACCTCAACCATTTTACGCACCAAACAATATCTATCTTTATCAAGGAAACGATGGGTTAACTCTAATCGATTCCGGTTATATCGAATCCGTTCCCATGTTACAAGCATCCCTAAAAACAAAGGGATTTTCTTTTAAAGACATTCGCCATATTATTTATACCCACAACCATCTGGATCATATATCCTCCTCTTTAGTTTTGAAGTCGTATGCAAAGAATGTAACGTATTACGGTTACCGTTCGATGGCGGATGGGGTTGGGAATTATTTAGAATCCATGATGCTCTTTGAAGAAGCAACAGAAGATCTTTTTCATAAAGCATTTGGTGAAAAGGAAGAACTAAACCGAATTTTAGAGGAATCTCGTAAAGGATGGCGTCAGTTTTATAGTAAGTTTAGTGAAACTAAAAAGGGAGACCCTGTTTTACGAATTGATGTAGCCATTGATCATAACGATAGTTTGGAATTAGGGGGAAGGCTTTTTCGGTTTCTCCATACTCCTGGTCACAATTTATATCATATCACTCCTGTAGATCCTTCTACTGGGATTTATTTTTCGGGAGATCTTATCATTGCAAACCTTACTGCCATTTATTCGGAAATGGATGGGAGTTTAGGGGATTATTATTTTACACTTTCCAAACTTTTAGAAGAGCCTATCAAACGAATGTTACCTGCTCATGGTAGTGAAATTGAAGATCCTAAAAAAACAATCACTCTTGTGAAAAAAACGCTGAGTATTTTGGAGAAGGGTGTTCTTCGCCGTCTTAGGGAAGGGGAATCTGACTTAAAGGTTCTTATGGAAGCGGCCATTGGCAAAAAAGTT
The DNA here is from genome assembly GCF_002812125.1 of Leptospira brenneri. Lineage (NCBI taxonomy): Bacteria > Pseudomonadati > Spirochaetota > Leptospiria > Leptospirales > Leptospiraceae > Leptospira > Leptospira brenneri. The sequence continues at coordinate 671,274 of NZ_NPDQ01000002.1, forward strand.
CATAATGGTGGTCATTTGCCAACGGCACTTGGGCTAGTTTACAGCATCATTCAAAAATTAGTTTTAGAAGGACAAATCCGTATCGAAAAAAGAGAGAATGGATATGAAATTTTTCATATTGTAAATTAATCGATGCTATGTAGGCATAAGATGATTCTTCTGAATTTTTTTTTGGAATCTTACTTCGGATAAACTGACTTAGATTCCAACTAGACTTTATCGAGTTTATGATTTGTTTGTTAACGATTTGTTTTTTTGTCCTTTTCGGGCAGCTGCCAAACTTCGATTTGTTTTCCTTTCCAAACTAAAAATCCCATCTTGTTTTCTAATTTTTTTTTATATTCCAAAATTCTGGAACTCGGCCATAACAATGTATCTGTAAACTCTGGTGCAATTGCCATGTAACAAACATTTGCTCTTTCGCAAATGGATTCTGCATTTTTAATTTGTTCAATTGGATAGGTTTTTACTTTGTCTGAGACAAAGAAGGAAAGGTTATACTGTGAAAATACGAAAATTTCTTTAGTGCTTTCATTGGCATTGAAAGATTGTAAGGGATTTGTTTTTCCTTGAGAATTTTCAGTTTTCTTCGAGACCCGAGGGAATGGTTCCTTTGGATTGGAAAGAAGGATTTGATTGAAATCTTGTAAGTCCGATTGGATTTCTTCCTGCATCACGGGATTTTTCCATGGGCTTTCTATTTTCGTATTCAATGGAAAATTTTGATCGAGTGAGTTTTTCCAAAAGAGACAAGTTAGTAGAAAGAAGGCAACTGTTGTTGTTATTTTTTTTCCCGATTGGATCCACAAGATCCCTGTATACAGGATAAAAGGAACTAGTGAATAACTGTAATACGTATATACTTCATGGTGCCATGGTCTTGAGGAAAATATATGTGTAGCGTATATAAGCCCAATTCCGAGAACTTCGGGTAACATTTGAATCATCCCGAGCCCACCACTGATGATTAACTCTAAAAAAATCTGAAACGATTTTTTATAACCTGTTACTTGTTTGAATGCGGAGTGGTATTCTTGGGTTAAAACATTTGTCCAAGTGATGGATTCCTGCAAATGATCCAATCTAGGATAGAGGAAAAAAACAAAACCGAACCATAAAAATATGATACTAAAGATCAGTATGAGTAAACGAAAGGTTACCCTGTCTTCAGTGGTGGACGAAGGTTCTTCGGTCACTTGCTTCGTATTCCGATTCTTTTTCCATTGATTGTATAAAAGTTTAATAGCCCTCGGTAAAAAAAATAAAAGAAGGTAGATTCCAATGTCTTCCTTTTGAGAAAGATAGAGAATGGTGCTTAAGATGAGAAGACTATAATTAGTCCACAAAAACTGAGATCGAGTGTTTTCTATTTCTTTCCTTTGTTCCCAAATATAAAAAAAGAAAAGTCCAAATACTAGGACAAGAACTTCGAAATGAAAACTAGATCCAAGTCTATAGAGATACAATTGGTTTGTGACGAGGACCCAAAAAACCAAGAATTGAATCCCTCTGGTTTTTAGATTTTTCTTTGCAATTTGGTATGCCCAAAAAATCCAAAGGATCGTTGCCAATTGGTAAACAAAAAATACTGCTACTGCAAGCCCCCACTTCTGGGGGATCCAACTGACAAAGGGTGTTAGAACTAGTAGTCCTGGTGCAAAGTGATGGTGGAGGTAACTCGCCTTCCCTGAATCTGAGTAGTATCCGCTCGAAAATCCTTCCCCTTTCGAAATGGAGAGGAGAATATCCGAAATACCAATATAATCCGCATCTTGAAATAAAAATGCTTCTGAGATGGCTTTTGTTAGTTGGAAGGCATGGTAAGTACTTCCTAATAAAAAAAAGATACAACTGATCCAAATCAGATAAGGAAGGTATGATATTTGAATTTCAGATAATAATTCAAAAGAAGTCTTTTGATCTTTGGACTTTTTTTCTTTCCAGAAGCTGATGATGGTGAGTAGGAGTATAAAAAGAAATACCCCCTTTTGAAAGGGGGCATGAAAGTTTTTAGGAGAAATAAAGAGAAAAGGAGAAACTAAACTGAATAAAAAAAATAAATAAACCACTTAGCGAATGAAGTAGAGAACCTTCCTCTCACCGATTCGCTCTCTGTTTATCTCCACACGGTTTCGATAGTAGTAACCTTTTTCAGGAAATGTTTTGGAGAAAAATTCGAATAGATCCATTTCAAATAACAACATACATTCGGCAACGTCCATCGCACCAATCGACATCGCATTCTTAGTGTCCACCATGACATGGCGAGAATTAATAAAATCCGGTTCGATTTCGTTTGCGATTAGATCAAAATTTGTTTTTGTGATGGTTCCACCAACTGAAGTTTTTTTCCCTCTGCTTTTGGCTTCCGAAATGATTTTTTTCGCAACTCTTGTGACTTCTTTATCATCTGGTTTTTTGTCCATAGAGGCACTTAGATCAGAACGAGCAGCTGTTACTTGTTCTAAAGCTTGGAAAGAAGCTGAGTCAAAGATATCCATCAAGTTTCTATAACCTGTGATGGTTTCCATATTGATTGATTTGTTATAGGACTCAAATTCTGAAGGAGTGAGAAGGTTCTTCATCGTTTGGATGAAGTTTTTTAGTGCGTATTCGGACTCCACCATCGGTGCCGAAATTCCAGAAACTCCGATCCTTTGGCAGATTCGGATGTCGTTTCTGGCTTCTGGACCACCGATTTTGACGTAGAGAGGTAAAATTCCAGCGGTGATCGTTTTTAAGAGGGAAATTTCCTCTTCACCCATATCCTCGGTTTCCGTTCCTGTTTTGATGCAGATAAAGGAATAGTTCTCTTTCATCTCCAGTAAGGTTTTTCGTAAAACGTGGATTGATGTTTCCATAAGTAGAAGATCTCCATGTATGGTATCGTCGATTCCCGAAAATAGTACAAGTCTTTTGCGCTTTTTTTCCCCCTTTCTTGACAGAAAATTCCAATTCCCTAGCTTCGAACCTATGGGAATATTCTCCACTATCTTCGGGTCCAAACCAAAACAAGATTCTAAAGAACCTCCAAAAGAGGGGGCGGCTGCTTCAGGGATTTCTTTCGGAATCATTGTGGTTCTTGTTTTTGCCTTCAAATCATCTATATTAGATGCTAATAATATTCCCTCTGGATCGATGATCCCCACACTTAAAATCGGAGATTTTTTGTTCGTAAACAAAATGCGTTATTCGTTCCGCATGCCATTTACGGAAAAAGAACTCTTCCGAATTGATGATCCTAAACGAGGAGACATTGTTACCTTCATTCCACCGGCAACGGCGTTGGCTCAAGAAGAATCGAGAACTGGGATTTTTGCTAAGCGTTTTGTCAAACGTGTGGTGGGCCTTCCTGGAGATACGATCCGCATTACTCGAAAGTATATTGATACTAAAGATAGGGGACGCGTACATTTTGCACTCATCGAGTATAAAGAAAAAGGTGCAGAAGAATTTTTATCTTACCAACCAAAGGAAGTTCCGATTGGCAAAGAACTTTCTGATTTAGATAATTTAGAAGCTACACAAAGAGCTTTATTTAAAGAAGTAAAACCTGGATTTGAACATTTCATTTTGGAAGGATTCGAAGACGATAGACGTGCCCATATCTTTGAGTATTGTGATTTTTTACATGGCTGTCAGATTCCTGAAGGCCAATATATGGTGATGGGCGACAATCGGGATGACTCTCATGATTCACGTGCTTGGGGATTTGTGAAACGAGAAGACATTTTAGGAAAGGCACTCATTATTTATTTTTCTATCGATTGGAAGGACTCTACTTGCGAATACAAAGATGGACAGGCATTAGCAGAAAAAGGTCCAGAGATTGCCGAACGATTTGAAGGTGACGCTTTGGATAATCGATGCCATTACACTGAAATATTTTCTTCACATAATTCTCGTTATAGAGATGATGAGTCTAGGTTCGGTTGGATTGAAAGAACCATCCGTTACCGGTTGTGGAGATTGAATGTTCGGTGGGATCGAATCGGTCGCATCTTAGAATGACAGGAGAATCTGAAAAACCATCCAATCAAAAACCGGAGAAGTCTCCAATGGCGATGGCTGGTGCGGGTTTTGAATTTGTTTCCTCCATAGTGCTTTTTGTGCTGGGGGGATACTACTTAGATGAGTATTTAAAAACAGAACCACTTTGGCTTCTTGTCGGTTTTTTCTTAGGTTTTCTTTTTGCCTTTTATTCTCTCATCAAACGGGCCAAAGAAAACGAATAAACATCGTATCCGTTCTGCTTTGTGGAAATCGCAATGCGTCCAAGGGAGTCTATCTGTTTTGAGAAAACTAGAAGGTAACTCCAAATAAGTTCTTGACGACAGACCTCTCCACAAAAGAATTTTAAGTGTAATGGCGAATCAGGCAACCACTAACTACGAGATCATGGATTCCATGCCCGTTCTTGGATTGTCTAGCTATGTCCTCTCTACCCTCGTCCTAGTCGTCGTTGTAGTCTCCTCATACATACTTAGCTTTCTGTCATAAAATTTCCTTCGTTTCCTCGGTCGACAGAAAGCTGAAAGTCGACGAGGAAACCACATAGGAGAGGATCTTTATGCGGGAACAAATTACCGTAAGTCAATATATCATACGTTTTTTAGAATCTAAAGGAATCACTTGGATCCCAGGTGTTCCTGGTGGGACCATATTACCATTATACGAAAGTTTGGTGGAGTCGAATATAGAGCATGTGTTAGCAAGGCATGAACAAGGTGCTGGTTTTCTTGCACAAGGGAGGGCAAGGAGCACAGGCCAAGTGAGCGCTGTATTCGTTTCTTCTGGTCCTGGGGTTGCTAACCTCATCACTGCAGTTGCTGATGCACAAAGGGATTCTGTTCCTCTGTTGGTTTTTTCAGGCCAAGTTCCTTTGGCATTAATGGGAACCGATGCTTTTCAAGAATTGCCAACAATGGACATCGTATCTCCCATTGTAAAAAAAGTTTATCAGATTAAAAATCCAAACCAAATAATCAAAACTTTAGAAGAAGCATATCATCTTGCTGGTTCTGGGAAAAAAGGACCTGTATGGATTGATTTACCGAAAGACATTCAAACACAAACAATAAATCAATCTTTTACGCACCTTGATTTCGATTCGCAAAAAATCGAACTTATGGCAGAGAGCGAAATATTAGAAGAAGAGGTAGTTGGGGGAGATATTGTTTGGTTTTTGCAGGAATTTAAATCATCGATTGAAGGTTCTAGATTCCCCTTACTATATTTAGGTGGTGGTGCAAAAAAAGAATACTTGCGGCTAAGAGAATTTGTATCTCGTTTCCAAATTCCGGCAGTTACAACACTAATGGGGTTGGGCATTTTTGAAAAAGATGATCCTATGAATTTAGGAATGATGGGTATGCATGGAACTGTTGCCTCAAATGAAGCACTTGGTGTTTGTGATCTCCTCATTGCCATTGGAGTTCGTTTTGATGATCGCGCGACAGGTGCTATCGAAAAGTTTTGTAACCAGGCAAAGATCATACATGTCGACATAGATGCTCATGAAATTGGTAAAAATAAATCAGTTCATTTGAGTTTGCAAAAAGATATTTCGGAAATTATGCCTTTTCTCATTGAAGAAGAGTTTTCCATTCATAATGAGAACGCACTCGCACAAATCAAAACTTGGAAAGAGATTCCTGAAAGTCATCCTATAAAAGATCTACTTTTAGATTTATCCTCTGTTTTACCTAAAGGGGATCATTATATTTTAACCGACGTTGGCCAACACCAGATGTGGGTGGCACAATACTTTCCGTTTTCAAAACCAAATTCTTGGATTACATCGGGTGGACAAGGCACGATGGGTTTTGGTCTTCCAACGGCGATTGGTGTAGCATTGAGTCACAAGGAAGCAAACGTATATTGTTTTTCCGGGGATGGTTCGATTATGATGAACTTACAAGAGTTGTCTACTCTAAGGGAACAGAATCTCAATGTGAAGATAATCTTAATCAACAATCAACATTTGGGCCTTGTTCGCCAACAACAGGATTTGTTTTACGGGAGTAAACATTCTGGATCTAAGTTTCATTTTCATCCCGACTTTTCTTTGTTATGTCAATCTTTTGGGATCGGATATTCGGAATGGGATTGGAGTTTAGGTACCAAGGAACTAAGTCGGTTTTTAGAAAAGAAGGGACCCGCGATGATCGAAGTAAGAATCCCTGCTAGTTGGGGTGTTTATCCATTTGTTCCAGGTGGTAAATCCAACCAGGAATACATTTTAGATCCGATGATAACGACAACATAGAATTTACGAATCCGAGGGAGTGATTCCCTCGGATCAACAAATGATTGTTAAATTGCTTTGCTGCCTTTTTCTCCACTACGGATACGGATAACTTCTTCTAGAGGCATAACAAAGATTTTTCCGTCACCGATTTTACCTTCAGGGCTTGTTTTTGCAGCCTTTAAAATCGCATCAACAGTGGGTTTAACGAACTCATCGTTCACCGCGATTTCTAAACGGACCTTTCTCAGAAGGTTCACTTGGTATTCATGTCCGCGAAATACTTCTGTTTTTCCTTTTTGTTGGCCATAACCTTGAACGTCACTAACGGTTAAACGATAGATTTCGTTTTTGGTAAGTTCGTTTTTAACTTCTTCTAGTTTGTGTGGTTGGATGATTGCAATGACTAATTTCATATTGATTACCTGATATCATATCCTTTTTCACCATGGATCTCTTGGTCGAGTCCTGTGATTTCTTTGTCTTCTTCGATTCTAAATCCGATTGTTTTTTCGATCACGAACGCCAGTATATAAGAGACTACAAAAGAATAAAATCCAGTAGCTACGACACTGATGATTTGGGCTGTCATCTGATCTCCCAATGTGATCCCTTCTGCAAGTTCTAAAGCAAAGTATCCAGTGAGAATTGCACCAAATGCTCCACCAGCTCCGTGAATTCCAAACGCATCGAGTGTATCATCGTATCGTAGTTTTCCTTTTAAGAGAATGGCCATATAACACACTGGAGATACTAAAACTCCCATAATGAGAGCCCCTTGGACACCGACATAACCAGAAGCTGGAGTGATGACAACAAGACCAGCAACAATACCAGAAGCAGCACCGAGTGCAGTCGCTTTTTTTGTATGTAACCATTCAATGAGAAGCCAACTTGCTCCTGCTGCTGCCGGTGCAATGAGTGTTACTAAAAATGCTCGTGCGGCTAGCCCATTGACAGAAAGACCAGAGCCTGCGTTGAATCCAAACCAACCAAACCACAAAAGCCCCGATCCAAGAAGCGTATAAGTCATGTTATTTGGGTGTGTTAATAAACCAGGATCACCTTTTCGTTTTCCGATCACGATGGCAGCAGCAAGTCCACCAATCCCTGAAATCAAATGAACTACAGTTCCTCCTGCAAAATCAAGGGCGTTCATTTTTAATAACCAACCTGAATCTGCCCAAACCCAGTGTGCTACCGGATCATAAACTAACGTTGACCATACGAGTATAAACACTACATAAGCAGATAGTTTGATTCTTTCAGCAATTGCACCTGAGATTAGAGCTGGTGTAATGATAGCAAACATACCTTGGAATAAAAAGTGAACGTAGGTAGGGATGGAACCTTTTACCGAATCAACATCAATTCCATTTAGAAATGCTAAATCGAAATTTCCGAAATAAGGGTTATCGCCTGAAAATGCAAAACTGTATCCGAAAATGGTCCACTGTAATGTCATAACAATGATGGCAACAAAACTATGCATCATAGTGGAGAGGACATTTTTGGAACGCACAATACCACCGTAGAATAGTGCCAACCCCGGAATCATAAAAAATACAAATGCCGAGGATACTAACATCCAAGTTGTATCCGATTTATCGATAGTAGGGGGGGATGGTAGTTCTCCTTCGGCAGCCAGGAATCCAGGCAAAAGGAAAAGGACAGATACCAACAAAGGCCGTAAGACCAGTTGTATATTCATTGTTTGCTCCAAATATCTTTTTCGTGATGTGAAATAAAATTCGTATCATTACGATTGGTTTCCTTCAAATGGCGAGTCAATTCTGCAAAACTAGGAACTTTTTTGTAAAAAAACTAGGGGATTTTGGAAGAAGGTCGCCTGATTCGTTTGGCTGTGGTAAGGCGACGGTATTGGGTGGCGGGTCTAGTTCCCCTCCCAAAGTCAGGGCGGGGAGATTGGATTCAAAGCCCACCCCCAAAGAAAATCAAAAAAACGACTAAAAAGAAATAAAAAGATTGAACAAAATTAAATTGTGCACAATCTAATTTGCATAGGGAGAACAAAAATGTCAGACGAATTTTACAAAATCAAAGTAAAACGAGGTTCCGAGGAAATTCCGATGGAGCAGTTTAAAGACAAGGTGTTACTCATTGTAAACACTGCCAGCGAATGTGGGTTTACTCCGCAATACAAAGGACTTCAAGAGACTTACGATCGTTGGAAAGGTAAAGGTTTGGAAGTACTCGCTTTTCCTTGCAATCAGTTTGGAGAACAAGAGCCAGGGACTGATGCAGAAATTAAATTATTCTGTGAGAGAACATTCTTAACAACCTTCCCTATTTTTTCTAAGTTGGAAGTGAATGGACCAAATACAGATTCGCTTTACAAACACCTTAAAACAAAAGCACCAGGGATTTTTGGATCTTTGGATATCAAGTGGAACTTTACAAAATTTCTGATCGATAAAAATGGAAACGTTGTAAAACGATATGCTCCCATTACAAAGCCAGAAGCTATTGAAAAGGATATAGAAAAACTTGTCCAAGCTTAAGGATCCTACAGATGAGGTTCTTCTTTTGAGGAACCAAATTTGTTTTTCTTTGTATTCCTCTATACATCGATTGATGAAGATATATCGTCCTCTTCTTGCGGGACTAGGCCTTACTTATCCGCAGTATCTTGTTATGTTGGTACTTTGGGAAGAGGAAGAAACAACTGTTAGTGGTCTTGGGGAACGATTGCAATTGGATTCTGGAACTTTGACTCCACTTTTAAAACGACTAGAACAAAGTGGAGTCATTCAAAGAAAAAGGAATCCAGACGATGAACGAGTAGTGATGGTTAGCCTCACAAAAAATGGAAAACAATTACGTGAAAAAGCAAAAACCATTCCGGAACAAATTTTTTGTTCATCAGGTATTCAGGAGAAGCAGGCGATTCAACTAAAGGAAATTTTGGATCAATTTGGCAAAATTTAAACAGAATTTTGTTTTACGAAAATAATTTCTTGTTTTCTACTTGACTGAATGATTGGAAAGAAAAAACAATCTAACATTCTTTAGGTCTACCTCATTTAGATTTTTAAAACACCAGAAGATACTTTAATATGTTAAGGCAACGTATATCACTCTGCTTCTGGATGGCCCTATTTCTTTTGTCCTGTAAAAATACGATTACTGACAATGCTTGTGATCCCAATGGACGTAAGTTTATTGATTCCGTATTATTAAAATGGATCAGTTTAGATTCAAGTCCCACTTGTGGCAAAGTGTACGTTTCTGCGATTCCTAAAGAAATTTTAGAATATTCCATCCCCAGCTTAGGAGTAGTCGGGATTATCAGTGGAAATCAAATTGTCATTACTTCGGAAACAATCGTTTCTATATCTTCCTATGTTGCAAATTTTAAAACAAATGGTATTTCTGTATCGATTGACGGGGTGGAACAAATCAGTGGAGTCAGTTCCAACTCTTATGCATCTCCTCTAAAATACATTGTGACCGCAGTTGATGGTAGTACAAAGGAATATACAGTTCAAATGATTGCGCCGCGTATCTTAGGGTCGGGTTCTCTTCGGCTTTGGTTTAAGGCAGACCAACTAACGCTGAATGATGGAGATGGAATTACGACTTGGTCGGATCTCAGCGGGTATGGGAATCATGTTGCACAAGCTAATGCTATACAAAGACCAGTGTTCCGGGTGAATCAAGTCAATGGTCTGCCGGCTGCACAATTTAGAAGTTCATTCGTATCTCGGATGGATATATCGTCTTCGTCCGTTGGAACTTATGTTACTGCTAGCGGTAGTGTATTTTTCGTGATGAGGTTAGTGCAAACAATCCCTGGTGGCGTAACGTTGTTAAATTTAGATTCTACCGGTGGTAGGGAGTTTTCTATCGATCATCCGAGTCCGGAATACTTACTTAGTAAAAATGGTACAGGTTTTTCCGCTGTTTCTGGATTTCCCTTACCAAAAACAATTTTTCTGGCATTAGGTTCTGTGCAGGTTTTGACAAACACGGCGCGGGAATACTGGAATGGAAATTTGAAGGGGCAAACTCCTGTTAGTTATGATTACGGTGGTGGGACAAATTCAATTCTATATCTAGGCAATGGAAATCTTGATGCCGACATTGCAGAAGTTTTATACTTCAATACCGACCTTTCGGAAGCTGAGGTTCAAAAATTATATTTTTATCTGAACACCAAGTATGGACTTTCTCCTTTATAGAAAGGTTTGTTCTATCGATTTTAAAATCTTTTGGTAAAAAGATGAACTTTCTTCTATAAAAAAATTACAATCCATAAATTCTTCATTACGAACCAACAAACATGTGATAAATGGAAGCCATTGGGTGGCGGGTGGATAACCCCACCCAGTCCAAATAGGGCGGGGATCTATACCTTCCAGGGGGCGGGTGGGGCGTGGCCCCGGGGCCCCCCGGCCGCGCCGGGGGCCCCTGGGTCGGACGACCGTCAGCCGGCCCCGCGTCCCGCGAG